>NZ_JAQLEM010000009.1 GCF_028209885.1 Collinsella aerofaciens | reverse complement strand
GGTGGTTCCCAGGACGAGCTCCGGGATACCCACGGTACCGTCGGCGTTAACGCGCTCCAGCTCGGCGGGGTCGGCGCCCTGCGCGAGCAGGCCGGCGAACTTCTCGGCGGCCGCGACGGCCTCGGGGTCCTCCTTCGGCGCGCCAACCACGATGCGGCTAGGGTGCAGGTTGTCGTAGAGAGCTTTGCTCTCGCGCAGGAACTCCGGGCTGAAGAAGATCTTGTCGTCACCCAGCCTCTCGCGCAGGCCCGCGGTGTAGCCGACGGGGATGGTCGACTTGATGACGATCCAGGCGTCCGGGTTCACCGAGCGCACGGCGGCGATGGCGGCCTCGACGGAGCTCGTGTCGAAGAAGTTCCTGTCGCTGTCGTAGTTGGTGGGCGTGGCGATCACGGCGTAGTCGGCGCCCGTATATGCCTCGGCCACGTCGACGGTGGCGTGCAGGTCGAGCTTGCGCTCCCCCGCCTTGGCCTCCGCCAGGAAGCGCTCGATTTCGTCGTCCTGGATGGGCGATTCGTAGTTGTTAATCTTCTCGACCTTCTCGGGCACGATGTCCAGCGCGTGGACCTCGTTGTGCTGCGAGAGCAGGACGGCGAGGGACAGGCCGACGTAGCCGGTACCGGCGACAGCGATCTTCTTATTTCCAATCATAAAGACTCCTTAAATCAATTTAGAAAAAACGGTTATGATTTACTTTTTCCAAAGAAGTTCAGAGCTTCGGTAAAGCACGCGACGGGCGAAGCGAAAAACGCTTTGAATGCGTAACTGACGGCGTCCACGTATCGTCGACTACGCTTCATCGCGAACGCCAGAACGGCGTTATGCCGAAACTCTATATAGCTAATATCTTTCTTATCGAGTTGCGCATAGTAGCTTTGGACAACTTTGTGTCTAGCCAATTCACCTTCAACTTTGTTGTTTCCCAAAGAAAGACGCTCGCCAGAATGCAGGTACTGACGCACGTGTACTTCTGGCATATAACCAATATGTGCACCCGTTTCGATACAACGGAGCATAAGCCACCAGTCCTGACCAGTTGCAACTTCTCCAAAACCTCTGGTCTTATCAAACAGGGTCTTTTTCAGCATGTAGATCGACGTCGGCGATATAGGAGTTAGCAGATGGGCTCTGAGCAGGCCTTGCGTAGAGAAATCACTGCAATGGTTTAGACGACGATGCTCTACGAGCTTTCCCGCTTCGTCATACCAAGAAACGTCTTGCCAACACATATCAAGATTATGATCCAGCAAGAAGTCGAGCTGGGTTTCTACCTTATCCGGAAGAAACTCATCGTCGTCGTCAAGAAAAGCGAGGTAGTCGCCCTCCGCTTGGCGACAAGCAAAGTTACGAGCATGACCACCGCCCGTACGACCAGCGGTATGAACGATTCTTAAACGTGAATCCTCGCAACCTAAAAGAACCTTTTTTGTCTCCTTATCCCATTCGGAATCAAGCTCATTGTCGTTAACAACAATTATTTCGAGGTTTTTGTAGGATTGATCAAAAATAGAGTTAAGCGCTTTTGCCAGTCGATCGGCTCTTTTATAGGTCGGGACAATAATGCTGACAAGAGGCATATTCTCGCTAACCATCTATCGCCCCGTCCTTTTCTTTCCAAACATGGCCCCAAAGGTGCCGGTAAAGCATTTCCAATCCATACGGAAGCAGCGGTTCTGTACGTAACGAAGTTCAATCTTTTGTCGCATGCCGCTTTCGAACGTTGCTTCATTTCGATCCGTAGCTTGCCAAAGCCCAGTAATGCCAGGCTGAACAGAAAGAAGCTCGGCCTTCTCCTCATCCGTAAAATGCTGCTCGAGCTCATCCCGTGTAATGGGGCGAGGCCCAATAACAGACAAGTCTCCGTTCAAGACATTGATAAACTGAGGCATTTCGTCGATAGAGCATTTACGAATGAGCTGACCAATCTTGGTAATACGAGGGTCATCGTCAACTTTGCGTTCGACTTCCCACTGATGTAGCTTCTCAGGGCTCAAATACTTCTGCACATCGCCAGCATCTGCGACCATGCTGCGAAGCTTAAAAATCCTGATTGTCTTTCCGCCCTTACCGACGCGCTCTTGCGTATACATGGGGCTGCCGGGCGATTCGAGGCTAATGAGCGCGCACACAATGGCGATAGGGATAAGAAGTAGTACGCTCATCAAAAGACTGAACACCAGATCAAACAGCCTCTTAATAAAGCGGTAACCAAGCGTACCGCTCGGCTTAATCTCTTTAATAGCCAGTGCGTCCTCCGCGGATACACAGCTCTCTGTTACTTCATTAGCAGCCACAGACAAACTTACGTCCCCGTGTCCGGGGATCCCCCAATCGGTAAATTCAAAAATGCGAACGAATAGCTGGTGCAACGTCTCCCTTACGTTTTGTTGGGAACGTCCAGCGCAAGCAGCTCCCTAAAAGCGGAGTCGCCTTCGCCCACGTTTACCAGGCACCAGCGCTTATGACGGTCGATCTTCTTTACACGGGCCTCTTGCCCCACCAAAGGGCCCTGTTCTATGTGCAAAACGCCGTCTTCTATGCGCGCAACGCTGTTGCGCACCACGCCGTCGTCGTCCAACACACTGCGGTACCAATCCTGCGCATCGTCCGGCATGGGCATGTACGCCCGCTCCCTACTGCCAGCGATGCGACAGCCAAAGCTCAACTGGGCCAGCGCCCTATCGAGCGCGGCGGCATCGTGCGTGGCGACGAAGAAATATTCCTTGTACATGGGTTTGGTTTGGAGCGACCATGCACCGTCCCGCTTAAACCAGAACTCCTTTTGCATCACAAAAGCGTCCTGCATCAAGTTGTGCGGGATAATGCAGCGGACCTTTTCGCAGGTCTCGCGCTCTTTTCCATTGGGGGTGTGGACCAGATACCAGCGGACGCGGCCGTGCTGGCTATTGGTGGTGGCGTCGTTAAATGCGCCTGGCAGTTGCTCTTGGCGCCGTGCCGTCTGTTCCATGTTCTCGCCCCCCCTCTTTTGGCTTTGCGATGCACGCAAATACAGGAGCGTTTAGAACAGGCTTCTCGCTCGCAGCTAGGCGCAGTCGCAAAAGTACAGGTTTTTGTAGAGGGGTATGGAGATGCACCTACTGACAGTACATTTTGCGTAATCTGGGCAAACACTGATTAATTGCTCGTATAATGTCATCTGTCGGAAGATACAAAAATCTGTACCTTTTTGTGCAACAAAAAAAGCCGCTCAACCAGCGGCTTTTCTTATTTCGGCATGAAAAAGGCGACCGCCCTTTGTGGACGGTCGCCTTTGTTAATTGTTGTGTAGCTTGCCTTAAGCGCGGGTCTTGATCTCCTCAAGCACCTTGGCAACAAACTCGTCAACGCTCATCTGAACGGTCTCGTTGGAGCGGTCGCGGACGGAGATGTTGCCGGCCTCGACCTCCTTCTCGCCCAGGATAAGCATGTAGGGCACGCGGTCGATGCTGCGGGCCTCGCGGATCTTGTAGCCGATCTTCTCGTCACGGTCGTCGCAGACCACGCGGATGCCGGCCTCCTCCAGCTTGGCGCACACCTCGTGGGCGTAGTCGCGGCTCTTCTCAGAGACCGGAAGCGCCTTGACCTGCACGGGAGCGAGCCAAGTGGGGAACTTGCCCGCAAAGTGCTCAATCAGAATACCGATGAAGCGCTCGATGGAGCCAAAGCACACGCGATGCAGCATGATGGGGCGCTTCTTGGTGCCGTCGGCGTCCACGTACTCCAGATCAAAGTTGAGCGGCATCTGGAAGTCGAGCTGCACGGTACCGCACTGCCAGGTACGGCCGAGCGAGTCCTCCAGGTGGAAGTCGATCTTGGGGCCGTAGAAGGCGCCGTCACCCTCGTTGACCTCGTAGTCCATGCCCAGCTTCTCCAGAGCGGTGCGCAGGCCCTCCTCGGCGCGAGCCCAGTCCTCGTCCGAGCCCATAGAGTCCTCGGGGCGGGTGGAAAGCTCGACGTGATACTTAAAGCCAAACTTTTGGTACACGGAGTCGATCAGGTTGACCACGCCCACGATCTCGTCGGTCAGCTGGTCGGGACGCACAAACAGGTGGGCGTCGTCCTGGTTAAAGCAGCGCACGCGGAACAGGCCGTGCAGGGCGCCGCGCAGCTCGTGGCGATGCACCAGGCCAATCTCGCCGGCGCGGATGGGCAGCTCGCGGTAGGAGTGCGGCTTGGAGGCGTACACCAGCACGCCGCCCGGGCAGTTCATGGGCTTAATGCAGTACTCTTCGTCGTCAATGACGGTGGAGTACATGTTGTCCTTGTAGTGGTCCCAGTGGCCCGAGGTCTTCCACAGCTGCTTGTTCATGATGAGCGGCGTGGAGATCTCCACGTAGCCGGCCTTGCGGTGAATCTCGCGCCAATAGTCCAGCAGCGTGTTCTTAAGGATCATGCCGTTGGGCAGGAAGAACGGGAAACCGGGGGCCTCGTCACGCATCATAAAGAGGTCCATCTCGCGGCCGATCTTGCGGTGGTCGCGCTTCTTGGCCTCCTCCAGCATGTGCATGTGCTCGTCGAGCTCTTCCTTGGTGGCAAAGGCGACGCCGTTGATGCGGGTGAGCATCTTGTTGTCCTTGTCACCCTTCCAGTAAGCGCCCGAGACGCCGGTGAGCTTAAAGGCCTTCAACGCCTTGGTGTAGCAGATGTGGGGGCCGACGCACATGTCGATGTAGTCGCCCTGCTGGTAGAAGGTGATGCGGGCGTCGTCGTCCAGGTCGCCGATATGCTCGACCTTGTACTTCTCGCCGCGCTCCTCCATAAGGGCGATGGCCTCGGCGCGGGGCTTCTCGTACACGGTGAACTTGAGGTTCTCCTTGACGATCTTTTTCATCTCGGCCTCGATCGCGGGGAAGTCGTCCTCGCTGATCTTGACGCCCTCGGGCAGGTCGACGTCGTAGTAGAAGCCGTTGTCGGTCGCGGGGCCGTAGGCAAAGTCGGCCTCGGGATAGAGGCGCTTGATGGCCTGCGCCATGATGTGCGCGGCGGAGTGGCGGATGACGTGCGTGACCTCGTCCTGCGGGAGCTCGGCCACCGAACCGTCATTGTAGAGTGCCTTCATGGGTATGTTTTCTCCTCTCGGATGCCTGATGCAAGTGCGTGCGATGCGCTCGGCGTTTTTGACTTGCATCATTATAGGCAGGTTGCCTTGGTATACAAGCGCCCGCCGCACCTTAATGGAGCGGCGGGCGATTTTCTACGCATGCTTCATCGTGTGGGGGCGGGGCTGTGGGACGCGCGTGCGGCTTGCGCGTGACGCGCGGCGCCCGTGGCTTGCGGCCGGCCCGGCGATGGATGCGTTACTGAATGCGAGTTCGGCAGTAGGGGCAGACCTTCCAGTGCGCGTCGAGCGGGCGATGGCAGCTGGGGCACACGTTGCGAACCTGGGTATCACACACCGGGCACACGACAAAGTCCTTCTCGATGGGAGCGCCGCACTGCGGGCAGGTGCCGTACTGGGCAAGCTGGCGCTCGCGCAGGGCCATGTCCAGCTCCTGCTCCTCGCGGTCGGCCGCGTAGGAGTGCGGGCGCAGGACCAGGTAGGCGATGAGACCCACAAACGGGATGAGGGCGATGATGCCCCATGCCACGTAGGCGCTGGCGCCGCGGCGGCGAGCGTCGATGAACACATAGACGACCGACAGCACATACAGGGCGATGATAAAGCCAACGAAGGCATAGACGACGCCCATAAGCTGCGGCGACATGAGCTCGGAGATGTACTTGGACATTACGGGTACCTTTCGGAATATTAACAGTCCGGTCAAGTTTACCACGGGGTTTGTTTATATGGGACCACGGCTAGGGGCGGGGCTGGCGCGGACACAAACATCTCAATCTGTAACAGGTGGGAGCGGAATCCGGGTCTAGATGTTACAGATCGAGACAAACGGAAACTTCCAGACCCAATGTCTCAATCTGTAACAGTTGCTCAGCTTAAACAGGTCCAGATGTTACAGATTTAGACTGAGGAATCTCTCCCCGACTTCAATCTCAATCTGTAACATCTAGAACCCAAAAACAGTTCTTTCTGTTACAGATTGAGACAACCAGAATCCGTCGGAAAGATTGTCTCGACCTGCAACAGAAAGGAACCAAAAACTCTGCCAGCTGTTACAGATCGAGACATACGAGTAACCCGACGGGCTACCGTCTCGATCTGTAACACGTAGGACCGCAATTCCCCGCCTATCGTTACAAATCGAGATGAACGTGCGCCTGTGGACGCAGCATCTCAATCTGTAACAGGTAACGGCGACGACCGCGATGTTTGGTGGGAAGATCTCGCGGTCTAACGTGGCCAGCATCCGTGCTGGGCCGGCCCGCGCCTGCCGTTGGCGGGTGTTGCGGGGCTGTTCGCCGCATTGCCGCCGCGCTGGGGGTGTGTAGACCGTAGGATAGTCTTATTGACAGCCTGTCAACTCATCTGGGAGGCACTGTGACGGAAACGTTTGATATCGCGATTGTCGGCGCGGGCATCACCGGATGCGCCATCGCGCGGCAGCTCGCTCGATTTGACCTTTCCATTTGCGTGGTCGAGACGGCTAACGATATTGCGCTGGGCGCGTCGAAGGCCAACGGCGGCCTGGTGCACGCCGGCTACGATCCGGCGCCGGGAACCGTAAAGGCGCAGGTTAACGCCCGTGGCTGCGAGTTGTACGGTACGTGGGCACAGGAACTGGGCTTTCTGTTCTGCCGCACCGGTTCGATGGTGCTGGGTTTTAGCGACGAGGACCGCGCGCACCTGGAGAAGCTGCGCCAGAATGGCCTGGCCAACGGCGTGCCCGAGCTGTTGATCGTCGGCCCCGACCGCATCCACGAGCTGGAACCGCGCGCGAGTGCCCAGGCCTCGTGCGCGCTGTGGTGCCCTTCGACCGGTTACGTTGACCCATTTGAAGTGGCCATCGCCGCGCTGGAGAACGCGGTCGCCAACGGCGTGACGTTTATGCGCTCCTCACCGGTGGAGGCCATTGAGGTCGCCGACTCGGATGACGGAGCCGTGCGCTTTACGCTGGCGACCCCCGCTGGCAACGTGCGCTGCCGCTATCTGATCAACGCAGCGGGCAACGGCGCCGCCGACATCTCGCATATGGCGGGTGCCGAGGAGTTCCAGATGGTCTGGCGCCAGGGAAACATCGTGGTGCTGGACAAGGAGCCGCGCACGCTCATGCCGCTCTACCCCGTGCCGACGCCGATATCGAAGGGCGTTATCGTCACGGGCACCGTACACGGCAACACCGTGATCACCGCAACCGCCGCTGTGCGCGAGCCAGGTGACACGCAGACCTATGCAAGCGATGTGAACGCGCTGCTGACCGGCGCGCGCAAGCTGGTGCCCGATCTGGATACGCGCCGCGTGGTGCGCGCATTTGCCGGCGGGCGTCCGGTCATTCAGGGAACGAACGACTTCTTTATTGGACAGTCGGCCGTGGTGCCGGGGCTTTTCCAGGCGGCGGGCATTCAGTCGCCGGGTGTGGCAAGCGCGCCTGCCATTGCCGAGCACATGGAGCTTGTGATGCGTGAGGCGGGCGTGGAACTGCACGAGCGGGCGGACTGGAACCCGATTCGCCGTGCGCCGGACGACTTTGACCGCGCACCGCTGGCGCGCAAGGAAGAGCTGATCAAGTCCGACCCCGCGTGGGGACAGATTGTCTGCCGCTGCGAGACGTTGCCCGAGGCCGAGATCGTGGCCGCGATTCGACGCCAACCGGGCGCGGTTTCGGTCGAGGGCGTCAAGCGCCGCTGTCGCGCCGGCATGGGTCGGTGCCAGAGCGGGTTTTGCCAGAGTCGTGTGGTGGCGATCCTGGCGCGCGAGCTGGGCTGCGACCCCAGCGAGGTGCTGCTGGAAGATGCCGGATCTTGGTTGGTTGAGGGACCGCTGAAGGGGGTGCGCTAGAATGGCGGAATTCAAATCGAGCGCGATTGATTGCAACGTCGTCGAAGCCGTACAAACGCAAGCCTTCGACGTGGTCGTCATCGGAGGCGGACCTGCCGGCATGGCGGCTGCGCTGGCCGCGCATAAGGCAGGCGCACGCGTGGCCATCGTGGAGCGCGAGCAGCACCTGGGCGGCATCCTCCGCCAGTGCATCCACCCCGGCTTTGGCCTGTCGCACTTTAAGCAGGAGCTCACCGGTCCCGAGTACGCGCAGCGCTTTATCGACCAGGTGCACGCAACCGACATTGCGCTGTTCCTGGACAGCATGGTGATTGGGATAGATTCAGGCGAGCCTACGGAAGACACCGCGGTCCACACCGTCACGCTCATGAGCCCTGCCGGCATGCTGCAGCTCACCGGGCGCGCAATCGTCCTTGCCATGGGTTGCCGTGAACGCACCCGCAGCGAGATCAAGATCCCCGGCAGTCGTCCCGCCGGCGTGTTTACGGCCGGCCTGGCGCAGCGATACATCAATATCGAGAACCTCAAGCCTGGCTCGCGCGCCGTCATTTTGGGCTCGGGCGATATCGGGCTGATCATGGCACGTCGCTGCACGCTCGAGGGGATTTCGGTCGAAGGCGTGTACGAGCTCATGCCGTACGCCAACGGTCTGCGCTGCAATGTAAAAAACTGCCTGGACGACTTTGGAATTCCGCTGCATCTGTCCACCACAGTCACGCGCGTGATCGGGCACGACCGCGTGGAAGCCGTCGAGGTGAGCCAAGTCGACGAGCGCCTGGCGCCCATTTCGGGGACCGAGCGCATTGTTCCGTGCGACACGCTGCTGCTTTCGGTAGGCCTGATTCCCGAGAATGAGCTTTCGGTTGCCGCGGGCGTAGAGCTTGACCCGCGCACGCGCGGCGCCGTGGTGGACCAGAGTCTGCAGACGGGTGTGCCGGGTGTCTTTGCCTGCGGCAACGTGCTGCACGTGCACGACCTGGCCGACAACGTGACGACCGAGTCCGAGAGGGCTGGCGCAGCTGCGGCGGCGTACGCACTGGTCTGTGGTGCTGTGGCCGATGCGGGCGCTGCGGGCGCGAATTGCCAGCTCAAGGTCTCCCCTGCCGGCAACGCGGGCTACGCGCTGCCGGCACGCATTACGGCTGTGGCACTCACCAAACTCAACTTCCGCGTCCGCCGACCGGTCGACGCCGCCTGCGTACGAATCCTAGCCGACGGCAAGGAGCTGTTTGTGGGCAAGGTCCGCCCGTTTAAACCGAGTGTTATGGAAAGCTTCCCACTGCCGGCAAAGGTCATCAAGCAGGCGCTCGATCTGGGTGCCAGCGAGATTGTTCTATCCGTCGATTCCATCGAGGAGGCATAAACTATGAGCGATAACGTGGTCGAAACGCTGCAGTTCAACTGCACCACCTGCCCATCCGAGTGCCTTCTGACCGTAGAGGTGGAGCGCGACGCCAATGGCGCCGTGGTGGAAGTGCGCTCCGTGACCGGCAACAACTGCCCGCGCGGCGATACGTTCGCGCATCAGGAGCTCACCTGCCCCATGCGCGTGCTCACGACGACCGTGGCCGTCTCCGGCGGCGACGAAGCCCTGCTCCCCGTGCGCACGGCCGAAGCCATCCCGCTAGAACTTCACGCCCAAGCCATGGACCTCATCCGCGGCCTGGTCGTCGAAGCTCCCATCCGCATGGGAGATGTCGTGCTAAAGAACCTCCTAGACACCAACATCAACCTAATCGCCAGCATGGACATCGACCGAGCCCAAGTAGCTAATTAGGGACGGGGCTCTTTTAGCTACCCCGCCATCCACCCCGCCCCTCCTCAATTGCGGTGAAATAGTTCCTGATTTCCGCCAAAACCCCGGCATCCAGGAACTATTCCACCGCAACTATCCTTGGAATCGGTATTTAGCCTGTGTCTACTTTAGCGTCATTTCAAAACTATGCCGGATTACGGGGCCGATTCGTAGACCCCCATCCATACCGGCAATTTTCGATTTTTGATAAGCCGTCTACCTGCGGTTTTAAATTCGCAATTATTTCCATGGTCAAGCAATACAGGTCCAGCCCCGTAATCCGCCATAGTTTTGTAAGCAGCCCATTTGGGACGGGCCTCTTTTAGCTACTTTTGCCCGCATGGTTGCCAGAGTGACCATGCCAAGGAGTGTCCCAAAATGTCGGCATAAAAGGAACGTCCCTATGTGCCGGGCTTGGGATACCATGGTGGCACCCTAGCGAAAGGATGCTTCATGGCACATGTCGATGACCAGCGTGCGGCGCGCGTGCTCGATGCGCTCGAGGCTCAGCACCCCGGCGCACAGCTGCTCGTAAACGACCCGTGGTCAATCTATTACCTGACCGGCTTTTATGCCGATATGTTCGAGCGTTTTTGCGGTGTGCTGCTCGCGCGCGGCGCCGAGCCGGTGATCCTAGTCAACGCGCTGCATCAGCTGCCCGAGTATGACAATGCGCGCGTTGCCTACCACACCGATACCGACGTCGTGACCGACGCCATCGCTCGCGAGGTCGATCCGACCAAACCACTCGGCATCGACACCGTCATGCGCTCCGGCTTTTTGATGCCGCTCATGGAGCGCCACGCCGCAAGCGAGTTCTTCCTGGGCGACTTTGCCGTCACCGCCGCACGCACCCACAAGGACGAAGCCGAGCAGGAGCTCATGCGCGCGTCCTCGGCCGCTAACGACGCCGTGATGGCCGACGCCATCAAGCTCGTCCACGAGGGCGTAACGGAGCGCGAAATTGCTGACCAGATGCTCAGTCTGTACCGCAATCACGGCTGCGAGGGCTTTAGCTTTCCGCCCATCGTGAGCTTTGGCGCCAACGCCGGCGACCCGCACCACGAGCCCGACGATACGGTACTCAAGCGCGGCGACGTGGTGCTGTTCGACATTGGCGGGCGTCATAACAAATACTGCTCGGACATGACACGCACGTTCTTTTGGGGCGAGCCGGACGAGGAGACGGCACACATCTACGACATCGTGCGCCGCGCCAACGAGGCCGCCGAGGCGCTCATCGCACCGGGTGTGCGCATGTGTGACCTGGACCGCGCCGCGCGCGACGTGATTGAGGATGCGGGCTATGGGCAGAACTTTACACATCGCCTGGGGCACTCAATCGGCCTGCAGGACCACGAGCCGGGCGACGTTTCACTCGTCAACGAGCAGGTCGTAGAGCCGGGCATGACGTTCTCCATCGAGCCGGGCATCTACCTCCCCGGCCGTACCGGCGTCCGCATCGAGGACTTGGCCCTCGTCACCGAGACCGGCGTCGAGATTCTCAACGCCTACCCCCACGATCCAGTCCGCCTAGACTAGCCTGGTCCCCAAGCCCCCAAACTAAGTTGCGGTGGAATAGTTCCTGGATGGGCTGCTAGAACCCAAAAACAGGAACTATTTCACCGCAACTGATGAGGGGATGGGTTAGCGCAGCAGGCCGGCTACTTCGCCGGCTAGGGTGATAGTGCCGGCTGCTACGAAGGACTCGCCCGCGGCATCGAAGGCAGCGAGGGCCTCGGACACGCTCGGGTATACGCCCGCGAGCTTATCGGCATCAACGAGGGCAGCAAGCTCCTCTGCCGGCAGGGCGCGATCGGAATCGGTCTGGGTCACGACCACGCGGGGGAACGCCGGAACCAAAACGTCAACGATGCCCGCCACGTCCTTATCGGCCAGCGCGGCACACAGCAGCGTGGGGCGGTTCTCCACGCACGAATCGATCTCGTCCAGTGCACTCACAAAGTTCTCGCAGCTCTGAGGGTTATGGCAGGCGTCGATCAGCTTGAGCGGATCGGTCCCCAGCACGTCAAAACGACCCGGTGTGGGGCAACCCATAAGCGATGCATCCAACGTATCGCGATCGAGCTCGCGGCCCAGATAGCCCTCGCATAGCATAATCGCGCACGCAGCATTCTGCGGCTGATAGGCCGGCTTGACCATGCTCGACACATAGATCGCACGCGGCGTGGTGCAGCTAAACTCAACCGTATCGCCCACGTGCTCCGGCACCTTGGTCGTGGCATGGTTCACCACCAGCGGCACAATGCCGCACTCGCGACAACGGGCATCCATCACACGCTGAACGCTCGATTCGTGCGTACCCTCACCCAGCACAACCAGACGTCCGGGTTTGATGACCGCGGCCTTCTCCCCCGCAATGGCCTCGAGCGTATCACCCAAAATACGTGTATGGTCGAGTCCAATGCCCGTAATGGCGACGGCCAAGGGATCGGTCGCACTCGTAGCATCCCAACGCCCGCCCATGCCAACTTCGAGCACGGCAACATCCACCGCGGCCTCGGCAAACACTACCAGTGCGGCAGCCGTCAGCAGGTCAAACGGCGTGATGGTATAGGCGCGCTCCCCCGCCGCCACACGGCGCGCATTCACGCGATGTCCCGCCTCGACAGCTGCTGAAACGCCACGGGCAAAGGCCTCGTCGCTCACGACGCGTCCATCGACCTCCATGCGCTCGGGATAGCGAACAAGCTGCGGCGACGTATACAGCGCGGTCTTGAGCCCCTCGCCGCGAAGAATGGCGGCCGAAAAACGCGTGGTCGAAGTCTTGCCATTGGTACCGGCGACCTGAATGCAATCAAAGTACTCGTCCGGACGCCCCAGCTCATCAAGCATATCGACAACCGTCTCAAGCAGAGGCCCAGCATCCCCAGAAATCCGCCCCGTATCAGCAGCAAGCCCAACAGCCTCATCAAACGAAAGCAGCTCAAACGAGAAAGGAACGACATACGACCCAGAACGCTTAGCCATAACCCAAAGTCCCCCATAACAGAAAAAGAGGCCCACCAAAAAGAATGAGCCCCTCGCGTTGACAATATCAGCCTTTATCCGCTTGCAGCAAGATCAAGGCCACAACCCAGTGGCCCTAACCGGCAGGCAGCGGACGCCTCCGTAACCGCCATGGGAGCGGTTTGGGGCTTTGCTCGATACAAGTTCCGCACGAGCCGAAGGCCACTTAATGTGGCCTTCGTGCGAGCAGGACTGTCCGCAGTAGCGAGCAATGCCCCAAACCGCGTCCCCCAGTAACGCTTACGAGAAGTCAGCAACCTGCGAGTTCAGCGCCGCCAGGATCTCCTTGAGCTCAGCTGCACGGTCCCTCTTCTTCTGGACCACCGCGGGCGCGGCCTTGGCCACAAAGCCCTCGTTGGCAAGCGTCTTCTCGCAGCCGGCGAGCTCCTTCTGGGCCGCGGCGATCTCCTTCTCCAGGCGCGCCTTCTCGGCCGAAAGATCAACCTTGCCCTCGAGCACCACAAAGGCCTCGACGCCGCTGTCGACCACGGCGATGCTCGCGGCAGGCTTCTCAACGTCGGTGCCCATAACCAGCGAGGCGGTGTTCGCCAGCGGCTCGATGGTCGAGCGCAGGCTCTCGAGCTTCGCGATATCCTCGGCACCGGCGCGCACGACCACGTCGAGTTCGGCCTTGGGGCTCAAGCGATAACGCGAACGCGTGGCGCGGGCGGCAGATACCACGGCACGGCACAGCTCAAACGCGCGCTCGGCGTCCTCGTCGACGTACTTGGCGTAGTCGGCGGGCTCCGGCCACTTGGCGATCATGAGTGCCTCGGCGCGGTTCACGTTGCCCTCGGCGTCCAGATCGAGCACGCTCGCCGGCATGTTGTCCCAGATCTCCTCGGTGACAAACGGCATGAGCGGGTGCATCAGGCGAATGGAGGTGTCGAGCACAAAGATCAGGTTGCGCTGAGCCTGCAGACGGCCCTCGCCCTTCAGGCGGGCCTTGGTGACCTCGACGTACCAGTCGCAGACCTCGTTCCAGAAGAACTGCTGCACGCCGCGGGCCATGTCGCCAAAGGTGTAGTTCTCAATACCCTCGGTGACCATCTTGACGGCCTTGGCCAGGCGGCTGAACATCCAGGCGTCGGCCGGCGTCTCCACGACGGGCTCGCCGGGCGTGTAGCCCTCCATGTTCATAAGCAGGAAGCGGCTGGCGTTCCAGATCTTGGTCACAAACGACTTAGCCTGGTCGGTACGCGGGCTGTCGATGAGCTTCTTGGTCTTCTTATCGATGTTCGCGTCGAACTTGACGTCCTGGTTGTTGGTGCACAGCGTCAGCAGGTTGTAGCGCATGGCGTCGGCGCCGTACATACCGATGAGATCCATGGGGTCAACGCCGTTGCCCTTGGACTTGGACATGCGGCTGCCGTCCTTGGCAAGGATCGTCGGGTAGATGACGACGTCCTTAAACGGCACCTCGTCCAGGAAGTACAGCGAGCTCATGACCATGCGGGCGACCCACAGCGCGATGATGTCGCGCGCGGTGACGAGCGCGGTCGTGGGGTGATGGCCCTCGAGCAGCTCCGGCTTTTGCGGCCAGCCCTGCGTGGCGAAGGTCCACAGCTGCGAGCTGAACCAGGTGTCCAGCACGTTCTCGTCCTGATGCACATGATGGCCGCCGCACTTGGGGCACACATCGGTGTCCTCGGTAAGAGCGTCCTCCCAGCCGCAGTCCTCGCAGTAGAACACGGGAATGCGGTGGCCCCACCACAGCTGGCGGCTAATGCACCAGTCCTTAAGGTTCTCCATCCAGGTGGTGTAGGTCTGCGTCCAGCGCGCGGGGTGGAAGGTAACCTTACCGGAGTTAACGGCATCAAGCGCCGGCCCCTTGAGCTTGTCAACGGCCACAAACCACTGCTCGGACAGCCACGGCTCAAGCGCAGCGTCGCAGCGGTAGCAGTGCATGACGGAGTGATCGAGGTCCTCGACGTGGTCGAGCAGGCCGTGCTCGTCGAACCACTTGATGACGGCCTCGCGGCACTCGTCGCGGTTCATGCCGGTGAACTCGCCATAGCCCTCGACGACCACCGCGTGCTCGTCGAAGATGTTGATCTGCGGCAGGTCGTGGGCCTGACCCATGGCGTAGTCGTTGGGGTCGTGGGCCGGGGTGACCTTAACGAAGCCGGAGCCAAAGTTGGCGTCGACATGCCAATCCTCAAAGATGGGGATCTCGCGGTCGACGATGGGGAGCTTGACGGTCTTACCCACAAAGGCGGCCTTCTCGGGGTCCTTCGGGGAGACAGCGACGCCCGTGTCGCCGAGCATGGTCTCGGGGCGCGTGGTGGCGACGACGATGTAATCCTGGCCGTTGACCGGCTCGGTCAGCGGGTAGCGCAGGTGCCACAGGTGGCCCTTCTCGTCCTTATATTCGGCCTCGTCGTCCGAGATGGCGGTGGTGCAGTTGGGGCACCAGTTAACGATACGCTTGCCACGGTAGATCAGGCCGTCGTGGTACCAATCGCAGAAGACCTTGCGCACGGCCTGTGCGTAATCCTCGTCCATGGTGAAGCGCTCGTTGTCGAAGTCGACGGAGCAGCCCATGCGCTTGATCTGCTCGACGATGATGCCGCCGTACTCGTGGGTCCAGTCCCAGCAGGCGTCGACAAACTTGTCGCGACCGATCTCCAGGCGGCTGATGCCCTCACTCTTGAGCTTCTTGTCGACCTTAGTCTGCGTGGCGATACCGGCGTGGTCGGTGCCGAGCACCCAGCGCGTGGACTTGCCGCGCATGCGGGCCATGCGGATGATGGCGTCCTGGATGGAGTCGTCGGTAGCGTGGCCCATGTGGAGCTTGCCGGTCACGTTGGGAGGCGGAATGGTGACGGTGCAGTCGCCCACGCCCTCACGGCGCTTGTAGTAGCCGCCGTCGAGCCACTTCTGCAGGATCGCCGGCTCGTTGGTCGACGGATCGTAGTTCTTGGGCATCTCTTCCATATATCTCTCCCTGTCCCGCCGGCGTGTCCGCCTGCTTGGTTTTCGCTCGGTCAGGTCCTGGCTCGCACGAAGAGCACATTAAGTGCTCTTCGGCTCGTGCGGAATCTACGAAAACCAAGCAGGCGGACACGCCTTAGGTATCGATTACTTCAGTCTGATATGACTTCGCTGAGGCTAAAACAAACACACAGAATAACACAGGTAGTTGGGGTTATTGCGTATATATAAAATAGCCTCCGACCACGGATGGTCAGAGGCTATTTGCAAGCACGTTTTTGGCTGGTTTACCCGTAGATGCGCTGGGGCTGTTCTTCGCCCTTTACGGAGGCTTCGGTCACGATGACCTTGGCGACACCCTCCTCGCTGGGCAGGTCGAACATCGTCTGCTGCAGCACGTCCTCGCAGATGGAACGCAGGCCGCGGGCGCCGGTCTTGCGGGCGAGCGCCATGCGGGCGATCTCGTGCAGGGCGGCGTCCTCAAACTCAAGCTCAACGTCCTCGAGCTGGAACATCTTACGGTACTGGCGCACCACGGCGTTCTTGGGCTCGGTCAAAATCGACACCAGGTCGTCCTCGTCGAGCGCCTGCGTCTGGGTGACGACGGGCGTACGTCCCACAAACTCGGGGATCATGCCAAAGGCGTTGAGGTCCTGCGGGAGCACCTGACGCAGCAGGTCGTTCTCGTCGACCGAGGTGGGTCCGGCGATCTCGGAGTTAAAGCCCACGCCCTTGTTGCCCACGCGGTCGGCGATGATCTTGTCCAGACCCACAAAGGCACCGCCGCAGATGAACAGGATGTTGGTCGTATCGATCTGCAGCAGCTCCTGCTGGGGATGCTTACGGCCGCCGGTGGGCGGAACGCTTGCCACCGTGCCCTCAAGAATCTTAAGCAGTGCCTGCTGAACGCCCTCGCCCGAAACATCGCGGGTGATGGAGAGGTTCTCGGCCTTGCGGGCGATCTTGTCGATCTCGTCCACGTAGATAATGCCAACCTGTGCGCGCTCAATGTCGCCATCGGCGGCGTTGATGAGCTTGAGCAGGATGTTCTCCACGTCCTCGCCAACGTAACCGGCCTCAGTAAGCGCGGTGGCATCGGCGATGGCAAACGGCACCTCGAGGATGCGCGCAAGCGTCTGGGCGAGCAGGGTCTTGCCGGTACCAGTGGGACCGAGCAGCAGGATGTTGGACTTGGCGAGCTCCACCTCATCCATATCATCGTCGAGTTGCGAGTCCAAGCCGTCGTCAAAGGCCGAAAGCGCAGCGCCACCCTCAATCACGCGGCGGTAGTGGTTGTACACGGCAACCGACATGGCGCGCTTGGCGTCCTCCTGGCCCATAACATAGGCCGAAAGCTCGTCATAAATCTCGTGCGGCGTCGGCACGTGCGTGATGACCTGGCGGTCGTCCTCGAGCTCAAAGCCCTCGGTCTCGGGGTCCACGGCGGGCTGGGATGCAGCCTGACCATGGTCGTTGAGGAAGCCCGGCAGCTTGCCGTTGCGGGCAGCGTCCATAAAGTCCGAAGCCAGCGACTCCTCCAGAATCTCGGAACAGGCGGCGACGCACTCGTCACAGATAAAGATGTTGGTCGGGCCCTTTACGAGGCGACGGACCTGGCCCTGCTCTTTTCCGCAGAAGGAGCAGCGGATGGGGTTGCCGTTCTCGTCAAAGTTGTCCTGCATGTTTCCTGCCATCCTAGGCATCCTTCGCGGCGAGATCGCGCGAGGTGACGATACGGTCGATCAGACCGTAGTCGAGGGCCTCGGCAGCAGTCAGGTAGTTGTCGCGCTCGGTGTCGGCCTGGACCTTCTCGATGGGCTGGCCCGAGGCGTCGGACAGGATCTGGTTGAGCTCGCGGCGAGTCTTCTTAATCTCCTCGGCAACGATCTCGATCTCAGTCTGCTGGCCCTGGGCACCGCCGCTGGGCTGGTGAATCATGACCTTGGAGTGCGGCAGGCAGAAGCGCTTGCCCTTAGCGCCGGCCGAAAGCAGCACGGCGGCCATGGACGCAGCCATACCGACGCAAATGGTGGAGACCTGCGGCTTGATGAAGTTCATGGTGTCCAGAATCGCCAGGCCGGAGTAGACCTCGCCGCCGGGCGAATTGATATAGAGCGAGATATCCTTCTCGGCATCCTGGCTCTCAAGATGCAACAGCTGGGCAACGACCAGGTTGGCGCTGACGGAGTTGATCTCCTCGCCCAAGAAGATGATGCGATCGTTGAGCAGGCGCGAATAGATATCGTAGCTGCGCTCGCCGCGCGGCGTCTGCTCGATAACGTATGGCACGAGGGCGGAATCGAACTTGGCGATCATACGCATCTCCATTTCTCTCTTGCGGACCAAATTGGTTCTAGATAAACGTACGGTGCCCGCATGCTATGCATTGGCTGGCACCGTACGAAGCAACCGGATAACCGGTGTATAACTTTACCCCATCACGGGCGCACCCATGCGCTCGTGGGCAAGGTGGCGAGAATTACTCGGCGTCCTTGGCGGTCTCGTCGACCTCGGTCACCTTGGCGTTCTCGACCAGGTGGTCGACGGCCTTGGAGCGACGGATGGACTCGCGGACAGCAGGCATGCGACCATCGGCGATGAACTCAGCCTTGGAAGCCTCGACGTCCTTGACGCCAGCCTTCTCGAACTCGGCGTTGATGTCGTCCTCGGTGACCTCGATCTTGAGCTCACGGGCGAGGGCGTCCAGAGCCAGGGACTCACGGGCAACGTCGTTGGCCTGCTTGTGCAGGTCGCCGATGAACTGCTCCATGGTCAGACCGGAAGCGGGCAGCCAGGTGTCCAGGGTCATGCCGCGGGCAGCGAGGTTGGACAGGAAGTTCTGGCCGAGCTCCTCAAAGACGGACTGCTCGTAGTCGGCATCCATCTCGTCGAGCTGCAGGCGCTCGGCGAGAGCGGAGACGCAACGGTTCTCCTTCTCGGCCGGCAGGCGGGAAGCCTTGTCCTGCTCGATCTCGATCTTGATGGCGTCGCGCATAGCGTCGATGCTGTCGAAGCCAAAGTCGGACTTGACGAGCTCGTCGGTGAGCTCGGGGGTGTTGCGGACCTTGATGCCCTTGACGGTGACCTCGACGGTGTGGGTCTCGGCCTCCTCGCCCTCCTCGACCTCGTCGGTCCAGGTGACGGACTTGACGTCGTCAACGTTGGCGCCGATCAGGGCCTCGTTGAATTCCTTGGGGTTGCTGTCGCTACCGGCGATGAGCATGCGGCCCTCGGCGGCAAAGTTGTCGGCATTCTCGACGGCCTTGAGGTCGACGGTGACGTAGTCCTCGGCCTCGACGGCGCGACCCTCGACGTCCTCGAAGGTGGCACGGTAGTTGAGGAGCATCTCGACCTGGTTGTTGATCTCGGACTCGGTGACCTCCGCGGGAGGCATCTCGATCTCGACGGCGTCGAAGGAGGAGAGCTCAGCGGCAGGACGCAGGGAGAACTCAACGGTGTAGGTGTAGTCCTCGTGATCCTTGGCGAGGTCGAGCTCCTTGTAGTCACCGCTCTTGGTGGGGACGATGTCCAGCTCGTTGAGGACGGCGGGCTCGTTGGCGGCGATCAGGTCGTTGGTGGCCTGAGCGAGGGTAGCCTCGGCGCCAAGAGCGGAGTCGATGACCGGACGGGGGGCCTTACCGGCGCGGAAGCCCGGGAAGCGGTACTTCTTGGCGGTGTCCTTGTAGGCCTTCTTGATCGCGGCGTCGACGTCGGCGGCCGGGATGGTGACCGTAGCGGTGAGCTTGGCGTCCTTGACGTCAGAAGCGGTGATGTTCAACACGTTCCTCCTCATACTGCCCAGCTTATCTGAGGTGCTGGTACCTTTATGCAACAAAGTGTCGCGACGGCCGAAGCCGACGCAGATGCGTTGGTGCGGGCGAAAGGACTCGAACCTTCACGGGAATCCCACCAGAACCTAAATCTGGCGCGTCTACCAATTCCGCCACGCCCGCATGAGCGCACAGACTAGGAATGATAGCAGATACGAACGACAAGCGCACGCACACCTTTTACAAGCTCACGACCTCACCACGAGTGCAAAAGGCGGGGCGAGTTGCCCCGCCCCGCCAATTACGACTTGTTCGCTGACCCGCTACTCCCCCAGCAGGGCCTTCTCGGGCGTAATCGGCAGCGAGCGAACCTGGTGGCCGGTGGCGTGTGCGACGGCCGAGGCCACGGCGGCGAGTGGCGTGTTGATGACGACCTCGCCGATCGACTTGGCGCCAAACGGACCCGTCGGCTCGTAGCTCGGCTCAAAGGCCACGCGAATGCTGCCGATATCCAGGCGCGTGGGCAGCTTATAGCTCATAAAGTTGCCGGTGCGCAGGCGGCCGCGGTCGTCATGCTCGACGATCTCGTAGAGCGCGTGGCCGATACCCTGGGCAATGCCGCCCTCGGCCTGGACGCGCGCGAGCGCCTCATTGATCACGGTGCCGCAGTCCACAGCCGCCGCATAGTCCACCACGGTCACCTTGCCGGTGGCCTTGTCGACCTCGACCTCGGCAATGCCGGCCATAAACGGCGGAGGCGAAACGGGCAGGCAGGCAGAGGCATGTGAGGTCAGCGCGTCGCCGCCCGCGATATTCTTGACGCACAGGTTGGCAAAGTCGCGCAGCGTGAGGTAGCGGTTCTGCTCGCGCGCGGCACGCTCGTCGGACAGGCGCACGTACTGACCATCGAAGACTACATCGGCGACGTCCACATCCCACATCTGGGCGGCCTTGGCGCAAATCTTCTCGCGCAGCTCGGTCGCGGCGTTCTTGGCGGCAAGGCCCGTCACGTACGTACCCGAGCTCGCGTACGAGCCGGCGTCAAACGGCGACACATCGGTGTCCACGCCGCGCACCACGATCATCGAACTCTCCACGCCCAGCTCCTCGGCGGCAATCTGCGCCAGGATCGTGTCGACGCCCATGCCGTTATCGGTGGCGCCGGTGCCAATGGTAATGAAGCCGTCCTCTTCCAGGCGCATGTCGATGCCGGCGATATCTACGTTGGAAATGCCCGAGCCCTGCATGGTAAGCGCGCAGCCCAGAGCACGCACGCGGTCGCCTAGGTCGACGGCCAGCGGCTTGTCGCGCCAGCCGATCATGTCCATCGCGCGCAGCAGGCAGCGGTCGAGCGCGCAGGCGTTGAGCTTCTCGTTGTAGTACTGCGGCATGATCTCACCCTCGCGCACGATGTTCTTAAGGCGCAGGTCGGCGGGGTCCATGTGCAGCATGTCGGCGAGCTCGTTGACGGCGCTCTCGACGGCAAACTGGCCCTGGGTGGCACCGTAGCCGCGATACGCGCCGCCGCGGTTGGTATTGGTGTAGACGGCGTCCCAGCTAAAGCGGCTCGCCTTCACATGGTTGTAGATGGGCAGGCTCTTGTGGCCCGAAAGGCCGATCGTCGTGGTAGCGTGCTCGCCGTACGCGCCGGCGTTGGACAGCGTGTGCAAATCGATGGCCGTGATGGTGCCGTCGTTCATGGCGCCCAACTTAACGGTCATCTGCATCTGGTGGCGCGAGTTGCCCGCGGTGATGGTCTCCTCACGGGTGTAGCAGCAATAGCTCGGACGGCCGGTCTGCTGGGTCACGAACGCCACGAAGATCTCGCAGCAGCCCGTCTGCTTGGAGCCAAAGCCGCCGCCGATGCGCGGCTTAATGACCTGCACCTGCGACTGCGGAATGTCGAGCGACTGCGCGACCATGCGGCGCACGTGGAAGGGCACCTGCGTAGAGGTGGTCACCGAGATGCGGCCGAACGCGTCGGTCGTCGCGAAGGCACGGAAGGTCTCCATGGGCGCGGTCTGCGTGGCCTGGCTGGTGTAAGTGCGGGTGAAGACGATGTCGCTCTGGGCGAAGGCCTCGTCCAAGTCGCCATAATCGCTGGTACCGCTGCACACCAGGTTGCGCGAGACATCCCCGCCCTGCGGGAACATAAAGGTCACGTCGCCCTCGGGGTGGACCACGATGTCGTTATCGAGTGCCTGGGTAAAGTCGAGCAGCGGCTCGAGCACCTCATAGTCGACCTTGATGAGCTTGAGCGCCTTGTCGGCAGCCTCCTCGGTCTCGGCGGCGACGATCGCCACCTCCTCGTTTTGGTAGCGCACCAGGTTCTCGAGGATCAGGCGGTCATAGGGACTCGGCTGCGGATAGCTCTGACCGGCAATGGTAAAGCGACGCTGGGGCACGTCATCGTAGGTGTAGACGCCCACGACGCCGGGCACCTTCAGGGCGCGCGACGTATCGATGGAGCGGATCTTGGCGCGGGCATACGGGCTGCGCTTGAGCTTAACGATCAGGGCGCCGGCGGGCACCATGTCGCCCGTGTAGACGGGACGACCCTCGAGCAGCGCCTTCGAGTCCTTCTTGGGCTGCTTGTGGGTGATCTGCTTGTACGCGACACCATCGGAGCTGGTGTTATTGACCGGCAGCTCGGGCATCTCGAAACCCACCTGCACGCCGGACTCGTTGAGAAAACGGACGATGGCGCGCAGCTGGCTCTCGTAGCCGCTGCAACGGCAGAGGTTGCCGGCAAGCTGGCGCGAGAGTTCCTCGCGCGTGGCGACGAGGCTTGGGTCCTCCTTGGCGGCGCGGGCAAGCGCCAGCACGTTCATGATGAGGCCGGGGGCGCAAAAACCGCACTGCTCGGCGCCTTCGGCAGCCATCGCGCGGGCCAGTGCCTCGGATTCGGCCTTAAGGCCCTCGAGCGTGGTGATGGTATGGCCCTCGACACGGGCGGCGGGAACCGAACAGCTCAGCACCGGGTCGCCGTCGAGCCACACCGTGCACAGACCGCAGTTGGTGGTCTCGCAGGCGCACCGCACCGACGCGCAGCCCTGCTCGCGCAGCAGCGCAAAGAGCATGGTGTCGGGGGCAATCTGAACCTTGACCTTGCGGCCGTTGAGCGTAAAGGAAAGATCGATGAGTTTGGCAGCCATTAGCGCACCTCGCTAGAATCGACGCCGGGCACGCGGCGGCAGGAATACTCGTCCGTGGCAAACTTGGGAATCTGCACGCCCTCGAGCTCGCGGGCAAGCGCGGCCGAAAGCTCGATGCCGGCGGCGCGGCGCACGGCCTGAATCGCCAGCGGGGCCGAGATGCGGCGGCGGTAGTCGGCCGAGCCCCACATGTTGGTGCCATAGCTCAGCGCGCGTACGGACGCGGCAAGGGCGCGAAGCTCGTCCTCGGAAGGATGCTCGTTGGTAAGGCCGCACGCCTCGCCCTGCAGCAAGGTCGCGCGCAGCGGGCGGGCGCCCACGGTGACATGCCAGCTGTTGTCCCACCAGGCGACGGTGACGTTGAGCGAGGGGAAATCGGTCGCGGCCTTGCGCACGGCCTCGTAGCTCGCACGGTAATCATGCTTGACGACCACGACATGCTCGATCACGTCGCGCACGTAGCCCATGTCCACGAACTCGGCGAGCGGCACGCGACCGGCGCCCGTCAGCTCAACATAGGAATCGAGCGCGAGGAAGGCGGAGAGAACGTCCGAGAAGCCAAAGCGGCCGTAGATGCTGCCGCCCACCGTGGCGGTATTGCGCAGCTGCACGCCCACGATGTCGTGGACGGCGAACTCAAAGACATTGTTGACAAGCGCGTTGAGCCCGGCATGGCGCTCGAGCTGGCGCAGGGTGCACATGGCACCGATGCGAAACTCGGTCTCGGTCTCCTCGATCTGATCGAGTCCGCAGGCCGAAAGGTCAATCGCCGTCGCCACACGGCGCGAACCCAAGCGCATCCAGATGCCGCCGCCCACAATCTTGTTGTTGCGGTTCTTCTGCAAGAGCTCATAGGCTTCGGCCGCGTTTCCAACACGGACGTAGGTACCGAACTTGAGCACGTTCTCCCCCATCTCTCCACTTGTCCAGTACCTTTAAGTGTACCAAACGAGGGGCCGCACACCGTTTTAGGACAAAATCCACCCACCCATACATAACTTGCGGTGATATACGGACTGATTAGCCGTTCTGGGGCGCTAAACAGTCCGTATTTCACCGCAAGTTATGAGGAGTCCTCCGGGATAGAAAAGGCTCCCAGCCGGATAGCTGGGAGCCTCATCACATGCTATGTCGAGCGAAAATTTAGCAGACGCCCTGGGCGAGCATGGCGTCGGCGACCTTCAGGAAGCCGGCGATGTTGGCGCCCATGACAAAGTTGCCCTCCTCGCCGTACTTCTTGGCGGTGTCGTCCACGTTGTGGAACATGCCGCGCATGAGCTGCTCGAGCTTGCCGTCGACCTCCTCGAAGGTCCAGGACAGGTGCTCGGCGTTCTGGCTCATCTCCAGGCCGGACACGAGCACGCCGCCGGCGTTGGCAGCCTTACCGGGCATAAAGGCGACGCCGTTCTCCTGGAAGTAGGTCGTGGCCTCGATGGTCGTGGGCATGTTCGCGCCCTCGCCGACCACCTTGCAGCCGTTGGCGACGAGCGCCTGGGCGTCCTCGAGCAACAGTGTGTTCTCGCGAGCGCAAGGCAGCGCGATGTCGCAGGGTAGCTGCCAAACGCCGCGGCCGTCGCCCTCGTGCCACACGGCGTTGGGCTTCTCGTCAACGTACATAGCGAGCGTGACGCCCTTGTCGTGGCCGGAGCGCTTCTTGTTGTAGACGTGCTCGAGCACGGTGTAGTCGATGCCGTCGGGATCCTCAACCCAGCCGTGAGTATCGGAGCAGGCGAGCACCTTGCCGCCGAGCTGGGAAACCTTCTGGACTGCGTAGATGGCGACGTTACCGGAGCCGTGAACGACGACGTTCTTGCCCTCGAAGGAGTCGCCGCGGCTCTTGAGGTACTCGTCCACAAAGTAGGCCAGGCCGTAGCCGGTGGCCTCGGTACGGGCGAGCGAACCGCCAAAGGAGAGGCCCTTGCCAGTGAGGACGCCGGTCCACTCGTTGGTCAGGCGCTTGTACTGACCGAACAGGTAGGCAACCTCGCGGCCGCCAACGCCCAGGTCGCCGGCGGGAACGTCGGTGTTGGGGCCGATGTGGCGATAGAGCTCGGTCATGAAGGACTGGCAGAAGTGCATGATCTCGTTGTTGGACTTGCCCTTGGGGTCAAAGTCGGAGCCGCCCTTGCCGCCGCCCATGGGAAGGGTGGTCAGGCTGTTCTTGAGGATCTGCTCCAGACCCAGGAACTTGAGCATACCCAGGGTGACCGTCGGGTTAAAGCGCAGGCCGCCCTTGTAGGGTCCAATGGCAGAGTTGAACTCGACGCGGTAGCCGCGGTTGACCTGGACCTTGCCCTGGTCGTCGACCCAGGGGACACGGAACATAACGATGCGCTCGGGCTCGACGAGGCGCTCAAGCAGGGCGGCCTCCTCGTACTCGGGATGGGCGTCGAGCGCCGGCTGGATGGTGCCGAGGATCTCGGTCGCGGCCTGGATGAACTCAGGCTGCTCGGGATAGCGGGCCTTGAGCTCGTCGAGAACTTTCTGCGTGTAGCTCATGCTTCCTCCAATTGATGGAAAAGAAAGGTGTCGTTCGAGGCGCCCCATGCGCCGCGAGCTTTATCGAGTATGGATAATATCGCACTGTTGCAGCAAAGTTTCGCATAAGCCGACGAGCAGATGTTTCGTTTTGATTACGATGCAGGTAGAAGCGTTTTTGAGTGCCCGACGCACAAATCGCGTGTTTCGAAGCTGTTTCGTCCACGTGTTCCAAACCACCACATTGGGGACAGGCACCTTTGTGGTGGTGTTGGTGGTTAGAGGACGAGCTGGTGGTAGTCGGCGGGGGTTACGCGGCCCTCGGTGGCGGCGCGGAAGGCGGCGAGGGCATCGCCCGAGAACGGCATGGCCCAGCACAGCCCGCAGCCGGCGGTGATGGAGCCGGGCAGCGGCATGATGCGCCCGGGCACACCGGCGGCAAGACACAGCTGTTCGCATTCCATCACATCGAAGGTGCTGTCGAACGACGCGATGATTTTGCGTTCGTGATCAGGGGCATCGCCGAACGAGGCCTCGCGGTGCGACTCGCGATACGCAGCCGCCGCTGCCTCTTCCTCGGCCGTATGTCCACAGCCGCCACAGCCGCAGGTGCAAGGCTCGGACCCATCGCAAGTGCAAGGTTCTCCCGTGTCGGGACAAATATCGTGAGACATGGCAACTCCAATCGTCTAGGCGAGTAACTCGGCCGCCGCAAACTCCTCGGGCGTATTGACGTTCTCGAAGCAGAGCGTCGAGCCGGCGACCGCGACAATCTGAGGCTCGTCCAAATGCCCGGCGTTCACCCGGTCGATCAGGCAGCGGATTCGCTGACGGTCACCGGCGAGCAGCTCTTGGGCAACCGGAGCACACGCGTCACGACGCCAGACGGCGCAAAGCGGCTCAATCCCCCGCTCCTCGCGCGGCACGCACACGTCGAGCGCCTCGGCCTCGACACAGCCAGCAAGGGCACCGATTAGCTCCGAAGAGACAAACGGCATATCACAGGCGACGATAGCAGCGAGAGGCAGCCGGGCCGCAGTCAGCGAACTCGCGATGCCGCGCATGGCGCCCGCCGGCCCCTCAAGGTCCGACACTATTCGCGGCACCAGGCCGCCAAACGTGCGCTCCTCAAGGTAGGCAAGCTCGCTGGGACGCGAAGTCGTCACGACCAACTCGCCGGCAACTGGCGCCAGCCGACCCAGCACGCGTTCGATGAGCGGCTCGCCGCAAAACGCCATGCGCGCCTTATCACAGCCCATGCGCGAGGACAGCCCACCCGCCTGGACGACACAAGAAAGATCGGCACGTCTTACGGTAGTCATACGGCAAAACACCCCCATCGGCATGCTCGAAACCCGGTGCACGAAGCTAAATACCGCCGCCGAAATAGCGGCACTACGAAAAGCTCGTGCAAAAACAAAACAGCGCCTTTGCGGCACGCAGCAAGACCGCGAGCACAAAAGCGCTGGTAGCGTATGGCGGGAACGTATGTGAATCGAACACATCCAAGACGTTTTGCACGCCTCGCAACGGTTTTGAGGACCGCGGAGCCCACCGGAGCCCATCCGTTCCCAAGTGCGGCGGTATTTTACCAAACCGAGCAGCCAATCTAGCGCAGGGAGCGCAGGCCGCCGGCATCCTTGTCGAGCACCGTAAAGCGCACGGCATCTAGGTGCTCCAAGATGCTAATGGCGCGTTTGCGCGACACACCCAGGGCCTCGCGCAGCACGCTCGTGGTGGCAGCGCCGCCGGCTGCCTCTATGGCGGCGGCGACAAGCTCACGCGCATGGGACTCGGCGGCAGCGGACAGGGCAACGTCGCGCTCGACCTTAACGATCGAGCGGTTGAGCGAAAGCTCGCGCAGGGCACGCGTCATGGTGTCGCGACCGAGCTGCAGCTGTTCGCCCACCTCGGGAAGCGCCGGTGCATCCAGGCCAGCCTCGTCAAGCAGCGCGACGATGCGCTCGCAAGCCTCTCGCACCACGCGTGCCGCCGCGGCGGCCGAATGCGGATCGAATACCTCGGCGCCCTCGGCGGCGCACACGCCACGGGAGCAGCCCTCGGCAATCAGGGCCGCGGCAACGCCTTCATCAGCGGCAGGCCACGCAGCATGGGCAACGGCGCCGGGCGTAAAGCCCGTCTCCTTGGGAGCCGCCGCGTGCATGGCCGACAGGGTCGCCGCCAGCACGCCCATGGCGGCATCGAGCACGGCGGCATTCACATACAGCGCATCGCCCGAGCCAGCAAGCTCGCAAACAACACCTCGTGCCACCAACTCGTTCAGCGCGGTATCGGCCTCACCGGAAACAAGATCTAGCGCCGCGGCAACGTCAGCGACCACGACTGGCAACGCCTGCAGCGCCAGCCACGCATCCGCACCAGCGACGGCATCGTCGGCCTCAAGCGCTGCAAGCAGCGTGCGCTCCCCCGCCGAAAGCTCGCGCGAGCGACGGCAGCGCGATAGCAGCACGCGCCCGCCGCCGATGAGCATCACGGGCGAATAGGACAGCACCACGGCATGGTCTCCGGCTCGCAGCGGCAGCGGCTCCTCCAAGCGCACCTGAACATTACGGGTCTCGCCCACCGCCATGGGGGCCTCGCCCTCCATGAACATGATGCGACCGACGACCTCGGCCGTACCCGCCATCACGTGCACACGCGCACCCGACTCGAGCACACGCGGCTTGGCTCCCTCGCGACCCAAATACGTAAACGCCATCATAAAGCGCAACGTCTGACCAAAACGGTCTGCCACGCCGAGCATCTCACCGCGATCGAGCGCGGCGACGGCATCGCCCACCAAGTTGAGCGCCACACGCTGACCGGGCAACGCCCGCGGCGTATCGCCATGCACCTGAATCCCGCGCACGCGACAGACCGTACGCGACGGCAAAGCCATCAGCTCGTCGCCCACCGCAACCGGCGCATCGTGCAACGTTCCCGTCACCACGGTACCGACGCCCTTGATCGTAAAGCAGCGGTCGATGGGCAGACGCGGTGCGGCATCGGTGAGCTCGCCACGGGCACGGCAGGCATCCCAGCAAGCGGCAACCTGCTCGTCGAGCGCAGCCAGCAGGTCATCGATTCCCGCGCCGGTCTTGGACGACACGGGCACCATCGGCGCGTCCGCAAACACGGTACCCGACAAAAAGTCATCGACATCGAGCTCGGCAAGCTCGGTCATCTCGGCGTCGGCCAAGTCACACATCGTCAGCGCGACCACCATATGCGTAACGCCCAGCAGCTCCAGCACATGCACGTGCTCGCGGGTCTGCGGCATTACGCCCTCAACGGCAGAGACCACCAGCACGGCCACGTCGATACCCGTGGCGCCCTGCACCATGGCGCGCAAGTAATGCGCGTGGCCCGGCACGTCGACCAGGCCAACGATCTTGCCACTCGGCAGCGCCAGCTCGCCAAAGCCCAGCTCCACGGTCATACCGCGACGGCGTTCAACCTCCAGACGGTCGGGATTCTTGCCGGTCAGTGCCTCAATCAATGCCGACTTACCGTGGTCGACGTGGCCCGCCGTGCCCACGATAACGGGACACTCCACCAGCGCTTGAACCTCACTCATCGTGCAACCGCCTTCTCAACGCACGCGACGAGCGTCGACGCCGCTGTCTCGATATCGCGGTCACCCACGAGCGTGCGCACGTCAAACAGAATGCGGTCGTGCGAGGCGCGCGTGACGACTGGCGTATCGAAGTCTTGAACGAGCGAGCGCTTAAGTGCGTCGACGGACAGGCGCCCGTCGACCGGGCAGACGGCCACGCACATCGTGGGTAGCTCCACGGTAGGCAGCGAGCCGCCGCCGGGAGTCGACGACTCCTCGACGATCTCCACCTGAACGGCGCACGGGCAACCCGCCTTATCGAGCCCGGCGACCATACGATCGCGCAACTTGCGTGCGCGACGCTCCAGATGGGCCTGCGGAAGCGTGAGCATATTGAGCACCGGTACCTCGCGATGGGCCACATCCGCCCCATCCATGTAAATGCGTAGTGTAGCCTCGAGCGCCGCCAGTGCGAGCTTGCCCGGGCGTAGGGCACGCATAAGCGGATGCGACCCGCAGGCCTGGACCAGATCGCGACGGCCCATGATAATGCCCGCCTGTGCGGCACCGAGCAGCTTATCGCCCGAGCACGACACCAGATCGAGCCCTGCCGAAACCGAAGCCGGCGTGGTTTCTTCGCCGCCGCGCACCAAGATGTCGTCGGGCAACAGCGCGCCCGAACCCTGGTCCTCGTAGAACAGCAGACCATGCTTGTGGGCCAGGGCGGCAAGCTCCCGAGAGCCCACTTCCTCGTGAAAGCCCTCGATGCGATAGTTGGAAGGATGGACCTTGAGGATCATCGCCGTATCGGGCGTGATGGCTTGCTCATAATCAGCCAGGTGCGTGCGGTTGGTGGCGCCGACCTCGACGAGTTTGGCGCCCGAAGCCGCCATGACATCGGGGATGCGGAAGCTGCCGCCGATCTCGACAAGCTCGCCGCGGCTGACGATGACCTCCTTGCCTGCGGCATGGGTCGCCAGCACCAGCAGCACAGCGGCGGCGTTGTTGTTAACGACCAGCGCGTCCTCGGCACCGGTAAGCGAGCGGATGAGCTGCGCGGCGTGCTCCTTGCGCGACCCGCGCGAGCAGGTGTCCACGCTGTACTCGAGCGTGCTGTAGCCACGCGCGACCTCGGCCACGGCCTTTGCCGCCGACTCCGCGAGCGGGGCGCGACCCAAGTTGGTATGGATGACCACACCCGTGGCGTTGACGGCAGGGCGCAGGCTCGGCAGTGCGGATCGATGCGCACGCCACTCGATGGCCGAGGCCAGGTCGCGCTTGGAACGCGGGGCGGCGCCGGCACGAATCGCGGCGCGCTCCTCGTCGAGCTCGGCCGTGACGGCGGCATGCACCACCGCGTCGCAGGTCTCCCCCGCCGCCTTCACAACCGGCCACTCTGCGAGCAGCTCGTTGACGGAAGGAATAGCGCGAAGGCGGGCGCGTACCTCATCGGACATGTTCTGGCTATCGCTCATGTGCGACCTTTCAAAACCAAAGGTGAATCAATCGTTCGAACGTCAAACTATCAGCCAATTCGATCGGCTGAGTCAATCAATCGCTATTATCCTCGCGTGCCGCGATCTTTTCCACGCGAACGGCGTTTTCCTGGGTGAGCGCAGCGCCCGTCAACGGGTCCCAACGCAACGGCGTATGGTCGAGCGGACCCACGCCCAAGGCTTGAGCGCCACCGGCATCGGCGCCAAACGAACGCCCGCCGGGAGCGGCCGAGGTGAAGATGCACGCCGGATGCAGATACGGCGTCGTCTCCACGCGCACGCGATCGCGGCCCATATCGCTCACGAGTTCGACGACCTCGCCGTCGGCGATGCCCATGTGCGCAGCAGCATCGGCATTCATCTGCACGGCATCCAGGTCCGATCCAGCCTCGGCGGCACCGGCCGCCGCAAGCCTTCGCGAGGTATGCGACTCAAAGGGACGGTTGCCGCTAATGAGGCGAAACATCCCCGGGCCGGGCTCCACCATGGGAGCAATCCAGTTGGGTACACGGCCCAGGCCGGCTCGTTCCCATACGTCGCTTGCCAGCGCAATTTTACCGCTATCCAAGGGAATCGCCGGCTCGCCCGTACGCGACGGCAACGTAACACCCGTGTCGGCCCAGCCGCGCTCCTTGAGCTCGTCCAGATTGATCCCAAAAGGCGCCACCTGGGCAGCCGCCAGATCGTCAGACGTAAACTGGAAGTACTCGCCCACGCCACACGCCTGCGCCAGACCGGCAAAAATCTCCCGACCGGAACGCGTGTCGTCATGTAACACGGGCAGCACGGCGTTGCGGTAGAACACGCGCGAATCATTGGCGCCCACGACTGTGCCCACACCGCGGTCGGCCTCCAGATACGTCACGTCGGGCAGCACGAAGTCAGAAGCGCGCGCTGTCTCGGACCAGCGAATATCAATCGTCACGAGCAGGTCAAGCTGCTGCAAAATACCCAACCAAGCCTGCGCATTGCCATAGCCCGCACCGGGGTTACTGGCATAGACGATGAGTCCACGCAAATCGCCAGCAAGAATCGACTGACCGATGGTCGTGCACAGGCCGCGCACCGGATCGACCAGTGGATAGCGCTCGGACCCCAACTTGGGCTCACGTGGCATCGACGGCGTCGCGAAACGCGCAGGGTCCAAATCGCCCAAAGCAAGCGGCGTGGGCGGGTTGAGGGCACCGCCCGCGTGTCCGATGCAGCCCAGCAGCACATCGACCAGACAAATCGCGCGCGCGGTCTGGGTGCTATTGGCATACGCGATACCGATGCCGCCATGAAAGCCGGCGTCCACCACGGCAGCAGGCGCGGCGGCAGCTAGATCACGCGCCGTGGCGGCGATCTCTGCGGCCGGCACGTCGCACATCGACTCGGTCCACTCGGGCGTCCAAGCACGGGACGCCTGCGCCAGCTCGTCAAAGCCCGTGGTATAGCGGGTCACGAACTCGTGGTCGTACAAGTCCTCGGCAATGAGCACATGCGCAATGCCCAGCAGCAAGGCCAGGTCGCAGCCCGGGCGCACGCGCAGCCAGCGGTCGGCAAGCGCAGCCGAGCCGCTGCGCCGGGGGTCGACCACGATAATCTTCGCCCCACGGCGACGGGCATCGTTGAGCGCGTCAACGGCCCCCATCGTCGACGAATCGACAATGGAACGCCCAAGGTACATGATGCAATTGGTGTGCGCTAGGTCGGAGGCGGGACTATAGCCCAGGCTGTGCTCCCAACCGGTAAGTCGGCTTACCTCGCAGGCGCCATCGGCACCGTACACGTTGGGCGAGCCCAGCGCATGCATAAAGCGATACGCCCAGTAGCGGTCGAACGAGGGCACGCCGAGCGTCATGCCCAGCGCACGGGGCCCGCATTCGTCAACAATCCCCAAAAGACGCTCGGCAATCTGGGCAAACGCCTCGTCCCAGGTAATCGCATCGAACCCCGAGCCATCAGTTCGTCGGCGCATGGGATGCACAATGCGATCGCGCTCGTCAAACGGCATTGCCAGGCGATGCCGACCGCGGGCGCAGAGGGCACGCGCCGCGCACGGATGCCCCGGCACCGGTAACTCGGCCACCACGCGACCATCCTCAACATGAGCCGCAAAGGCGCAATCGGCATAGCATCCCCCGCATGTGGTCACCACGGCACGACCGTCACGCTCCACAGCAGATGCCATCTCGATTACCCCTTTCACAAGCCAAACACAACAGGCCAACAGCCCGGCAACGAGCCCCAGACCCAAAAAGCCTCCCGCACGGCAACGCCCCGCGGGAGGCCCAACGTCAAACAGACGGTACCTTACGCCTCGGACTTCTTGGCGTAGATAAACCAGTAGCCGAGCGCGACCAGAACCGCGCCGCCCACGATGTTGCCCAGCGTGGCGGCGGATAGATTAAACGCAATACCCGCGACGTTGAGCGCATCGGCCCCGGCAACCTTGGCACCATAGCCGCACGCGTGCATCACGGCACCCATGGGCAAAAAGTACATGTTGGCAACGCAGTGCTCAAAACCGCAGGCCACAAAGGCGGCGATGGGCAGCAAAATGCCCACAACCTTATCGACCACGGTCTTGCCCGCAGTGCCAATCCACACGGCCAGGCACACAAAGATGTTGCACAGGATGCCGCGGAAGAAGATCGTCACCCAGTCGACCGTCACCTTACCGGCGGCGACGTTCACCATGGAGTTGGCGACCGCCTCGCCGTTGAGCTTATAGATGCCGGCCATGTACACCAAAAAGACGATGAACAAGGCACCGACAAAATTGCCGACCCACACGACGACCCAAGCCTTGAGCATCTGAGCCAGGGTGATCTTTTTGCTCTTGAGCGCGCAGACCATAAGCGAATTGCCGGTAAACAGCTCGGCGCCGCACACCAGCACCAGCACCAGGCCCAGGCAAAAGCACAGGCCGCCCACGACGCGCTGGGCGCCCCAGCCCAGCGTGCTATCGCTCAAGAACACGGTAAAGAACAGGCCACCGAAGGCAATAAACGCACCGGCGAACATTGCCAACAGAAAGGCCTTTGCGACCGGCAGGTTGGCCTTGGTCACGCCGGCGACCTCGGTCTTGGCCTCGATCGCGGCGGGTGCCAGGCAATCAGGAGCGGGGTACTCCACCTTGGAATCTGCCATGTCAATCACTTCTTTCCTAATCAGCAGGGACAAGCGCTCCTATTGCTCTTGCCCCAAGCGGACAAAGTGGGAAAAGTCGTTGGCGGCCACGGCGTCGTACACGGCGTCGACGGCGTCAAAGACCTCCGGGGACATAGGGTTGTAAAACTCCGTATCGCCCGGCTGAATCCCTATGAAGACGATATCTTCGCACGATTGCTCGATTTCCTCGATCAGAATCGACAAAGGGAGCGAATGCGTGGTGAACATCGACTTGCGGGCCACGTCACGTTTGTCGAGCAAGCGGATGGCGCCGACGGGCAGCGCCATGTCGGCGGCATCGACCAAAACCAAACGCGGCGGACGCTCACGCTTAACCTCGATGATGTCGTCCTCGGGCGTTTGCCCGCCGTCGATGGTGTACCAACCGGCGATGGGCGCGTCCTCCATCTTTTTGGAGAGCACGGGGCCGGCGGCATCGTCGGCACGCAGCACGCTTCCCGCCGTGAGCACGATACCCGCAAACGGGGCGCCGTTCACACGTCCATCCACAACGCGACCCATTACTGCAACCTTCCCGTCAGATACACGCCCGAAACATCGCGCACGCGCTCCACCAAATCGCGGAACTTCATTAAGAACGCGACCTGCTGGGCATGCAGGCCAAAGTCATCGTCGAACACCGAGATGCCGGCCTTGGCCGACCCGCGAAAACCGCGCTCGTCGAGCAGCGCATCGCAGGCCTCGAGCAGCGACGGCACCGCCGCCTTGTCGAGCTGGCACTCGCCAAAGGAGCGGATGGCCTCAAACTTAGTCCGGGCCTCCCCCTCCGGCAGCGCGTCGACAAGCGAATAAAACACATCCACCGGCACCGACAGGCGCGGCTCAAAGCAGTCGAGCACGCCGGTGTGGTGGCCTACGGCGAGCGTGTAGTACAGCACGTCGCAGGCCTCCTGGGGAACGTCTTCCTCGGTCTCCACAAACTTACGCGTGAGCTCATAGAAGACCACCTGGTCGGGCGCGTGGCCCAGGCAGGGGTCGGCGACGCCCTCGGCGGCCTCGTCGCTTGCGCGCGAGGCATCGCCAAAAGAGCCGCCGAGCATGCCGGGACCCGCAAAGTAACCAGAGCGGTCCGTGAGCTCCATCTAACGACCTCCGGCCAGCACCAGATCCTGCAGCGCCGAGTAGACCTCAACGCGGCGCGGATCGTCCTGCTTGTCGATGAGCAGCGCCATGGCACCTCGGATATCACCCTTGGGCGCGCCCTCGAGCGTATCCATAAACTCGTTGGCCAGGTCGCGGCCGTAACGGTAGCCGCTCATGGCGCGAGCCTCGCGCTCGATGGCAACGCGCAGCTTGTACGGCACGCCGGGGTGCAGGATATCGGCCTGCTCGCCGGCGGCCTCCACCGTGGTCTCGGCATGGAGCTTTTGGTCCAGCAGACCGAGCGCCATGGCAAAGCCGTAGACGGTCTGCGCGGGGCTAGGCGGGCAGCCGGGGATGTAGACATCGACCGGCAAAATCTTATCCGTGCCGCCCCAGACGCAGTAGTTGTCGTAGAAGATGCCGCCGGTGCAGCCGCACGCGCCATAGGACACCACGATCTTGGGATCGGGTGCGGCCTCAAAGGCGCGCAGGGCCGGCATGCGCATGGCACGCGTCACGGCACCGGTGTACAGCAGCACATCGGCGTGACGGGGCGAAGGCACGACCTTGATGCCAAAGCGCTCGACGTCGAAGACGGGCGTGATGGAACCGAAGATCTCGATCTCGCAGCCGTTGCAGCCGCCGCAGTCAACACGGTAGACGTACACCGAGCGCTTGATCTTCTTAAGAAGGGTCGCCTTGGCCTTCTCGATGCTCTCGTCGAGCTCGATCTTGGTCGGGCGGTACTGAAGCCGCTCGGGCAAAAGCGTGGGTTCGGCCATGGTTACTCCTCCTTCGTATCAAAATCCATGATGATGCCCTCGACCGGCGCCGGTCCGGCGGGAATCTCGGGCGCATCGGGGTTGAGCTCGCGGTCGATATACTCCGGGTTCACGCCGTGGCCGCCCAGATACTCCATGCCGGGGCCCTGGGGCTCGCCGGACGCAAGCGTCTCGTTGGCAGCCATGCCGGCAGCGTTGCCGGTCTTTACGGCCGAAGCGGCGCGCAGGGCGTCGAGCTCGCGCTTGCACTCCTGGCACATACCGACGGTACGGGCGGCCTGCTCGGCCTCCATGCCGCCGGCCTTTTGCAGCAGGCGCTTGGCGTAGTCGATCTCCTTGTGCGGGGCAAACGGCTTGCCGCAACGCGAGCAGTGCTCGAGCGTGTAGACGCTCTTGCTGGTGAGGTCGTCCTTGCTCATGACGGCCAGCTCAAACTCCTCGGTGAGCTTGATGGCCTCCATGGGGCAGGCTTCCTCACAGCGGCCGCAAAAGATGCAGCGGCCGTAGTCGATCGACCAGGTGATGGTATCGGCCGAAAGGTCGGTGTCCATGCGAATGGCATCGGCCGGGCACGCCACGCCGCAGGCACCGCAGGCGATGCAGAGCTCGGCATTGTGCTCGGGCTTGCCGCGCATGTCCTTGTTGGTGGGGAACGGCGCAAACGGGTACTTGACCGTCGCGTCGCCGGCCTTGGCGTTAACCTTCCAAAGCTTCAGCATATTAGAGCGCCTCCTCATCGAGCGGAGCGGCCATGGTGCCCTCGCCCGCGAGCGGCGACTTGTCGCGCCAGACGTTCTCGAACTGCTCCTTGTCGAGCACGTGGTCGCGCTTGGCGGCGACATCGGTCACCGTCACGCGGTCGGTGCAGGAATAGCACGGGTCGAGCGAGCCAACGATCAGCGCCGCATCGCCCACGGTGTTGCCGCGGAACATGTAGCGCAGGACCGGCCAGTTACTGTACGTGGCGGCCTTGGCGCGCCAGCGGTAGCACTTCTGGTTATTGCCGAGCATGGCCCAGTGCACGTCCTCGCCGCGCGGCGCCTCGGTGGCGCCGATGGCGTACTTGTGCGGGGTGTACTCCCAATCCGTGGTGAGGATGGGGCCCGACGGGCAGTTCTCGAGCATAGTCTCGATCATGTCGATCGAATCATAGACCTCCTGGATGCGGACGGCGGTGCGGCCGAAGGCATCGCAGGTGTCGGCCGTAGCGGCGTGCATCTTTTGGACGTCCGGATCGGCGTAGCCGTCGAAGGGATGGTCAAAGCGCACGTCGCGGGCATAGCCCGAGCCACGCATGAGCGGGCCGACCGGCGAGAAGTCGCGTGCGATCTTGCGGTCCAAGATGCCGATGCCACTCGTACGCTCAATAAAGTTGGGCGTGGAGAGCAAGACGTCGACGAGCTCCTGAACCTCGGAGCGCAGCTGGTGGATAGTCGTGAGCGTGGAGAGCTTCTGCTCGGCCAAAATGTCGCGACGCACGCCGCCGATCACGTTGAGGCCGTAGGTCTTGCGGTGACCGGAGAGCTTCTCGGCCAGGTCCATGGACTTCTCGCGGACGCGGAAGAACTGCTGGAAGCCGGAGTCGAAGCCGGTGTAGTGCGATGCGAGGCCAATATTGAGCAGGTGTGAGTGCAGACGCTCGACCTCGAGCATGATGGCGCGGATGTACTGGGCGCGCGGCGGGACATGAATGCCCTGGGCGCGCTCGACGGCCTCGGCATAGGCCACCGAGTGGGCGCAGCCGCAGATGCCGCAGATGCGGTCGGCGAGGAACGTCACGGCGTCATAGTTCAGGCGCGTCTCGGCGACCTTCTCCATGCCGCGGTGCACGTAGAACAGACGGTAGTCGGCATCGACGATCGTCTCGCCCTCAACGAACAGGCGGAAGTGGCCGGGCTCGTCGGAGGTGATGTGCAACGGTCCCATGGGGACGAGCGTGGTCTCCTTGCCCTTGGTGTCGGCCAAGAATTCGTAGTTTTCCATGTCGCTCGCGGGGGCGGGGCGGAAACGGTAATCCATCGAATCCTTGCGCAACGGGTACAGCCCGCTGGGCCAATCGTCGGGAAGCACCAGGCGACGGCGGTCGGGCAGACCCTCGGGAATCAGGCCGAACATATCGCGCAGCTCGCGCTCGCCCCACACGCAGGCGGGGACGAACGGCGTCACGGACGGGAACGTCATCTTGGCGGGGTCGACCTCGGCACGCACGGTAACCCAGCCGGGGTCCTCCCCCTCCATGGAGATGACGTAGTACACGGCGTAACGGCCGCACAGGGAGCGCTCGTCGTTGCCGACAATCACGGGAATCCAGCCGTAGCGCTCGTAGTACAGGTAGTGGACGGCCTCGGGCAGCTTGTCCAGCTTGACGGTGATCGTCAGCTGGTCCTCGCACTGCCACTCAACCTTCTCGATAGCGCCCGGCACTGCGGCGCGCAGGGCCTCGACGTGGCTTTCGCAACGACGAGCGTAGTCCTTCTTTTCAGGTTCTGCCATGGTGCTAATTCACCTCGCTTGTCTTGGTCTGGGAACTGAACACCATGCGGTAGAGAGGAGCCTCGTGGAGCTCTTCGACGCTCTGGTTCAAAACGACGGACGTTGCATCCTCGACGCCGTTCGTGATGGCGACCGGGGTGGCGATACCGAACCACATGACCACGATCGCGAGGGCGATCTCGGGGATGATCATGAGGGCGGGCACCTCGTGGCGCTTCATGCCCTCGGGCGCCTTGCCGAAGATGGACTTGAGCGCGATGCCGGTAAGGGCAAAGTACACGCCGGTGAGGCCAATGGCCACGAGCACGACCACCCAGATGGGACCGGACTGGACGCCGGCCACGAAGGTGAGGAACTCGGAGATGAACAGGGCGAACGGCGGGAAGGCGGCGAGCGCGAGCAGGGCGATGATGGTGAGCGCTGCCGTGACGGGAGCGATCTCGACGACGCCCTTGATCTTGTTCAGGTCGCGGGTGTGGTAGATGTGCTGGATGTTACCGGCCATGCAGAAGGCGAGCGCCTTCGTGAAACCGTGGAAGATGCAGTGCAGCAGGCAGGCGGCGATACCGAGCGGACCACCGATACCCAGGCACAGCGCGACCACGCCGACGTTGTCGACGGAGGAGTACGCGAAGCGGCGCTTGATATCGTCCTGCTTAAAGATGCACAGGGCGGCCACCAGGATGGACAGCGTGCCCAGGATGAGCAGGAGCGTACGCGGATAGGTGTCGCCCACCGTGATGATGGACAGGGAGTAGAAGCGGATGATCACCAGCATGGCGCACTTGAGCAGCACGCCCGAGAGCAGCGCGGAGACCGGGCTCGGAGCCTGGGAGTGCGCGTCGGGCAGCCAAGTGTGCATGGGGAACAGGCCCGCCTTGGTGCCGAAGCCGATGACGATGAACGCGAACGCGAGGCGCACGAGCATCGGGTCGAACTGGTCGGCGTAGGGCATGATGGAGGTGAGGAAGGCTGCCTCATGCGCGTTGGGCATGATATCGGCGGCGTTCGCGTAGATGAGCAGCGTGCCGAACAGGCCGAAGGCCACGCCGGCGGTGCAGACCATCGCGTACTTCCAAGACGCCTCGAGCGCCTGCTTGTTCTTGTAGATGCCCACGAGGAACACGGTCGACAACGTGGTGGCCTCGACCGCCGCCCAGGTGAGGATGATGTTGTTGGACAGGCAGGCGAGCAGCATCGTGAAAACGAACAGGCTAAACAGCGCGTAGTACTGCTTGGTGCGCTCGGCCGGCATGGTCTTCTCCTCGATATCGATCTTGATATAGGAGATGGAGTACACGCCGGTGATGAACCCGATGATGCCTACCAGAAGGACGAAGATCGACGAGAGCGAATCGAGATGGAGCCACAGGCCCAAAGCGTCGATATTCTGCCCGCTCGAGAGCATGGTTCCCGCGGTGACGACCGAAAGGACGAGGGTCGCCGCGACGGAGATGGTGTTGAGCCCCGCAAAGACGCTGTAGGACGTCGTCTTGGGGAGCGCAGCCATAATCAGGGAGAACACGAGGGGACAAGCGAGCAGGGCGACCGTCAGCATTGAAACATCCATGGCCTACCCCTTCAATTCGGTCAGGTCGTGGGAGTCGAGCGACTTGGTGTCGTTCCAGATCCTCACGACGACGGCGGACATGATGATGACGGCGAAAATGGCGTCGGTGGCGATGCCGATCTCGATGATCTCGGGGGCCGTGGGCGCGAGCAGGGCGAGCGTCACGTGGCTACCGTTCTCCATAAGGCAGTACCCGAAGATTTGCTTGAGGATGTTGCGCTGGGAGATGATGCACGTGAGGCCGACGAAGAAGTGCGCGAAGCTGATGGCGAGGGCCGGAGTAGCCACCTCAGCGGTGGGCAGGCTCAGGCGCGTGACCACCGCGAAGCAGATGGCCACCTCCAGACCGGTGAGGATGATGGTCCAGGCCGGCTTGATGGAGGAGGTCAGCGTGCTATCGGCAGGCGAACCCATCTTTTTGTAGGCACGGTTGAGAATGAACGGAACGAGGATTACCTTGGTGACGAAGGCCGACGCGGCCCACATGAGAAGCTCGGTGGCACCGGTGGTGAGGCCCAGGGTGAGCAGCACGCCCACCAGGACAACCGACTGGATCGCGTACCACTTAATGGCGGACGGGATGGTCTTCGAGACGACCACCATGGTGGAGGTCACGATCAGAAGACCGCCCAGGATATTGACTAACGAATAACCCATGTCCTACCTCCTAACCCATCCAACTAGAGGACAGAGGGCCGGCGACGACGACCATGATCATGAGGACGACGAACACGAACGCCATGGCGCGCGGAAGGGGCTGGCCGGCGGCCACGGTCTCGCTCGGCTCACCGGGCAGGACCTTACCCATCCAACGCAGGAACCATGCGAAGGTGGCGACGGTCTCGACGACCATGACGCACACGAGGACGAAGATGACCGTGTTGGAAGCACCAACCGCGAAGCCACCGGAAATAATCTGGAACTTGGAGAAGAACGTGCTCATGGGGGGCACGCCGGCGATAGCGGTCGCGGCGACCGCGAAGCCCACGCCCGTGACCGGGTACTTCTTCATGAGGCCCTGGATCTTGGGCAACATACGGGTTCCCAGCGTGAAGCTGAGGGAGCCGGCGATGAGGAAGAACAGGGTCTTGGTGAACGCGTGGTTGAAGATGTGCTCGACGGCGCCGTTGAACGCCATCTGGCTTCCGAACACGGAGAGGCCCAGGCCGAAGAACACGTAGGCGAGCTGCGCGATCGTCGAGAAGGCGAGCAGGCGCTTCATATCCTTCTGGGGCAGGTACATGAGGAAGCCGAAGAGCATGGTCACGACGGCGTCGATGATGGCGACCCAACCGACGATCTCGGGGATATCGCCGGCACTCGCAAGAGCGCGGGCGAACACGCACACGCCGACCTTCACCATGGACGCGCCATGGAGGTAGGCGGAAACGGGCGTGGGGGCCTCCATTGCGGAGGGCAGCCACATGTAGAGCGGGAACTGGGCGGACTTGGCCCAAGCGGCGAACAGGATGAGCAGCAGCACGACGGTCTTCATACCGGAATCGAGCTGGGAGATCGCGCTCAGCGCGAACGTGCCGGTTCCGGCGAACAGGAAGGCCGCGCCGATGTAGAGTCCCAGAGCGCCGATATGGGTGATGATGAGCGCCTTCATACCGGCCTTCTTGGCCGTGGGCGTCATGTAGTAGCTGATGAGGCCCCAGGAGCACACGCCGGTGATCTCGAAGAAAACGAGCTGGCCGACGATGGTGGAGCTGTAGGCGAGACCGGCCATGGCGCCGATGAACGTGGAGAAGTACACGTAGAAGCGGCGACGGGGCGCGTCGGGATGCTCCTTGTTCTTATCGCTCATGTACGGGAACGAATAGATGACGACGAGCAGGCCGATAGCGACGAACGCGGGTGCGAGCAGCGTGCTCATCCGGTCGAATATGAAGCCCATGACCAAGGTCTGGCCCATACTCGCCCAGGTTACATCGACCGCGTTCATGCCGTTTCCGGCAAACGTCGCGGCCAAGCCAACGGAAGCGACCGTGGCGATGCCGCCGGCAAAGGCGCAGATCCATTTAGCGTAGGGACGCGGCAGCATGACGATGAGCAGGGAGCCCAGCATGGGGACGGCGATCGCCACCATGGCAAAGAGGGACAAGCTCGATTCGATTGACATAGTTTCTCCCTTCTCCCTACACGCCTACGACGACGAAGACGAACGCGAGGACCGCGATGCCGACGACGGCCCAGGTCTGGTTACCGAGCACCTTGAAGCGCGAACGGGAAACGGAGTTCTCGAGCACGCCGCAGACAACGAAATCGACCAGGCACTTGACAAGGAAGACGACGGCGCCCACGAGAGCGGTGACGCCGATGGTCGCGGGCTCTCCCCAGGGGATGAAGATGGAGGTGAACCAAGCGACGACCACGACCTGCTTCATGCCCATGGCGAGCTTCATCATGGCCAGGGACGGGCCGGAGAGCTCGGCGAGCGGGCCCTCCTGGAGCTCCTGCTCGGCTTCGGCCTGATCGAACGGAAGCTTGCCGAGCTCCATATAGCAGGCGGCCGCGAAGGCGACGCCGGCGAGGATGACGGCGACGACGCTCGAGACGTTGCCCGTAACGATGTGCTGACCCATGGTCGCAATGTCCGTGGAGCCGCACACGATGGCGACGGTAAACAGCGCGATGAGCATGGACGGCTCGATGAGCACGCTCATGAGGAGCTCGCGGATACCGCCGAAGCCCGCGTAGGCGTTGGAGGAATCCACGCCGGACAGCGCGAAGAAGAAGCGGGACAGCGCGAGCGCGTACATGATGGTGATGGCGTCACCAAAGACGGGCATGGGGCTCTCGAGCGTGAACATGGGCAGGCCCATGGCGAGCATGAACGACACCGCGAGGAACAGCGGCGGCATGATGCGCAGCACGAAGCTCGAGTCGGAACTCACGGACTCGGGACGCGCCATGAGCTTCGCGAGGTCCCGGTAATCCTGAAGGATGGACGGACCGCGGCGATTGTGCATCTTCGCGCGAATCACACGGGCGAGGCCGGAGAAGAAGGGCGCGACCAGCATGACCACGAGGCCCTGCGCTATCGCAAGAACGATGTTCATAATATCCTCTCCCCTCTCTAGACCATGACCACGGCGAGCACGAGGAAGACCACGAGCGACGCGACGATGTAGCAGATGTATACGGAGTAGTTGCCGCCCTCGATCTTGGAGGCGAGGCCGGCCAGCTTATCGGCACCCTCGCTCGGTGCATCGACCAGGAAGCGGTCGGGCAGGGGCTCAACGCCCTGGGCGACACCGGTGAGCTTCTGGAACACGTGCGCGATGGACCAGCAGATCTTGGTGCATACCTCGCGCAGGGTGTAGAGCGGGCCCATGAAGAGCTCTACGTCTGACGCGAAGCTCGTGGCGACGACGGGCATGTGCTCGTTGGGCTCGTAGCCGCACGCCCAAGGGTCGGTCTTCTTAGCGGGGGCCTTGGTGCCGAGGCAGGACCTCAGCACGAACGCGAGGCCGGTGAGGACCACGAGCGCGATGGCGATCGCGGGGGTGGAGGTGGCGGCACCGGAAATCTCGTTCACCAGAGACACGCCCGAGGTGGCTGTGACGGCAGAGCCGGCAAGCACGCTCTGGGCGACGTCGCCCAGAACCGGGGCGATGACGGGAGAGCCGATTCCCAGCACCACGCAGATGGCCGCGAGGAGCATCTGCGAGAACAACATCGGAGCCGGGGACTCCTTGGCGTTCGCGGCCTCCTGGGAACGAGGGCTGCTCGCGAACGAGACGCCGTAGGCCTTCACGAAGCACGTGACGGCCAGGGCACCGGTGATGGCGAGGGCGGCCGCGGAGGCGACGGCGAACACCATGACGACCGGGTCGGAGAGCGTCGAGATGTTGAACAGGGACTGGTAGGTGAACCACTCGGAAACGAAGCCGTTGAGCGGCGGGATAGCCGAGATGGCAAGGGCACCGATGAGGAAGCAGACGGCCGTGACCGGCATACGGCGGAACAGGCCGCCCATCTTCTCCATGTTGCGCGTACCCGTGGCATAGAGCAGGGAGCCCGCGCCGAGGAACAGCTCGCCCTTGAACATGGCGTGGTTGAGCGTGTGGTAGAGGGCGGCCATGAGCGCGATCGTCGCGATGACGTCGTTGCCCAGGGCGTGCGCCGTCATGGACGCGCCGACACCGAGCAAGATGATGCCGATGTTCTCGACGGAGTGGTAGGCCAGCAGGCGCTTAATGTCGTGCTCGTGGAGGGCGTAGACGACGCCCAAGACCGACGAGATGGATCCGAAGACCAGGACCATGAGGCCCCACCAGAGCTGGACGCCCGAACCCGCGAGCAGGTCGAGACCGACCTTGAGGATTCCCAGGATGCCGATCTTGATCATGCCGCCGGACATGAGGGCGGACACGTTGGACGGCGCCTCGGGGTGCGCCTGGGGCAGCCAGGAGTGCAGCGGGATGATACCGGCCTTTGCGCCGAATCCGAAGAACGCGAGGACGAAGCACGCGGAGGAGACGGCGGGTCCAAAGTCATGCGTACGGAAATCACTGAAGCTGAAGGAACCGCCCACGCCGTTGGTCATGAGCAGGAAGCTCGCCATGATAAGGACAAAGCCCACGTGCGCGATGACGAAGTAGAGCCAACCGCCCCTAATGGAGTTCTTGTTCTCCTCGATAACGACAAGGAAGTAGCTCGTAAGGGACATGAGCTCAAAGGCGACCAGGAACCAGAACACGTTGTCGGCGGTGATGACTAGCATCATCGAGGCGACGAAGGTGTTCATGAAGAAACCGGCGCGCCCGACCTTGCCCGGGTACTCATCGAAGTAGGACAGACCGTAGATGAAGCCCGCAAAGGCGAGGATTGAGATGAGGACCACGATCAGGCCCGCAAGGCCGTTGAGCAAGAGCTCGAGACGGGCGAACGGGAAAAAGAAGACCGTGTTGAGGGACGAAACGTCGCCAAGCACGGCCTCGAGGCCCGCGATGAACGACAGCACGGCCGCGACGGCGCCGATCAGGCAGCCGGCGGTCTTGGCGGCGTTGTCGGCCTTAATCAGCAGAACCGAGGCGAGCGCACCGATGCACGAGACGGCAAGCGATGCGATAAACAGCGTCATGCTATCCATTGTTTACGCTCCCTTCTGCTTTCTCGGACAGGCCCTGGGCCACAGCGGTAACATCGACGGCCGGACCGTTTTCGATCGAGCGCAGGCGCTTGGCCTCGTCGAGCTCGCGATCGGCCGCGCCGCCCATGACGGTCAGCGCCTTGGTGGGGCACGCCGCCACACAATGCGGGCCGTCCGGATCGAAGGCACACAGGTCGCACTTGACAGCGCAGGTGTACTGGCCAGGAGCCCACGTAAGCAGGCTGCTCAGGGACTTAGGATACGAAGGCGTCGGGTCGCACATGCCTGCGACACCGGCGATAGACGTGCCATCGGGATGGATGGCTCCGAAGGGGCACGCAATGGCGCACAGCCTGCACCCGATGCACTCCTGCTCCTTGACGTGGATGCGATCGCCATCGTGCTCGATGGCATTCACCGGGCAGACCTCGGCGCAGGGGGCACCCTCGCAATGGTGGCAGGCAAGGGCGGCCGAAATACCGCCGGTCTTCACGAGCGCCAGGCGCGGCGTATCCTGAAGACCCTGCATCCGGTGGGCGTCGGCGCAGGCAGACTGGCATGTTCCGCAGCCGATGCACCTCTCCGGATTGATGTCGATGAAGCGGTTCATCCCCACTTCCTTTCAAAATAACGGGCCGGGCTCCCGAACGTACGGGACGCCCGGCCCAAAAAGCCAACGAGAACGGGACTACACGATTTGATTCACGTGCGTCTCGTCGTCGAACTTGGCGGCGCCAGGCTCAACGTCCTGGGGAGCGGCGGCGTCCACCAGAGCCTGCTTGAGCTCGGTGTACTGACGCTCGACCTCGCCCTCGGCCCAGACCTGGTCGGCGATAGCGTCGACCTGGCAGGCGGAGAACTTGTCCTCGGGCGTATGCGAGACCGGGTCGACCTTGTGAATGGTCAGCTCGTTGCACTTGCCGATCCACCACTGGTAGGTCATATAGACCGTGCCCTTATTGATGCGGTCGCTCACGTCGGCGCGGCTGTATACCTGGCCGCGGCGGCTGTGAATCGAGACGATGTCGCCGTTCTTGATGCCGCGCGCCTCGGCGTCCGCGGGATTCATGCGGACAAAGCCGGGCTCGTCGGCGAGCAGCGCCAGCGTCTTGCAGTTGCCGGTCATCGAGCGGCAGCTGTAGTGGCCGACCTCGCGGACGGTGCACAGGATGAGCGGGTACTCATCGTCGGGAAGCTCAGAGGGCGCCTCCCAGTCGTGCGCCATCAGGTTGGCGCGGCCGTCCTTGGTGGTGAACTTGCCACCAGCGAACATGTCGGGCGTGCCGTGGTCGTTCACATCGGTGCTCTTGACTGGCCACTGGGCGTAGCCGCCCTCGGGAGCCATCTTCTCGTAGGTCGCGCCCACAAAGTTGGGGCACAGGCTAATGCACTCGTTCCAGATCTGCTCGGTGTTGTCGTAGTGCATGGGGTAACCCATACGCGTAGACAGGTCCGCGAAGATCTCCCAGTCGTGACGGCACTCGCCCTTGGGCGGAACGGCCGCGTCAAAGTGCTGGAAGCTACGGTCGGATGCGGTAAAGACACCCTCGTGCTCGCCCCAAGAGGTGGCAGGCAGGATGACGTCGGCGAGCATGGTCGTCTGCGTCATAAAGATGTCCTGGCAAATGAACAGATCCAGCTCGGAGAGCGTCTTGCGCATACCGGCCGAATCGGGCTCGGTCTGCACCGGGTCCTCGCCGTAGTTGTAGAAGCAGTGCACCTTGCCCTCGTCGACCAGGTGGCCCAGGTCGGTGAGCTTGTAGCCCTCCTCGAGCGGGAGCTTTTCCTCGGGCACGCCCCAAGCCTTGGCAAACTTGGCACGCACTGCCGGGTCGGTGACCTTTTGGTAGCCAGGGTACAGGTTGGGCAGCATACCCATATCGCAGGAGCCCTGGACGTTATTCTGGCCACGCACGGGCGCGAGGCCGGAATTGGGTTTGCCGATCTGGCCGGCAACGCAGGCGATGGAGGCGATGGTGTGCACCGTCTTCAGGTTCTGCTTCTGCTGGCATACGCCCATACCCCAGCCAATGATGGCAGAGGGCTTCGCCGTGGCGTACATCTCGGCAGCTTGGTGGATCAACGCGGGCTCGACACCCGTGATGTCCTGTACGGATTCGGGAGTGTAGTTCTTGATGGTCTCCCACCACTCGTCAAAGCCGTTCGTGTGCTCGGCGACGAATTCCTTGTCGTAGAGGCCATCGTTGACCAAGCAGTTGGCAAAGGCATTGAGGAACGCAACGTTGCAACCGTTCTTGATCGGAAGGTAGAGATCGGCGATACGCGCGGTTTCGATATGGCGCGGATCGGCGACGATGATCTTGCAACCCTTTTCTTTGGCTCGCACGATACGCCTTGCGACGATGGGGTGCGAATCGGCAGGGTTATAGCCGAAGAGGAAAATGCAGCCCGCATCCTCCATACCGGGGATGGAGCATGACATGCAACCTGAACCAACCGTGTCCATCAGACCGAGGACAGTAGGGCCGTGTCAAGTACGGGCGCAGTTGTCTACGCTGTGGGTGCCGATGCACGCACGCGTAAACTTCTGCATGACGTAGTTCGCCTCATTGCCGCCGCCTCGCGAAGAGCCAGTGGTCATGACAGCGTTAGGACCATATTCGTCAATTATGGCCTGCATCTTAGATGCGGTGAAATCCAGTGCCTCATCCCAGCTTACGCGCTCAAGATCCGCGCCCTTGGTGCGGCGGATCATCGGGTGCAGTACGCGAGGAGTCAAGATCTTGGTGTCGTTGATGAAGTCGTAGCCGCTCATGCCCTTAAGGCACAGCTCGCTCTGGTTGGTGATGCCGTTGAGCGGTTCGGTACCCACGACCTGGCCGTTTTGGACCAAGAGGTTAAACTGGCAACCGGCGCCGCAGTACGGGCAAATCACTTTATGCTTCTCCATGACACCCTCCTTCCTTTCTCTGCTACCGAATACTCGGTACTTATTTGACAATCATTGGGCCTGTCGCCCGACGCTTACGCCTCGTTTTCGATGGTGGCGCGGGCACGCTCGGCAGTCAGCTCCGCCAAACGTTCCTCGTCCACCAGGGTGAGGCCCTTGGTCGGGCACGCCTCGGCACACGCCGGACCGCCGGGACGGTCCACGCACAGGTCGCACTTGAGCACGAAGCTCTTAGTCTGCGAACCCACTCGCACGTCACCCATCAAGACGGGGACCTGCGTGGTCGCCACGCTCACGGCGCCAAAGGGGCATGCCATGACGCAGCTCTTGCAGCCGATGCAGTTGTCCTCGTTGACGCCGATGCGATGGTTCTTTGGATCAAAGAACAAGGCGCCCGTAGGACAGGCCTTCGCGCACGGGGCATCCTCGCAATGATGGCAAGCCACCGGTGCGGAGATCTCGTACGTACGCGTCACGCGCAGGCGCGGCGCGGCGATGTTGCCGGGAATATCGTGTGCCTCGATGCACGCCGCCATACAGGTTTGACACCCAATGCAGCGTGAAGAATCAGCCACGACTCGTTTATTGCCCATGTTGTTCACTCCCTCCTGAATCCCATGCCGGAGAGACCCTGTCGACGTTGCCCCGGACCGCCCGTGGTCCGGCATCGGCGTATCGAGTGCATGCGGCGAAACAGGCACTTCGATAGAATTCCTCCAACGATATACAGGTTAAATATACGCAGTTGCAGGTGGCAAACTTGAGCATACGACCTGCAATACGGGTGTATTGCAGGGGTTTTGGCAGGTTGGGATTATTCTCTATAAGCTATAAAGGTGAGTGTATTACATGCGTACATCCTGGGGAGATTTCACGCTCGTTTCTGAAAGATGTAGTACGTTTGTAATATCGTTTACACTCAATTACTCTAGTGCAATAAAGTAGTGGTTGTAAGATTGGCGATTATTAGCCGATGTTGTATTTGACTATTCAAATTGCACGCTCATTAAGGGAGGCCAGTGATGTCATCGACTCAAAAACGAGCCATCCTGCAGGTGCGCATTCGCGAGGAAGACAAGCAGCATGCCGAGCGTCTCTACGACGCCATGGGCACATCGCTCGCCGAGGCTGTCCGTCTATTTGTCGCGCAGAGTATTTTGATGCGCAAGCTCCCATTTCAACCGGTCGCCGTGCGCTCCAAGGACGGCACGGCCGCCTATGGACTGCTCAAAGCACACGGGGACCCCAATCGCCGCTCCGAGGAGCGCAATGCCTGGATTGAATACCTAGCCACAGAAAGCGACGAGTCGGTTTTGGGTCCCGAGGAAGTAGATATCCATGAGTAGCACCATCATCGACGAGACCGTCATCCTTCGCTACCTGCTTGACGACGACGAGGTCCCGTCACCGCGCGCCGCCAAGGTCATCGCCACGCGCACCGCACGTGTCTACCCCGAAATCATCACGCGCGTCGTGGTCACGCTGCGCGACGTCTATAAGGTTCCCCGCGTTGAAATTGCTGCGGCCATGAAAAGGCTGCTCGATGACGTCATGGTCGACGAGCCCACCGTTGTCGCCCTTGCCGTCAAACTCTTCGGCAAGACCCATATGGACTTTACCGACTGCCTCCTCGCAGCCCGAACCGCCATCTACAACGATGATGTCGTGAGCTTTGGCAAGCCCATCATCCAAGGCATGATCGATTACCGCCGTAAACGCCAAACCGCCGCCGACGCCCGCAGCCGAAGCACCGACTCCACCATCGACAAGCTCCGCCACCAATCCCGCCACTAGCCGACAGGCAACGGCATCGCCCGCCCCTCAGCCCCATCCCCTCCTCAGTTGCGGTGAAATACGGACTATTTCATGCCTATAAAGTCCTCAACAGTCCGTATTTCACCGCAACTTATTAAAGATTGGCTGCGAACGATTTCGCTATCGGGAGTCGGCGTAGGGTTTTGTTGTCGGAATGCCGTAACCGCGCATCATGGCACCGAACATTTCAACGTCGTAGGTGTCCGAGAGTTTGAAATGAATGACGTTGTGGCCCATAGCGCGAAGGTTCGCGTCGCGCATGAGGGCCGCTCGATAGGTTTTTGCCGCCGCTTGCTCTGGATCATTTTGAGCTTCGTCTTCAAACTTACCTAGCCCATGCAGCTCTGCCAGCGTCCATGAGCCGTCTGGCATCTGCCAACCATAATCTGCTAGATAATAGCCAGCGTTTCCCGGTCGTGTTATCTCAACTTGAAGCTCAGGCGCGGCAACCCCAGCAAGAATCATCGCTGCTCTCGCCTCGGACTCGCCGCCATTATCTGACCTACCGTCCATAAACTCGAACACGCCAAACGCACGGGCGATGCCATGCAAACCGCGGCAATTGGCCTGTGCATACGCACACAGCTCTTCGCGATCGACATCGTACTCACGGGCCAAGCCATCGACATAGCCCAGCGCATAGCGAAAGGCGCTCGTTCGGGCGATATCAACAACCGTTCGATACGGATCCGTCAGTGTAAACAGACCGAGCCGCCACACCTCGCCCGCCCGCCAGCGCTTGTATTCAACGAACTCATACGTATCACGCCTTGTAGACCGTGGCAGCAGCACTTGCACTTTATCCAGAAGCGTATACGCCGAGCCGATGCCGTAGAGCAGCGCTGCCGTCGATCCGCAAAACACAACATCCGGTTCAACGACCGCAATAGCGGATGCCAGCTGAAAAATGCGATTTTCAACCCCAAGATTATTCCAATAGACCGGATCCGCATACACATGGTTGTAAAGACGAAGCATGAGCTCTTCCTGCATAAGCTCGCGCGCACGGCGTTCATCCCAAGGATCAATTGTTATAAGCAGCTGACTATCTTGATGAATTCCGAGGGCCGAGAATAGCATCCTTGCATATGATTGCGGAAAATGTTTGCCTTTATCGAGCATGGCCAACCCCATAACCATCACGGCGGAGAGAATGCCATTACGCTATCGCACGCTTCCGTCCGCAGGCCTTGCCAAAAGCTGACCAAAAGCTTGACGTCGCAGGTCAGAGCTTCAAAAAATATTTCCACTCTCGGTAGACGGTCGCTACGACCCTCCCAACGGCATCAAATTCCAACCTTACAAATAGTTGCGGTGAAATACGGACTACATGGGCCATAAAAGCCGGAAAACAGTCCGTATTTCACCGCAACTTAGGAGGAGATGTGGGGCGGCATCGATTCGCGTCAACCCGTACACTTACGAAAATGGCTCTGGCACCAAATGGAGCCAAAGCCGTTAAAACTATCCTATGGAGCGGGCGACGGGAATCGAACCCGCGTCATCAGCTTGGAAGGCTGGGGTTCTACCATTGAACTACGCCCGCAAGATATGGTCGGGACGACAGGATTTGAACCTGCGACATCCTGCTCCCAAAGCAGGCGCGCTACCAAACTGCGCCACGTCCCGAAGGTGTTGAGCAGCTAAGGTCTAAACCTTGCGTGTCCCAAAGCGAAGGAAATTATAGGGGAGACTCCCCGCCTGTGCAAGCGCAGAAACCCTAGCTCCTCGAATGTGCGACAAACCGGCTGTGGAGCAGACCGATCACAAACGCCACCACGGCGACCGGCGCCCACGCGGCGCCGATAACTGCCAGGGGAAGCGCATCAAAGGGCAGCCACGTGCCCCCAAAGAACGCATCGCGGACCGAGGTGATCACGCTCTGCACGGCAACCGCGCCGCCGACCCATACCCACACCTGCGGATGAGCGTCGCAAAAGCCGTGCACCAGGCCCATCAGTACCAACACGATGGCAACGGGATACAAGGCGTTGAGCATGGGCACCGAGAACATAAGAATCACGTCGAGGCCCACATTGGAGAGCACGCACGAAAACGCTGCGAACACAAAGGCGAGAATCGCAAAGGGACGGCGCATGGCCTCCTCGGAGACCTCCGCTCCCCCTTCGACCACATACGTCTCGCAGAAGTAACGCGAGCAGCAGCTGATGAGGCCGATGCACACGTTCATGCAGGCGAGAAAGAAAATCGCAAATACCACAACCGTGCCGGCAAGGCCAAAGTGCATGGAGGCCGAGCGAGCAAGGATTGCAGCGCCGTTGGTGGCGTCGGGCATCACGGTGCCGAGCTGCATACCGGCAAGGGCCAAGCCGCAATAGATGATGGCCATGAGCACGCCGGCGATCACACCGGAACGCGAAATCTCGAAGGCCACGCGTTTGTCATCGGTAACACCCAACTCGTGGATGGTCTCGGCGATGATGATGCCGAAGGCGAGCGACGCAAGCAGGTCCATGGTCTGGTAGCCGGTCAAGAAGCCTTGAACCGCAGCGCCGGCATCATAGGGAGCTTGCGGGGCAGCAGCCGGTCCCAGCGGCGAGATCACGGCAGCACCCACGACCAGCACGATGAGCGCGATGAGCGCGGGGCCCGTAATGCGACCGAGTACGCGTGTGATGACCCCCGGGCGCAGCGTAAGCACAAACGCGACGACAAAGAAGCCGACGGCAAACACCAGACGTGCCGTGCCAAGCGAAACGCCCTCGGGTAGCAGCGGCACCAGCATTTCGAACGCCGTAGAGCTTGTGCGCGGAATGGCCAGGCACGGACCGATGGCCAGGTAGACCGCCGCAACGAAGAATTCACCAAACTTAGGATGCACGCGCCCGGCCAGCTCGCGGGCCGTGCCGGCGAGCGCGACGGCGATAAATCCCATGACGGGCAGACCGATGGCGGCAATCAGAAAGCCGAGCATGGCGACCGGCGTGGCAGAACCTGCCTGGAGCGCCAGCAGCGGCGGAATAATGAGGTTGCCGGCGCCGAAGAGCATCGAGAACAGGGCGATGCCAACGGTAACGACATGATCGGAGCGTAGACCACGCGGGGCGGATGAGGCCATATGCACACCTTTCGGGTCGAAACAAAAACGGGACGGGCAAAAACACCCGTCCCGCAAGTATAAACGGTCTAGCAGCTTTAGCAGGCTAAATCGCATAGAGCATCGATAGCCGTGTCAACTTCTTCGGTAGTGTTGAAATACCCAAACGAGAAGCGAACGATACCCTGGCGCTCGGTCCCCAGCGCGCGGTGCATGAGCGGAGCGCAATGGGCGCCGGGGCGCGTCGCAATCCCCCACCCTTGCATGAGCGCGTCCGAGATCTCGGCAGAGTCGATATCGCCCACGTTGAGCGACGCAATCGCAGAGCGCATCGGCTGGTCAAAGGCACCATAGAGCTTAATCCCCGGAATCTCGCGCACGCCGACGAGGAAACGCTCGGCAAGCGCGCGCTCACGCGCCGCAATCGCCTCGGCCCCACCCTGGGCCTCGATAAAGTCGAGACCGGCAGAAAGGCCCGCGATGCCGTGACCGTTGAGCGTGCCCGCCTCAAGGCGCGTGGGCCACTCAAGCGGCTGCAGCGCATCGAAGCTGTGCACGCCCGTGCCGCCCATGGCCCAGGGCGCCACGTCGACACCCTCCGCCACGGCCAGACCGCCGGTGCCCTGCGGGCCCATCAATCCCTTGTGGCCGGTAAAGCACACGACGTCGAGCCCCATGGCCTGCATGTCGATCTTCGCCGTACCGGCAGACTGGGAGGCGTCGACGATCACCAGCGCACCGGCAGCATGAGCCATGGCCGCCACGCGCGCAATGTCGACCGCGTTGCCGGTCACATTGGAGGCGTGCGTCACCACCACAGCACGCGTGCCCAGCGTGACCAACCGCTCGAGCTCGTCGTAGTCGAGCACGCCGCTCGCATCGCAGCCCGCATGCTCAACGGTCACACCCTGCTCTGCCGCAAGGCGGTTAAGCGGACGCAGCACGGAGTTGTGCTCGAGCACCGTTGTGACCACACGGTCGCCGGGGCGCACCACGCCGTTTATGGCAGTGTTGAGCGCCGCCGTGGAGTTGGGCGTAAAGCACACATGGTCCGCCCTCGGGCAACCCAAAAGGCGCGCGAGCTTGGCACGGCAAACGTGAATCGTACGAGCGGCATCGAGGGCACCCGACGTGGCGCCGCGCCCGGCATTGCCGAGCGAGCACATCGCCTGCGTCACGGCATCGATGACCGTCTGCGGCTTGTGCATGGTCGTCGCCGCGTTATCCAGATAGATCATCGCACGACCTCCCACATATCAATCACGGTATAGCCCTCGGTGGGAACACCCGCCTCGGCGAGTTCGCCGCGCAGCAGTTCCTCATCGGCAGGCAACGCCTTCCACGCCAGACCGCAGCCGGCAGCGACCTCCCCGGGCACGGGAATCGTTCGCCCGGGAAGGCCGCGCTCAATGCACAGGGACTCGCAGCCCATGGCGGCCGCAGTGGTGGGAAACGTGATGACAAGCGCCGGGCGCTTCTCCCTCATGGCAACTCCAACCAATACGCTACGGGCGCACGACGCGCACGGCCTGCTCCATCTTCTCCACGATCACGTACATATTCGTGACCTCGCCCACCGCAAGCTGGTCTTTAATGCCATAGTGGTCGAGGCAGGTACCGCAGGTGAGAATCTCGACGCCCTGCTCGGCCAGGCCCTTCAGGTCATCGAGCACCGGCGAGCCCTCGACGGTGAGCTTGGCACCGCCGTTGTAGAACAGCATGGTCGCGGGCAGTTCCTCCTGCTGCGTCACGGCAAAGATAAACGCCTTCATGAGCTTGTGGCCCAGCTCGTCGTCGCCACGGCCCATGCAATCGGTGTAGACGGAAATGACGAGTTTGCCCTTGCCGGCGCTGGCGTCGCAGAAGGCAGCGCCATCCTGCTCAGGATCGGCCACGGCAACGGCGCCAGAGGTCGCCACGGTCACGTGCCACTCGGCGTCAGAAACCTTCTCGACCGAGGCCGTGCAGCCCTTCTCCTGCGCCATCTTGGAGATGTTCTTGACGGCAGTCTCGTTATCGACCGAGGTCACCACGGCGCCCTCGCCATCGAGCTGCTTCAGGGCTTTGAGCGTCTTGACGACGGGCAGCGGGCAGGCATCGCCCATGGCATTGACTTCAATTTTGGTAGACATAGTTTTTCCTTTCGAAAGAACCGTTCTAGAGAACGGTAAACAGTTACATAAACGTGCGGGCTAGCGAACAACGTGGACGGCAGGACCGCCTGGCACCGGCTCGCACACGCGACCGACGACGGCGGCAATACGTCCTTCGGCATGCAGACGGCGCGCAAGCTCATCCACATCGGCAGCAGGTGCCGCGATGAGCAGGCCACCAGACGTCTGCGGATCGTACAGCGAATCCAACATGCCCGGCTCCAGGTCTTCGTCGGCAGCCACGCGCGGGCCAAAGAAGTCCTGGTTGCGGTAGGAGCCCGCGGGAATAATGCCCAGACGCGCCATGTCGAGCACCTGGTCAAAGAGCGGCACCGCCCCCGACGCAAGCTCAATCTGCACGCCCGAGCCCTCGGCCATCTCGCACGCATGCCCGATCAGGCCAAAGCCCGTGATGTCGGTGCAGCCGTGAAGCTCAAGTCCCTCGGCCAGACGAATCGGAGCCTCGTTGAGGGTGCGCATCGAGTCAAACATGGCTGCGGCCTCGTCCTGCTCGATGAGCTCGCCCTTAATGGCCGTGGTGATGATGCCCGAGCCAACCGCCTTGGTCAGCAGCAACGCATCGCCCACGCGCGCGCCGCTGTTGGCGAGCATGCGGTCGAGCGCGACAAACCCGCTCACGGACAGACCGTACTTGGGCTCGTCGTCGTTGATGGTATGGCCGCCCGCGATAGAGCAACCGGCCTCGACGCACTTGTCGGCGCCACCCGCCAGAATCTGGCCGGCGACCTCGACGCCCAGGCAGCTCGGAATGCACAGCAGGTTCATGGCATGGCTCGGCCGCCCGCCCATGGCGTAGATGTCCGACAGCGAGTTGGCCGCAGCGATCTGGCCAAACAGAAACGGATCGTCGACCATCGGCGGGAAGAAGTCGATGGACTGCACAAGCCCCAGGTTCTCCCCTACGCGGAAGACACTCGCATCGTCGGAGGTATCGAACCCCACGAGCAGATTGTCGTTGGGCACATTTGGCAAGTCGCCCAGGACCTGGGCGAGGGCTCCGGGAGCCAACTTAGCGGCTCAACCGCTCGCGGCCGTCATAGACGTGAGCTTAATCTGATCGTCAGCCATCGATACCTCCTCTCATCGGTCAATCATTTTCTCCCAGTATACGCATGAATGCGAGCCTGCGGCGGATGCATTAATTGAGCGCCTGTGCGCGAATCGCCGCGCCGATGGCACCGGCAAAGCGAGCCTGGGGCGAGGTGGTCACCGGCGACCCCAGCAGCTCGCCCAACCGCTCCACCACGAAGGCGTTCTCGCACAGGCCACCGGTCAGGTAGTACGGGGCGCCCGCGGCCTGCCCGGCCATGGTCGCCACGCGCGAGACCACGCTGTCGATCACGCCACGCGCAATGTTCTCGCGCGGCTCACCGCGACCGATCAGGCTGATGACCTCGCTTTCGGCAAACACCGTGCACATGCTGCTGATCTTGGTGGGCTCGCCGGAACGCGCCAGGTCGGCCATCTGCTGCTGGGAAATGCCTAGGCGGTCGGCCATGATCTCCAAAAAGCGCCCCGTGCCGGCGGCGCACTTGTCGTTCATGGCGAACTTGGCCACGCGGCCACTTTTAAGCTGAATGACCTTGGTGTCCTGGCCGCCCACGTCGATCACCGTGCCGTGGTCGCCAAACAGGCGCACGGCACCGGTACCGTGGCAGGTGATCTCGGTCACGACCTTGTGCGCATAGGGCACGGCGACACGGCCGTAGCCGGTCGCGACCACACGCGCGTCGTCGGCAGCCACGTCATAGCCGGCCGCTGCCAGCGCCTCGCGCAGCCGCTCGGAAGCATCGACCGAGGAGAACCCGGTTGGCTGCACGCACGTCCACGCCACCGAACCCTCCCCGTCGACCACAGCAGCCTTAGCCGCCGTAGACCCGATATCGATCCCGATCCCTATCATGGCTCTCTCCCAATCTAAACATCAAAGGTAGCGGCGCGTTCAGGCGCCTTAGCTCTAGGTTTCTCAGGTGCCGGAGATTGCCCCGAAAGAGGAGCGCAGCGTACTTTGGGTACGCAAGCGACGGTTTGAGGAGCAAGATCCGGTGCCTGAGGAAGCTAGAGGGTTTCGATGAAGGCGGCGATGCGCGTCTCGATCTGGCCCATGTCGCCGTTGCTGTAATCGGTCTCGATCTTCATGTACGGAATGCCCGCACCCTCGACAGCTTCCTGCATGCGTGCGCTCTCCACGTTAAAGGTATGGCACGCCTGGAGCACGCTCTCCACTACGCCATCGACATGATACTTCTCGCACATGGCCAGCGTGTTTTCCATACGACCGTCGTTGGGCGTCATAACCGAGCAGTTGATATCCAGGTAGCGGTCGGCGATGGCGCGCAGAATGTCGGACGCGTCCGGGTCGATCATCATAGCCGCCGTGCGCTCGCCCGAGCAGTCGTCCATGCACACGACCACGCCGCCGTTGGACTCGATGGTGCGGCCGATCTTGTTGATCACACCGCCCACCGGACAACCGGTGATCAGAATGCGCTTGGCATCCGCCGCAACCGGGCGCTCGCCCGCGTCGTAGGCCTCGCGCAGCTTGACAACCTTTTGCTCCAGCTGCTGCGTATAGGCCTCGATATCAAAGCTGAACGTGCCGGCAAACATGGTGCTCATCAGGTCGACGCCGCTCATGGCCGCCGGCTGGTTGGCCTGCAGGGCAAACATGTCGAGTTGGGCCACACGCAAGCGGTTGCGACGACGGACGGCAGCGCGCAGGTCATCGTCAGTGATCGTGATACCGTAGAAGTTCTCGAGTTCCTCCTTGAGCAGACGGCACTCCTCGTACCAGCCCTCGCGCTCGTAGGCACGGTCGCGGCCCTGCGGAAGATGCAGAATGTGCGTGCGCTTGAGCTCGTTGAGTAGCTCGTACATCTTCTTCTTGCCGTCGCAGGTGGTCTCGCCAATGATCATGTCGCTAAAGTACGTAAACGGGCACTTTTGCGAATAGGCAAAACCGTACGTCGACTTGATGAGCGGGCACAGATTTGCCGGCAGCACCTTCTCGGCCTCGGGAATCACCTCGTCGGACGTGCCACACAGCGCCACGCTCGCAGCCCCAGCGGCATCGATAATCTCGAGCGGCGTGTAGCTGCACAAAAAGCCGACCAGGCGATTACCCGCCTGCTTATAATCCTTGACGCGAATAAACGCCGCCTTGCGTTGCTCGTTGAACTCCTCAAACGTGCGCGGCAGCGGTTGCTCAATATATTCCGACATATAGCTCCTTAACAAACCTTTTAACCAACCAAGGAAACGGCTTTCCCAGGTGCTCGAGGTTGCCGTGAAAGAGGAGCGCCGCGTACTTTGGTACGCAAGCGACAGTTAGAACGGCAAGATCGGGTGCCTGGGGAAGCCGCCGAGACGGATAGCCCTAAATGGTTTCCAAGAAAGCCTCGATCCTGGTTTGCAGTTGGCCTGCATCCTCGCCGGCGTAGTCGGTCGTGATGTGCATAAACGGAATGCCGGCCTCCTCGGCGGCCTTCTCCACGGCAAACGACTCCATCTCGTAGAGCGTGCAGAACTGCAGGGCCACGTCGACGATGCCGTCTACATGCAGGTCCTTGGCCATCTGAACGATGTCCTTCATACGCTGGTCGTTGGGCGTAAAGACGGCGCAGTTGATCTTAAAGTAGCGCTCGGCGATGGCGTCGAGCATCTCGTCGACCGTCTCGCCGGACTCGTCGACCAGGTCCTTGTAGTAGCGCGAGCCCGTGCAGGACTCCTCGCCGACCACAACGCCGCCGGCCTTCTCGATGAGGTTGAACAGTTTCCAGTTGGGCACGGCCATGGGCGTACCGGTGTACAGGATGCGCTTGGTCCCCTTGGGCGTCACGCCCTCGCCGGCCTCGACACGCTGCTCGCACTCAGCCGCCATATCGTTGATGGCTCCGGTCAGACGCGGCGTGTCGTCCATAAAGGCGGCCTGAACGGTCAGCAGGCTGTCGAGACCGCTGATGGGCGCCGGGTCGGCAGCGCGCGTGGCTGCGAGGCGCTGCAGGGCGCGACGCTTCTCATTGACGGCGTGGATGGCGGCCTTCAGACGCTCGGGCGTAATCTTGACGCCACACTCTTCCTCGATCTTGTCGGCGAGCTTCTTGACCTCGGCCTTCCAGGTCACGAGCGTCGACTCGTCGTGTACGTTGGGAATATCCATGACGTACATGTTCTTTTGCGTGGCAAAAAACTCGTAGGCCTTCTTCTTGCCGTCGCAGGTGTTCTCGCCCACCACCAAGTCGCTCGACTCAATGTAGGGGCAGACCTCGCCCAGCTTAAAGCCGGCAAAGCTCTTGATGAGCGGGCAGGTGTTGCGCGGCAGGTGCTCCTCGACCTTTTCGGTTGCCCAATCGGCACCCGAGCACAGACCCACGGGGATACCGTCGCAGGCGAGCACAATCTCCTCGGGCACGTAGACGCAGAAGCTGCCAACAATCTTGGTGGCCTCGCCGGCCTCCTTCTTGTCGAGCATCTCCTTAATTCGGCCGCTGTGGATGTTGGTGGCGACAAAATCCAGGTAGGACGTGGACTTGGGGCGATTGTTCTGCGTCAGGAACATATCGCCGTACATCTGGCCCACGGCGCCCAGCAGCATGTCGTGGTCGGCAAGATTCATGCCGAGGCTCTCCCACATCGGATGGAAATCGAATTCTTCAGCCATGGCGGTTCCCCTCTCGAACCAAAAATGAATAGCTACGGTATTGCTGCACGGTGGGTGGCGAAAACCCAGCCGCGCCTAAACCCGGAATTTTGGGGAACCTGCTTTGCGGTCGATTATTTAGTTGCGCGTCGTCTCTCCCGGAGCCGTGAACATACCTGCTCATATGCGACTCCGAGCCATATACAGGGCGCGCGCGGCAACGCGGCGAATGTATGTCGTCTGCGGCATGTGCGCACCCTCCTCTACAAGTTGAGGTCAACTATATCAACGGTCGTCGACCATGCGAACACCGTTGACATTCGTACGACAGCCTCGTGTGCCGTCGTTTAATAAATAATTATCTTGATTGATAAGAGTTTGTCATCCTTCATTCGGCGAACGGCAAGACGAGGCCGCCGAGGCTTATATCCCCGACGGCATTACCCGGCGCTACCGACAAACCAAATGGATCCTGCTTGCATCAAAATGCATGCGCAGAGCCTCACCCGCCTGCGGCAGCTCTTCCACGGGTACACTCACCTTATTCACCTTCCACTGCAGACGCGTGGGCGCATCAGCACGCGGCACGTCCAGCAGCACCAGCCGCTCAAAGCGCGAATCGCTCACACGGGCCACGTGCAAATCGTAGCTGTTGCGACCGCGCTCCGCGCGATTGTCAACATGGAAGTAGCTCGCACGAATACCGAGGTACGTCACGTTATCGGGAACCTCATGGCCCACGTTAAAGGTCATGCCCCAGTCCAGGGCTTCAACTTCCTGAGACCCGATCTTGCGCGCCCGGCTTGTGTTCTTGCAGCCCGTCAGGCGCAGTGCCGCCAGCGTCTGCGGACGGCGGACCACGTCCTCGACGGAGCCGATCTCCTCAACATGCCCGTCGTGCATCACGCAGATACGCTGGCACAGGCGGCACGCTTCGTCGATGTCGTGGCTCACGTAGAGCACGGTGCGGTTGCACACATCAAAGAGGTCGAGCATGTTTTGCTCGAGCGCGCTCTTAAGATACGCATCGAGTGCGCTCATGGGCTCGTCGAACATAAAGATGCCCGGGTGTGCCGCCACCATGCGGGCAAGCGCCACGCGCTGCTGCTGGCCGCCCGAGAGGCGCGCGGGATAGCGGTCGGCAAAATCGGCCAGGCCAAAAATGCCCAGGTAGCGCTCGGCAAGCTGCTTGCGCGCGGCGGCGTCGCCCGCGTCCTTTACGCCGGCGCATACGTTATCGGCCACCGTCATGTTGGGAAACAGCTGATAGTTTTGGAACAGCAGGGCGCATTTTCGCTCCTGGGGCGACAGGTTGATGCCCGCCGCAGAGTCAAAAAAGGTCACGCCGTTGACGACGATCTTGCCCTCGTCGGGCGTCTCCACACCGGCAATGCAGCGCAAGGTGCAGCTCTTGCCGCAACCCGAGGCACCGAGCAGCGCCACACGATCCTCGCCGGCCTCAAGCTGCATGTCGAGCATAAACCCGGAATAGCGCTTTTTGATATCCAGAACGAGCGACATGGCCTATCGACCTCCCTGCAAGGCGGCATCATCGCGCATGAGCTCGGTCAGCGCCTCGCGATCGATACGCAGCGCATCGCCGCCCGCCGGGTCGAGCGAATCGCCCTGTCCGGTGAGATCTTTGGCCTGTTTGCGCTCCGCACGGGCAAGGCCCCGCTCGCGATACTTTTGCGAATGAGCGGTGTACATGTTGATGAACAGGATGACTAGGAAACTAAACGCTATTACGACCATGACCCAAAAGAGGGCCACCGACGTATTGCCGCCCATCCATTCAAAGTAAATCGCAATGGGAATGGTCTGCGTAATGCCGGCATAGTTGCCCGCAAAGAACAGGGTGCAGCCAAACTCGCCCATCGCGCGGGCAAAGGCGAGCACCGTGCCGGCGGCAATCGAGGGCCAGCCAAGCGGCATCATAAGCTTGGTGAAGATGCGACGCTCGGACCAGCCCAGGGTTCGCGCCGCATCGAGCATCTGCGTGTCAAGGCTCTCAAAGGCACCGAGCGCCGTGCGGTAGACCAGGGGAAACGACACCACCACGGCAGATATCACCGCCGCGGGCCAGGTAAAGACGATCGAGACGCCGTGCGCGATGAGCCACTGACCCACCCCAGTCGAGCGGCCAAACAGCATGAGGAGCAGAAAGCCGCAGACCGTGGGCGGCAGCACCATAGGAATCGTAAAGACCGAATCGAGCAAACCCTTCACGCGGCTCGAGGTACCCATAGTCTTCCACGCGGCGAACAGGCCCAGTGCAAAGGAGATCAGCAGGGCAAGGCCACTCGTTTTAATGGACACCCAAAACGGTCGGTAGTCGATGCCGCCCAATAAGGAGGCCGAAGAGGTCAGGGGCCCCCGCTCATCCCGCAACACGACAGACGATGCCTCTACCATTTGAGCGCTATCAAGCCAACGCGCGCCGCCCTTGGCATCACCCGAGGCTGATGTAATCACCACATAGCGGTCCCCATCCGCACCGCGCTCGTCAAAGCCATAGGTATACCCGCCGGATTCAAACGTTGTTTCCGACGTGACATACCAAGGAAGATCCACGTCCCCTAGCTGCGCACCTCCCATGCAGTTTGCACTGTCGAGCTTACAGACGAGGGCCTTGAGACCCGATACGCACTCGTTATCCTGCGGATCCAATCCATACTTCTCGACCGCCTTGGGCGATATCCAAACCACAACGCGATCGGCAGTAGGTGCCACTACAAGGTCCACGTCCTCGTCAACGGGAAACCGATAGCCCTCAGGCTGGCCCTCCATGGCACGAGCGGTCCCCTTGGCCAACCGCTCAAAACCCTCGATCCCATAGGAAAGCCCATGGGCGGTCGCAGCAACCTGGGCCCCGTCCTCAGCGTCCCCAGCAAACGCAAATCCCGGCACCCAGCAAAGCGCGAAGGTCAAAGCACAGGCGACAAGCATGCGGAATCTATTAAGCACGAAAAGCTCCAAGCGAATACAAGGACGGAGTGAAAAACAAAACGATGGAATTATCGCGCCAAGCCGCACTACTCGGAAAGCTCAAAGCCGTACTTGGCCCAAATCTTCTGGGCCTTCTTGTTGGTCAGGCAGAAGTCGATGAACGCCTTGGCCTCGTCGGCGTGCTCGGAGCTCTCGGCGACAGCACCGGGATACACGATGGGCTTGTGCGAGTCCTCGGGGCACACGAAGGCCTCCTCGATGCCGTCGTAGCGGAAGATGTCGGAGCTGTAGACAAAACCCGCCACGCAGTCGCCTGTAGAGACGTAAGACGCAGCGGTGCCGACCTTGTCGGCCAGGGCTACCTTGTCGGCGAGCTCGGGCGCGTACTCGCCGTCGTCGCCCTCGGTACCGGTATAGAGGCCCACGGAAGCCAGCGCCTGGTTGGCGTACTTGCCGGCGGGGACGGTCTTGGCGTCGCCGATGGCAATCTTACCGTCCAGATTCGCGACGTCGGCGATGGCCTCGACCTTAGTATCGGAGCCCTCGGCGCGAATGATCACGAGGTCGTTGACGAACATGTCCTCACGCGTGTCGGCATCGACGAGCTCGGCGGCTTCGGCGTCGTCCATGGTGCCCTTGGAGGCCGTGATGAGCACGTCGACGGCGGCACCGGCGCGCATCTGCTCGACAAGGTCGCCAGACGCTTTGAACTGCGTGTCGGCGAAGGTGGTGCCGGTCTGGTCGGTGTAGAGCTTCTGGACCTCGGGCAGGGCCTTCTCGAGCGAATTTGCGGCAAAGACCTGCAGCTCGACAGCTTTCTTCTCAGAGGAAGACTTGGCGAAGCCGGCATCGGAACCAGCGGGCTCGGACGTCTTGTTGCCCGAGCAGCCAGCAAGTCCAAAGCTGGCGGCAGCGGCAGCAGAAAGCGAGACAAAACCGCGGCGTGAAACCATATCGAACATATTCAACCCTTTCGAACGCTATGCCCGGGCACCCCGCCGCAGGCTTTATTCTGTTACTAGATTATACTTCCGCGCGAATAATGATAATGAGAAATTATTCTCGCTAGAGAATATAGTTTCGAGTTGCCGTGCACCTCGGCGTCGCTTCGGCGGAAAACAAAGGCGGAGCAGCCGTTCAGGTCGCCCCGCCGCAGGTAAACCGCTTATTTGGTATGTCCGCCGCCCGCCGTCATTTGGGCCGCATGCTCCAGCTGATCGCTCACGGCCTCCCAGCTTTCGCGGGCCGCTTTCGTGGATCCCGGAAAGTTGATGACAAGCGTATGCCCACGCTGCATGCACACGGCGCGCGAGAGCATAGCGCGGCGCGTCTTGGTCATGGAGTACGCACGGATTGCCTCTGCAATACCCGGCACATCGCGGTCGCAGACGGCACGCGTCGCCTCGGGCGTCACGTCGCGCATCGAAAGTCCCGTGCCGCCACAGGTGAGCACGACATTGGCGTGGCACTCATCGGCAGCTTCCACAATGGCATCACCGATCTCGCTGGCGTCGTCGCGCACGACCACATGTGAGACGACCGTCCAGCCCTGCGCCTCGATAAGTTCCTCGAGTGCGGCTCCAGCCTCGTCCTGAGCAAGATCGCGCGTATCCGAGCACGTCACGATCGAAATCTTCAACTCCATAGTCTTCCTCCTACAACACCGTGCCCTCGGGCAGGTCGACACGCACGACATCCACGACGTCGCCCGCCTTGAGCTCGCACGGTCCTTCGTCAATACGCAGCAGGCAGTTGGACCGCTGCATCGTGCCGAGCAGCGCCGAATTCTGCGTCTTGGCCTCGGTCACCAACAGCTCACTGGTCTCGGGGTCGCGCAAAACCGTGGCGCGATCGAAGAAGCGTCGGTCCTGGCGCTTTTTCACGCCGTGCGTGAGCGTCGCCTGCTGCACGGGACGCACGCCCTCGGCAAAGCCGCGCATCTTGCGAATCGCCGGACGGGCGAGCATCTCAAAGCCCACATACGCCGCGGCCGGATTGCCTGAAAGCCCTAGGTAGGGCTTGCCCCCGAGCACGCCAAACGTGATGGCCTTGCCCGGACGCATCGAGATGCGATCGAACAGCACCTCGCCCTCGCGCCAGACGAGCGCCGTCACGAAATCGTAATCGCCCGCTGAGGCGCCACCGCTCGTAATGACAAAATCGCACTCCTGCACGGCACGATGCACCAGCTCGGCAATCGCCTGCTCATCATCGGGCGCAATGCCGTAGAACACGGGCTCGGCGCCGGCATCGAGCGCTTCGGCCATCAACGCCGACGAGTTGGAGTCGCGAATCTGCCCACGCGCCGGCACGTTCCTCGGTGCGACCAATTCCGTCCCTAGCGAGATAATGCCCACGCGCGGAGCGGCATGCACCTTCACGCTCGCATACCCGGCGCTCGCCAGCAAGCCGGCGCCCGCCGGAGCCACGACCTCGCCGGTGTGCATCACAACATCGCCGGCATGGGCCTCCTCGGCGGCAGAGCGAACGTTCTCCCCTACCTTGGCAGGCGCCGAGAAGCGAACGTGCAAGCCCTCGTTGCCGTCGCCATCGAGTACGTCGACGATCTCGTACTTCACCACGGCATCGGCACCTTCGGGCACCGGCGCGCCCGTCATGATGCGGACGGTCTCGCCCGTGCCGATTGTGCCCTCAAAGACATGGCCCGCGGCCTCGTGTCCTACGACGGAGAGCGTCACCGGAGTGTCACCGGCGGCCGCAGCAAGATCGGCTGCGCGCACGGCATACCCGTCCATGGCACTGTTGGCAAACGGCGAGATGTCGATATCGGCCACCGCGTCCTCAGCCAAGGGAAGACCGGCGGCCTGCCACACGGGAATCTCGACGAGATCGGTCGGAGCAACGTGCGACAGAACAATCGACTGCGCGTCCTCCAGCGGAATGAGTTTCTCTGCCATATGCACCTCTTAATGCCACGGCGCACAACAGGGGCGCCGATTCTTTATGCTTGTCTCAGTATAATCCCCCGACGCACGACCGCGACTCGGCCTGTACCCGCAAATACACCTGTCGGTTGCAGGCCGCGAAACAGAATGGAAACCAACCCACCGGCTCGTCGCGTTTACCGCGTTTTATAATGCTTGCGTTGCAACCTAAAAGAGGAACGTATGGCTCATAACGACAAACCCGAAAGCGCAAACGAAGCGCAGGATCATTCCCAGCCGCTCGACGAAGGCGGTTTTTATTCCCTGAACGACGTCATCACGGCAGGCAGGCATCAGCTCACCCGCTCTGAACATCTCTTGGCTGCCGACACGCGCCGCAACGCCCGCAACCTACTCGCGAGCGCCAAGTTGCTCGCACTCGTCGTCATCGTCTCGCTCGCCATGGGCGTTGCCGCTTGGGCGTTTTTGGCCTCGCTGAATATCGCGACCGACTATCGCGAGCACCATGCGTGGATTTACGCGCTGCTTCCCGTTGTGGGCATGGCCACCGCATGGGTCTACAAGAACCACGGTCTCGCCGCAAAGCGTGGCAACAACCTGGTCATCGACTCCGCTCTGGGCACACGCCTCATCCATATGCGCATGGCCGTCCTCACGTTTGTGTGCTCCACGCTCACACACCTAACGGGCGGATCGGCCGGTCGCGAGGGGGCCGCAGTGCAGATCGGCGGCACCATCGCCAGCAACATCTCGAGCCTCGCCCACCTCAAAAAGCATGACCACCACGACCTCATGCTCGCGGGCATCTCGTCGGCCTTTGGTGCCGTATTCGGTTCGCCCCTTGCCGGAGCTTTCTTTGGCATGGAGATGTGCTTTATCGGCAAGATTGACTACACCGCGGGCATTTACTGCCTGGTCGCCTCGTTTACCGGCTACTTTACATCAATCGCCCTGGGTACCGAGTACGAAGCGAATGTCATCGCCAGCGTTCCCACCATGACGCCCAAAACGGTCGTCATCGTTGTTATCAGCGCCATCATCTTCGGTCTGACGGCACGCCTCTTTGCGTGGTCGGTTCGAACCGTCAAGAGCCTGTACGGTCGCTTTATCACCAATTACCTCGTTCGCGCACTTATAGGCGCACTCGTGGTTTTGGCCGCGTATGCCCTCCTCGACGCCTGGGACTACGCCGGCCTTTCCACATGGCTTTCCGGCGCCGGATTTGCCGGCAACACCACCCTGGCGGACGCAGTCATCAAATTGGTCGTCACAGCGCTTACCCTGGGCGCGGGCTTCCAAGGCGGCGAGGTCACGCCCCTGTTTGGCATCGGTGCGGCGCTCGGCGGCTGGATCGGTTGCCTCGTCGGAATCGATCCCAGCTTTCTGGCAGCGCTGGGCATGCTCGGTGTGTTCTGCGCCGGCCTTAACGTGCCCATCACCACCTGTATGATGGCCATCGACCTGTTCCACGGCACGGCAGCCGGGTTCTTTGTCATCGTGGCCTTTATCAGCTACCTAACCGCCGGTCACCGCGGCGTGTACCCCGCCCAGCGCATCATCTCACCCAAGCGCCGTTCGCTTATTGTGGATGAGGGCGGTACGGTAGCGGATGCTATCGAGCGCCACAACGACCTGATAGAGTAGATGTAATAATCGCCGTGCAGCCACAATCGGGGGCAATTCGACCTGAGCGCGACCGCACTGTCATGTCACACGCCGGGAGTCGCCCCATGCACGCAACTGATTTTGGTCGCACGCTCATCATCGCCAACCCAGCCGCCCAGTCGGGCGCCGCGCGCGAAGTTGCCGAGCGCCTGCAACGCTTTTTGGACATGACCGCGCGCGCATCCCAGTTTGACCTGGTGCTAACCGAGCGCATGGGACACGCCAAGGAACTGGCCGCCCAGGCAACGGACTATCGCACCGTTATCGCACTCGGCGGCGATGGCGTGATCCACGAGGTCGTCAACGGGCTTATGACGCAGGATGAGGCGGTCCGGCCCGCCCTTGCCGTCCTGCCCGTGGGCTCCGGCAACGATTTTGCCCAAACGCTCGGTATCGATGATTTCTCCGGCAAGGATTTTGGCGCGCTGCTCACCTGCGAGCTGCAGCGTCAGGATATCGGGCGGATTCGCTCATGGAGCCCTGCGAGCGGTAGCGGCGAGGCTTCCGTTGAGTACTACGACCAGACGCTTTCGGTCGGCATCGATGCCGCCATCGGCCTTGGCACCACCGAGCTGCGCAAAAAGACGGGCCTCGCCGGCGCTCCGCTCTACACCCTATCGGGACTTGAGCAGTTTGGTCTGCGCTACCGCAACTACCCTATGACCATCAGCTTTGATGGCGTGCCAGCCGAGCGCGTGCGCGCGATTATCATGGCCATCCAGCTGGGGCCCACCTATGGTTCGGGCTATCGCATCTGTCCCGACGCCGACCCGTGCGACGGCATGCTCGACGTTTGCTACGCCTGTGGCCCCGTCCCCCGTGCGGTCGCCCTGCCCATGTTCCTTTCGGCCAAGGACGGCCACCATACTAAGCTGCCGCCGGTTCGCATGCGTCGTTGCCGTCATGCCGAGCTCACGTTCGAGGAGCCCGACTACCCCATTCAGGCCGACGGCGAGCCCGTCGTCGCCTCGCGCATCGAGGTGGACATTCTTCCCGCCGTTCTCGAGGTCTGGCACCCAACCCGCTAACCCCACCTAAGTTGCGGTGAAATAGGGACTGTTTATGCAGCTAAAGCCGCAAATCAGTCTCTATTTCACCGCAACTTATTGAGAAGATCATTCCTCCCCGCCTGGCTTGCGACGGTTGGCCTTTTTAATGGCGTTGAAGTGCTTGTCGTTGAGCCTGCGCTGGCGCGATCGCTGAGGCACCTTGGTCTTTACGCGTCGGCGCGGTGGACGCCCGCGACGCTCAAGCTCAGCGCGCAGCTTACGCAGGCAGCTACTACGGTTCTGGAACTGACTGCGGCTCTCGCGCGCCGTCACGACAATCCCCGAAGGGATATGTTTCATGCGCACCGCCGAGTCCGTCGTGTTCACACCCTGTCCGCCCGGACCCGTCGCACGAAACACCTGCACCTCGCAATCGCGTGCCAACTCCTCGACCGACATCTCGGCATAGCGCGCATACTCGCGCCATCCCATCTTGTTCTCATCCATATCAACACCTCCCCTCATACAAAAAATGTGACAAAGGGACAGTCCCTTTGTCACATCGCATACCAATCGCTTGTGTTGCACGCTTAGGCGAACGTGATCTCGCCGTTCTCGCAGTCCATTTCGGCGATACGGGCAAGGCTCTCAACGCGGAAGCCGCGCTCGCGGAGCTTATCGCCACCGCCCTGGAAGCCCTTCTCAACGGCGATGCCAATGCCGGCAACCTCGGCGCCCGCAGCCTCGCAGATCTTAATAAGACCCTCGAGCGCGCAACCGTTGGCCAAAAAGTCGTCGATGATCAGAACCTTGTCGCCCTCGGACAGGAAGCGCTTACCCACGATAACCGGGTACTCCTTCTGCTTGGTAAAGGAGTAGATGGTCGTGGCATACTGCTCGCCGTCAAGGTTGATGGACTGGGCCTTCTTGGCAAAGACCACCGGCACGCCGCCAAAATGCTGAGCTGCGATGCAAGCCATACCAATGCCCGAAGCCTCGATCGTCAGGATCTTGTTGATCTCGACGCCCTCGAACAGACGGGCCCACTCGGCGCCCATGTGGTCGAACAGTTCAACGTCGCACTGGTGGTTGAGGAAGGCATCAACCTTAAGGACGTTACCGGCCTTTACGATGCCGTCATGGCGAATACGATCCTCAAGCTCCTGCATGGCGCAACCCCTTCTCGCGGCAACGATACCGCGCGATTAATAAACGTTGTTCGATAGTCTACCACGGACCGACCCCCGCCCGCCCCACAAGCCACATCGCACCATAAAGCTGCAAGACCAGTAGATAAGCCCGATTCGTGGCAAGCCTGCCACCACAAGCTAATGGCGGGCGCGCATCCTCACCAAACGCACCATGGCGAGCGCAAAGCCCACAGCGGCCACAGCCATGAGCACGTAGAACACCGAGCGAAAGCCAAACAGGAACACATCCGGACGGCCTGCAACAATACTGGTCACAGCCTCGCCCATCGCCACGCTCATCTGCCCATATAGGATATGTGATGCAGCCGTAATGCCCACTGCCATACCCGCATAGCGCGCCAAACTGCCCAAGCTGCCTGCAAAACCGAGCGCCTCGCGCGGGGCCGAACCCATATACAGCGAGTTGTTGGGGCTCTGGAAAATCGACGTGCCGCACGACATAAACGCGGCACAGCACACGATCACAGGGATAGAAGAGTGCTCGTCGAGCGTGCTTACCGCAAAGAGACCGCACACGTACACGCCCAGGCCGACCGCCGTGGGGCCCTCGCAGCCAACACGGTCCGAAACCGTTCCCGAAAGCGGGCCGATAAAGGCATTCACCATCGGCAGTGCCAAAAAGAGCAGTCCGGAAATATCGGAGCTAAAGCCATGGGCGTCCTGAAAATAGAACGGCAGAATAAATTCGGATGCGCCAATGCCAACGAACACGATGAGCATGCAGGCAAGGTTGATGGTAAAGGCCGAATTTGCAAAGCAGCGACGAGCGGCCTCGATCATGGACATGGGACGCTCGCCGGCCTCCGGCTTAACATGCGGCAGCGTATAGAGCCCCACGATAAACGAGATGACGCCAATGGGCAGGTTAATGAGAAAGATGCTCTCCCAGGGAAAGCTTGCCACCAGCATGCCACCGAGCACGGGGCCACACATCATGCCGAGGGCCACGAAGGTCGCGAGAATACCCATAGCACGACCGCGTTCGCGCGCCGGAAACGACTCGGTGATGATACCCATGTTGTTGGCCATGGCCGCCGCGCAACCGACGCCCTGAACAATACGTGCCAGAATAAGAACCTCGAGCGAGGCCGAAAGGCCACAAAGCAGCGAGCCAACCGTAAAGACGATGACGCCCAGCTGGAACACATTCACCTTGCCGCGCACGTCGCCCAGGCGGCCAAACGGCAGCATAGCCACGCATGTCGCAAGCAGGTACACCGAACTCACCAGCTGAATGCGATCGAGGCCCACGCCCAGTTCCTTTTGCATCACGGGCAACGCCACGGTCACGACGGTCGAATCCAGGCACACCATAAACGTCATGATGAGCACGGTAAACAGAATCGCCCACTTGTTCTTGCCATGGGTGTCGCCCTCTAGGGCAACGTGCTCGCGGCGCAGCTGCTCTGCAGTTTTCTCCATATCCATCCTTTCGAGTGGCGCAACGCAAAAACGGGGCCCCAATCGCCTGCAAACAGCCGCGATTGGGGCCCCGCCTACGGAATCGGAACGAAAGGGCGCCGAAGCTTCCTGCCAGCATCGGCGCCTTGTGCGAACGCTAGCCTAGCACTGCTCGAGTGCCTGCTCAAGGTCGGCAATCAGATCGGCCGTATCCTCGAGGCCGCACGACAGGCGCACCATGTCGGCAGAAATGCCACAGGCGATGAGCTCCTCATCGTTCATCTGGCGATGCGTGGCATTAGCGGGATGCAAGCAGCAGGTACGCGCATCGGCCACGTGCGTGGCGATCTGGGCGAGCTTAAGGCTCTTCATAAAGGTCTCGGCCGCCGCGCGACCACCGTTAAAGCCAAAGCTCACAACGCCGCAGGTACCGTTGGGCATGTACTTCTGAGCCAGGTCATAATACTTGTCGCCCTCCAGACCCGGATAGCTCACGAAGCGCACCTTAGGATGGCTCTGCAGGAACTTGGCAACGGCCAGGCCGTTCTCGCAATGACGCGGCATGCGCACATGCAGGCTCTCGAGCGAGCTGTTCAGGAAGAAGGCCGCCTGCGGGTTCTGCATGGGGCCGAGGTCACGCATGAGTTGAGCGGTTGCCTTGGTAATGAAGGCGCCCTCGCGACCGAACTTCTCGGCATAGGTCACGCCGTGGTAGCTCTCATCGGGCGTAGTAAGACCCGGGAACTTGTCCGCATGGGCCATCCAGTCAAACTGGCCGTGGTCGACGATCACGCCGCCCAGGTAGGCAGCATGTCCATCCATGTACTTGGTGGTGGAGTGTGTAACGATGTCGGCGCCCCACTCAAAGGGACGGCACATCACGGGCGTCGGGAAGGTGTTATCGACCATCAGCGGCACGCCGTGGTCATGCGCGGCCTTGGCGAAGCGCTCAATATCGAGCACAGCAAGGGCGGGGTTGGCGATCGTCTCGCCAAAGACGAGCTTGGTATTGGGCTCAAAGGCTGCCTCGAGCTCCTCATCGGTGCAATCGGGGGCAACGAACGTGCAGGTCAGACCCATGCGACCCATGGTGTGAGCGAGCAGGTTGTAGGTACCGCCGTAGATGGCAGAGCTTGCGACCACGTGATCGCCGGCACCGGCCACGTTAAAGATCGCGAGGAAGTTCGCAGCCATGCCCGAGCTCGTGAGCATCGCGGCAGTGCCTCCCTCCATCTCGCAGATCTTGGCGGCAACCAGATCGCACGTGGGGTTCTGCAGGCGGCTGTAGAAGTAGCCCGACTCCTCCAGGTCAAACAGCTTGCCCATGTGCTCGGACGTGTCGTACTTCCACGTGGTGGACTGGTAGATGGGCACCTGGCGCGGCTCGGCATCTCCCGGGTGATAGCCGCCCTGAACACATGTGGTACCGATAGTCTGCTCGCTCATATCTAGCTCCCTTGCCTGGGTTACGTTTTATTCGGTTCACGATACCGCTACCCTGCACCCCTCTCAACCCATCCCCAAGGTAGGTTATGGGACTAATTGATCAGGAGTATTTATCTCAAGCCTTAGGCATTTGCTCGATAGATAAAATTGAGGCATACATGAAGCTCTCGATGATTACATGCACCGGCACGGGTACCATAGGCGGGTACACCGTGACCAAGGAGACAACAATGAAGCAAATCGATACAGCCCAGCTCGACATCACCGCTTGTCAGGCTCAGGCTGCTGAATACCACGCCCGTGGCTTTAACTGCGCCCAGGCCGTCGCCTGCACGCTCGCACCTGCCGTCGGTCTCGACCCCCAGACCGCCTTTACCCTCACCGAGGGCTTTGGCGCCGGCATGGGCGGCATGACCGAAACCTGCGGCGCCATCTCGGGCGCCGTGGCCATCATGGGCTTTGTAATGAGCGACGGCATGGAAAACCCCAAGACCAAGGGCCAGACCTACAAGCTGTCGCGCGAGATTGCCAAGCGTTTTGGCGAGAAGAACACGACGACTGTCTGCGGCACGCTCAAGGGCATCGGATCGGACAAGGGTCCGCTCCGCAGCTGCCCCGGCTGCATCGACGATGCCGTCGAGATCGCCTGCGATGTGCTAAAGCAGCTCGCCGAGTAAACGGCGGCAACAGAAAACGACGGCCGGCGCGCTTGGGATCCATCCAAAAGCACGCCGGCCGTCGCCGTTAGAACTCCGCAAACGCGGGAGCGCCGACCTCGATCTCCTCGCGCCCAGCCATAAGCTCGCGCATCTTAGCACAAAACGGCTCCTGCTCCCCCGCCTTAAACACCAAGTGAAGTGTCACGGCATCCGCGTAATCGGTATCCAAAACCTTGGCACCCGAATCCTGAGCCAAACGAAGCACCTGCTCATACTGCGGATAGGCCACATGCACGTCAACTGGCACGACACTCGTCATCTCGACGATCTGCCCGGCCTCCCGAGCAGCTGCCACCGCCGCCTGCGTCGCCGCCGTATAGGCGCGTACCAAGCCACCAGGCCCCAACAGCGTGCCACCAAAATAGCGCGTCACTACGCAGCAAACATTTTTGAGCCCCGCACCGCGCAACACCTCGAGCGTCGGCATACCGCTCGTGCGGCTCGGCTCACCGTCATCGCTCTGGCGCTCACGTCCATCGACCAAAATCCACGCGGGAACATTGTGTCGAGCGTCGTAATGACGCTTGCGAACCATCTCGATAAAGGCATTCGCCTCATCCTCGGACTCAATATGGACTAGCTGGGCAATAAACCGGCTCTTGCGGTCCACAAACTCGCCCGAAGCCTCAATATTCGATTGCAGAGTAAAATAGCTGTCCAACAAAGCCCCTCAACAACAAGCAAAGCAACAAACAGCCTCAATAATACGGCAAAGCCCGTACCGTTAACCCCGGTAAATAGAACGGCGACGCCGATGACCAGGCAAAAACAGCGAGATGCCAAGAACGGAACCGCAGATGATTCCATCAACGAAAGCGAGAACCCGTCAGCGCGAGCAAGGTGCCTTGAAAGACGAGGGCATTGACCTTATGGTCATGCCCGAAGGCTTGAAAGGCAGATTGCCGCGCTGACGGGTTCGCAGCGTCAACAAAGTGCCGAGTGGGCTTGTAAGCCGGGTTCTGTCGTGAACGGTCATTTATCTTGTCTGCACGTTACCATGCAGCTCCACGCACGCTACCCGAACGCGGACCGGGCCGGCCCATAGCGTTCCTATTCGCGCTTGCTCCGGATGGGGCTTGCCAAGCCGCCGTGTTGCCACGACGCTGGTGGTCTCTTACACCACCGTTTCAGCTTTTCCCTTTACGCCTTGCGGCGCAGGTGGGAGTCTTCTTTTCTGCGGCGCTTTCCGTCGGATCACTCCGCCCGGCCGTTAGCCGGCATCCCGCCCTCTGGAGCCCGGACTTTCCTCACGCGTACTGCAAACAGCACATCGCGCGACCGTCTGGCCCACTCAGCAGTGCAAGAGTGTAGCACACCGTTGCCGCAGGCAATGGCACAACACAAGCGTTCGACACGATAAACCAAGAACCACGCCATGCAGTACAATAGGGTTGTCGATGGGCAATGTCGTCAGTCGAGACGCGACCGCGCTCCGCACCCCTCCGTCTACTCGGTGCGTTCCCGCCTCCTCCCCGAGGCGGGATGTCGGCATTTTTTCATTCACCGACAACCCAATAGCCTGTGGACAGCCCGGGTAGCATCGCGTGCATCAGCAGCGAAAGCAAAAAGGGACCCGTCCATTGCGGACGGATCCCTTAAAACAAGTGATCGTCAAACCGATTTACTCGGCGTCGGTCTCCTCGTCCTTCTTCTCGGAAGGAAGCGGGGTAACCTCGATCTCGACGCCCAGAGTCTCAGCAGCGGACTTCATGGACAGAGAGATACGACGACGGTCGAGGTCGATCTCCATGACCTTGACCTGAACCTTGTCGCCCACGTGGGTGACCTGAGAAGGCTGGTCGACGTGCTTGTTGGCCATCTCGGAGATGTGCACCAGGCCCTCGATGCCCTCGCCCAGGTCGACGAAAGCGCCAAACGGGACAAGCTTGGTCACAGTGCCCTCGACGATAGCGCCGACGGGGTACTTCTTGACCAGTGCGCGCCACGGATCCTCGGTGGTCTGCTTGAGACCCAGGGAGATGCGCTCGCGGTTGAGATCGACGTCGAGAACCTCGACCTCGACCTCCTGGCCGACCTTGACAACCTCGGAAGGATGGTTGACGTGGTTCCAGGAGAGCTCGGAGATGTGGATGAGGCCGTCGATACCGCCGAGGTCGACGAAGGCGCCGAAGTCGACGATGGAGGAAACGGTGCCCTGGAGACGCATACCAGACTTGAGCTTGGACAGGATCTCGGAGCGCTCGGCCTTACGGGACTCCTCGAGCACGACGCGACGGGAGAGGACGACGTTGTTGCGGTTACGGTCCATCTCGATGACGCGGGCCTCGATGCGGGTGCCCATGTAAGAGGTGAGGTCCTTGACGCGACGGAGGTCGACGAGGGAAGCAGGCAGGAAGCCACGCAGGCCGATGTCGAGGATCAGGCCGCCCTTGACAACCTCGATAACCTCGCCCTCGACGTTCTCGCCGGAGTTGAACTTCTCCTCGATGCGGTTCCAAGCACGCTCGTACTCGGCACGCTTCTTGGACAGGACCAGACGACCGTCCTTGTCCTCCTTCTGGAGAACCAGAGCCTCGATGGGATCACCGAGTGCAACGATGTCTGCAGGGTTAGCGTCCTTGCGGATGGACAGCTCGCGGACCGGGATAACGCCCTCGGACTTGAATCCGATGTCAACGAGCACCTCGTCATGCTCGATCTTAACGACAGTGCCGTTAACGAGATCGCCCTCATCAAAGTCGGTAATCGTACCGTCGATGAGGTTGTTCATCTCCTCCTCGTTGACATCGTCAAGAGAGAAAATGGACGAGTTCTGAATCTCACTCAAAGGTGGACCCCTTTCGAACTACGGGGCCCCGATTGCTAGGACCTACAGAAGGGTGCGACAAGCACACAACGTTTAGGAACACTCGGGAGCCGACAGATACTAATGTGACGCTTATGCAATCACGTTCGTATAGGTTACGGGGAAATGAGTTTGATTTCAAGCGTGAACTGCGATTTTTTACTCGTGTGGAGACTTTTTCGTAATCTTATGAACACACGTCTCCGCAACTTGACGATAACCAGCTAGGCATTCGGCTTTGGGGTAAAGTATCCGGAGCCAACGATTCTAGATCGATTTTTCGAGAAAGGTGCCCGCGTGCTCAAAGCAGTCGTTTTCGATATGGACGAGACGCTTCTCAGCATCAACCTCAACGCGTTCATCCTTCGCTATTTTAAGGATGTCTCTTCGATGCTCGCGGATATCGGGCGCCGCAGCCGCGGTGGCACGATGGCACGCCTCGGCACCATCCTAGTCGACCTCAACGCCAATCGCCGCAGCGGCACGGACAACCGCACCAATCTTGAGTTTTACCAAGAAGAGGTCGAGCGCCGATGCGGGATCCGCCTCTCCGATCCCCTCATCTACGAGGCGTTTACCTACTATGACCGCGAAGTTCTTCCGTACAAGAACGACGATGTCATTAACGCCCACGCCATGCCGGGCGCACACGCCGCGCTCCAGGCCGTACAGGACGCAGGGCTGCGTTGCGCGCTCTTTACCAACCCCAGCTTTCCCCAAGGGGCCATCGAGTGCCGCATGGGCTGGGGCGACCTGGCCGACGCCCCCTTTGAGCTCGTCACGCACATGGGAAACACCACCCGCTGCAAGCCCGATGCCACCTACTATCTAGAGCAGCTTCAGGTGATGGGACTCGAGCCACACGAGGTCCTTATGGTGGGCAACGATCCCAAACGCGACTTCCCGTCCCCCGATTGCGGCATCCAAACCGCCTTTGTGGGCCAAGGCAAGCCCAGCCGAGCCACCTGGCGCGGAACCATGGAAGACTTCGCCCGCGACTTTAACGCCGTAATCGAGGCCTTCTACGAGCACCAAATAGCCGACGAACTATCGTAGGCGCCAGAACATCTAGCGCAGTTGCGGTGAGATAGTTCCTGTTTGCCCCTCACCCGGGTAATTTTAGGAACTATCTCACCGCAACTTAATATCTAGCAGACCTGGGTTTTGCCGATCATGATGTTGAGGATCTCGACGTCGGTGTCCTTCATGCCTACGCGGCCTACGTAGCCCATACTGGCGATTGTCTGCTCAACGGTATCTTGGATCAGGCCCTCGCCGGCGCGGAAGCCGCGACCCTGCATGGCCATATCATGGCCCAGAATCGCCGCATCGACGGCAGCGGAAATCTTAGCCGCGCAACTCGCCTTGGCGCCATCGCACACGATGCCGCCCACGTTACCGAGCGTGTTCGAGACCGTCGCGCCAATCTGCTCGCGCGTGCCACCGCACAGCCAGGTAATCGCGGCGCCGGCGCCGCACGCGGCGCAAATAGCACCGCAAAACGCCGAGAGCGCACCAATATAGCTCTTGATATGCACGGCGATAAGATCGGACAGCATCACGGCGCGCACCAGGCGCTCGTGGTCGCAACGCAGGTACTCGGCATACTCCATGACGGGCAATGCGCAGGTAATGCCCTGATTGCCCGAGCCGCACACAATGGCGACCGGCAGCGCGCAGCCGTTCATGCGGGCGTCGGACCCGGCGGCCGCACGGGCACGGGCACGGCAGGCGACGTCATCGGCACGAGCACCCAGCAGCGTACGACCCACCTCGGCGCCCCAAGCGTGCGCAAGGCCCTCGGCACTGATTGCGCCATTCAGCTCAATCTGACGCTCAACGGCAGCACGGGCGTCCTCAATGTCACCGTCCTCGATAAAGTCGATGATGGTCTCGATCGACATGGGCGTGTCGGCCTTATCCGCCGCACGCTCGGCCACCACGCGCTCGGCGCAGGCGGCACACTCCCCCGCCGACTTGCCGCATACCGGAATACCATCGAGCGTATGGCACGTGACATTAGTGTGGTGATCGGTAATCTCGACGACCGCGGTATGGCCCCCGGCCGTCGCAGTCACCTTGATGTAGAGGTTGGGCACACCTTCGACAAGCGACACATCGCAGTAGCCGGCGTCGGCGAGGAGCTCGGCCACGCGAGCGCGGTCTTCATCGTTAACGCTCTCGAGCACCTCGAGCGCGCTCTTAGCGTCGCCGCCCACGGCACCCAGCACGGCCGCCGCTTCAATACCGTGCATGCCGCCCGAGTTGGGCACGGTCACGCTCTTAACGTTCTTGATGATATTGCCCGAGCAGGCAACATCCATATGATCGGGTTCGCAACCGAGCGTCTGACTCGCCAGCGCCGCTGCATAGGCAACGGCAATGGGCTCGGTACAGCCGAGCGCGCAGACGAGTTCGCGGTTCAAAACATCGCAAAACGCGGCATCACGGATGGAATCGGTAGGCATAGGTATCTCCTGCTTGCATAACGGGCTGGGCTCTCATAATAGTTAGCTCCTTTATTTGATAACAATGCATCAAAAACCGCAACCATGGTTCCGGCAGACGGCGCTCAAGCGCAAACTGACGACATTCATTCACAAGAAGTCAGTCTTGTTGCCTGCTAAAGCGTTTGACCAAAAAACGCTCGAGCGTTTACGCAAAAGTCGCGCTATCATGCAGTCGAACGCGGTAAACACCTTTAGCATTTGCGCCGCACAGACCAGAGAGGAACCATCCATGAAGATCGGTATCGGTAACGACCACGCCGCCGTCGAGCTCAAGAACATCATTTCCGAGCACCTGAAGGAGCGCGGCTGCGAGGTCGTGAACTTTGGCACCGACACCTCCGAGAGCTTTGACTACCCCATCGCCGGCTACAAGGTGGGTAAGGCCGTTGCCAACGGCGACGTCGATTTGGGCATCCTGATCTGCGGTACCGGCGTCGGCATCAGCCTGGCTGCCAACAAGGTCGAGGGCGTACGCGCCGTTGTGTGCTCCGAGCCCTTCAGCGCCAAGCTCTCCCGCATGCACAACAATACCAACGTGCTCGCCTTTGGCGCCCGCGTCGTGGGCTCCGAGCTCGCCAAGATGATTGTCGACGAGTGGCTCGACGCCGAGTTTGAGGGTGGTCGTCACGAGCGTCGCGTTAACCTCCTCAACGAGATCGATCACACGCGCGGCCTTAAGATCGTCGACGAAGCCTAAACTATTCAGTGCCACAAGCTAACAGCAGGGGCCCGCTCGGCACACATGTCC
>NZ_JAQLEM010000008.1 GCF_028209885.1 Collinsella aerofaciens | reverse complement strand
CCGATCTGGTCAAGTCCTGGCTCGCACGAAGAGCACATTAAGTGCTCTTCGGCTCGTGCGGAATCTACGAAAACCTTGCGCCTGGCCTTCGGCGGCGCGGCCTGCGTCAACTATGGGGCAGCCCGGTTTTCCGTTGGCCGGCGCGCCCCACTCATAATGCTTGGGTCGGTGGGCTGATGTGTTGCATCCCTTAGGGCTACAAAGTTGAAATGAAGGCGGACAGGCGGCGGAGGCCTTCGTCCAGATTTTCATCGCTTACGCAGTAGCTTAAGCGGATGTGGCCTTCGGTGCCGAAGCAGTCGCCCGGGACTAGGGCTACGTTTGCTTCTTTGATGGCTTTGATACAGAAGGCTTCGCTGGTTAGGCCGTACTGTTTGATGCTGGGGAAGGCGTAGAAGGCTCCCGCCGGTTCAACTACGTCGAGGCCCATGGCGTTTAAGGCTGCGAGCACGCGTTCGCGGCGGGCTCGGTAGACTTCGAGCATGGGGGTGGGGTCGACGGTCAGGGCTCGCGCTGCGGCGTCCATTTCGAAGGAGACGGCACTCGATACTAAGTATTGGTGAGCCTTGGCGATCTCGGCGATGACGGGTGCCGCTGCCGCGAGCCAGCCCAGGCGCCAGCCGGTCATGGACCAGGGCTTGGAGAAGCTCTCGATGATGACCGTCTGTTCACGCAGCTCCGGGTGACGCTGGGCAAAGCGCTCGTAGCCATCCACATAAACCAGGCGGTTGTATACGTCGTCGCAGACCACGTAGATGCCCGCCTGCTCTGCCACGCGCGCCACGGCGTCGAGCGAAGCCGCGTTGAGGATGCAACCCGTAGGATTGTTGGGCGTGCAGATGACGATGGCCTTGGTCGCCGGCGTCACGCAAGCACGAAGTGCGTCCTCGTCAATCTGGAATTGCGCAGGCTCCGTATCCAAAAAGACCGCCTTGGCGTGGTTGGCCACGACGATGCTCTCGTACAGGCCAAAGGCCGGCGTGGGGATAATGACCTCGTCGCCGGGGTTGAGCATAGCCATGAATGCTGCCGACAGGGCCTCGGTCGCACCGTCGGTTAGGATGACCTCGTCGGCCGAAAACGTAAGGCCCGCATCCCCCATGTAGGCAGATAACGCCTCACGCAGGGCGGGGCGACCGTTGTTGGGCGGATAGTGCGTGTCACCGCGGTCCAGTGCGGCGGTCACCTCGGCGCTAATCACATCGGGCGTGGGAAAATCGGGCTCGCCAAGCGCAAGCGCGATGCACCCCGGGTGCTGGGCGGCGAGCGCATTGATCCGACGGATGCCGGAGGGCTTGAGCGTGGCAAGCGAGGTATTCATGGGCAGTCGCATGGCGTTCCTTTCGTAAGGGTTGCACTAGGATAGCGCGGCGGGGCGCCGCCGGACGGTGTAACCTAAACGGAAACCAACCGGAAAGGAGGCAGCATGGAGCCGACCGCGCGCAGCGATGTACCAAAAACGCTGCAAACCATTGCGTATATCAGCATTCCCAATAGTGCCGATCTTGAGTTTTTGCTCTGGGACCTGCAGGATGCCATCGCCGCCTATGCACAGCTTTCCGGCACCGCACTCCCCCGCCCGGTCGACTTGAAGGCAAATGACGCCGGCAGCGTTGCCGATGGCATCGTGCTGGCCATTGAAGATGTGGCTGACGATGAGACGTTGACAGCTATCGAGCAGGCGCTTGAGCGCTTTGGCGGTACGGGAACGCGCGTCTATGCCGCAATTCGAGCCGCACGAGAGGGCACTGAGCAGGCGCGTGGGACCGCCGTTCGCCTGCACAAGGCATGTGAGCGCCATGACCAATTGTGGTGTGGAGGCGTTGTCATCTGTGCCGGCAGCGGCTTCGCGGCGCTTCGTCATTCTCCGCGCATGGGACTTTTGCGCCGACCGTTTTCGGAAGCGATAGATAAGCTTGTGGGCGCTGTGCGCATGGGCTGCTCCGTCGAGCATGCACAGCGACTTGGCGGCGGCAATGCCGCCAACGTCGACACCGACGGCATGGTTTGCGCCGAGCCAGCCGTGCCCGCGCCGATCTGGCGAGGCGTTCTGAAACGTCTGGGCGCCCACGCTCAAACAAAAATCTAAATTAAATAACAGCCCAGTCAACGGCTTCGTGCCAACGCTCAACAAGACGCTCCAGGCGCCAGGCGGCATTGGCGGGACTTGTCGAGGGCAGGACGATGGCAGGCAGCCCCGTCCGATCTTGCAAGTAGCGTTTGTAGAGTCGCCCTGCCGTGCCGCCGTTACAGACAACGACCTCAATCGGCGCGGCATCGGTAATGCGCTCGATATGTGCCGGCACAACGTTGCGAATGCTCGCGTCGCTCGAGCCCTTAATGTCACAACTCTCGATCACATCCCACAGGGCTACGCCGCCGTTAAGCAGCATGACCCGCTTGACGGCAATGGAGGCATCGAGCGTCGCGGGCTCACCGCTTGCCAAAGAATCGCCCTCGTTGGGCGGAACAGGCACACCGAGGCACGCGGCCACCACACGCCAAAAGCGATTCTGAGGGTTGCCGTAATAAAAGGCATTGGCGCGCGAAAGCACCGAGGGAAACGACCCGAGCACCAAAACGCGCGAGTGCTGGTCGAACACGGGCTCAAACCCATGCTCAATATGTTGGTAGCCCTTGTCAGATGCGGCCATGGGCTAGGCTCTCAACAGATAGCGCACCTCGTAGGGTGCAAGTTCAAGGGTGCCCGTCAGCTCGACCGTGGGCGCATCGTCGGCAAGCAGGTCGACGAAGGACCCGTTGAGCTCGCCGGCGCCAAAGGTGTAAGGCTCGCCCACGGCGTTCACCGCCACGAGCACCGTCGCGTCGTCACAGGCGCGCTCGAACAGCAGCTGCTTGTTCTGGATCACCACGTTGCGATAGGCACCGTAGTTGAGAGCACGGGCCGCCGCGTCATCGGCCGAGCGAAGGTGTGCGAGTTGCGTGATGAACGCCGTCAGCTCATTGGGCGCAGGCTCATCGAGCGCAGGGCGCAGCGCCCAGTCGCCATCGGGGCCGCCCTTTTCGCCAGCAATTCCCCACTCGCTGCCATAGTAGACGCACGGGATGCCCGGCATGCCAAAGAGCATGCCGTAGGCGGGACGCAGACAGGACTTGTCGGTGAGGATGCTTGCCAGGCGCGGCACATCGTGGTTGTCGACAAACGACAGCAGATGTTTGCCGCGGTAGATGCACCAGGGGTCGCCGCCAAACTGACGGTGCAGCGAATGGGCGATCTCGAACATGTTGACCGAGTTAAAGCTGGAGTACAGGCCCTTGTAGCACTCGTAGTTGGTGCAGGAGTCGAGCATCTCGTCGTTGACGATCTGGTTGTAGTCGCCGTGAAGCGTCTCGCCGATGAGCACAAAGCCGGGCTTGAGCTCACGGGTAAAGGAGTGTAGGCGGCGCATAAAGTCGCGGTCAAGCATATAGGCAACGTCCAGGCGCAGGCCGTCGACGCCAAAGACGTCGGCCCAACGGCGCACGGACTCGAGCAGGTAATCGACCACAGCGGGATTTTGCAGGTTGAGCTTCACAAGCTCAAAATGGCCTTCCCAGCCCTCGTACCAAAAGCCGTCGCCATAGCAAGAATCGCCGTCAAAGCTGATGTGGAACCAGTCCTTGTAGGGCGAGTCCCACTTGCGCTCCTGCACATCGCGGAAGGCCCAAAAGCCGCGACCGACGTGGTTGAAGACGGCATCGAGCACCACGCGGATGCCATGGGCGTGCAGCGTCTCGCACACGGCGGCAAAGTCGGCATCCCCACCCAGGCGGCGGTCGATATGGCGCAGACTGCGCGTGTCGTAGCCATGGCTATCGGACTCAAGCGGCGGGTTGATGAGCACGGCGCCAACGCCGAGTTCCTGCAGGTAGTCGGCCCACTGGGCGATCTTCATGATGGGCGCATCGGGGTTAGGAGCAACGTTGGCGGCCTGGGTAAGCTCATCCTCGGCAACGGGCGCGGCGTTTTCGCGCGGAGCTCCGCAGAAGCCCAGCGGATAGATCTGATAGAACGTCGTCTCGTATGCCCACATAGCAACCTCCCGGTAAGCTCAACACAACGACATCCATTGTATGCCCGGCTTGTATCCTCTTCCCCAAAATAAGTTGCGGTGGAATAGTTCCTGCTTGGGCCTTCAGAGGCCTTAAACAGGAACTATTCCACCGCAACTGATGAGGGAACGTGATTAGGCGATAGGCTTTGCGCGACGGATGGCTGGGAACATCACCGTGATGGCGAGGATAACGCCCACGACCGCAATTGACCCGCCCGCGAAGCCGATCCAGGCGATACCGGGGCCCGAAACCACGGCTCCGCCGATCGCGGTACCTGTGCCAATACCCAGATTAAACAGGCCCGAGAAGATCGACATGGCGACGGCCGACGAGTCCGCCGGCGTGTACTTGATGAGCTCGGCCTGAAACGCCACGTTAAAGGCTGTGGCGCAGCAGCCCCACAGCGCGCAGACGGCAAGCACTGCCACGAGCGACGATGTGGCCGGACCCATGAGCAGCAGGGCCGCCGGCACGCCGGAGAGCGTAATAGCCAAGAACGGGAACCGGTGCCCATCGAACAGGCGGCCGAACAGCCAGCTGCCCACCAGACCAGAGCAGCCAAACGCCGTCAGCGTCATGGTGATGGCGCCCGCGTCGACGTGCGCGACCTGCGCCAGAAAGGGCTCGATATAGCTGTAGCTTGCGTAATAGCCGGTCGCCATAAAGACCGTGACTGCGTAGAGCGCGATCAGGAACGGGTTCTTGAGCAGCTCGGGCAGTTGTTTGACGGTAAAGCGCTCGCTCGCCGGCATGGCCGGGAACACCGCGGCCTGGTACACCACCGCGGCGGCGGAGAAGGCCCCGACCACGGCGAATGTCATGCGCCAGCCCACAGCCAGCCCGATGGCGCGGCCGATCGGCAGGCCAAAGATCTGCGCGATGGACGAGCCCGTGGCGATCATGCTGATGGCGAGCGCCCCGTGGCGGGTGTCGACCAGGCGCGAGGCCATAATCGAGGCGACTGACCAGAACACGGCATGCGCGCAGGCGACCACCAGGCGTGCGCAAACCAGGATAGGATATGTCGGTGCCACAGCGGACAGGAACTGACCCAGAGAAAACACGGCGAGCACGCCGAGCAGCATACGCTTGAACTCAAAGCGCGAGGCAAACACCATAAGCGGCAGTGACAGCAGCATGACGCCCCAGGCGTAGACCGAGATCATGATGCCTGCCTGGGCCTCGGTGAGCGAGAACGATGCGGCGATATCAGTCAGAAGGCCGATGGGCATAAACTCCGACGTATTGAACACGAACGCGCAACAGGCGAGCCCGATAAGCGGGAGCCACTGCCTGAGTGCGATACCACCTTGCTTTGTTTGAGCCATATAGGAAAACCTCTCCGATTATCTTGAGCGGTGGGCGATTATAGCAATGAGAAGTCTATAAAATGAGCAACAAAAGAATTCTTGGAAAACGATCGTTAACAGACGGCGCGCCAATTCTGCTTAGAAAGCAAGGTACGCAGGAACTCAATGTCGAAAACGCGGCTTTATCTTCGGGCTATCGCGCCTGCTCGGATACGCACAAGGACACCCCCATGAGCACGTCAATTTCGAGCCAACTCGCAACCGCACAATGAACTAGCAAAAGCAGCATATAAGCAAACGCCCCATAATAAAGTCCCTCATGCACAAGCGCCGTCACTGAAAGTGCCGACGGCAGCGCCGCACTCGAAACTACCCATCCAACAAGAACCTGGATAGCGCAACTTGCAACCAGGTTCCATGCCACCAGCAGCGCTGCGGGACGCGCGATTTCTCTCCAGGAGGAACGAAGCACCGTGACCGAACGCATGATGTAGCGTGGTGCAAACCGAATGCCTCGTAGTCCCCTCTGCTCCACGCCCGCATCTTCAATTAACACGAATACGAACGACGCGGAAAGAAGCGTCACGATTACTGCCACCACAAGAGAGCACAACACCCCGAGCTGACTGCTCGCAAGCGAGGCAAAGACTACAATTGCCGATAAAATCAAATGAACCAAATAAATTAGCAGCGCCCCAGAAATCTGGAGGGGAACCGTCGAGGCCAAGAGATAAACCGGAGGGGTTCGAGCAGGTTGCACCGTCTCTTTGGACCGGTCGACGGCAAATAATGAAAAAGCCACATTCGATAGAAGCAGGTTTAAAAAGGCCGCGACCACAGTGCAAATAAGCGTAATGGACGGATTGATATAGGCGAGCTCAGTTGCAACGTTTGATACACCAATTTGAAGCGCGCTCATAACAAACAAGGGGATATATAACGCCATCGTGCAGCCACTCCGGCATTCCTTCGCCCGATCGCCCGATTCCAGAAAGACATTGAAGTTCTCTCGCAAGTTCACTCTATACCCGTTTTCTTACTAGGCAGGGCGAACGGGCGCCAATATAAACGCCGGTCCGCCCATCCATAATTTCTAGTTTTAACGTCCAGACTAGTCTGTCCAGCCGTCGATGAAGTCGCGGTTAAGCTCAAAGTACTGCGCGGCGATATCTTTCGCCAAGGAGTACGAATTAACGAGCGGGTGCATCGCGAGGCTCTCGACAATGTCGCGCTTCGATCGGTTAACGATGCCACGCGCCACGGTGCGCTCGTAGTACTTGACGCGACGAATCAATTCGAGGTTTCCCGCGGGCACAGAATCGGCTTCGACGCGATGCGGTACACAGCCATCGGTGGAGATATCGCACGTTGACTCAATGACGTCTGTATCGAGAAGGCCAGGGATGGCGCCATTGTTGGGGGTGCACAGGATCATCTGCTGTGTCTTGCCAGAGCGAGCAATATCCATGAAACGGAGCGCGACACCTGCGTATCCGCCAGCATCTTTGCCGTACACGTCAAACGTCCACGGCTTGTCGCGGTGAATACCCGTCTCGGCCGCCATGTAGTTGTTTTCACGCATTCCGTACCACTTCTCAAAGCACGCGAGGCCCTTTTCGAAGTCGTTCTCAATATCGATAGATGCAAGCTCGCTCGTCATTTCTCGATTAATTTCTTCGATTAGTTCGCCGCGTGTCTGGGGCGAAGAGAGAACGTTGGCAACGGCGCGCTCGCGATAGTAGAAATAGTATAGGTACTCATTTGGCACGCATCCGCGATTTAGAACGAGGTCCTTCTCGAAGAACCTAAGATCTGTATGAGCATATGCCCCGTCGTCGTGGATCAAGTCGGGCATGATGTCCTCGCCGTCAACCGTCACATTGCGGAAGAACGAGAGGTGGTTGAGTCCATAGCACTCGCCCTGAACCGATGCGGGATCAACGCCTTTATACTCGGCAAACTGATGCAACATGCCCGAGGGGGCATCGCAAATGCCATAAGTAAAATCATAGCCCATATCGCGTAGGGCCTGAGATACGACGCCAGCGGGATTAGTAAAGTTAAACACCTTGACGCCCGGCTTTGCGTACTTCTTGATTAACTCGCAATACGAAGCAAGCGCAGGGACGGAGCGCATGGCAAAAGACACGCCGGCTGCGCCAGTCGTCTCTTGGCCAAGAACCCCATGCGAAAGAGCAATGCGCTCATCGCGAACGCGCATATGGTCCCCACCGACGCGAATCGTCGTGATCACATAATCGGCGTCCTTAACAGCCTCGACTGCATCGCCCGTCAGTGAAAAATTAAGCGTGGGGCAAAGCATGCTCGAGACATGGGCGGCAAGGCCACCGTAGATGCGCAGCTTCTCGGGATCATTGTCCATAAACACAAGTTCGTCGATCCCAAGCGATGACGCCTGCTGGGCTATGCTCTTTGCCAAAAACATGGAGCGGACGCCACCGCCACCTATGACCGTAAGTTTCATATCGAAACCCCCAATAGCACATTCAATATTGCATGGTTCGCCTGTGTTTGGATATTGTATCCAGCATGGAGGGTCGCTTCCCGCCCCGACTGCAAGGCGGGAAAGGAATTCCCCAAGGAGTTATTATTTACGCAACGGAAGCGGCCACACACGTCCGGCGGGAAGGGAGCACCGATGGTTGATAAAAAGCAGATTTCCAAGCTCTACTCAGCCGCAAAGCTATCCGAAACCGAGCAAAGCGTACTCGAATACCTGCTCAACAATATCGACACCCTCGATGATATTGGCATAAAACCCGTCGCCATGGCATGCTTTACCAGCATGACGACAGTCATCAGGCTTTCTAAAAAGCTCGGCTACCGTGGCTACCGCGAAATGATGTACGATCTCAAGCACCTTCAGCATGTCTCCCGCGAAATGAATCAATCACTCAAAGACAGTAGCGTCCACTTCGTATGCCACACCGGAGATGTAGACGTATTCATCGCCGCACTGCATCGCAACAGAATGATCGGAGTAAACGGAGAGGGCTTCTCACGCATCGTTGCGCAGTACATGGCGACCAAGCTCGTTGGACTTGGCTTTTTGGCCGTCATACAGGACTTCCTAGAAACCGATCAGTTTGTCGAATCCAACCGAAATACGCTCAGCTGCATGATGCTCATATCCAAATCGGGCCAGACAGAAGCCATCCTGGAAACCGCAAGGGCATGCCACGACGCGGGCATTACGACTCTCGCGTTTACCGGCAACGAAGACAGTGAACTCGCCAAGACGGCAGACGCGATCTTTACGATACATGACGATCACCCAATGGATCTTAAGAACGTTAAGCCTAACTGCTTTACCGGAAGTTGTATTCTCGCATTCGAAGAACTATTGAGTATCTGCCTTGACAATCTAAAACAAGAAGGCTTGGCCCCCTAAATCATGCGATAGGAAGCCAAGCCCTGGAATTGCGCTATGCAATTGAAAGCCACTTGCGCGTTTTACTCGTCACCGAGAACTTCGTGCACCTCAGAAGCGACTTCGCCGACACGAGGACCGTAAATGACCTGGATTGCCTTGTCGCTCAGGCGGATAACGCCCATAGCTTCAAGATTCTTGGTGAACACCTCGTCGTCTGCAACCTTAGAACCATCCTTGACAATCACGCGAAGACGTGAGATGCAGTTGTCAAGATCATCAATGTTGTCGGCTCCACCAAGCGCTTCGACAATGCCGACAGCAAGCGCGCTGTCCTTGGTCGCACGGTCCTGGACCGCCTTCTCGGGAGTGCTACCAGACTCGCCCTTTGCCTCAGCGGCCTTTGCCTCGAACTCAGCTCTGCTGTTGATCAACTCAATATCGTCACCATCGTCTCGACCGGGCGTCTTGATATCGAACTTAGTAATAAAGAACCGGAAGAGGAAGAAAGCTGCCAGGAAAAAGGCGGGGAGCAGAATAAGGTACGGAAGCAGATTAAGCTTCTCGGGGCGGAATAAGAATGGGATAAGGTCCTTGATATTTCCCTGGTACACCGAAACGCCCATTGCCTCCGAGAGAACTTCACCCAGTCCGGAAAGCGGAGCGTAAACGCCAAAGTAGAGCCAGGGGGCGGCAAACAGGAACGTAAAGAGAATAGGCTCCGTGACGCCAAAGAAAACAGTCGAAATCACTGTGGGGATTAAAAGACCAGCAACCTTCTTGCGGTTCTGGGGCTTGGCACAAGACCACATAGCAAGGGCGATGCCCGGGAACAACGCGTAATCGTTAATGCCATAGCCGGCCATGAAGGCCCTAACCAAGAGCTTGTCACTGCTGGGAGAAGCGAGCTGTGCAAGCTGAATGGCGCTATTGCCCACCACGCGCGTTCCATCGACGACCATGGAGCCGCCAAGCTCAGTCCAATACATGGGCGTCTCGAGCAGCGGATGCAAGCCAAACGGCACAAGGCTCTCGAGCACCCAGCGATAGACAAACGTACCGACCAGACCGGAGCCTTTCACGAACGTCGCAATACCCGAGAAGCATCCACCGATGACGGGCCAGACGAAGTACATGATGCCGCCCAGGACGCCACCGGCGACCAGCGATACAATGGGGACCGTTCGACTGCCCGCAAAAAACGCCAGCGCCGTTGGGAGCTTGGTCTTGTAAAAACGGCCGGTGATCCAGGCGACCAGGCAGCCCACGATAATGCCGCCAAAGACACCAGAGCTGTAGCCAAAAAAGCCGAGCGAGGTAGTGTAGAGTGCGGACTGCTCACTCGCCTGAATGGACGTAAGGCCGACCTTCTGAAGAGCTTCCACCGTTGTATTGTCGGCAGCCAAGCCAGCTGCTCCAAGCAGAATCTCAACCGTCTTGAGCATGGTGAGATAGCAGACAAGGGCAGAAAAGGCAGCCCAGCCCTTCTCTTTGCGAGACAAGGAGAAGGCACAGCCGACGGCAAACAAAACACCGAGGTTTCCAATGATTACCTCGCCGAGACCCTTAAATACCGAGAAGAACGTAAAGAGCGGCGAAGCGGCATACCAGCCCCAATTAACGCCAAGGGACACAAGGGTCAGTTCGGTCGTAAAAACGCTACCGATACCCAAAAAGAGACCGGAAATGGCAATGAGCGTAATCGGAACGAGCATTGCCTTTCCGAACGATTGGAATTTTTCTTTCATCAATTCCCCTCTCAATGATCCTCTATAAACGACTATTGCACCCCACGTCCCCACACAGGCGAAACGGAAGACATGTTCGGCAATAGAAACAAGGTGATTGTAGAAAGGGGCGCACAAAATGCGCATCGACATCGCGTAATACGGTTAAATCGACCGACGATTGCAAGTATTTACGAATCCGTAAACGGCAGCAAATAGACAGCGAACGGCAATCTGAAGCGTAGGACAGTCCCCGCAGGCCGACAATTGCCGTTATTTTGGCTCATTTTATTGAATTGTTGCTCGCCCAAAAGCGCAGAGCATCAACGTGCCCTTAAGCCAACCCCAGCAATATGCCCGCCGAATGCACGACAAACGCCACGATCCAGGCAACGGCGACCTGAAACGCGAATACGGCCACGGCATAGCGCGCGCCCAACTCGCTCTTGACGGCGCCGATTGCCGCCACACAAGGCGGGTACAGCAACGTAAAGACCAAGAACACGTAGGCGGTAAACGGCGAAAACATGGTCGACAGCGCCGCGGGCGACGTTGCGCCCAAAAGCACCGTGAGCGTCGAGATGACGCTCTCCTTGGCAATGAGCCCCGTGACGAGCGCCGTCGAGGCGCGCCAGTCGCCAAAGCCGAGCGGGGCCAACACCGGCGCGATGATGCTACCCAGACCGGCAAGCAGGCTTTGCGACTGGTCGGCGACCACGTTAAAGCGGATATCGAACGTCTGCAGGAACCAGATGACCACCGTAGCGGCAAAGATAATGGTAAAGGCCTTGGTGATGAAGTCCTTGGCCTTATCCCATGCCAGCATCACCGTCGTCTTGACGCTCGGCAGGCGGTAATTGGGGAGCTCCATGATAAACGGCACCGGGTCGCCCTTAAATGCCGTGCGGTTGAGCACCAAAGCCGCGACGCAGCCGACCACGATACCGATCAGATAGAGCGAGACCATGGCGGGAACCGTCGCCTGCGGGAAAAACGCCCCGCACAGCAAGCCGTAAACCGGCAGCTTGGCTGAGCAGCTCATAAACGGCGTGAGCATGACCGTCATCTTGCGGTCGTGCTCGGATGGGAGCGTACGGGTCGACATGATAGCCGGCACGGTGCAGCCAAAACCGACGAGCATGGGCACGAAACTGCGGCCCGACAGGCCAAAGCGACGCAACACCTTATCCATGACAAAGGCCACGCGCGCCATGTATCCGGAGTCTTCCAGAATGGAGAGGAACAAAAAGAGCACGACGATAATCGGCAGGAAGGTCAGCACACTGCCCACGCCCGTTAGCACGCCGTCGACAGCCAGCGAGCGCACCACGTCGTTGGTACCGAACGCCTTGAGGCCCGCATCGGCCGAGGCGATGATGGCAGCGATACCGTCCTCCATAAGTCCCTGCAACGCCGCGCCGATCACGCCAAACGTCAGCCAAAAGACGAGGCCCATGATCACCAGAAACGCCGGAATGGCTGTGTAACGACCTGTCAGGATGCGGTCAATCTTGACGGAGCGCACGTGCTCGCGGCTCTCGTGCGGCTTGACGACGCAACGCCCGCACACGTCGCCGATAAAGCTAAAACGCATATCGGCCAGCGCAGATAGGCGGTCGGTGCCGGCCTCGTCCTCCATCTGGGTGATGATGTGCTCGATAGCGTCGAGCTCATTGCGATCCAGGTGAAGCGCCTCGGTTACCAGCTCATCGCCCTCGACCAGCTTGGTCGCCGCAAAGCGCACCGGGATGTGCGCCGTCACGGCATGGTCCTCGATCAGGTTAGCAATACCGTGGATGCAGCGATGCAGCGCACCGCCGTCCGGACCGTCGGGCGCGCAAAAGTCCAGGCGACCAGGGCGCTCGCGGAACCGCGCCACGTGCAGGGCGTGGTCCACCAGCTCGCCGATGCCCTCGTTGCGGGCAGCGCTAATGGGGACAACGGGCACGCCCAGCAGGCTCTCGAGCAAGTTGACGTCCACGGCGCCGCCGTTGGCGGTCACCTCGTCCATCATGTTGAGCGCGATGACCATAGGACGGTCAAGCTCCATGAGCTGCAGTGTCAGGTACAGGTTGCGCTCGATGTTGGTGGCGTCAATGATGTCGATGATGGCGTCCGGACGCTCGTCGAGGATGAACTGACGGCTCACGACCTCCTCGCCTGTGTACGGCGACAGGGAGTAAATGCCGGGCAGGTCGGTAACGCTCGCCTCGGGATGGTTACGGATGGTGCCATCTTTGCGGTCGACCGTCACGCCGGGAAAGTTACCGACGTGCTGGTTGGAGCCCGTCAGCTGGTTGAATAACGTGGTCTTGCCGCAGTTTTGGTTGCCGGCGAGGGCAAAGTGCAGCGGCGCGCCCTCTGGCACGGCCGTCTTTGCCGCACGGGGCGAATACGTCCCCTCGCCCAGGGCCGGATGCTCCGTCGTGCCGATTGCGGCGTTAGCGCGCGGACCCGTATCGGTGTCGTGAATACCCACGAGCTCGATGCGAGCGGCATCGTCCTTACGCAGTGTCAACTCGTAGCCACGCAGGCGAATCTCGAGCGGGTCGCCCATGGGGGCATACTTCATCATGGTGACTTCGGTGCCCGGCGTTAGACCCATGTCCAAAATATGCTGTCGGAGTGCCTGATCGTCCGATGCCACCGATGCGACAACGGCGTCCTTTCCAATCTCGAGTGTATCGAGCTTCACGTCCGTGTTCCTCCCCCGGCGCCCGCAGGGCGTTGTATTTATGTTCACCATGGCTAACCGTTTGCCATGGCTAACCAATTTTAAACTTACATGATAGCGTGAACACACAATGACGTTCAATCGACAGATCGGTGCAAGGGGAATTCTGGGCCATTGCTTCCCAGACGGGCCTGTTGCGGAAACCGAATCCCACTCCGGAACACCTAAACGGGACGGGCTTTCCGGTTGAGGCATCTAGCGGAAACTGCAGCCCGGAATCGGCGCTCAGACTGGGATGCGATTTCCCGATCGAGCCCCTCGGGGAAACTGCGACCCGGAATCTGCGCCCAAAACGGGTCACGATTTCCCAAACGGGACGTGGTTTCCCGCGGGAGCAGAAACAGCCGCCCGCTCCCTCGACAAAATGATCCATTTTCCTCCGTCTCCAACAGATCAAAACGAAGTTGCGGTGGAATAGTTCCTGTTTAAAGCCCCGTGACTTTAATTGGAACTATTTCACCGCAAGTTATGAGGGACGGAATGGGGCTGGCCCTCTTACTCTTACAGATGGCGCTCCAGGAAGCGGAAGGCTAGGCGAATCCAGGGACGGACCGCCACCTGCTTGTCCTCGTTGTCGACCGCGGTGTTGGCGTTGCCGAGCGAAAGGCCGTGACCACCCTGGTCGAAGACGTGCATCTCGCATGCAACGCCCTCCTCGGCCATGCGCTGCGCAAACGGGTAGACCTGCGCGATCGGCGCCGTCTTGTCGTCGGACACGCCCCACACAAAGGTCGGTGGCATCTGGCGCGAAACATGCGTGGTGGGGCAGATGTCGGCCAGATGCTCGTCAGTTGCCTCGCCGCCCGTCACCATCGACAGGTAGTCGTTGAGCAAATCGCGTCCCGTCTTGCCGCCCGTCTTGGGCACGCGCAAGTCAATGCGTGGATCGCGCGTCTGCATGTCGCGCACATAGGCAAAGTCGAGCAATGGATAGCCCAGCACCACGGCATCGGGACGAATGTCGTCCGGACGCGCCCCGGCAAGTGCCGCGAAGGGGCCGGTCTTCCACTGTGTTGCCAGCGAAGCGCAAATCATGCCGCCAGCAGAAAAGCCCACGACGCACACGCGCTTGGGATCGACATGCCACTCGTCAGCGTTGGCGCGCACCGTGGCGACCATCTTGGCAAGATCTGCCTGGGGGTGCGGAAAGCTCACGTCACCCGTAGAACTCGTGACATAGTTGAGCACAAAGGCCTGGTAGCCGTGATCCAAAAACGCAAACGCCACGGGATCCTGCTCATGCGGAGCGATATGCGTAAACGCACCTCCGCCGCAGATAATCACGGCAGGGCGGCGGCCATTCGGTTTATCGGGCAGCGGCTCGGCACCCAAATACGTAAAGGTCGCCGGATATTCCTCGGTCGGCTCCTCGCCCCACAGCGCATGGTTCTCGACAATCATATGTGCTCCCTTCGCGCAAATTAAGCGCCCTTGTTTTTTGCCTTCAAGCGTACCCCACTTGAACCCGTGGCGCAGAAACACTCCGGCAATAAGTTTCCCTTCAACTGATATATCACATAATCCCAGCTCAGAGGTATCTTTGAGCAGCGTAGAATAGGGGCGTTGACCAAGCCGCGAAACACATATGAAACGTTTCCGGCAAACCAAACGCGCGATATGCGCCTATTTAAGTTGGAGGCAACTATGGGTCTGCTCGATTCGCTTAAGTCCACCTTCACCTCGACCGGCGAGGCGTCCGTTCCGCCCGCAGCAAGCTTCGCTACCCGCGAAGGCGTCATCTATGCCCCCGTCAACGGCGTGCTCGTCAACCTGAACGAGGTTCCCGACGAGACGATCGCCTCGGGCATGCTTGGCCAGGGCTATGGCATCGAGCCCATTACCGGCACCATCTATGCGCCCGCCAACGGCCGCATCGGTGCCACCACTGTCACCAACCACTCCATCGGCATGATTACCGAGGACGGCCTGCGCGTGTTCATCCATGTTGGCCTGGGCACCGTGGAAATGAACGGCAAGGGTTTTGCCCGCTTTGTCGAGATGGGCGATGTGGTCAAGGCAGGCCAGCCGCTCATCAGCTTCGACCGCGAGGCCATTAAGGCCGCTGGTCACGAGGACATCGTGACCGTCATCGTCTCCGAGCTCGATCGTCTTAAGAGCATCGACCATGTCGGCGAGTCTGGAACGCTTATCGGCGGCAACCCGCTCGTCAAGCTTGGCGACCCGCTGCTGGTTGCCAAGACCAAGTAGCCAGGCCCCGCGCCACACAGCCAAAAGGCACCTCGTCAAGCGCCCACGACCATTAGGCCGCGGGCGCTTTTCGTTTGAAAAACCATCCCGCCAATGCCTTATCTGTATAGCCCAAATGAGCCGAGCTGCTAAAATATCGAACTGTATGGATAACTATCATTCAACCGTTATGGGAGGATACGTGAACCGCACCAAAATCGCGCAGCTCTATGCCGATGCCGAGTCGCTCGGCGGCCAGACCGTCACCGTCGCCGGCTGGGTCAAGTCCGTCCGCGACATGAAGAACTTTGGCTTTGTTACGCTCAACGACGGCAGCTGCTTCCGCGACCTGCAGGTCGTCATGAACCGCGAGGCACTCGACAACTACGACGAGATCGCCCATCAAAACGTCTCGGCCGCACTCATTTGCACCGGCACCGTCAAGCTGACCCCCGATGCGCCCCAGCCTTTCGAGCTTTCTGCCACCTCCATCGAGGTCGAGGGCACGAGCGCCCCGGATTACCCGCTGCAGAAGAAGCGCGCAACCGTCGAGTTCCTGCGCACCCAGCAGCACCTGCGTCCGCGCACCAACCTGTTCCGCGCCGTGTTCCGCATCCGCTCTGTCGCGGCTGCCGCCATCCACCGCTTCTTCCAGGAGCAGGGCTTTGTCTACGTCAACACCCCCATCATCACCACGAGTGACTGCGAGGGCGCCGGCGAGATGTTCCGCGTGACCACGCTCGACCCCAAAAATCCGCCCCTCACCGAGTCCGGCGAGGTCGACTGGAGCCAGGACTTCTTTGGCAAGCATGCAAGCCTCACCGTGTCCGGCCAGCTCAATGCCGAGAACTTTGCCATGGCCTTTGGCGACGTGTACACCTTTGGCCCCACCTTCCGTGCCGAGAACTCCAACACCACGCGCCACGCCGCCGAGTTTTGGATGATCGAGCCCGAGATGGCCTTTGCCGACCTTAACGACTACATGGATAACGCCGAGGCCATGCTCAAGTACGTCCTTAAGGACGTCATGGCAACCTGCCCCGACGAGCTCAATATGCTCAACAAGTTTGTGGACAAGGGTCTGCTCGAGCGCCTGGACCATGTCGCCAACTCCGACTTTGCCCGCGTTACCTACACCGAGGCCGTCGAGATCCTGGAGCAGGCCGTCGCCGCCGGTCACAAGTTTGACTATCCCGTAAGCTGGGGCATCGACCTGCAAACCGAGCACGAGCGTTTCCTGACCGAGGAGCACTTTAAGCGCCCGACCTTCGTGACCGACTACCCGGCCGAGATCAAGGCGTTCTACATGCGCATGAACGAGGACGGCAAGACCGTCGCCGCCGCCGACTGCCTGGTGCCGGGCATCGGCGAGATCATCGGTGGCTCCCAGCGCGAGGAGCGCCTGGATCTGCTCGAGGCCCGCATCAAGGACCTGGGTATGAATCCCGAGCAGTACAAGTACTACCTTGACCTGCGCCGCTACGGTTCCTGCAAGCACGCCGGCTACGGTCTGGGCTTCGAGCGCTTGGTCATGTATCTGACCGGCGTGGGCAACATCCGCGACGTCCTGCCGCACCCGCGCACCGTGGGCAACGCCGACTTCTAATCGTCGAACGCTAGCTCGCGTCGCCACACGCCAACGCTCATCGCACAAGCGTCTCTCGACATCGGTCGAGAGACGCTTTTTTCAACAGCATCCGTCAAGCTTTTGGCAAGTTTTTGGTCAGTTGAGCAGGGCTGTTGAAAACTCGACCCGCCGTTTGCCGACGACTACCGACCGCCCAGAGCGCCCTGCGCCCCTGGGAAAGCCCCGCGTCCTAGGCTCCATACCGTCGCCACCCAAAACGGAAAGGACGTGGGCACCATGACCGAAGCCGCTGTTGAAACCTACGACACCACGACGAGGGGCGCCGCCTCGATGGCAGCCTATCGCGCCGTTCGTATCCTGCAGCTCTTGAGCGAAAACACCGGCGAAGACAAGGCCATGCTTTCCGATGAGCTGATCCGGCGCCTCGCCCATCCCGACGACCCCGCCCGCATGCCCATCTCGGCGGCGCGGCGCAGCATCTACACCGCCATCTCCGCGCTTCGCCATGCCGGATACGAAATTGAATACAAACGCGGCGTGGGCTACAAACTTCTTACCCGCCCGCTCACCGATGAAGAGATCATCCGGCTCCACGGTATGGTCATGCGCAACCGCTCCACGCCTATCGCTATCCGCAAGAGCATGGCGCAGCACTTAGTTGCCATGGCGAGCGCCGACGTTCGCGGCTACCTCGATACACCCGAACCCGCTCCAAGCGCAGGCAGCAAGGCTACCAAGGCAACACGCACGCCCATCAAGCGCATCGACACGTGCGAGCTCGTCGAGCAGGCCATCGACCACGGAACCACGGTGAGTTTTGATATTTCGAGCGTCACGACACGCGGCGAAACCGAAGCAGCACGGATGACACTCCGTCCCTTTGCCATCAGGCAGCGCGATGGCATCTCGTATCTGCTGGGAACGGTCTACGACGCCCGAGGCACCGACGATACGCTGCGCACCGTCGAGATCGCCCGTATGAGAAACGTCAGCACGCGCCTGCTCGACGGCAAGAAGCTCTTCGCCGCCCTGGACGAGGACGACGCCTCCTCCGCCGCATAAGACCCTCCGCCGCCCATTCGACTACCCGTACCGCCCATCCGATTCTGTATTAAAAAACCCGCCAGGCTGTTGTAAAAATGGACATCAGCGCTACTATAGTCCCACTTGCACTTTGTCCCAGTGCAGTGTTTCCAGCCATTTTTATACTGGGGGTAATGATATGAAGGACATCACCATCAGCCGCAGGAGCCTTCTGGTCTCCGCCGGCCTGCTCGCGCTCGCCCCGCTCGCCGGATGCGGCGGCAGCTCTGGTTCCGGCTCCGCTGCCGCCGGTTCCGACTACACCATCGGCGTTCTGCAGCTCACCGAGCACTCCGCGCTCGATGCCGCCAACGACGGCTTCGTCAAGGCCATCAAGAAGAGCGGCCTTAAGGTCAAGATCGACCAGAAGAACGCCCAGAACGACCAGTCCACGTGTAAGTCCATTGCCGACAAGTTTGTGGGCGACAACGTCAACCTGATTTATGCCATCGCCACGCCCGCCGCGCAGGCTGCCGCCGGCGCCACGGCCGATATCCCCATCGTGGGCTGCGCCATCACCGACTACGCCGCCTCCGGCCTGGTCCAGGACAACGACAAGCCCGGCACCAACGTCACGGGCGCTTCCGACCTCACCCCGGTCGCCGAGCAGCTCGAGATGATGCAGAAGGTCCTGCCCGACGTAAAGAAGGTCGGCCTGCTCTACTGCACCGCCGAGTCCAACTCCGACGTCCAAATCAAGGCCGCCAAGAAGGAGCTCGACAAGCTTGGCCTCGAGTACACTGACTTCACCGTCTCGAGCTCCAACGAGATTCAGTCCGTCGTCGAGTCTGCCGTGGGCAAGGTCGACGCACTGTACTCCCCCACCGACAACACCATCGCCGCGGGTGCCTCGCAGGTCGGCCAGATCTGCAAGGAAAACAAGCTTCCCTTCGTGACTGGCGAGGAGGGTATGTGCATGGCCGGCGGCCTGTTCACCCTCTCCATCAATTACGAGGACCTGGGCTACGCCGCGGGCGAGATGGCCGTTAAGATCCTGAAGGGCGAGGCCAAGCCCGAAGACATGCCGATCAAGCACCTCTCGAGCAAGGACCTGGTCGTCGTCAAGAACGACGAAATGGCCGAGGCCCTGGGCATCGACCTTTCCGCTCTGGACGCGTAATGCCATACGCGGCATGCGTCTAGAGCCCGTGCTCGCGCTTTAGCCGCGTTATTCAATATCTGAGCCACAGGGGCGGGCGCTGTAGACCGGCGTCCGCCCTGCTTGTTTCAGGTAAAACAAAACGTCTGTCCGCAGCTCTTCTATGCATTGTTACCGCTATTATGGTGAATCACGTGTCCACCCTATCCTAGGAGGTATGAAGCATGCTCATTGCATTGCAGGGCGCCGTTTCGCAGGGCGTCCTCTGGGGCATTATGGTGCTTGGCGTGTTTATCACGTTCCGCCTGCTCGACATTCCCGATATGACCTGCGACGGCAGCTTTGCCCTCGGCGGCTGCGTCTGCGCTGTGCTCATCGTCAATAACAACGTCGACCCGCTGCTCGCCGTGCTGGCCGGTATGTGCGCCGGCGCCATCGCGGGCGCCGTCACGGGCATTTTGACCACCGTCTTTGAGATTCCTGCGATCCTCGCCGGAATCCTCACCCAGATCAGCCTGTGGTCCATCAACCTGCGCATCATGGGCAAGTCCAATACGCCCATTCTTGCCAAGGGCACCGTGTTCTCCGCCGTCAGCAATATGACCGGTCTGCCGCAGTCCACCGTTGCCATCATCTTGGGCATCCTGCTCGCCGTGGCTATCGTTGCCATCCTGTATTGGTTCTTTGGCACCGAGATCGGCTCGGCGCTGCGAGCCACCGGCAACAACGAGTACATGATCCGCGCTCTGGGCGTCAACACCAACTCCACCAAGATGATCGCCCTCGTGCTCTCCAACGCCCTCATCGGCCTTTCGGGCGCGCTCATCTGCCAGAGCCAAAAGTATGCCGACATTGGTATGGGCACCGGTGCCATCGTTATCGGTCTTGCCGCCATTGTTATCGGCGAGGTGCTCGGCCGTCTGCTGCCCGGCGGCCTCACGCAGTTTAGCGTCCGTCTTGCCTCCGCCGTCTTTGGCTCCGTGGTGTACTTCCTTATCCGCGCCATCGTGCTGCAGTTGGGCATGGACGCCAACGACATGAAGCTGCTCTCCGCCGTAATTGTCGCTGTGGCCCTGTGCGTGCCCGTGGTTTGGGAGCGCTATAAGCTCCGCAGCTCCTACACGAAGGGAGATGAGGCAGATGCTTAAGCTCTCGCATGTCAAGAAGACCTTTAACAAGGGCACCGTCACCGAGAAGCGCGCGCTCACCGGCGTCGACCTCACCCTGAATGACGGCGACTTTGTAACCGTGATCGGCGGCAACGGCGCCGGCAAGTCCACGCTGCTCAACATGATCGCCGGCGTGTACCCGCTCGATTCGGGCGTTATCGAGCTCGACGGCACCGACATCTCGCGCCTGAGCGAGTCGCAGCGCGCCAAGTACCTGGGCCGCGTGTTTCAGGACCCCATGCGCGGTACCGCTGCCGACATGCAGATTGCCGAGAACTTGGCCCTCGCCAAGCGTCGCGGCCAGCGTCGCGGCCTTTCGTGGGGCGTCACCAAGGCCGAGAAAGATGAGTACGTTGAGCTGCTCAAGCGCCTGGACCTTGGTCTGGACACGCGTCTCAACGCCAAGGTCGGCCTGCTCTCGGGTGGCCAGCGCCAGGCACTCACCCTGCTGATGGCCACGCTCACCAGGCCGCGCCTGCTGCTGCTCGACGAGCACACTGCGGCCCTCGACCCCAAGACGGCCTCTAAGGTGCTCAACCTGACCGAGGAGATCGTCGACGAGAACCACCTGACCACGCTCATGGTCACGCACAACATGAACGACGCTATCCGTCTGGGCAACCGTCTGATCATGATGCACGAGGGCCATGTGATCTACGACGTGGCCGGCGACGAGAAGAAGTCGCTCACCGTGGCCGACCTGCTGCAGAAGTTCGAGGAGGTCTCGGGCGGCGAGCTCGCCAACGACCGCATGCTGCTAAGCTAAAACCTGCCAAAAAGGGACAGGTTTATTTTGGTAGGTTTTATCTGCGCAAACGCCAAAACCGCCGCAAAGGGACAGAGGCCCTTGCGGCGGTTTTCGCATATTATGTCGATAATCCGATATTCAACCAGACATTCTGGCTAAGGACTAAGGAAACTGCCATGAAAAGACTCCCCCGCTTTGCGTTGGCCGCCGCGTTGTTTGCCGGCGCGCTCGCAGGCATCCCAAGCCTCGCTTTCGCGGGAAACCTGCCCGCCGCTATTGACGGCTCCGTGGCCGTCATGCACACCAACGATATCCACGGCAGCTACAAGTACAGCTACAACGCAAGCAAGGGCACCGGCACTGTGGGCTTTGACGGACTGGCGGTTTTCTATAGCGCCCAAAGCAGCGCCCCCGATCTTTTACTCGATGCAGGCGACACCTTCCACGGACAGTCCTTCGCCACCATGAGCGAGGGCAAGAGCATCGCCGAGCTCATGGACACCTTCTACGCCGACGGCTACGACGCAACCACGCCAGGCAACCACGACTGGAGCTACGGCGCGGACAAACTCCGCACCATGACCGGCTACAGCACCACCGGCACGCCCTTCGCCATGCTCTGCGCGAATGCAACGTCCTCGAACGGCGTATGGAGCTCGAGCATCACGAAGACGCTCGATCGCACCTGGGAGGATAGCGAGGATCACTCCACATTCGACTACAAAATCAAGGTCGGCGTCGTCGGAGCCATGGATGAGTCGCTAGGTTCCTCGCTGCGCGCGGACCTGGTCGCGGGCACCAGCTTCTCGAGTGCCGCGAACGCCATCAATGCCGAGGCAGAGCAGCTGCGCAAGGAGGGCTGCGATGTTGTTGTGTGTATCGCGCACACGCTCGACGCAAAGACCTTTGCCACGCGGCTCCGTGGCGTCGATGCCCTTATCGCAGGCCACGAGCACATCAACCTTAACGAGAAGGTGACGGGAGCCGACGGCAAGACGATCCACGTTGTCGAGGCAGGCAGCGCCTTTGCCGAGGTGGGGCTGCTTTCCATTCCGTACAAGTACGACACGAATGGCACCGAGACGACCGACGATGACACGGTCACAGTCCCTGCAGGCGGCACTGACGAGAAGCTCTACACCGCCAAGAACGTCAATGACCTTTTGGCAGACCCCGACAAGGGCTCCGACCACCAAAGCCGCCTTGAAGCCGTCCGCAACAAGATCAAGCCGCTCGACGTGGCCTTTGAAAACGAATCGAACAAGGTGCTCGGCACATCCACCACCAACTATTTCTACGGCGAGGACGCCGCAGGCACGCATGGTTGGGAAATGGTGCGCACCACCGATTTCCGCCCCAGCAAGGAGGGCGATACCACCAAGGCCCAGACCATCGGCCATGTGATTTGCGGCTCCTATCTTGCCTTGACGGGCGCGGACCTCGCTATCGAAAACGCTGGCGGCATCCGCGGTGGCATCGCTGCGGGCGATGTGACCGCCGGCAACGTCATCGCTATCTCGCCTTACGGCAACACCGTGGAGACCTGGACCATGACCGGCGCGGACTTCCTGGCAGCGCTCGAGCACTCACTGCAGATCAGCGACGAGTGCAATCACAGCTACGAGCTTCAGCAAGCCTACGTGGCAGCCGGCCATACCGAGCAGGAGGCGCAAGACAAGTACAAGTGGCGCGATGACTCTGGCAGCGTTCTCTCCTTTGGCGGCATCAACGTTACGATTGATTGGACGCAGCCCGAAGGCAAGCGCATTGTGAGTGCCACACTCACCAAGGACGGCAGCACGCTCGACCCCGCCAAGGCCTATACCGTCGCCACCAACAACTACATCATCACCAACACGACCGACTTTCCCACCTTTGCACACGCCACCAAGTACACCGAGTGGGGCACGTGCGAGGCGGCGCTGAGGGCGCTGATCGGGCAGAACGGCTGGGAGAGCAAGATGGCCTCGCTCGCGGGCACCATCAGCTTTGGCTCCGCTGCCGTGGACCCCACGCCCACACCGGCCCCGACGCCTAAGCCCTCGCCCAAGACGGACACGACGACCACGAAGGTCATCACCAAGAAGACGACCGGTAAGCTCGCCGCAACGGGAGACCACACGCTGGCAGTAGTTGGCGCGTGCCTTATCGGCGGCATCATCGTCATCATCCTCGGCATTATCTGGAAGCGTCGACGCTAAGCTACACCGCCGGGCCTTGCAGCCCCGCCGCGTAAACCTTATATCGAGCACAGAAGCCCGTCCGAATTTGATCGGACGGGCTTCTTGGTGGGTATCATGGTTGGACGATCATTAGGAGGTTTTCCCCACATGGAATTGTTTGAGCCGATTCTTCATTTCTTTGAGCAACGGTGGGTCCACAACATCATCTGGGCCGTCATCTTGGCGATAGGCACCGCCGTCGCCGCCAAGGTCGTATCCAAGACCCTGAACCATCTGCTCAACCGAGACGATAACCCGCTTCCGGCATCGAGTATCTTCATCAACATCGCGCGCGCCGTCATCTGGATGATTGGCGGCAGCTTTATCCTCGACAACTGCTTTGGCATTAACGCAAACGCCCTCGTCGCCGCTCTTGGCGTCGGCGGCATCGCCATCTCGCTGGGCTTTCAGGACACGCTGTCAAACCTTATCGGCGGCATGCAGGTGACCTTTATGGGCATCATCAAGCCCGGCGACAATATCGAGGTCGGCGGCGTGTCGGGCGTGGTCCAGGACATCACCTGGCGTCATACGACCATCGAGGACGCCTGCGGGCAAACCATCATCGTCCCCAACTCAAATATCTCCAAGAACACGCTCGTGCACCTCATGCCCTTTGGGCGTGTGGCTGTGCCCGTTGCCGTAAAGGACACGTCCAAGTGGGCCTCGCTCGACGCACTGGCAGACGAGCTGACCAGCGCCACCAAGGCCGCCGTGCTTCCCATCTCGGGCTTTGACAAGGAGCCCTACGTACTCTTTAGCGAAATCGGCGACTTTGGCATCAAAGGAAAGATCATCTTTATCGTCAGCGACGACAGCACTACTTTCACGGCAGCCGACGCCTGCATCCGTGCCATCGCCCCCATCATCGCCTAACCCGCCAAAAAGGGACAGGCACCTTTGTGGTGGTTTTCATTCGTGGTACCATGGTTCATATAGTTGTTTAAACGACTAAGGGAGCAACATCATGGAAGAGGCCTATCGTCAAGCACGCAAGCGCGGCGAGCAGGGACGCCGTCGCGCCATCAGCCAAAGCGAGCACCCGTACCTTACGGACCTCGACAGCCTCGTTGCCCAGCTCCCCTTAGGTCAGCGAGAGAATGTCGGCCTAAGGGATATTCCGCTCGAAATGGTCGTCGGCACAGTCACCAAAGGCCGTCAGTCCGCCTTTTCATGCAACTTTATGCCCCTGCTGCCGTTTAACACTGAGTTCGCCCGCAAGTGGTCCAACCTCTACGACATCCAGGTAACCGAGGGCTATCGTGATCCCATCATCGTCACCGAGTTCATGCATCGGTTCTATGTCCAGGAAGGCAACAAACGCGTCAGTGTCCTCAAATTCCTGGACGCTCCAACGGTTTCGGCCAGGGTCACCCGTCTCTACCCCGGCACATGGGATTCCGTCGAAAGCCGCCTGTACGGTGAATTCTGCGCGTTTTGGCGCGTCTGCCCCCTATACGAAATCGAGTTCTCGCGTGAGGGAAGCTACGAGACGCTCGCCAAGATGCTCGGTCGGAACCTTATCGAAAAATGGCCGCAGAAAAAGGTCGACTACCTGCGCCACACCTTCCTGCTCTTTAAGCGCGCCTACCTTCGCGCAGGCGGCGACCACCTGGACATTACGCCCGCCGACGCCATGCTCGTCTACCTCAATGTGTACAACCAGGACCGCCTGCTGGATACGCCGACGGATATCGTCGTAAACCGCCTGTGCAAGATTTGGCGCGAGCTGGTCATTGCCGGCAAAAACGACGAGGACAAGGTCGATCTTGTCGAAGCGCCGAGCGTCGATGAGGAGGAGTCGCCCGCCAAGTCCACCTCCGGCGTGCTCAACTTCTTTATGGGCAAGACTGTCTATTCGGCGGCCAACCCCCTGCGTATCGCCTTTATCCATGAGTTCCCCTGTGCGGCGTCGAGCTGGGACAGTCTGCACGACCAAGGACGTCAGTATCTCGATGAGCACTTTGACGGTATCGTGCGCACCGAGGCGTTCGAAGACTGTCACGATCCGGACGTGTTCTACGCCGCCGTGGAAACGGCTGTCAAACATGGAGACAACGTCATCTTCTCGACCTCGCACCGCCTGATGGAATACACGCTCAGAGCTGCCGTTGAGTATCCCCAGGTTCGGTTCCTTAACTGCTCTATCGGCCTTCCCCACCAAAGCGTCCGTTCGTACTTTGGCAAGATGTACGAGGCCAAGTTCCTCCTGGGCGCCCTTGCCGCCAGCATGGCGGACAACCATCGCATCGGCTACCACGCGTCGGTCTTCGCCTCGGGCGCACTCAGCGAGATCAATGCCTTTGCCATCGGTGCCTCGCTGCTCGACCCCCGCGCGCAAATTATCCTCACCTGGGGCGATGTGCCCGCCGGCGGTCTCGCCGAGGCCATGTGCCGCGAAGGCGTGAGCGTCATGACCGGCGCTGACATGTCAAAGTCGCTCGAAGACCCTACGGCCTACGGACTCCACCGCCTGGTCGATGGCAAGGTTACCGGCATCGCCATGCCGGTATGGAACTGGGGCCGTTACTACGAGCTCATCGTTCGCAGCCTTCTGCACGGCACGTGGGACGAGACCAGTGACGACAACCAGGTTCGCGCCGTCAACTACTGGTACGGCATGAGCTCGGGCGTTATCGATATCCGTTACGCTCCGGGCCTACCCTACCAGACGCGCAAACTCGTGCAGTTGCTCCGCAACGGCATTGTCGAGGGCTCCATCAACCCCTTTGGCGGCGAGCTCCACAGCCAGAACGGCGTGGTACAGATCGAAGGCTTCCCTCCGCTGCCGAGCACGCAGATTGTCGAGATGAATTGGCTGGCGGATAACGTGGTAGGCACCATTCCGCAGCTCGACGATGAGCCGAAAGTCCCTGCCCTATGAAAATCCTTGCCATAGCCGATACCGAAGAACGATGCCTTTGGGAGTGCTTTCGCAAGGAACGCTTTGAGGGTGTCGACCTGATTTTGTCCGCCGGCGATCTGGACCCGGACTATCTTGAGTTTTTGGTCACAGTCATCAACAAGCCGCTCATCTACGTGCGCGGCAATCACGATGATCGCTACGCACGTCATGCACCGGGCGGATGTATCTGCGTGGAAGACAGCGTGTACACGTACCGAGGGATTCGCATTGCGGGCCTTGGCGGGTCCATGCGTTATCGCGACGGCGCCAACATGTACACCGAACGCGAGATGTCCAAGCGCATGCGTAAGCTGTCGCGTAAGGTTAGGATGGTCGGCGGGTGCGACATTCTGCTTACCCATGCGCCCGCCGCCGGTATGGGTGATCTGGACGATCTACCGCATCGAGGGTTTGAGTGCTTTAACACGGCACTTGAGTCCTGGGGGGCCGACTACATGGTGCATGGGCATGTACACCAAAGCTACGGTTACGATTTTCAGCGCGAGCGGCAGCATATGTGTGGAACGACGATCATCAACGCCTGCGGCTATACGCAGTTTGAGCTCGACCAGACGCGCTACCCCATCCGTGGCTGGCAGGCAGCCTGGCTCAATTCGCAAACCATGCGCCGCGAGCTCAAACGCCACGATGCCATCGAGTCCTCAACCGCCAGAACCCCCTGGTAACCACCACAAAGGCGACTGTCTACTTCGTGTTGGTTTTAACCCGAGATAGCAAGAAACCCGGTCCTGCACAAGGCAGAACCGGGTTTCTTTAGCAATGCTTGCTTTGCTCAGGCAGTAACTAGCAGTTACTCAGCCAGGAAGTCACGCTGGACAGCGGGATCGACCTTGACGCCAGGGCCCATGGTGGAAGACACGGAGATGGACTTGACGTACTTGCCCTTAGCAGAAGAGGGCTTGACGCGCAGGATCTCGGTGTACAGGGCAGCGTAGTTCTCGACGAGCTGCTGCTCAGAGAAGGACTTCTTGCCCAGGGGCACGTGGCAGATGCCGTAGCGGTCGGCGCGGTACTCAACGCGGCCAGCCTTGAGCTCGGAGACCATCTTGGCGACGTCCATGGTCACGGTGCCGAGCTTGGGGTTCGGCATAAGGCCACGGGGACCAAGGATCTTACCGATGCGGCCAACCTTGGCCATCATGTTCGGCGTAGCGATAGCGGCGTCGAAGTTGATCTCGCCCTTCTGGATCTGGGCGACGAGCTCGTCGGAACCGATGATGTCGGCGCCGGCAGCCTCGGCCTCGCGGGCCTTCTCGCCCTCGGCGAAGACAGCAACACGAACGGTCTTGCCGGTGCCGTGGGGCAGGGAGATGGAACCACGGATGTTCTGGTCAGCCTTACGAGTATCGATGCCCAGACGGAAGTGGGCCTCGACGGTCTCGTCGAACTTGGCGGTGTCGAGCTCCTTGATGAGCTTGGCAGCCTGAAGGGGGGTGTAGAGCGTGGCGCGGTCGATCTTCTCGGCAGCGGCGTTATAGCTCTTACCATGCTTAGCCATGTGCATTACCTCCTGTGGTTAAACGGGCGTGAGCCCTCCCACATCGTTTCGTGTGCCCTATTGCACACATTTAACGGGCGCCCCGGTCGGAGCACCCGTCGTTACCATAAGAAATCGCTACTCAGCGATGGTGACGCCCATGGAACGGGCGGTACCGGCGATGATCTTCTTGGCGGCGTCAATGTCGTTGGCATTGAGGTCCGGCATCTTGATCTCGGCGATCTTGGTAAGCTGCTCCTGGGAGAGCTGACCAACCTTGTCGGCCTGGGGCTTAGCGGAACCAGACTTGAGGTTGAGCTCCTTCTTGATGAGGTGAGCCGCCGGCGGGGTCTTGGTGATGAAGGAGAAGGACTTATCCTCGTAGACAGAGATCTCAACGGGGATGATGTCGCCCTTCTTGTCCTGCGTCTCGGCGTTAAAGGCCTGGCAGAACTGCATGATGTTCACGCCAGCAGCGCCCAGGGCGGGGCCGACGGGAGGAGCGGGGTTAGCTGCACCAGCAGGAATCTGGAGCTTAATGACGTTGGCAACCTTCTTCTCAGCCATGGTCATTCCTTTCGAATCACGAGTGTGAAGTACTTGCTATATCGTAAGCACGCACGTGTTAGAAGCACTCCTGAGATGAGCAGTCACAGAAGAAGCACGCTCGCGCGAACGGACGAAAACTTAAGCGATGACAGCGACCTGGTTAAAGTCGAGCTCGACCGGCGTCTCGCGGCCAAAGATCATCAGCGTGACCTTGAGCTTGCCAGCCTCGGTGTTAACCTCGGAGACCTTGCCATCAAAGTCGGTAAGCGGGCCATCGGTGACGCGGACGGACGTGCCGACCTGAATATCAACCGAGGTGCGCTTGGGCGAATCGCCCTTACCGGGACGACGAGTCATCTTGTTGTACTCGTCGCGGGAAAGCGGAGCGGGCTTGCCGTTGCCGCCTAGGAAACCGGTGACGCCAGGCGTGTTACGAACGCACGTCCAAGCATCGTCATCCATCTCCATGCGGACCAGGACATAACCCGGGAAAATCTTGGAATCCTTGGTCTCACGCTTGCCACCCTCTTTAATCTCGGTGACGCGCTCCATAGGAATCTCGATATCAAAGATACGGTCCTGCATGCCCATGGTCTCGATACGATGCTCGAGATCGGACTTAACGCGGTTCTCGTATCCAGAGTAAGTGTGAACGACGTACCAACGCTTAGACATGGTTTAGCCCCTCAATCCAGAGAACAGAGCAAGAGCCTCGCCAAAGCCAGCATCGAGCAGAGCGATGACGACGCCGACGACGATCAGAGAAGCGCAAACGACAACCGAGTAGTTCACGAGCTCCTTCTTATCGGGCCACGTGACACGCTTCATCTCGGACTTGACCGAAGCGAAATACTTCTTGGTGCGGGCGAAGAAACCAGGCTTCTCGTTCTTCTTGGACTTCGCAGCCTTCTCGTTCTTCTTGGCAACGGCCTTCTTGGCCTCAACCTTGGAGTTGGCGGCAGCTTTGTTGGCAGGTGCCGGCTGCTGAGCCTTCTTCTTGTTCTTCTTGTTGGCCATTTGGGTTACCTCCGCGCAATGCGCTTATACATGAGTAAACCGTAAGCCCCCAAGTGGGAGCTTACGGAATAATGACTGGCACGCCAGGAAGGACTCGAACCCTCAACACTCGGTTTTGGAGACCGATGCTCTACCAATTGAACTACTGGCGTATGTGACTAGAGACTAGCGAGTCTCTTTGTGCAGCGTGTGGTGACGGCACCAGGGGCAATACTTCTTGATCTCCATACGATCAGGCATGGTCGACTTGTTCTTGGTGGTCGTATAGTTGCGGCGCTTGCACTCAGTGCACGCAAGAGTAACTAGAGTACGCATGTATCCTGAACCTTTCATTTCCGCCCCGTACGGGCACGAGTTGTTACTTTATCAGCTCCACGTAAGTGCTGTCAATGAAAACCTCGAGTCAATTGGTTCTCGGTGGATCCATTCATATTTGGAACACATCAATGAAGCCATCGAGAGCTAATCGACGGTGCATCCAGGACCATTATCGATCCTCTCGACACCAGCAACGGCTCAATATCCATTGCAGAAAAGAACCCGGCACCCATATAAGTGCCGGGTTCTCTAAGTCAGCTATATCAAAGAGCTAATTTACTCAATGATCGTGGAGACGATGCCCGAACCGACGGTGTGGCCACCCTCGCGGATAGCGAAGCGCAGGCCCTCCTCCATGGCGATCGGGTGGATGAGGTCGCCCTCGATGGTGATGTGGTCACCAGGCATAGCCATCTCGGTGCCCTCGGGGAGCTTGACCGTACCGGTAACGTCGGTGGTACGGAAGTAGAACTGAGGACGATAACCATCGAAGAACGGGGTGTGACGGCCGCCCTCCTCCTTGGTCAGAACGTAGATCTCGCCGGTGAACTTGGTGTGCGGGGTAACCGAACCGGGCTTGCAGAGAACCTGGCCGCGCTCGATGTCCTCACGCTTGATGCCGCGGAGCAGCAGACCGACGTTGTCGCCAGCCTCGCAGAAGTCCATGGACTTACGGAACATCTCGATACCGGTAACGACGGTGTTCTGGGTATCCTTGATGCCGACGATCTCGACGGGCTCGTTGAGCTTGAGCTCACCGCGCTCGACACGGCCAGTAGCAACGGTACCACGGCCGGAGATGGTCATAACGTCCTCAACGGCCATCAGGAACGGGAGGTCGTTGTTACGAGCAGGCGTCGGGATGTACTCGTCGACGGCCTTCATGAGCTCGCGAATGGCGTCCATCCACTTGGCGTCGCCCTCGAGAGCGCCCAGAGCGGAGCCACGGATGACGGGGATGTCGTCGCCGGGGAAATCGTACTCGGAGAGGAGCTCACGGGTCTCCATCTCGACGAGGTCGATGAGCTCGTCATCGTCGACCATGTCGCACTTGTTCAGGAAGACGACGATGTAGGGAACGCCGACCTGACGGGCGAGCAGGATGTGCTCGCGGGTCTGAGCCATGGGGCCGTCGGTAGCAGCGATGACCAGGATAGCGCCGTCCATCTGAGCAGCGCCGGAGATCATGTTCTTGACGTAGTCAGCGTGGCCCGGGCAGTCAACGTGAGCGTAGTGACGGGCAGCGGTCTCGTACTCAACGTGGGAGACGGAAATCGTAATGCCGCGCTCGCGCTCCTCGGGAGCCTTGTCGATGTTCTCGAACGCAGTGAAGTCAGCCTTGCAGCCCTCGGTCTCGGAGAGAACCTTGGTGATGGCAGCGGTCAGCGTGGTCTTGCCGTGGTCGACGTGACCAATGGTGCCGATGTTAACATGCGGCTTAGTGCGCTCAAACTTCTCTTTGGCCATAAAGCCCTCCTCTTAACAGGTCGTCCCCGGACGGGACTTTGCCTTTATACCATAGTGGCCTCTCAACATACTATTGAGAAGCCACCGTGTTACCTATGGTAGCGGTGACTGGATTCGAACCAGTGACGCCACGGGTATGAACCGTGTGCTCTAACCAACTGAGCTACACCGCCGGATGGAGCCTGCAACCAGACTTGAACTGGTGACCTCTTCGTTACCAACGAAGTGCTCTACCGACTGAGCTATACAGGCACTTGACGGGTGGGAGCTATAGGATTCGAACCTATGTAGGCAGAGCCAACGGGTTTACAGCCCGTCCCCATTAACCACTCGGGCAAACTCCCAATCGTTCAAGTATCCGCAGGTTCTTTGGTCTTTTGGACCGCCGCCCCCGCGAACGAAGAAGATAATACGATGCAACCTTGGGGGCTGTCAACGAAAACCTCTAGATACACGGCCCCGGGCGTATCTATATACCTTTGACCTGCTGTTTTGTTGAGTTGGGATATGAGGGACGGTGGTTTTGGATACTGAGGTGACGTTTCCCAAGGTAACACTTTGGTGTAGTAGAGTACACCTTCAGGATCGAGCTTCGATAACAGCCTATTTGCACCTATATATAGGTCGAGATCGGAGCTTCCCCGGTGCAATCAAGTAGACCAGGGGCCTCACCGTTTTCATCTCAATCTGTAACAGTAAGAGGGTCATTCCTCTCCTATCTGTTACAGATCGAGATACTACGCGGCGACCCCGGCTTACGTCTCACTCTGTAACAGCTAGAACGGTTTTCAGCCTCTTCGTGTTACAGATCGAGACGTTATCGGCCGTCCTTTGGCATTGTCTCGATCTGTAACTATAAGGAGGGTTTTCAGCCCACCCGTGTTACAGATCGAGACAAACCTGAAGCTTGGTGGGAGTCAAACCCACTTACATGTCGACATAAATAGAAACGGGCCCTGTCCCACAAGGAACAGAGCCCGAAACTCTCATGGAGCCAGTGACAGGAATCGAACCTGCAACCCACTGATTACAAATCAGTTGCGCTACCGTTGCGCCACACTGGCACACTTGGCGCTTTCGCGCGAAGCCTGTTAAGAATAAAGGAATTACGGACGGGGCGCAACAGGCCACACGGCGTTATATAAATATGCAAAAACCAGCAACAACAGGTACCAGGCCCGTTCATTTCTGTCGGTTCGCCCTCAATCTCAAAACTATTCGTCAGAACGAATAGTTTTAATTACAATTGCTATATATAAAACTATTCGTTTTGACGAAGGGTTTCGTGATGCTTACTACCAAGGAAGCCGCCGAGCTGCTCGGCATCACTCCGCGCAGGGTGCAGGAGCTCATAAAAAACGGAGCACTTGATGCCCGCAAGGCTTCTGGTGTATGGCTCATCGACAAAGACAGCGTCGACACGCGACTCCGCTCCGTGACCAAAACGGGAGGACGTCCCCGCCGCGGCCACGGTAAGAGCGAGATCGCGTTCACCCTCATGAACCGCACGCACGAAGTCGCTCAGCTGGTCTACAACACATCGCGAAAAGACTTTACCCACATCGGCGCCGACATCGATTACGCCCACGCCCCTATTGGGGTATTTGGCCCCAATAGCTCCGTATCGCTCGACTCCTTCCGCATCTGGTGGCGCGGTCGCGGTATCCCGCTCGCACGCATTGGGCTAGCCTCCCTGCTTGCAGAAGCCGCAGTCGATGTTCCCGATGAACTCGTACAGCGAAATCTTGGCCTCTCCTTATCCGACCAGTATTGGATTAGACCCCAAGATTCCGGTCTCGTCTGGGAGGATATTAACTTCTTCAATAACGCCTTTGATGACGTCTCGCTGTCCATTGCGCCCTTTGCCCCAGAGGGAAAAGCGGCTGCCGCAAAGCCCGATAACACCTCGGACGGCAATCTTCAAAAGTACTGGACGTGCGAGGGCGGGCGTCGAATTCTGCATAAGGCAGGAGCGCACCTGAACCAGGAACCTTATAACGAGCTGGTGGCGACCGCGCTCCACCGTCGCATCCTAAACGCCTGCGATTATGTACCTTACTCGCTCGAGGGCACGGGCACTTCCGCCCTGAGCATATGCGATGTCTTCTTAACTGATGAAGAAGAGTATGTCCCTGCGTTCTATGTAAACCAGCACGCAAACGCAGATGAACGGCTAACTGACTACGAGCGATACGTAGCAAACTGCGAGGAACTCGGGGTGACAGGCGTCAAGGATGCCCTTGACCACATGATCGTGTGTGACGACATCATCGCCAACTACGATCGTCATTGGCGCAACTTCGGCCTCGTGCGAAACGTCAACTCACTAGTCTGCAGACCAGCCCCCATCTTCGATTCGGGCTCATCGCTCTGGTGCAACATATCTCTAGATGAGCTTAGGGCAGGAGAGCACAGTTTTGCCAGCGCGCAGTTCCATTCAAGTCCCGCGAAACAAATGTTGCTTGTTGAGGATATGAACTGGTTTGACGGGGAGAAACTCGAAGGTTTTGTCGACGAGGCAATCGAGATTCTGTCTAAAAACGATGCCCTAGCAGCGAGACTGCCTTATCTAAAAGAGGCGCTAACGTGGCGCCTCGAAAGAATGATCGACATCGCTGAATGGAGTTAGCGAGGCAGCATTGCCCCGCCAACTCCCCTACCTCCCGCGCAGGGCCATGAGCTTGGCCAGCGCCTCGGGGCTCAGGCGGCTGCCCAAGGTCATCTTGATCTGCGGAGCTTCCTCTGCCTCGTGAACGTCGTTATCGATCTGTTTGATCTCGTCCACCAGCATACGGCTCGAGATGCGCGTAACGCCCTTGCCCATGACGACGGCCTGGATCGTGCCGTCGCTCGACACCACAGAGCACGCACGGCCTTCCTCGCGTGCCTCGATGCAGAGCTTCTGTACCACGGTATCGGCAGAGACGCCCGTCGGCGAAAACTCGATGCGCACGCCACGAGCCGGCAGGTTGGGGCGCTCGCTGGAGATATTGCCCGCGCCGTCGAACACGATCACGGCCTCGTAGCGGCCTTGGGCAAAGGCGGCGACGTCGTTGATGAGTGCGGTGCGCGCCATATCGTGGACGTCGCTGGAATACGGATCGTCGGAATGGTCGTACACAAGCTTTTCGTAGCGCGGCGTGCAGTGGATCACGTTGTAGCCGTCGACCACCAAAAGCTCGGGCTTATTGGAGTGCACCGTCGAGACCGGGTCGGCGATGGCCTGCGCAAACGCATTGCCGCCCACGCCGTAGGTCGCGGCCGAAACAATCGGCCTGGCCGAGCCCTCACCAAAGCGCTTGGCCTTGGACTTGGCACGGTTCTTTTTGGACATGCGCTACTCCTCCCCCATGAGCTCGCCGGCGTTGCGGCGCAGCCACTCAAAGCACAGCGCCGTGGTCGCCTGGGCAACGTTGAGGCTCTCGGTCATGCCGCGCTGGGGAAGCTTGGTCAAAAAGTCGCATTTCTCGAGCACCAGGCGCGAGATGCCGTCGCCCTCGGAGCCCATGACGAGCGCCACGCGACCTTCGAAGGGAGCATCCCAGCAACTGCCCTCGGCGTGCTCGGAGGCACCGCCCACCCAAAAGCCAGCGGCCTTAAGATCATCAAGCGCACGGGCGATATTGGGCACCTGCGCGATGGGCAGGTGCATGACGGCACCGGCAGAGGTCTTGTAACTACCCACGGTCACGCCGGCGGCGCGCTTGTTGGCGATGATGACGCCGGCCGCGCCCACAACCTCGGCGGAGCGCACAATGGCGCCAAAGTTGCCGTCGTCGGTCACATGGTCGAGTACGATGACGAGCGCCGGACCGTCGCCCGCGCGGTCGAGGATATCGGCGACATCGGCATAGGGGAAGTTGCCAACCTCGAGCGCAATGCCCTGGTGAGCGCCATGGCTCGACAGTGCGTCGAGCTGCGCGCGCGGCACATACTTAATGCGGACACCCGCGGCATTGAGGTCGTCGACTAGGCGCGACAAGGCGGCATCGCGCTCCCCGCCCTCGGCAATGAGCGCGCACTTGATGGGAAAACCAGTGCGCAGCGCCTCGGCGGCAGCACGACGACCTTCGATAAACTCGCCCTTGGGAGCCTGGACAGCGTCTCGGTTGCGATCGCGCTGCGGGCGTGCGGCCTGGGTGCGATCGCGCTGGCCCTTGGGAGCGGCAGCGCGATCATTGCGGCGAATCGGACGCGAGCCAGAAGCAGCCTGCTTGCCGCCACGAGGCGCACGCTTGCGATTGTCGGCCATAAAACGGCCTCCTTAAAAAGATAACGAACAAGAATCGACCGTCCGAGCCACGGCACCTTGCCTTTCAATCGTCGGGCATGACCACCAGGTCTATGCCCTCCTCTTTCAAGGCAATCTGCCGCACCTCGAACGGTCGACAAATACTAGAGACTCTTAATACGAGTGCCGGCGGCGGTATCCTCGATCGTCAGGCCCAGGTCCTTGAGCTGATCACGGATGGCGTCGGCCAGATCCCAGTTCTTGGCGGCACGGGCCTCGGCACGGGCCTCGAGAATCTTGGCAGCGGCCTCGTCCACGTCGTCGCCCGTGTAGGCAACCAAACCGGCGGCAACGCCCAGCAGGCCCAGCGGCAACTCGACCTTGGGCTCGGGAAGCTCAACGCCAAACGTATCGAGCAGCTCGGCCAGCGTATCGGCGGCAGCCAGGACTGCGGCCTTGTCGGCAGCATCGCCCGCCTGCTCCAGGTACTGGTTGCACTCGGTCACAAAGCCAAAGACAGCACCCATGGCACCGGCGGTGTTAAAGTCGTCGTCCATGCACTCCTTAAAGGTGGCACGGGTCTCGGCGGCCTTGGCGGCAAACGCCTCGGATGCTGCCTCATCGGCATCGGCCGTCGCATGGTTCGCGGCCCAGCGCAGGTTCTCGACCGTACCGGCGATACGCGTGAGCGAGTTCTCGGCACCCTCCAGGCGCTCCCAAGAAAAGTCGAGCGGCGAGCGATAGCTCGTCTGCAGCATCAGCAGGCGCAGGGCGGCAGCGGAGTGCTGCTCGAGGACCTCGGCCAGCGTAAAGAAGTTGCCGAGCGACTTGGACATCTTCTCGCCGTCTACCAGCAGCATGCCCGTGTGCATCCAGGTGTTGGAGAAGCCCTGGTGCCAGGCGCAGGTGGCCTGAGCGCACTCGTTCTCGTGATGCGGGAAGGCAAGGTCGGAGCCGCCGCCGTGGATGTCGATCGGAGTGCCCAGGTAGCGATGCACCATGGCGGCGCACTCGGTGTGCCAACCGGGACGGCCCTCGCCCCAGGGGCTCGGCCAGCTGGGCTCGCCGGGCTTGGCGGCCTTCCACAGGGCAAAGTCGAGCGGGTCGTTCTTGTCCTCGTTCTCCTCAATGCGTGCGCCAACCATAAGGTCGTCGATGTTGCGGCCCGAGACCTGACCATAGTTGGGATCGCTGCGCACGGCAAAGTACACATCGCCGTTATCGGCTGCGTAAGCGTGGCCCTGCTCGATAAGCGTCTTGATCATGGCGATCATGGGGCCGATCTCCTTGGTGGCGCGGGGGCGCACATCGGGATCGAGCACGTTGGCGGCGCGCATGACGCCGATGAACTTGTCGGAGAACTCCGTCGCGACCTCGGCGGCCGTACGGCCCTGCTCGTTGGCGCGCTTGATGATCTTGTCGTCGACATCGGTGAGGTTCTGGGCGAACGTGACCTCGTAGCCGCTCGCGATGAGCCAGCGGCGAATCACGTCAAAGCTGATGAACGTGCGGGCGTTGCCGATGTGGATGTTGTCGTAGACCGTGGGGCCGCACACGTACATGCGGACCTTGCCGGACTCGATGGGCTGGAACTCTTCCTTTTTATGGGTAGCGCTGTTGTAGATACGCATTCGTTACTCCTTAACGGTTTTCTGTAGCAGGCAGACGGCCCAGGCGCCGATTCCCTCGCCCTGGCCTTCCCAACCGAGCTTTTCGGTCGTAGTGGCGGCGACGCCCACGTTTTCGACGTCAACGCCCAGGGCATGGGCAAGGTTGGCGCGCATGGCATCGCGGTGCGGGGTGATCTTGGGTTGCTGGCAGGCAATGGTGCAATCGGCATCGACAAACTCGAAGCCCAGCTCGCGCGCATAGTCCATCACGCGAGCGAGCAGCACCATCGAATCGGCACCCTCATAGGCGGGGTCGGTATCGGGGAATAGCTTGCCGATGTCTCCCCCGCGGCAGGCGCCCAGAATAGCGTCGGCCAAGGCGTGCGCGAGCACATCGGCATCCGAGTGGCCCAGCAGGCCGCGTTCGTAGGGAATGTCGACACCGCCGATGATACATCGACGCCCCTCCACCAGACGGTGGACGTCGTAGCCATGGCCAATGCGCAGGTTACTGAACATGGGGAAGGTCCTCTCCCTCGGCCATGCGGCCAAGCAGAATCGCGGTTACGGGACGCAGGTCCTCGGGCACCGTCACCTTAAGGTTATCGCGCGGGCTCTGGACACAGCGGACGCGCCCGCCCATGCGCTCGACCAGCGATGAATCGTCAGTACCGATAAAGCCCTCGGCAATCGCCGCGGCATGGGCGCGCTTCATAGCATCGACGCTAAAGATCTGCGGCGTCTGCGCGGCCCAGTACAGCTCGCGCGGCGGCGTCTCGACGATGTTGTCGCCATCGACGATCTTGAGCGTGTCGATCGCGGGCTGACCGCACACGACACCGTCGAGGGCGCGGTCGCCCACAAGCACGTCGATCGCGTGGTCGATGGCCTCGGTCGTAATGAGCGGACGAGCACCATCGTGAATGGCAACGTATTCAAAGCCCGCCGGAACCGCATGCACGCCGGCACGGGTGGAATCCTGGCGGGTATCGCCGGCATCGGCAAAGCTGATGGGCGTGTCATAGTCAAACGGGTCGATGGCAAGGCGGCGCATCTCGGCACGGCGCTCGGCAGGGCAAACCACGACGATGTGGCCGACCTTGTCGCTACGATCGAACGCACGGATGGACCAGCTCATGAGCGGACGGCCCGCCACGTTAACGAGCTGCTTGCCGCCGGGATTTCCAAAGCGCTGGCCGCTGCCACCGGCAACGACCACGGCGCATACGGGCGCCATTATGCGTTCCCCTGTTTGGTGCCCTTCATGCGGTACAGGGAGTCCGCAAGAATGGCAGGGTTGTTAACGCCAAAGTCGCCCAGGCGCTCCGGATCCTCGCTGATGTCGTCCATGAGCTCCTGCAGCGAGCCGTACTCGTCGACGATCTTCTCGGCCACGCCGTCACGCACGACGGACACGCGCGAAAGCGTGCGCAGGCCCAGCGGCGTCATGACGGAGTCCTCGTCCAGGTCGTCATAGCCCAGAACTGCCGCCACGTGCTGCGGGTCGGATAGGTCCTTAGGCGTCATACGGGCAAGCTCAGCGCGGATCTTCTCGGCGTTGGCCTCAGAGGAATCGCTTGCGTAGTCGCGGATCATCAAGTCGTATTCGGTATCCATGCTGGAGCCCGCGAGCTGCTCGAGCTGCATCTGCACGAGCTTGCCCTGGTTACCCAGCTTGACGATGCAATCCTTAAGCTCGGTCTTTGCCTGTTGCATGATCTCGAAACTCGAGAAGATGCCGGTGATGTCGGCGAGCGTAACGTAGTCGTCGAGCTCAAGGGCCGTCAGGCGCAGCAAGGAGCGGTCGAGCGACTGACGGGTGGTCTGGAGCGTGGCGACGAGCTGGTTGACCGAGCTCATGATGGTGGTGACGGGCTGGATCTCGTAGCTCTTGCCGTGAACGTACACGTTAACGACGGCGCGACGGGCCGAGACCGAGATCACGATGGCATCGGTGAGCACCGACATGCGAGCGGCAGTACGGTGACGCATGCCCGTCTCACTCGTGGCAAGCGAGGGATCGGGATTGAGGTGGAAGTTGGCGCGCAGGATCTGGGTGAGGTCGCCATCGATAACGATGGCGCCGTCCATCTTGGAAAGCTCGAACAGGCGGTTCGAGGTAAACGAAATGTTGAGCGGGAAGCCGTCGTTACCGGCAGCAAGCACGTTTTCGGTGTCGCCGACGCAGATAAGGGCACCCAGGTGACCGGCAATGATCATGTCGAGGGCGGTGCGGATCGGCTGGCCAGGTGCCGTCAGGCGAATGGCCTGTTCCATACGCTTTTGCAGCTCGTTCTTATCCAAGGCATCGCTCCCATCGTATACGCTCCATAAACGTCAATAAGTTTCTCACGGTTTGCCCCTGTGACGCCCGCAAAATCCGATGCTTACAGAATGAGCGAACACAGCTGAGAGCCCCAATCCAAATGAGCTGCTTATGTGGTAGCATCGGGATTCGCATAAATGAGGGAGTAGTCGCGTGGCCGGTTTCGCCTCCGGTGGCGCGGCAAGTCAACATACTGGCCGATGCGGCCTGGCTTGCCTTAATGAACGAGACTCGTGGCTGTGCGCGCAACGCGTACGCCACGGGTCTTTTTTGTTGCTCCCCCAAGAGGTACACGCGGGCCCGCCCGCAGAGAGGGAGCCAGACTATGGGACTCGCAGAGCTCGTATTGCTCGCTATCGGCCTTTCGATGGACGCCTTTGCCGTATCCATCTGCAAGGGCCTTGGCATGAAGAAGATCAACCTTAAGGTCGCCGTAGTGCTCGGCCTGTTCTTTGGCGGCTTCCAGGCCGGCATGCCCGTAATCGGATGGGCGCTCGGCAGTCAATTCATGAGCATCATCGGACCCATCGACCATTGGATCGCCTTTATCCTTTTGGCCTTTATCGGCGGCAAAATGCTGTGGGAGGCCTTTACCGAAGACGAGGATGAGGACGAGAGCGACGGCAAGGATGCCGAAAAGATTGACCTGGGTGAGTACCTGATTCTGGCTATCGCCACCTCAATCGACGCCCTGGCCGTGGGCATCTCATTTGCTGCGCTCTCGGTTGACATCGTTCCCGCTGTATCGCTTATCGGAGTCACAACGTTTATCTTCTCCGTCGCCGGCGTAGCGATCGGCCACACCTTTGGCGAGCGCTACGAAAAACCCGCCACCATCGTGGGCGGCGTCGTGCTCATCCTCATCGGCCTCAAGATTTTGCTGGAGCACCTGGGGATTTTGGTGCTGTAAAACACCCTTCAAAACTAAACGTCCGTATGAGGCCTCATGCAGAGTTTTGCATGAGGCCTTTTCATGCAGACTTTTGCATGTCATACTGATATGCAAAAGTCTGCACGTTAGGAGATCGCCGTGGATATCCTTCCCATCACCACACCGCGCCAAGCTGGCATCTACGTGCGTCAGGCACGCGAGGCGCAAGGGATCACCCGTGCCGTCCTCGCTAAAAAAGCCGGTGTTTCGGAGCGCCTGCTCGCATCGCTCGAGCTGGGAGATGCCACGGGCATTCGGCTCGACAAGCTGCTGGCAGTTTTCGGTGCTCTTGGACTGGCGCTCGCCTCTCAAGGGGATATCGACGAATCGAAAAACGAGCAACCAGTCGACGCCCCGCATGCTGATTTGCAACCTCATAGTACCCCCAGGCGCCATCACGCTCAACGTTTTCACCATCGCAACCGTCGCAGCGCAGCCGTTCCGGCTCTCGCAGATGTCCCCTTTACGTCCGAGCTCTACGACAGGGCCTTCGCCGATTTCGCCATGTCCAATCTCGGAGTCTCGATTGCCGCAAACGCATCTAACCAAACCAAGCCCGAAGGGAAATAGCCAATGGCCAGAACATCACTTCGGACCATTATTTGCGGCGTACCTGCGGGAACGCTCACGCAAGATGAGAACGGTCTTATCAGCTTTACCTACGATCATGACTATGACGGGCCAACCCTATCGACCAACATACCCGTATCAAATCGCACATACGGCCAACAGGTCATGAATCCGTACTTGTTTGGCCTTCTACCCGACAGCGAGGACCAACGAAAAGCGATTGCCGCCGAATTCAACGTTAGGCCCAACAATCCCATTGCGTTGCTCAGCCATATCGGACTCGACTGTCCGGGCGGAGTGCAGTTTTGTGCCGAAGAAGATGCCGACGCCGTCCTGCATCGCACTGGCGACTACCGCCCTATAGACGACCACGAAATTGCTCTCCGTCTCAAGTCGATCAGAGATGACCGCGATGCATCGTGGATGGGTCTAGATGAAAGTTGGTCACTTGGAGGCAACCAGGGCAAGTTCGCGCTCGCGTTCATAAACGGCCGCTGGTGCGAATGCATGGGCTCCTCGCCCACAACGCATATTTTCAAAAATGGCGTTATCGGATTTAAACTCGAGGCTCTCAATGAGTTTGTCTGCATGAAAAGCGCCCAGCGCGCCGGTATCGCAACGGCAAACGTCGAATATCGTATGTTTGAGGACGAACCTGCCCTCATTGTTGAGCGCTATGACCGCGTGAAAGTCAAAGACGGAACGATCAGGCGCCTACATCAAGAAGACCTCTGTCAGGCACTTGGGGTGATGCCCGCCCAAAAGTACACGGCAGACGGCGGCCCGACCACACGCGACATTCAAGAGCTCCTCGTAAATACGAGCCACCATCAACTTAACCTGTATCTGTTTACGCAGATACTGTTCTTCAACGCCATTATCGGCGCACCGGATGCGCACGCGAAAAACTATTCCCTGCTCCTTGGAAACGGCGGCACAGCTATGATGGCCCGTATGTATGACGTTGCATCGGGGCTGGCATACGAACGTATGCGGCGAAAAGCGCGCCTTGCCATGAGCGTTGGCGGCGAAAATCGTGTGGGGCGCATCGGTCCAGGCGCTATCCGCCGATACCACGGTATGGGAGACCCCGCGCTGGAGGCGACGCTCACCGATGCCGGGCTATCCGAGAAGTTTTGCTTTGCGACCATGATGGACCTCGCCTACGAGGTACCCATTTGCATGGAAGAGGTCATGGACGAATACGCCGACCTGCCCGGCATGGCGGACCTGCGCGAGCATATGCTCGGCCCCGTCCGCGAAAACTGCCAGCGCACCCTCGACCTCATCAGGGCAGAAATGGACTAGGTGACCGTAATTTCGCAATTATCAAACAAAAGAGGGGGGCACCCGTCGCAAACGCTCGAATGCCCCCTCTCGTAATGTCATTTGCAATCCGCTAGCACGTGACTCGGACTGCTGCTAGCGCAACCTTTACGCGGCAAGGCGCTTGAGGACGTCGATGAGCAGCTCGTAGAAGCGCTCGGCAGAAGCGAGCTCCATGCTCTCGTCCGGGGTGTGGACATCGGAGAGCGTCGGGCCCACGGCGATGGCATCCAGGCCGTGCAGGGCCTCGGCAAACAGGCCGCACTCAAGGCCGGCGTGAATGGACTCGATGCGCAGCTCGGAGCCAAAGAGCTCTCGATAGCTCTCGACAAAGACTTCGCGGACCGGCGAATGCTCGGCATAGCTCCAGCCGGGATACTCAAACTCAAACTTGGCGTCGAAGCCCAGGACATCGGCCAGCGTCTGCAGACGGTCCTTGAACTCGTTCTGCAGCGAGGTGATCGAGGAGCGCGGGGACAGCATGATCTTGACCTCGTCGTCAGAAGTGGCAACCACACCGATGTTGGAGGAAACCTCGACGGAGCCGTCGGTGGCGACGTTGCGGCGAATCACGCCGTTAGGGGCAAGACGCAGGGCGCGGATGAGGGCAAGCGCGGACTTCTGGTCCATGGCCTCGACCTCGGCGTCGTCGGCAATCTCGACGGTGCAGGTAAAGCCGGGGTCGAAGACCTCGAGCTCGGCAGTGACGTCGGCGATGATGCCCCTTGCGATCTGGGCCGCCGCCTCGGCGGCAGCATGGTCGGCGTAGACCAGAACAGCCTTGCACTCACGGTTGATGGCGTTGTCCTTGGTGCCGCCGTTAAAGCTGACGATGGCGGGCTCGCCGGCGACCATCAGGCGGTCGATGATGCGGGCCATGATGAGGTTGCCGTTGCCGCGCTCCAGATTGATATCGCTGCCGGAGTGGCCGCCCAGCAGGCCGGAGATGTCGAGCGTGAGGGTGCTACCGGTCTTGTGCTCGCGCGCGATCGGGCAGGTGTAGGTAACGACGACACCGCCGGCACAGCTGACGGTGGCAACGCCCTCTTCCTCGGAGTCAAGGTTAATCATGGTGCGGGCGCTAATCTGGGACTTGTCGAGCGTCTCGGCGCCGACCAGGCCAGTCTCCTCGTCGGTGGTGAACACGCACTCGAGGGCCGGATGGGCAATCGAATCGTCGTTGAGCACGGTAAGCATAAGCGCGACGGCGATACCATTGTCGGCGCCCAGAGTGGTGCCGTTAGCGGTGAGGACACCGTCCTTGACGACCAAGTCGATACCGTCGGTCGTAAAGTCGTGCTCGACGGAACCCAGCTTGTCACACACCATGTCGATGTGACCCTGCAGCATTACGGTCGGGGCATTCTCGGCGCCGGCAGATGCGGGCTTGCGAATGATGACGTTGTAGACCTCGTCCTGATACACATCGAGACCGCGCTCCTTGGCAAACGCAACCAGGAAATCGCTGATGCCCTTCTCGTTGCCAGACCCACGGGGGATCGCGCTGACCTCCTCAAAGAAATGGAACAGCTGGGCGGGCTCGTAGCCGGTAATCTTGTAGTCCATGGTGCCTCCTTGGCGCAACTGGTTAGACAGTAAGACATGCGCCTTGTATATTCCCAGACTTCGTTTGCATAAACCAGTCGAAAACGCCGAGCGCTCTCGCATCATCGGCTAACGGTGGACCGCATAGCGTAACGGTCACAGTTACCGCAGCTCTACAAATCGAGGCGCCCTTTCCGGAGCGCCTCGATTGCGCGTATCAAATTGTCGCCACGCCCTACAGCGCGCCGGAACCGGCTTGCATCATGCCGCCGGGGCCCGAGGTCACGCCGCCGCTCACGGGCGCGGCGTTGCCGGTGTGCGGTACCGCCGGGGCGGTATCGCCACCAAGCGTGCCCGCCGGACGCGGTGCCGGGATCTCGCCCGTGCCGCGGCTAAAGACAAACTTGCCATCGGCCACGTCGCACAGGACGGTATCGCCCTCGCCCCACTCGCCGGCCAGAAGCTCCTCGGACAGCGGGTCCTCGATGAGCTTTTGAATAGCACGGCGCAGCGGACGCGCACCGTTGGTGAGGTCGGTGCCCTCGGCCACGATCTTGTCATAGGCCGCATCGGTGAGCTTGATGTTCATGCAGTTGGCAATCAAACGCTGACGCAGGTCGTCCACCAGCAGGTGCGCGATCTTGGTGAGATTCTCACCCGAGAGCTTCTGGAACACCACAATGTCGTCGATACGGTTGAGCAGCTCGGGGCGGAACAGGCGCTTGAGCTCGCCCATCGCGCGGCCGCGGATCTCACTCGACGTGAGGCCCTGCTCGCCGGTGGTGCCAAAGCCCACGCTCGCATCCTGCGCAATCTCGCGAGCGCCCACGTTGGACGTCATGATGATCACGGTGTTGCGGAAGTCGACCGTCTTGCCCTGGCTATCGGTCAGGCGGCCCTCCTCCAGCACCTGCAGCAAGATGTTGAAGATATCGGGGTGCGCCTTCTCGATCTCGTCGAACAGCACGACCGAGTACGGGTGACGACGAACGGCCTTGGTGAGCTGGCCGCCCTCGTCGTGACCGACGTAACCCGGAGGGCTACCGATGAGCTTGGAGACCTCGAACTCGCTACCGAACTCGGACATGTCGAAGCTGATGAGCGCATCCTTGCTGCCAAAGAGGTACTCGGCGAGCGTCTTGGCGAGCTCGGTCTTGCCTGTGCCGGTGGGACCCAGGAAGATAAAGCTGCCGCCGGGGCGACGCGGGTCCTTGAGCGGCGAGCGGCTGCGGCGCACGGCCTTGGCAACTGCCTCGACAGCCTCATCCTGACCGATGATGCGCGTCTTGAGCACGCTTTCGGCCTGCAGCAGGCGACGGCTCTCGCTCTCGGTAAGCGAAGACACCGGCACGCCCGAAGTCACGGACACGATGTCGGCGATCTGGGAGACATCGATGGTGAGCGGGCTGGCGTCGAGCTCGGCGGTCCAGGCGGCCTTGGCCTCGGTGAGCTCAATCTCGGCGGCCTTCTGCTGCTCGGTGATCTCGGCGGCCTTGTTCATGTCGTCGCTCTCGGTGGCCTCCTGCGCGGCGGCCTTAAGCTCCTCCACGCGATGCTCGGCCTCACGCACCGGCTCGGGCGCGCGATTCGCGGCGATGCGAGCGCGGGCGCCGGCCTCGTCGATGAGGTCGATGGCCTTATCGGGCAGGAAGCGATCCTGGATGTAGCGGTTGGAAAGGTTCGCGGCGGCCTCGATAGCACCCTGCGTATAGCGCACATGGTGGTGCTCCTCGTAGCGCGGCTTGAGCGCGGTCAGGATCTTGACCGTGTCCTCGACGCTCGGCTCCTCGACATCGATGGTCTGGAAGCGACGCTCGAAGGCCGGGTCCTTGGTGAGGTACTTGCGGAACTCCTCGGCCGTGGTGGCACCGATGATCTGGAAAGCACCGCGTGCGAGAACGGGCTTGAGCATGGAGCTCGCGTCGATGGAGCCCTCGGCAGAGCCGGCACCGATGATGGTGTGCATCTCGTCAATAAACAGGATGACGTCGTCAGCCTCGGTGGCCTCCTGGATCACGTTCTTGAGGCGCTCCTCAAACTCACCGCGATACTTGGCGCCCGCGACAAGACCCGGCAGGTCGAGCGTCCAGATATTCTGGTTCATGAGGTTCTCGGGCACGTTGCCGGCTGCAATCTGCTGAGCCAGGCCCTCGACGATGGCCGTCTTGCCCACGCCGGGGTCGCCCAGAATGAGCGGGTTGTTCTTGGTGCGGCGCGAAAGAATTTCCATCATACGCTGGACTTCCTTTTCGCGACCAATTACAGGGTCGAGCTCGCCATCGCGCGCCTTTTGCGTGAGGTTGGTGGCGAACTGCTTGAGCGTATCGGTGCCGCTCCCCTTTTGCTGCGACGCGTCCGAGCCGCTAAAGAACGGCAGGCCCGCACCGGGACGCCCGGCACCGGCGCCGGCGAGCGGACGCTTCTTGTCCTGGTCCTTGGCGGTAAGTTTCTCGATAGCCTTTTTGATGGAGGCGGACGACACACCCAGGCGCATGAGGATGTCCATGGCCATGCCGTTACCCTCTTCGACGATGCCAATCAGCAAGTGCTCGGTCGACACGTAGGTCTGGTTGTTCTCACGTGCCACGCGGAAGGAGCGCTCCATCACGCTGATGACGAGCGGCGTAAAGGCAAGCTTGGCAGCCTCGGTCTCCTCGCTGGGCTCGGGAACCGTGGTCTGGACCTCCTTGAGGGTGTCCATGATGTCGTCGTAGGAGATATCAAGCGAGCGCAGCGCCTCGGCAGCGATGCCCTCGTCCTCCTTGGCGAGTGCGAGCAGCAGGTGCTCGGTGCCCACCTTATTTGAGTGCAGATCGAGCGCCTCCTGTTTGGCCATCGACATGACCTTGCGCGCTCGATCGGTAAATCTATCTAACATGCTCGTTTCCTTACATGAGTTCATCGAAATCAAAACGCCCGCCCGTCGGCGGCGCTTTTGTCTCTTTACCCACAGGTTGTCTATGTTAACAGCTGGAGGAATATCTATAAACCCGGCTCACATGAATGCAGGTTATGACCGCATCGCGGGACTCACCGCGCGATGCGCGACAGGCGCCCCGCAAGAGAAACCCTAGGCGTCTTTCACCACGTCGGGACTCGTCGCACGCGATGCGCGATAGGCATCGGCCTCCTTGGAGACGCGTTCGAGCAGCTCGGATGTATCGACGCCCTCGACTTGCGCGACCGTTTCCACCGTCTGCATGGCGACCGCCCTCAGGTACGCGCACGCGCTGTCCCCCGGCTGCTCGAGGTCTATCTCCTCGCCGCCCTCCCGGGCAAAGCCGACCGCCATCACAAAGCCCATGATGCCCGAGACCAGAAAGCCCACCGCAAAGCTCGAATCTGCCTTGAGCTCTTCTCCGTCGGGGTGGACGATCTCTCTCACGCGGTCGATGATGATCGTATGGATGCCCTGCACGACCTGCTCGGCGGCACCCGCCCTCATGGTGATGACGATGCGCCGCAGCAGGCAGCGGACGTCGCGCCGGTCGAACGCCGAAAGGTCGCCCTCGCTCGAAAAATGCCAGAGGGCATCGGTGATGAGCTCGTTATCCTGCAGCAGCTGGGCTATGGCGATGGCGACGAGTTCATCGAAATCGTGAAAATAGTAGTAAAACGTTCCGCGATTGCACTGGGCGGCGCGGGTCACCTCGCCAACCGACAGCTCGAAGATGCTGTTGTTCTCGATGAGCTCCCAAAACGCCTCGATGATACGGGTGCGTGCATCGGGCGCATCGGCGTCCTTACGCGGTCTCGCCATGCGCCTCACCGCACCCCTGCGCCTTGGCGTTCATGATGAGCATCTGAAGACGGTTCTCCACGTTGGCGAAGCTCACGTCGGGATCGTAGTCGAGCGGCAGGAACTGCGCCGTGGGATACTGCTCCTTGAGCGCATGGATGAGCCCGCGCCCCACGACATGGTTGGGCAGACACCCGAACGGCTGCAGGATCACGAAGTTGCGGCAGCCGCGCTTGGCGTGCTCGAGGATCTCCGCCGGAATCAGCACGCCCTCGCCCGCATCGAACGTATGGTGCAGGATCTTATCGCTCGCGCGCACGAGCTCGGGCATGCGCGTCGGCGGCTCGTAGAGCGGGCTCGCCGCGCCCAGGCGGTCGCAACGGTCGTGCGCGAGCTCGAACAGGTTGTCCGCCGTGGCGTACCAGGCCTTTTCGGGCAGCGACAGGTCGACGTGGAACTCGCGCGACTGCGCATGCTTGTAGAAATAGGTCTTGCGGATCACGTCGGTCATGCGCGCCTCGATGACCTCGAGCCCGTTGTCCTCGAGGTAGCGCTCAATCTCGTGGTTGGCGCCGAGATGGAAATTGAGCAGGTACTCGCCCACGATGAGAACGGTCGGATGCGGGTTCGAGCGGTCGTACGGAACGGCGTCCATGATCGCAAGCGCGCGTTTGAAGCCCGTCGCCTGGCCTCTCAGCCCGGAGCGCTCCATGCCCTCGATAACCTCATCGAGCGCGCGGTCGAACGCAGCGTCCGCCGCGCCCTTCTCGAGCTCGTAGGGACGGATGCGCCTAAGCATGGCCTCGAGGGCATCGATCATGGGAAGACCGTAGGCGATCTGGATGCTCGGGCCAAGGCCGAGCTTGAAGCCCGGATGCGCATTGTGGGCATCGACGTCGTCGTTGGTGAGCACCGGGACATAGTCGTATCCCGCGTCGTCGAGCGCGCGGCGCAGCAGGGGCATGTAGTGCGTCAGGCGGCAGTCGCCGATATACTTGCCAGTCACCACGGCGACGTCGTGCGGGTCGTACTTACCGCTCTCGAGTGCCGCGAGCGCCTCGCCGATCACGATTTGCGCGGGGAAGCAGATGTCGTTGTGCACATAGCGTTTGCCCAGGCGGATGGCATCCTCGCGCCCGATATCAAGGGCCTCGGCGCGCACGCCCTGATTGCGCATCGCCGCGGTCATGAGCCTGCAGAACGCATGGGAGGTGTTGGGGACCAGCGCGATCTTGTCGTGCCGGTCGCGCTTGGTGTACTTGACCTTATACGGGTCGTCGAGCGGATGGACCGCGTGCACCCGGGCGCCCTCGGCACGCTCCTCCGCGCGACGACGGTTGACCGACTCGATAAACGAACGCACGCGAATGCCCATGGGACCGGCGACGTCGCTCTCATCGAGCTTGATCATCATCGGAACCTTGGAGCCCATCTCGCCCATCATGCGCGCGATCTCGTCGGTGAGATACGCATCGTGGCCGCAGCCGAAGCTGCCCATCTGCACGAGCTCGAGCTCGGGCGTCGATGCGACGATGACCGCGCACGACAGCATGCGCGCATGGTAGTTGTTCACGATGTCGATGCGGCTGTTGGAAAGATCGACGTTGCAGACCCCCGGCACCGCATCGGGCGTCAGCACGGGGATGCCGCGCTCAGAGAAGAGCTTGGGCAGCCCGTGGTTGACCAGCGGGTCGTTGTGGTACGGGCGCGAAGCGATCACCACCGCGTAGCCGCCGTCCTCGCGCACGTTCTCGAGCACCTGCCTGCCGCGCAGCTGCAGCTGGTTCTCAAACGTCTCCTGCGCGCGGTCCGCCTGCTCGGTCGCCTTGGCAACCAGGTCGGCATCGATATCGAAGGTCTCCTTGCACCACGCCTTGAGCTGGCGGTTTCGGTCGCCCTCGTCGTACCAGTGGAACAGCGGCGTATCGAACGGAACGCCGAAACGCTCCTCCGGGTTATCGGAATTGCGCATCACGTAGGGGTATCCCTTTACGACGGCGCACATCCACTCGCTGGTAGAGGCGGTGTTTTCGGTGGGCACCGTCGTGATGATGGGCATGAAGATGCGGTCGACGCCGGCGTCGACGAGATTGCGGATGTGCCCGTGGACGAGCTTGGCCGGGAAGCACACGGTGTCGGATGTGACGTGCGCCAGACCGCGCTCGTACATCGCCTTGGTGCTGCGTCCCGAGACGCGCACCTTAAAGCCGAGCGTGCTGAAGAACGTCGACCAGAACGGCATGGTGTCCCAGAACTCGAGCACACGGGGAATGCCGATCGTGACATCGCGCCCCCCGCAGACGGGAACCGTGGGGTACGACTCGAACAGCAGCTTCTCGCGGTCGACAAAGAGATTGGGGGCAGCCGCGGTCCGGTCGCGCCCCGTGCCGGGTGCCTGTGCCTCGCAAGCACCCTGCGGACGCAGCTCCTCCGCCGCGGGAACCTCGCGCACGAGCTCATCCCATGAGATGGCGCCGCCGCGCGGGCAGCGATTGCCCGTGACGTAAAGCGAGCCATCGCCAAATGCCACGACCGCGCGCTGGCAGCGGTTGTTGCACCGACGGCAGGTAACGCCGCCGAACTCGCGATGCTCGAAGCGCTCCACGGCATCGAGCCCGATAAACGACGTGCCGGCGTCGCCCTTGCGGCATTCCTCGCGCGCGAGCAGGGCGATACCGATAGCGCCCATCAGCCCCGGGTGGGGCGCACGCGTGACGGGTTTGCCCAGATACTGCTCGAATGCGCGCAGCACCGCGTCGTTTCGGAACGTGCCGCCCTGGACGACGACTTTGTCGCCCAGACGGTTGAGATTTGAAACGCGAATGACCTTGGTGAACACGTTCTCGATAATCGAACGGCAGAGACCGGCCATCATGTCGCCCGGACCCTTACCGCGCCGCTGCTCGGAAACGACGCTGCTGTTCATGAACACCGTGCAGCGGCTGCCGAGAACGGCGGGGGCTTTGGACGAAAATGCCTCGGTCGCGATATCCTCAACGGCTATTCCGAGGTTTTTGGCAAAACCCTCGAGGAACGAGCCGCAGCCCGCAGAGCACGCCTCGTTGACGACGATATCGGTCAGCACGCCGTGGTTGAGCCAGATGGCCTTCATATCCTGTCCGCCGATGTCGAGCACGAAGGTCGCATCGGGAACGCATGCGCACGCGGCGCGGGCGTGCGCGACCGTCTCGACCGTATGGTAGTCGGCGTGGAACGCGCGCGCGAAAAGCTCCTCGCCGTATCCCGTGGTGCCCACGGCATCGATCGCAAGCGTGACTCCCGCTGTCTCCCAGCGGTTCTTCAAGCTGACAAGACCCTGTTGGGCGACGTCGAGCGGTCTGCCGTTATTAGACGCGTAGAACGAATCGACAAGCTCACCCGCCTCATCGACCAGGGCGAACTTGGTCGTCGTGCTCCCCGAATCGATACCGAGCGCCACACGCACCGTCTCTCCGGGCGCATACGCATCCGGACCCTTTGCCGGCGTCTCTTTGCCATGGCGTGCCGTAAAATCCGCCTGCTCGGCAGGTGTGGCAAAAAAGGGCTGGGCAAGACGTCCCTCCCCGCTTGCGGGCGCGACCGTCTCGAGCTTATCCAGCCGGACAAAAGCGTCGGGAAGGTCGATCGGTTGGGACGATGCGAACATGTCGGTCAGCGACAGGGCGGCACCGCGCGCGACCATGATCTGCGGATCGCGCGGGACGATAACCTGATCGTCCGATAGATTCAGTTGCTCCCGGAACACGCGGACCAGTGTGGGGTTGTAGGCGAGCGTACCGCCCTCGAAGATTACCGGCGGCTCGATGTCGATACCCTGGGCCAGACCGCCGATCGTTTGGCGGGCGACCGCGTGAAGCGCCGAAAGCGCCAGGTCGGTGGTAGGAATGCCCTCGTTGAGCAGCGGCTGGATATCGGTCTTTGCGTACACGCCGCAGCGGCCCGAGACCTCGTGGACGGTCGTTCCCCGGCTTGCGAGCTGCTCGAACTCGCCCGATTCGGTGCCGACCCCCATGAGCTTTGCCATCTCGTCGATAAATGCACCGGTACCGCCTGCGCACGAGCCGTTCATGCGCATGTCGGCAACCTCGATGTCTCCCTTATCGTTGGTGCGGAAGAAGATCATCTTGGCGTCTTGGCCGCCCAGCTCGATGGCGCAGCGCGTCTGCGGATAGAACCTGCTGATCGCGAGCGCGTTGGCGACCACCTCCTGAACGTACGAGGCGCCCAGCGCGGTCGCGATATCGCGCGCACCCGAGCCGGTCACCGCAACGCGCAGTGACTCATGGGGAAAGCGCTCGGCGAGCTCGCCGAGCATGGCGCGCACGCTCGCTGTCTGACACGCCCCGTGGCGGCGATATCCCCACCACGCCTCGGTCATATCCTCGTGCATCGCGTAAACTTTGGTCGTCGTCGACCCTACGTCCAGTCCTACTAGCAACGCCATAATGCTCCGTCTCTCGCATTTTTCCCGCTAGAGATATACCACTCTACGTAATACAACAGACTGTTGTATTTAAACTCCGTATAAAAAGCGGCTGCCGAAACGCTTCAGCAGCCGCCGAATGCACCAACAGATTGTTCTGCGCGCTAGCACGTCGGGCAACGGAGCAGCACGGGCCCTCCGGTCATGCGCACCGCTCACGCCCGCGATGTCGCCGAGAGAGCTATCCACGCTTTGGGCTCCAACCAAGCAAGTCGCCCGCGCTCAGCAGATCCCTAAGCGAGCTACTCGCACTCAGGAGCCATAGCCTGCTCCAAGAGCTCGGCATGCTCCTCCTCGAAAACCGTCCCCACAGGGAAGGCGCGACGGAAGACGAAGCGGGAAATCGGACCGGCTACCAAAAGGTTCCACGGCAGCGCCATCACAAAATTATGCGGGATGTTGATCATCCAGATCGCGGGCACGGAATACAGGTTCGCAAGGATGCCGCCGGGCATGTGCGTCAGACCCTCACAGGCACCGTACAGCGACATGATGATGACCATGGGAACGACCATGCAGGAGCTGACGGCAAGCGTCATGGCAAGCGGCGAACTCTTGCCCGGCGTGACCAGGAATTTAAAGGCGAAACCCTTGGCAAGGGGGCTGGCAACAAACCAGTCGCAGCACATGGCAAAAATGTAGGCAACGGGGAAGCCGAGCCACGCGGCGGCAACAACCTCGCCGTTGATGGCCCCATGCTGCAGGGCAACGTTGTAGATGCTCATCCAGAGCACCATGCAAAAGCACATGATAAAGGTGAACAGCAGGCTCTCTCGTTTGTTGATAGGCATAAAGGGCATTGTCCTTTCTGTGTTACGCCGCGGCACCACGCAACAAAAACGGGCGGGCAAGATGGAGCTGTTGGGACTTCATCTCGCCCGCCCGTGGTACGTGCGTCTGCGACTACTTATGTGGTGGAACTACCCTAACACGAACGGCGCGCGCTTCGTAAGCGTTGAGTTTATGGAGATGCAGGGCACCAATAATCCCCCCCCCCCCGACCCCATAAGTTGCGGTGGAATACGGACTGTTTTGACCCTTTAAGCAGCAATTCAGTCCCTATTTCACCGCAACTCATTGGGGGTGCAAAGTAACCTGTCCCCTTTGCACCAATTAGCTGGTGTGGCGCCAGCGAGGGTCGGTGAGTGTACGTGCCACACCCAGACCAACGGGCAAAAACGCCACGATGAGCACTGCACGCACAAACCAACCGAGCATATTGACTGTGTCGAAGGTGCACATGTAATACATCGAGCGATACAGATACAAACCCGGCACCATAATGACAATCGAAGGCACCGTGAGAGCGATACGCGGGTAGGTGAGCTTGACTTCGGCCAAGCTTGCCAGCAGACCCGATACCAGCGCGCCGATAAACGCTGCTGCCTCGGGAGGCATTCCCGTGCTGAGGCCCAGGAAGGGAATCATCGTCGGCGCATCGACGAGCGTAAGGCGCAGGGTATTGGAAACGGCGCCGATCAACCCAGCTGCCGCGGCCATCTTTACCGGGCTGTTGAACATCACCGAGAAGCCGAATACGCCAACGAAGCTCATCACCACGCGCAGGAGCGTAAGGGCAAGCGGCGAAAGGCCCAGTGGGGCAAAGTCGTCCGGCGCCAGGCCAACACACTCGGCAACCATCCAACCTACGAGGGTCGCCATCACAATAATCGATACGGCATATGAAAGGCGCTCGATACCGCTTCGCATGTCGAGCTTAGCGATGTCGAGGCCTGCCGTAATGAGCGGAAAGCCGGGAATCACAAAGAGCATGGCGCCGATATAGCCTTCTTGGTGCGACATTGCCCCCGGTATGACCTGGCCAAGGCCGAGCAATGCCAGCAGATACGAAACGCAAGCGAGCGCAACACCGGTCGTCAGCGCGCTGAACTGACCAAGGCCTTGCTTGAGAATATGGGAGCGAGCAAAGTTACCGACACCAGCGCCTACGAATGCACAGGCCATCTCGATAGGGCCGCCGCCGAGCAAAAAGACGAAGGCGCCGCAAGCACAGGCTGCCGCAAGGCCCTGTTGCCAGGGAGAGTAATCGGGCTTTGAGCTCTCAACGGTCCTGAGCATCTCGTGATACTCGTGTACCGTGAAGCGACGACCATAGGTCTCGATTTCCTTGAGGAAACTCTCCATCATCCAAATGCGATGGGTATTGACTCCCGTTGTGGGCAGGCTGACAACCTCGTTAAAGCAGTGGCCATCTTCGATGCAAGTGCACTCAAACGACAGAAGACTCAGGTCGACGTGAATTGTGACGCCGAGCACGTCAGCAACACGATTCATGGTATCGCGTACACGCCAGGCACCCGTTCCGCTCGCGAGCATAAGCATGCCGGTGCGGCAGATGATGGATGACTTATCGGTGAGCGGCGCATCGACGGCAAGTTCATCGCCTGCCATCACGATCTGATGCCAGTCAGTTTTCATATGGAGCGCGCCGGCACGAACGCCGTGGTGCATGGGGGCTCTCGAAAGCAGCGAGTCAAGGCGCGAAGGCTGTGGGGGCTCCGTTAATTCGCCCTCGTCCTCGTCGGGCTCTTCATCGACCAGATCAAATGAGTCAAGCGATGCCGGCTCGCGACGATCGATTAGCTCCTCATCCTCATCATCAAAGTAATTGAACTGATCGAGCATGTCCTCTTCGATTGCACGCTCGCTCGCGTCGTCCATATAGACGCTCCCTTCCTGCCGACTAACCCCCATCCTAGGCAGCAACGGCTAAAGGAAACATAAAAGAGACGACTGTCATGCGAGCCATGTGGGCAATATCCGTTGGGTAGTCGTTTAAGAACGTCCCCAATGACTACATCGATGTTCTAAGTGTCAACCAAGTCAACGCCGCAGATAGAGGACGGACAGCGAGCGACGTCCAGAGCGAACAAGTTGGCATGAAAAAGGCAAGGCATAGACCTTCTGGTCATGCCTTGCCTTTTGAATGACAAATTGTCGCTCTGGGCGGCGCGCAGCGTCGAGCGGTTACGGCGTTTGGTAAAACGCCGTAACCCCCCTAGTACATCTTTGCGCCGGCGGGGATGGAGGCGTCGAGCTGGATAAGGTTGAGGCGCTCCTCGCCCTCCTCCTCGTGGACAGCGCTGATCAGCATGCCGCAGCTGGGAATACCCATCATCTTGCGCGGAGGCAGGTTGGTGATGGCGAGCAAGGTCTTGCCGACCAGGTCCTCGGGCTCGTAATAAGCGTGAATACCGGAGAGGATGGTGCGGTCGGTACCGGTACCGTCATCGAGCGTAAAGTTCAGCAGCTTCTTGGACTTCTTGACGGCCTCGCATGCCTTGACCTTCACAGCGCGGAAATCGCTCTTGGAGAAGGTATCAAAGTCGACGAACTCCTCGAACAGCGGCTCAACGGCGATCTTGGAGTAATCGAGCGTGGGCTTAAGCGACTTAACGAACGGGCTCGCGGCGTTGCCGGCCTCTGCAGCCTTGGCGGCAGCGGCACCGGACTGGAAACCCTTCTCGGGCTTCATGTGCGGGAACAGCAGCACGTCGCGGATGGAAGCCTGGTTGGTGAGCAGCATGACCACGCGGTCGATGCCGATGCCAATGCCGCCCGCGGGAGGCATACCGTACTCGAGGGCGCGCACGTAGTCCTCGTCATACTCCATGGCCTCGTCGTCGCCGCCGGCCTTCTCGGCCATTTGGGCAGCAAAGCGCTCAGCCTGGTCGACCGGGTCGTTGAGCTCGGAGAATGCGTTGGCGTACTCGTGACCGGAAATAACCAGCTCAAAGCGGTGCGTCAGGCGCGGGTCGTCCTCAAAGCGCTTGGCAAGCGGGCTGACCTCGATGGGGTAATCGCACACGAAGGTCGGGTTGACGATGGTGTCCTCGCCCAGCTCATCGTAGATCTCGGCGATAATCTTGCCGGCGGTCCACTCGGGCTTAATCTCCAGGCCCTTCTCGCGCGCGGCGGCAGCAAGCTCCTCGACCGGCGTGTCGATGGTAACCTGCTTGCCGAGCACGTCGGAGACGATGTCGGTCATGGGACGGCTGGCCCACTCACCAGAAAGGTCGATGGTCTGGCCCTGGTACTCGATGACCTCGGGGTTGCCGATGGCCTTGTTAGCCGCCTTAATGACGCCCTGGGCAAGCGCCTTCATGCCCTCGAGGTCGGAGAAGGCACGGTAGGCCTCCATCGTGGTGAACTCGGGGTTGTGGGTAAGGTCCATGCCCTCGTTACGGAAGATGCGGCCAATCTCGAACACACGCTCAAAACCACCGACGATGCAGCGCTTGAGGTGCAGCTCGGTGGCGATACGCAGGTAGCACTCCTGATCGAGCGCATTGAAGTGCGTGATGAACGGCTTAGCCGTAGCGCCGCCCTGGATGGTCTGCAAGATGGGGGTCTCGACCTCCATGTAGCCATCGGACTCCATAAAGCGGCGGAACGTGGAGAGAATCTGCGAACGCTTGCGGAAGGTCTCGCGAACGTCGTCGTTGGCGATCAGGTCGACATAGCGCTGGCGATAGCGGGTCTCCTTGTCGGAGAGACCGTGGAACTTCTCGGGCAGCGGGCGAACGGCCTTGGAGAGCAGCGTCGCGCTCTTGGGGGCAACGGAAAGCTGGCCACGCTTGGTGCGCACGACTACGCCGGTCACGCCCAGGATATCGCCCAGGTCGAGGGCCTTGAGCGTATTCCAGGCAGCCTCGTCCATGTCGTTGATGCGGCAGAACAGCTGAATCTCGGCAGTCGCATCGCGCACGACGATGAACATGATCTTGCCCTGACCGCGCTTGGCGACCACGCGGCCGGCGATCTTCACGACATCCTCGGTGTCCTCGCCATCGGCAAGCTCGGCGTACTTAGCCTCGATATCGGCGACGTAGTCCTCAAGCTCAGAGTGCTCGGGATACGGGTTTTGGCCCGCCTCGAACAGGGCGGCGCGCTTGGCCAGGCGGGTGGCGCGCTCGTCGTTGAGCGTCGATGCCTGATCGGCGGCGTTCTGGTTCTCTGCCATAAGTTAGCTCCTCAAACTAAAACGCTCCCCAGGATTCGGTCCCAGGGAGCGAAAACATACCTTTACGCGGGACCGTGGTCTAGCGTGCGATCTTGGCGATGGTGTAGACGCGAGTCTTGCCGGAAGGCGTAACGACCTCGACGGAATCGCCCTCGCCGTGACCGATGATGGCGTGACCGACCGGAGACTCGTTGGAGATCTTGTGCTCGAGCGAGTTGGTCTCGGTGGTACCGACAAGCGTGACCTCGATAAGCTCACCGTTGGGGTCGACCAGGGTAACAGTCGAGCCAATGGAGACGGTCAGGTCGCCCGTGCTGGCAGCGATCTGAGCGTTGGCGAGGATGGCCTGGATCTCGGCGATACGAGCGGCGTTCTGGGCCTGCTTGTCCTTGGCGGCATCGTACTCGGAGTTCTCCGAAAGGTCGCCGAACGCGCGGGCTTCCTTGATGTCCTCGACGATCTCCTTGGCGTAATCGCCCTCACGCCAAGCGAGCTCCTCGACGAGCTTCTGGCGGCCTTCAGCGGTCAGTACGATCTGGCTTGCGTCCATACGGATATCTCCCCAACTATGATGTAACGATCAACTGTCAACAAAACGAAAAAAGACCGGCTAGCCTGCGGGCAAGCCGGTCAGGTGCTCACCCCAAAGGGATGGGACTACTCTGCGTCCGCGTCGCTGTCCTCTGCCTTCTTTTGCTTGGCAGCAGCGAGCTTGGCCTCGAGCTCTGCGATCTCCTTGTCCTCCTCGGACTCCTCGACCACAACCTCCTCGGCCTGCTTGGTTTCGCCCTTATCGTCGCCCTCCATACCCTCGCGGATATTCTTGACGGTAGAGCCGAGGGACTTACCGAGCTTCGGCAGGTTCTTGGGCCCAAAGATAATCAGGACAACGATGAGAATAATGATGAGCTCAGGAGCCCTCAGTCCAAACATGTAGACCTCCACAATACAGCGAGACAAGCTCGAATGAGTATACCGCGGGTATCGCGGTATCACAACAATAGCTAAAAAAAGGGACCGCAAGAAGCGGTCCCTCCTCATGCTCTGGTCGGGTTGACTGGATTTGAACCAGCGACCCCTGCGTCCCGAACGCAGTGCTCTACCAAACTGAGCCACAACCCGTTAGCTCGACTATAGTAACAAAGATTTCCGTCGTGTGCCAGAGAAATTTTTACTTCTTTGGCGCTTCAATGCGAACCGTGTCGGAAACGAGCTCCGTTGCATAAGCCCACCAGCCGTTTTGTTGAGCGGCTGCCGAAAGATTGGCTGCCGTGGCGGCGCTATCGCAGAGAGCAAACGAGCAGGCACCCGAACCGCACACGTTTGCGGCAATGGTACCGTCCCGTGAACGAAGCCAGTCGAGCACCGTTTGAATCCGCGGCTCCATCTGCGCGGAAATGACACCCAGGTTGTTGTGGACGAGCGCGTAGGCCGCCTCTGCATCTCCCGAGCGAAGGGCAGATGCGATCGCTCCGGGCTTGTCCACAGGCGCTGGGGTCTCGTCAAAACGTCGATAGGCTTCAATTGTTGAAACGCTTGCCTCGCGCGGCTTGACCAGCACGACGGGTGTCGCGGGAAGTGCGGGGTACTCGGTTGCCAGCACGTCTCCCCCACCCACGTAAAATGCAGGGCTGGCATGCAAAAAGAAGGGAACGTCGGCGCCAATGCCGCGCGCAATGTTGTCCAGCGCGGGGTCGGCACGGTCGATACCCCAACTCTCTGCCAAGGCGACAATGACCGCCGCGGCATCCGTCGAAGGACCGCCCAGGCCGGCACACAGCGGGATGCGCTTCTTAATCGTGATGCAGACATTGGCTTCGCGACCGTAATGCTCGGCCATAGCAGCGGCCGCACGATACGCCGTATTCTTTTGCATGGGAAAGTCGGATGTCGGAATCGTCTGAACGGTCAGCGCCTGTGCCGGCGTAACCGTCACGGTATCGACAAGACCGACGGCTGCCATCAGGGAATCGACCTTATGGTAGCCGCGGTCGTCACGCTCGGTATGAACCCCCAGATAGAGGTTGATCTTTGCCGGCGCGGAAAGGGTCAGGGACCAATCGGTCACCGCTAGTGCTCCTCGAGCTGATTGCCGAGCGGGGTAAAAATGTGCTCGCCGCTCTCGGGGTCGAACAGCTCGACCTGGCCGGTGAGAACATCAATATACTGGTAGGACTGACGCGACTTGCGGCCACGGCGCTCGTCGACCTCGACGATAAAGACTGCCGGATGGACGCTCTTGATGGTGCCCATGCGCTCGACGACGCGGGTGCGGCCCATGTTGGCCTTCACCTTAACGCGATCGCCCACCATATCGGTCAGCTTCTCGTGGATGTCGTCGACGTGATTGACTTCCATCTCTTCCATGAACAGGGCCTCCAGAAGGTGCAATTCAAAAAGGGGATAATACCCCTAAGATAGACAAAACTCTAATACTATAGCACCCTGCTGCCACCATACGCAAGTAGTTAAACAAGCCCGGTCCCAAATTGACTACTTACAGACTATCGGTATCCAAGACGATGGTGAATGGGCCGTCGTTGACGAGATCGACTTTCATATCGGCGCCAAAGATGCCGTGCGCCACGTGTTCGACATCTTGGCGAACGAGCGTCAGGAAGTACTCGTAGAGCTCGTTGGCGACATCGGGGGCGCCGGCATCCGTAAACGATGGGCGGCGGCCGTGACGGCAATCGGCAAACAGCGTGAACTGCGACACCACGAGAACCTCGCCGTCGACATCGGCAAGTGCCAGGTTGGTCTTGCCGTTCTCGTCCTCGTTAATGCGCAAGCCCCGGAGCTTTCCCCACAGCTTATCGGCCTCGGCGCGCGTGTCGCCGTGGCCCACGCCCAGCAGCACCAGATAGCCGCGCCCAATTTTGCCCACGCACTCGCCGTCGACCGTCACGCCGGCGTTGAGCACGCGCTGCACCACCGCACGCACGGCCTACTCCTCGCCCGTCAGTTTGGCGGATAGGTGCTCGAGCGCATGGAATCGATGGCTGATGGCGTTCTTCTCGTCCGCCGTCAGCTCGGCCATGGTCTTGCCCGGCGTGTCGACCGGCAGGAACAGCGGGTCGTAGCCAAAGCCGTGATCGCCGCGGCCCTCATGTGCGATAACGCCCTCGCAGGCGCCCTCACCATAGGTGACCAAACCGTCCGTGTCGATGAGCGCGACGACACTCATAAAGCGCGCAGTGCGGTCCTCGTCGGCCACGCCCTCCAGATTCACGAGCAGTTTGGCATTGTTGGCGGCATCGTCGCCGTGAACGCCCGCGTAGCGCGCACTATACACACCGGGCTCACCGTCCAGCGCGTCGACGACCAGGCCCGAATCGTCGGCAATGGCCATAAGGCCCGTCTCCTCCACCGCAGCCTGGGCCTTGATGATGGCGTTCTCCAAAAACGTCGTGCCGTTTTCCTCGGGGTCCTCAAAATCGCCCAGCTGGCCGAGCGCCACAAAGCGAACCTCGGGCATAACCTTGCCCAAAATGGCCTCGATCTCGGTGAGCTTATGGGCGTTGCCCGTTGCCACGACGATGGTCGCCGCCGGGTCGAGGGTGTCGATGTCGATCTTCTCAAGTGCCATGAGTGGTCTCCTTGTCCGTATAGCAAAGTCACGTAAAAGGGACCGGTCCGTCGGCATCTCCCCTTTCATGTGGCATCAACCTTATCTATCGGCGTTTCCGCAGATAAAACCTGCCAAAATAAACCTGTCCCTTTTTGGCAGGTTAGGCGAGGACTTGGCGCTGGAGCTCGATGAGCTCGGCAATGCCCTTGTCGCCCAAATCGAGCAGGGAATTGAGGCGCTTGCGGTCGAAGGGCGCCTGCTCGCCAGTGCCCTGAAGCTCGATCATCTCACCGGTATCGGTGGCGACAAGGTTCATGTCGACCTCGGCGTGACTGTCCTCGGAATAATCCAGGTCGAGCAGGGTGTTGCCGTCGACAACGCCCATGGAAATCGCGGCGACCTGGCCCGTGAGCGGGATGCGCTCGAGCTTACCCGCCTCGACCCACATGGCAAGGGCGTCGTGCAGCGCCACCCAGGCGCCGGTAATGCTCGCCGTTCGCGTGCCGCCGTCTGCCTGAATCACGTCGCAGTCGACGGTAACGGTGTACTCGCCGAGTGCCTTCATGTTGACGACGGTACGCAGGCTGCGGCCGATCAGGCGCTCGATCTCCATGGAGCGGCCCTTGCGGTTGGCATGCTCGCGCTTGCAGCGCTTGCCGGTCGATGCCGGCAGCATGGCGTACTCCGCCGTTACCCAACCGGCCTTGGCGCCCTTGCGCCAGCCCGGCACGCCCTCCTCGATGGTGGCGGCGCACAGCACGTGCGTATCGCCAAACTCGGCCAGGCACGAACCGTGGGCGTGCTTCATGACGCCGCGGGTAAGCTTGATGGGGCGCAGCTCATCGGCGGCGCGGCCGTTGGCGCGATTGACCTGCATATACTCCATGGAAAAATCCTTTCGGCAAAAGGTGAAAGTGAGCCTTTGGTCGGTGACCTTTTATCTATTTCAGTTCGTCGATATCGATATGCTCAATGCTCTTGAGCGGCTGGCCAAAGATAAAACTGCCCGCCACCGCAAACTCGGCAATGTTATCGGCCGTCGTTGCAAAACGATGCTGCGGCTCGGCCGCGTCGCCCGCCAGCTGCTCGCGGCGCGTGAGAATATCGGTCAGCTCGCGCGTGGTCTCCTCGGCGGAGCTCACCACGCGCACTCCGGGACCCAGCGCATGGCGAATAGGCCCCACGAGCAGCGGAAAATGCGTGCAGCCGAGTACCACGGTATCGATGCCGTGGTCGCGCAGCGGTTCAACCGTGGCGCCGACCAGCGCGCGTACGGCAGGCGTATCAAAGATGTCCTCGTTCTCGAGCCACTGCTCTTGCAGATGTGCGCCCGAGGCGAGCTCGTGCTCAACGACCTCGACAAAGCTCGAGGCAGGGCAGCCGTATACGTCGACGCCGGCATCCAGGTCCTGAATGGCACGCGTGTAAGCGCCTGAGCGAATGGTGAGGTTGGTGGCGAGCACGCCCACCCGGCGCGTGCGGGTGCTGTTGATTGCCGCGCGTGCGCCCGGTGCAATCACACCGATGACGGGGACGTCGAGCACCTGCTGGGCCAAACGCAAGGCCGCAGCGGTCGCCGTATTGCAGGCGATGACCATGATCTTGACGTCGTGCTTCGACAGCCAACGGCCCGCCTGCAGTGCAAACGAGCGCACCTCGTCCTCGGTGCGGGTGCCGTAGGGGCAGCGCTTGGTGTCGCCGAAGTAGTAGACGGACTCGTGCGGCAACGCCGTCGCAATCGCGCGCGCAACCGTCAGACCGCCTAGACCCGAGTCGAATACGCCAATGGGGCGTGTGTCGCCAGCCAGATTCTCGATATAGGACATTACCTCACCAGATTCTCTCTCGAAAAGATATGGCTCAGAACGATAGGACCGCACTACGAGCGGGCCGCGACGAGCAGCTCTGCCGTTGCCGCCCAGCCATCGACAATCTTTCCGCGCGTGACGTAGGCGTTATCGCAAACATCCAGGAACTCGGGCGCGCCGGCGCTGGTCAAACCGTTCTCGACCAGGCAGAACGTGCCCACGTGGTCAGCCATGTAGAAGTCGGACTCGGAATCGCCGAGCGCCAGCGTCTCCTCGCGCTCGATACCCAGGTGCTCGCAGAAACGTGCGATGGCAACGCCCTTGTTGAGGCCGGCGGGATTGATGTTAAACGCGCGGCCGTCCTCGACGCGTTCGAGCTCGAGCGTCGTCGGCTTGGACAGATGCGTCAGGTGACCGTTGCAGGCCCAGACCAGGCCGCAGCCGGCCTCGTCAAGAATGGCCTGGACCTCGTCGTCGGGCACATCGCCGCGCATGCCGACGGTGACCTCGCGGTACTTGTAGCCAGTCGACATGTCGTTGTGGTACTCGATCTTATGCGGCCAGCGGGCGAGAATCTTCTCGCACACGCCGGTCTGCTCGATCACCTGATGCGGCGTGAGGCCGCAGGCGGGGTCGTAGGGCATATCGCCGGTCAGATACTCCCAATCGTTGGCCTTGAGGTCGTACATGACCAGGCCACCCATCTCGCCGATGTAGGAGTTGAGGCCGAGCACGCGCGCATCCTCGTGGATCATGGTACGGTTGCGGCCCGAGGTGGGAACCACCTGGATGCCGGCGCGGGCAAGTGCCACGACAGCCTCGACGAGCTTGGTCGAGGGGTTGCCGTCGTTGTCGCGCAGCACGCACGAGCCGGGCGCGAGCATGGTGGCGTCCAGGTCGGTAAAGACGTACTTAACCTTGGCAAGACGCTCGCGCATCTCGCCCGAAAGCTCAGCGACGGTCGGCAGGGTATTGTGGGACATGGTCACTCCATTTACGTAGAAGGGGCTTCTGGTCTTAGGCGTCGTACGCCGCAAGGGTGCGCTTGAGAATCGAACCGTCGCGCTCGCAAGGCTCGGGTCCGTTCTTGCGCAGCATGCGCTCTTCCTCGCCCTTACCGGTCACGATGACCACGGCGGGACGGACGGTTTCGCGCACGGCAGTCTCGATAGCGGCAACGCGATCAGTCACGATTTGCCAGTTATCATTTCCCTGCGCTTGAACGTTGCGCGCGATCTCGGCGCAAATATCCTCGACGTTCTCGGGGCCGGGGTCGTCCTCGGTAATCACGATTCGGTCGGCATACTTGCCAGCGGCGATGCCCATCGTGGTGCGTCGGTCGACACCCTTACCGCCCGTAGCGCCAAATACAACCGCCAGCTCGCGCTCGGGATAGTTCTCGCGCAGGTCACGCAGGAGTGTCTCGAGGCTCATGCCGTTATGTGCAAAATCGACGACGCCCAAGATTTTGCCCGATACGGACGGATAGAGCTCCATACGGCCGGGAACGAAGACGCCCTCAAAGCCATGGACGATACCCTCTTCGGAAATGCCCAGGGCCTCGGCGCAGGCAATAGCGGCAAGCGCGTTGGACACATTGAACTTAACCGGCGTGGGAATCACAATGTCGCGCGTAAAGCGGGGCGTGCGCACCGTTGCCACCACGCCGCAGTCACCATTGCGAATCGCCAGCGCAAGCACGTCGGCACGCTCGTCGGTCAGGGAGAACGTCACCGTACGTTCGCAACGAGATGCCGCCTCGAGCACACGATCGACCTTATCCATATCGAGATTGACCACGGCAAAACGGCTCTGCGAGAAGATTTTGAGCTTGCTGGCAAAGTAATCCTCGAGCGTCGGATGCTCAATCGGCGAAATGTGATCCTCGCCGATATTGGTAAAGGCGCCGACTTCAAAGGCGATCTTGCCCGTGCGCTCGTATTTGAGGCCCTGGCTCGATGCCTCCATAACCAGCCACGGGGCACCCGCCTCCGCAGCATGCGCAATGCGAGACTGCAGCAGGAAGGATTCGGGGGTTGTCAGTTTGGAAGGGCCTGCCTCGATGCCGTCGTCGAACTCAATGCCCGTATTAAGAGCGGGCCGATGACAGCCCGTAAGCTTGGCCTCGTTGGCGAGAATGCCGCGCAGATAAAAGCTGCAGGTCGACTTGCCCTTGGTGCCTGTAAAGGCGCAGACCTTCACCTTACCCGACGGGTGCCCATAAAAGGCATCTGCCACCACGGCGAGCGTGCGACGAATATCACTCACAATCACCGCGGGAAGATCAACATCGTAATCGACCTCGGAAACGTAGGCCACGGCGCCATCGGCGATTGCCGAAAGCAGGTACTCGCGCTTAAACGCACGGCCCTTGCAGACGAACAACGTGCCCGGACGCACCTGGCGCGAGTCATCAGTCGCAAACTCAATGCGCTGGTCGCACGAAGCGCTCGGTCTGGAAACAACAAGGTCATCTTCCTCGAGCAACTCTATATAGCGCATCAGAGTTAGCTTCTCTTGTGTCGGACTCGACATACAAAGACCTCTCTCGCTAAATTCAGCCTTAAAGGGCAAAAGACGTCCCGCGGCAGAAACGATGAAACATTCTGTATTATCAACCATCCTAATATGCCACCTGGCCTTGCGCGCACTGCAGCCTTCTAAAAAATTGCATGGACTGTGCTGTGGGCCAATAAATGACAACAGTGTCCACCCCGTGTAAAAACAAGGAAATCTGGGTGCTATTCTTTATCCAAATGTCTTGATGCGCCTCATTGACCCACAATGCCGACCCATCATGCCCAAGCAAAGGATTCCAGATGAAACGACACTTCGAACGTCGCCACCGCTCGGCACATGTCCAGTTGACCCGGCGCATCGTCTGCGCCTTCGCGACGATCGTTGTGGCCCTTGCCACCACCATCGGCGCGAGCGGCTGTTCGTCCTCCCAGAACGCCTCGAGCACCTACACACTCGTCGAGAATGGCAAGTTCACCGTCGCAAGTGACTTGGCCACACCCCCGTTTGAATACGTCAACGATTCCGGCGAAGACCAGGGCTTTACCTATGAACTCATGGGCATGATCGCGGACGAGCTCGGTCTGGAGCTCAACTACTTGCCGGCGCAAAAGTTCGACGGCATTATCCCCATGGTCAAACAGGGTGTAAAGACTGATGTCGGCGCATGTAACATCACGATTACCGATGAGCGCAAGAAAGAGGTCGACTTCACCGACCCCTATATCGACTCCAACCAGGGCGTCGCAGTTGCAAAGAACACTGGATACGACACGGTCGATAGCCTCAACGCACCGGGCGTCAAAATTGCCGTGCAGTCGGGTACCACGTCCGAAGAGTGGGCAATCGAAAACCTGCCGCAGGCAACCACCGTCAACTTTGACGACTGGACGGCAGCCTTCACCGCCGTCATGAGTGGTCAGTGCCAGGCGGTCGTATGCGATCTGCCCGTTGAGCAGTGGATGGTTTCGAATTCCTTTACCGGCATGGAGATCATCAAAGAGGTTCCGACGGGCGAGCAGTTTGGCATTGCCGTCTCTAAAGACAACCCCGAGCTGACACAGGCCATCAACGATGCCCTTGCCAAGATCAAGAGCTCCGGCGCCTATGACAAACTGTACGAGAAGTGGTTTGGCATGGCACCCACGAGCGGGTCCGATAACGAGGATGCCTCGAGCTCAGAGGACGCGACGGGCGCTTCACTCGCCGTCACCTCGGCGACCGCCAAGTCAAACGAAGACGGCGGCAGCGGCGTGCTCGGCGGCATCGCAACCCGCCTGACCTGGGAAGCGACAACGGGTAGCGACGAGGGCGACGTCTCGCAAATTGAGCTTGAGCTGCCCGAGGGCGGATCGTTTGAAAACACCGATGTTAAGGTCACGCTGCTCGACGGACTGAACCAGACGGGTGTCAAGGCATCGTGCTCGTTGAACGGCTCAAAACTCGTCATCAAGTTCGCCGATCCCGTCGCTGCCGGCTCGCAGATTCGCGTTGTCGTCCCCGACGTCGTATTCCCGAGCAACGCGGGTGCCTATGCCGTCACCGGCAGCTATGTCGTCGACGGCGACAAGCGAGATCTTCCCGAGAGCAACACCATCAGCGTCTCGGAGAGCACCATGGTGCAAGAAATCGTCGCCTGGCTCGATGCCCAGCCTTGGGTTGCCGCATGGAACTCCAACCCGTTTTTGGGCATGTTCTGCAAGCCGCAGATTATCGTCACCTCAATCGCCTCGCTCTTTAAGGGCTGGGGCATAGCACTTGCCGTGACCGCCATCGGTTTTCCGCTCGCCATCCCCATCGGCTTGCTGTTTGCCTTTATGAAAATCAGTCATAGTCGTATGCTGCGCGGCATCGCCGTAACATACATCAACGTCCTGCGCGGAACCCCGCTCTTCCTGCAGATCTACATTGCGTTCTTTGGGTTCCCTATGATCGGTCTCAACGTGCCCAATCTGCCGCTCGGCGTTGGCGTCCTAGCCATCAACTGCTCGGCCTATCTTGCCGAGATTTTCCGCGCCGGCATCGAGAGCGTACCGCATGGTCAAGCGGAAGCTGCCTACTCGCTTGGCATGACTTGGTCCCAAGTTATGTCGCGCATCGTGATCCCGCAAGCCGTACGTTACGTTATACCGACTATGACCAGCGAGTTCGTTATGCTGTACAAGGACACGTCACTGCTTTCGAGCGTTGGCGTCATGGAGCTCATGCTGTTCTCCAAAAACCTCACGGCCACCACGGGCAACATTACGCCCTACATTTGCGCCGCACTTTACTATCTGGTCGTGACGATTCCGCTCATCCACATCGTCACCAAGGTGGAGCACCGTCTCGCCGAGCGCAGCAAGCGCTAACCGCTCATACATAGCGTTCACAACCACGACCCGCCGCTTCATCTGAAGATCGGGCGTGGTTTTTTCGGTTCGCTCGGCGCTTATGCCCTATCACGAAACAAAAGATTGGCATGATAGTAAAGATTATTTGACATCAGCTGCCACAATCCTTGCGGCAGTACACCTGAGCCGTCAGCAGAAAGGATCTTGCATGTGCGGTTTTGTCGGTTTTACCGGTACAGATGAACAGAGTGAGCTGGTTCTCACGGCTATGATGAATCGCATCATCCACCGTGGTCCCGATATGGGCGGCCAGCATATCGTCAACAACGTTGCCCTTGGCTTCCGTCGTCTTTCGATTCTTGATCTTTCCGAAGCTGGAGCTCAGCCCATGTCGAGCGACGACGGCAAGGTCACGATTGTCTTCAACGGAGAGATCTACAACTTCCAGGAGCTTCGCGCCGAGCTGGAGGCAGCCGGCTACGCCTTCCACTGCAACGCCGATACCGAGGTCCTGGTACACGGTTACGAGGAGTGGGGCGAGGACCTGGTCAACCGCCTACGCGGCATGTACGCGTTCGTGATCCACGACCAGAACAAGAACAAGCTCTTTGGCGCTCGTGACATCTTTGGTATCAAGCCGTTTTATTACTACCAGGCATCCGATGGCTCGCTGCTGCTTGGCTCCGAGATCAAGAGCTTCCTGGACCATCCCAAGTTTGAGAAGGCTGTCAACCACGACGCGCTACGCCCCTACCTGACGCTGCAATTCCCCGCCACGGAGGAGACCTTCTTTAAGGGCGTGTTCAAGCTTGCCCCGGCGCATTGCTTTACGTATGACCTGACGACCAACACCATGGACATCAAGCGTTACTGGAGCTGTGACTTCACCGACGACAACTCCAAGACCTTCGAGGAGTACGTGGACGAGTGCGACAAGGTCGTGCACGAAAGCGTCGCTGCACACCGAATCGCCGATGTTAAGGTGGGCTCGTTCCTTTCTGGCGGCGTGGACTCCAGCTACATTGCCGCCTGTCTCATGCCCGACACCACGTATTCTGTCGGCTTTGATTACAAGAACTTCAACGAGACCAACTACGCTGCCGAGCTTTCCGACAAGCTGGGCATCAAGAACGTGCGCAAGATGATTACCGCCGACGAGTTCTTCGATGCACTGCCCGATATCCAGTACCACATGGACGAGCCGCAATCGAACCTGTCCAGCGTGCCGCTGTACTATCTGGCGCAGATGGCTTCCGAGGAGGTCACCGTCGTCCTTTCGGGCGAGGGTGCCGACGAGCTGTTTGCCGGCTACGAGTGGTACGAGGACACCCCCGAGATGCGCTCCTTTAAGAAGCGCGTGCCGCTCGGCGTACGTCGCGCCCTGGGCTCGCTCGTTCAGCATCTCCCCTACTTTAAGGGCCACAACTTCCTGACGAAATGCGCCGAGGTTCCCGAGCGCTGGTATGTGGGTCAGGCAAAGGTGTTCGATCCCTCCGAGGTCGACGAGGTGCTCAAGCCCGCTTATGACACCGGCAAGAACGCCGCCGAAATGTGCGCCGAGTACTACAAGCAGGTTCCCAACTGCTGCGAGCTTTCCAAGAAACAGTATCTGGATATGAACATGTGGCTACCGGGCGATATCCTGCTCAAGGCAGACAAGATGTGCATGGCGCATTCTCTGGAGCTTCGCGTCCCGTTCCTGGACAAGAAGGTCATGGAGTTTGCCGAGCACATTCCCGCCAACTACCGTGTTAACGAAGAAGGCTGCAAGCTCGTTCTGCGTCACGCTGCCAACCGCACGCTGCCCGACGAGTGGGCAACGCGCAAGAAGGTGGGCTTCCCCGTACCGGTCAAGTTCTGGCTGCGCGAGCAAAAGTACTACGACTACGTAAAGGAATACTTCACCGCACCGTGGGCTGCCGATTTCTTTGACACCGATGCGCTCATGAAACTGCTTGACGATCACTTTGAGGGTCGCGCGCTCAACCAGCGCAAGATCTATACCACGTTGACGTTCCTCATCTGGTACAAGCGCTTCTTTATCGACGAGGACAAGGGCGCCGAAGTCGCCGCGTAAGTTTCGTTATGAATTAGCGGTGAACAGCACGGGGTTTCCGCTATACTCAATCCCTGCGGGCGATTGGCGCAACGGTTAGCGCAGGTGCTTTACACGCACAAGGCTGGGGGTTCGAATCCCTCATCGCCCACCACTTGATTGAAAAGGCTCCCAGCGATGGGGGCCTTTCCTTTTTGGGCCCCGTGCAGAGGGATTCGAACCCGCAAGGGTGCGGAGCTGAGGAAACGCGAAGCGTTTTCCAGCGCAGCACGCGAGGAGCGAAGCGACGAAGCGGGGCGCGGGCGGCGCCAGCCGCACGCGGACATCCCTCATCGCCCACCACTGAATTGTTAGGCCTCCAGCGATGGAGGCCTTTCCTTTTTCGGGCCCATCGCAGAGGGATTCGAACCCGCAAGGGTGCGGAGCTGAGGAAACGCGTAAGCGTTTTCCAGCGCAGCACGCGAGGGCCGTAGGCCCGAAGCGAAAGCGAGCGGCGAAATGGACCCTTGGCGAATACCCGTGTGCAAAAAATGCCAAATATGAGTACTGCTACCTTTTTGGTAGCAGCGTTTTCGAAGTCATAAAAGGCAAATCCGACATTGGGACGACGACTGATAGTCCAGTTAAGCCAATTTAGTTACTACAAAACTGGACATATGTGGCCCAACTCATCTAAAAACGCCTAATTTATATGTTACGAAGTTAGTGCCCGTACTCATATTTGCCACTTTTTGCACACGGCCTATCCCAGCCATGGTAAATCGATAACAAAACGGGCTCCAGACCGCTGAATCGTGCCGCATATGGCACGTCCGCAGTCCGGAACCCAGTCCAAATTGAGTTATTGCGCTGTGTTAGGCCAAAACGTCCGACAAAATCTCGATCAGGCTGTCCACGTCGGCTTCCTCGCAGACAAGCGGCGGCAGGAAACGCAGCGTGTGGGCACCAGTAGCGTTAATCACGGCGCCGGCGGCCAGCGCGCGGGCAACAATATCATGCGCATCGCCCGCAGCGTCATCCAGATCGCAGCCGAGCATTAAGCCGCGACCGCGTACCTCGGTAACGTGCGGAAGCTTGGCCAGAGCCTGCTCCATATAAGCACCCACCTTGGCGGCATGCTCAGCGTAGTCGCCGCGCACAAGCGCGGAGAGCGTCGCGGCGCACGCCGCGACAGCCAAGCAACTACCGCCAAAGGTCGAGCCGTGGTCACCCGGCTTAAACACGTCGGCGATCTCCTTCTTTGCCACCACGGCACCCATGGGCACGCCATCGGCAATCCCCTTGGCAAGGCTCATAATGTCGGGCTCCACGCCATAGGTCTGGAATGCAAACGGCTTGCCGGAGCGGAAGATGCCACACTGGACCTCGTCGGCGATAAGAACGGCACCCACCTCGTGTGCCAAGTCGCGCGCTGCCGCCATAAACTCCTCGGTCATGGGGTGCACACCGCTCTCGCCCTGAATCGGCTCGAGCATGACGGCGCAAATCTCGCTTCCCAGCTGCTTAAAGATTGCACGCAGCTCATCGACATCGTTGGGTGTGCAGGCCACAAAGCCGCCCGGCAGCGGGCGGAAGCTATCCTGCAGCCAATCCTGCATGGTGGCGGCAATGGTCTCGAGCGTACGGCCGTGGAAGCCGCCGCGCATGCATACGATGGTGTTGCCGCCGTTACCAGCACGCTTGGCGTACAGACGCGCGAGCTTCATCGAGCCCTCGTTGGCTTCAGCACCAGAATTAGCAAAGAACGTCTCCCACACCTGCTCGTCCGCAGCCGGGGCACCGAGCGCAGCGGCCGTGGTCTCATCGCCGGCGGCAATGGCATCGGCAATCACGCGTGCACTGTCCACGTCGTCGTTGGCAAGCTTGGACAGCAGCGCCGCGACCTGTCCACGCTGCTCGATGTAGAAGTAATTGGAGACATGCATGAGCTTTTTTGTCTGCGCCTCGAGCGCCGAGAGCACAGCCGGGTCGCCATGACCTAGGCTGCACACGCCGATGCCGGCAAGAAAGTCGAGGTACTCACGGCCATCGTCGCCGGTGAGCTTCATGCCGTGGCCTTCGACAAACTCTACCGGAGAGCGACCAAAGGTATGCATAACGTAATGGGATTCGAGCGATTGTTGAGTTGCAAGTGACATGGGATGCCTTTCGTTGGGCGCCGTACGGCGCAGGGCTATGGGTGCAGGGACGCGACGACCGTGGGTCAGCTAGACCGTCTGGAGCTTCTCGACCTCGTCGAGGTTCTCGGTCAGGCGCGCCGCAAACGTCGAAAGCGGGTGCGGATGCGTATCGAACTCGTAGGCCGTCTCGGTGGAGTGGATCACAGTACCGACGCCGGCATCGGTCAGCAGCTCCAAGAGCAGCGAATGCGGCGTGGTGCCGTTGATGATGTGTGCGCGGAACACACCGGCGGTAAGCGCATCGACGGCGGCGCGCAGCTTGGGGATCATGCCCTTGTCGACCTCGCCGCCGTAGAGCATCTCATTGACCTCGTCGAGCGTCAGGTTGGAGATAAGCGAATCCTTGTCGCTAAAGTCCTTGTACAGACCGTCGACATCGGTCAAAAAAATCGCCTTATGCGCATGAAGCGCCGCCGCAACGGCACCGGCGGCGGTATCGGCGTTGATGTTGAAGAAGCCACCGTCCTCCCCCGCCGCGACCGTGGCGATAACGGGAATGTACTCACTGTCGAGCAAACGCTCGATATAGTCGGTGTTGACGTGCGTGACCTTGCCTACGCGTCCGAGCTCTGGATCGAGTGGCTCGGCGATAAGGGTACCGGCGTCGCTGCCGGACACGCCCACGGCCAGGTTGCCGTGGTGGTTGAGCGCCGCGACCAGCTCCTGGTTGACTTTGCCGCCCAGCACCTCGCGCACGATATCCATCGTGGCAGGCGTAGTCACGCGCTGGCCGTTCTTAAACTCGACGGGGATGTCGTAGTGGCTGAGAGCCTCGTTGATGGCCTTGCCGCCACCGTGCACGATAACAGGGCGCATGCCGATAATCTTGAGCAGGACGATGTCGCTCATCACGTCACGACGCAGTTGCTCGTCGACCATGGCGGCACCGCCGTACTTGATAACGACCGTCTTACCGGTCAGGTTCTTAATCCACGGCAGCGCCTCGAACAGCAACTGCGCGGTAACTTCGTTGGATTCGCTCGAGCGACAATCGCGTGCGAACTTCATAGTCTGCCTCGTCTTTCGTGTAGCTATCGCGCCGTACCTCGTTGCCCGCTATTGCAGCGGGGCGCGCGGCACATCGGGAGTCTAGGAACGGTAGTCGCCGTTAATGGAGATGTACTCGTGCGTGAGGTCGCAAGTCCACACGGTGGTCGCCGCGTCCCCGGCGCCCAGGTCTGCCGAGATCACAATCTCGGGCGCCTCAAAACGTCGCAGGGCTTCGTCCTCATCGAAGGGGACCGTCAGGCCATCGCGACAGACGGGCATACCCATCATGTCGATGGACACATCTTCTTGGTTAAACTGCACGCCGCACTTGCCGAGCGCCATGGCAACGCGGCCCCAGTTGCAGTCGTGGCCGGCGATGCAGGTCTTGACGAGCGGCGAGTTGGCGACGGCACGGGCGGCGATATCGGCCTCCTCGTCGTTTACGGCGCCGGTTACGTTAACCGTCACGAGCTTGGATGCGCCCTCGCCATCTGCGGCGATGTTGCGCGCCAGGCTCTCGCACACTTCATGCACGGCAAAGGCCAGCTCGTCGAAGGCGTCAGAGCCCTCGACAATAGGCTCGGCATCTGCGGCAGCGCCGGAAGCAAGCATGATGCAGGTGTCGTTAGTCGAGGTGTCGGAGTCGACCGTTACCTTGTTGAAGGTCTGCTTGACGGTGGAGAGTAACAGGGCGTGAAGCGCCGCCGGCTCGACGGGGGCATCGGTAGTGATGACTGCGATCATGGTGGCCATGTTGGGCATGATCATGCCCGAGCCCTTGCACATACCGCCCACCGTATAGGCATTACCTGCGTGCCCCGCGGCCTCGCTGCGGTAACACACAGCATACTCCTTGGAGTGCGTGTCGGTCGTCATGATAGCGCGGGCGGCATCGGCGCCACCGTGGGCGGAGAGCGCCTCGTAGGCAGCAGGAACGGCGGTCTCAAACGTGTCGATCGGCAGAATCTGACCAATTACGCCCGTGGAGGCGACCAAAATCTGCTGGGGCTCGCAGCCGATGACCTGCGAGGCGATGTTGCAGGTCTCGCGCGCGCAGGCAAGACCGGTCTCGCCCGTGGCGGCGTTGGCGTTGCCGGAGTTGATAGAAACACCGGCGATGATGCCATAGCCCTTGTCGGCGCCGCCCAGATTGGCGCGGCTCACCTGCACAGGCGCTGCGCAAAAGCGGTTGGTCGTAAACACGCCGGCGCCGGGACAGGGCTTATCGGGCACGACAAGCGCGTAATCCAAGCGCTCGGGATTCTTGCGGAATCCGGCATGAATACCCGCGGCCTTAAAGCCGGCCGCTGCCGTAACGCCACCCTCGACGGCGCGGATCTTGATATCGAGCTGCCCTATATTCATCGTCCCTACGACTCCTTATATCAAATAAAAAAGCGGGCATCGGCTGGCACGCCATACCGGTCGCAACTACTAGACCAGCTTAAGAGTGGCGCCCCACTCGATGCCCGACTACCAAATCGTCAACAATCGAATGTGCTACACCGGGCACGCCACTGTGGGCAAGCCTCGTCGCTCGTCAAAACCAAAGACGATGTTGGCGCACTGGACCGCCTGGCCTGCTGCACCCTTGCACAGATTGTCGATGGCGCCCGTAGCCACCAGAACGCCCGCGCGTTTGTTGAGCGCGAGGCCGATCTGGGCGGCGTTGGTGCCGACGACCGAAGCCGTCTTGGGCTGCTGGCCGGCATCGAGTACGCGCACGAAGGTGCGACCGGCGTAGAACTGCTTGTAATGGTCGACAACGTCCTCAAGGGTCAAGGTATCGATAGCCTGCGGCGTAAGCGGCATCGTCACCGTAGAGAGCAGGCCGCGCTTGAGCGGTGCCAGGTGCGGGGTAAAGACGACGCGATCGGTTAGGCCCAAGATCTGCTCGATTTCGGGCGTGTGACGATGCTTGCCCACGCCATAGGCCTCCAGGTTTTCGTCCGCGCTGCAAAAATGCGTACGGGCGTTGCAGGACTTACCGGCACCCGTTACACCGCTGATGGCGTCAACGATCACGGGGCCGCTCTGGGCAACCCAGCCGGCGCGCACGGCAGGCGCGGCGGCAAGGCTCGTTGCGGTGGGATAGCAACCGGCGCAGGCAACCAGTACGGGCTTGCCATCGGCGTGGTCGGATGCAGCGGTCTCCAAATCCTGGCAGAACAGCTCGGGCAGACCAAAGGCGCGGCTCTTGAGTAGCTCGGGGCTCGCGTGCTCGGCGGCATACCAGGCCTCAAAGATGGCCGGATCGCTCAGGCGATAGTCGGCCGAGAGGTCAATGCAGGAGACTCCCGCGGCAAGCAGGGCGGGCACCTGTGCCATGGCGGCCGTGTGCGGCACGGCCAAAAAGACCGCGTCACAGTTCTTGAGCTCGGGGGCATCGTGCGTCGTGAAGACAAGATCGCTCACGCCGGCAAAGCTCGGGTACACCGCAGACAACGGCTGGCCAGCATCGGCGTTTGACGTAATGGCAGTAAGTTCAAACTCGGGATGACCGAGCACGAGGCGAATGAGCTCGGCGCCAGCATATCCAGCCGCACCTACGATTCCAACCTTTAAAGACATATCGGACTCCTTGTCTGCAGTTATGCACCAATGCGCATCCCGCAGCCGTCGTTATGAAGTGGGTTGAAACTTTAGCACCGAAAGATGCATGAACACGTAAATGGCTTGTATGTTCATGCATTGAAACATTCCCGACACATTCGCTTGAAGGAATTGACAAATTGAGCGGGCCCCGTATCGACCGGCACTCCTTACGGCGCCGGGCAACACGGGGCCCGTCCATGCGAAAACTAAGTTGTTGGGATGAGCCAGCTGGCTAGAGCTCGACCGGCACCCATTCGTCGTGATTGCAGATAAAAGCCTCAGGATCCTCGACGCTAAAGAAGACGAGCGTGGGGTCGTTAGGACCCTCATAGTGCTCGCCCAGGCGCTCTAGATGCTTCCACCCGGCTTCGCGCATTTCGTCTAAAGCCCGGTCATCCAAGCCGGCACGCCCGCGCAAGATGAGCCAGCCATGGCCCGGCCACCAACTCGTGGCCTCAAAGCGTTGGTTTTGCAGCAGCTCCTGCCACACATCTTTAGTGCGCGCTGTCACAAACCACAGCTTGCCGTCCTGAATCTGTGCAAACGAGAACGGACGCACATGTGGCTGCCCGTCCACGCTCGTCGCCAGATACCACGCCGGCACCGACGTCAGATACTCCAAAACCGTATTCAATCCGTCCACGTTTCCTCCTGTCGCCCGACCAGTCTTTTTGGAATGGGTAGTCAATTTGGGAAATTAGAGCTCGAGGCGCTCTTCGCTGCCGTCGATATCGCAGAATCGCGCGGCGATGTTGCGGACCGAGAAGAACGCAAGGCGGCCGTCGTTGGCGCTCTCGTGCTCCTCACCGATGCCCACCATGTGCTTAAAACCCGCTTGACGCACCTTGTCGCTCGCAACTGCGTCGTCCTCAAGTGCGGCCTCACCGGTCAACACGATCCAGCACTCCCCCGGCTTCCAGCCCGATACCTCAAACTTGGGATTCGCGCTCAACTCCGCCCATACGTCCTTGTCGCGCGACGTGCAAAACCACAGCTTGCCATCATCAACCATGGCAAACGAAAACGGCCTCACGCGGGGCTGATGCCCGTCGCTCGCATCGGTCGTGGCAAGATACCACGCCGGAATGCGCCTGAGATACGAACAGGCGCGCTCAAGCTGAGCCGTGCGGTCGTTGTCGGTCATAGGGACCCCTTTCTTGCGCTCGAATCGCGCCTAAACAAGTTGAAGGTTGATGACGATGACACACGCGAGCAGCAGCGCCGTCACCACCGCGGCCAGTGCATCCCCGCGGCCAAACGTAAGTGCATGCAGACGCGTGCGTCCCTGTTCGCCGTGATAGCAGCGCGCATCCATGGCGGCCGAAAGCGTCTCGGCATGACGGAACACGCCGGTGAACAGCGGAATCGCCACACTGCCGAGCATGCGCACACCGCCGAGCGGACCGCCCGTCACGCGCGCGCCGCGGCTTGCCTGCGCGTCCGCCGTCTGCTTCATCTCGGTGGCGAACTGCGGCATAAAGCGCAACGCGATACCCATGATCATGCCAAGCTCATGCGCAGGGAGCCCCACGCGCGCAAACGGTGCGAGCAGACGCTCAAAGCCCGCGGTGAGGTCGAGCGTGGGCGTGGTGAGTGTAATGGCGCTCATGCCGGCCATCATCAACGTCAGACGGCACGCCATAAACGCCGCAGAACGCAGCGAGCCCTCGCTCACCTGCAAAAAGCCAAGCTGCCACAGGATGCGCCCACTCTGATCGGTAAACAAGTTGAGCACCGCGACCACGACGACGATTGCCAGCAGCGGCGCCATCGACGACAGAACGCGACGAACCGGCACCCGAGACACGGCATAGGTCAGCACAACGAAGATTGCGACCGGGGCCAGTCCGCGGAAGCTGCTGACCGTGAGCGTCGTGATCAGAAACACAAAGCCCAAGAGCAACTTAGTTCGCGGGTCCAGGCGGTGGATCGCACTATCGCCGGGATAGTAGCTGCCAAACGAAAACGCCTCCATCAGCAGCCCTCCTCTCGCGCGACCGTCTTGGATTTAGCAATGTCCGCGACGTTAGAGGAACCGCCCGAGCGACCGATTAGCAGGTCCACCAACTCATCTGCCAGCGACTCAACCGTATAGAGGCCGTCAAAGCGCAGCGGCACGCCTGCCTTCGCAAGCGCCAGCGCCATACGTTGGGCAGCGGGAACACCCAAGCCGATTGATTTAAGCTCATCCGCATGCGCAAACACCTGAGCGGGCGTGCCCTCGGCAAACACCGCGCCCTCGTTCATCACGACAATACGGTCGCAGCAATTGGCCAGGTCATCCATGCTGTGCGAAACCATGACAACGGTCAGGCCATCGCGGTGAAGTCGATCGATAAGCTCAAGGAAATCCCTGCGCGCAGCCGGATCGAGCCCCGCCATGGGCTCATCGAGCACCAGGACTTCGGGCTCCATGGCGAGCACGCCGGCGAATGCCACACGCCGTTGCTGACCGCCCGAAAGCTCAAAGGGACTCTTGTCGCCGACCGTGGAAAGGTCGAGGCCCACGCGTGAGAGCGATGACTCGACACGACGGTCGACTTCATCTTGCGGCAAGCCAAGGTTATGCGGACCAAACGCCACGTCCTGCGCCACGGTTTCGGCAAACAGCTGACGCTCAGGATATTGAAACACCACGCCGACCTTGGCCTTAACCGCGGCGGCGTCTTTCTTGTTTGACAGATCGAGCCCCAGCGCGCGAACGGATCCCTCCTGGGGGCGAATCAAACCGTTGAGATGCTGGACCAGCGTCGACTTACCCGAACCGGTATGACCTGCCAAGCCCAGGAACTCGCCGCGACGCACCGTCAGCGATACATCGCGCAGCGCCCACGGGCTGCTTGGGTCGTTTCCCCAGAGAGCCCGTTTGCTCGATTTGCCCGCAGTGGCCGAGCGCTTATGCCAGCGGCGGCGCTCGCGCGGACTGAGCGAATAACTGTACGAAACATGGGATAGCTCGATGACGGGCTCCGACGCGTTGCCCTCGTTGTCTACCGGAACAGTGCCGTCAGCGATTTCCAACTGGGATGCGGAAGGCTGCCCCGCGGTGCCTGCCCCACTTCGCTCGGCATAAGTCTGCGCAATCTCGGCGACCATATCCGCCTCACGTACCTGCGCGCAAACGGGCACGCCCTTCGCACGAAGTGTCCTACCTAAGCAGCACGACGCCGGCATATCCAGGTTAAGCTGAGCGAGTTCATTCGCCCGCGTCAGAATCTCCTCGGGCGTACCCAGCATGGCAACATGCCCCGCCCGAAACACCGCGACACGATCGGCCTCGGCGGCCTCTTCCATAAAGTGCGTAATCATCACGATGGTCATGCCGCGATCGTGCAACGCGCGGCAAGCCTTCATGAGGCCCTTGCGCCCACGCGGATCAAGCATCGAGGAAGCCTCGTCCAATATAAGCACGCGCGGTTCCATGGCAAGCACGCCGGCAAGCGCCACGCGCTGCTTTTGGCCGCCCGAAAGCGCATGGGTCTCGTGGTGCTCAAAGCCCACCAGGCCCACGCCCTTCAGCGCCTCGCGTACGCGCTGCGCAATTTGCGCCGATGGCACGCCTAGGTTTTCGGGACCAAACGCAATGTCATCTTCGACAAGCGTTGCCACCAGCTGGTCGTCGGGATTCTGGAATACCATGCCCGCGGTCGAACGAATGTCGTAGACCAGCTCGGGGTCGGACGCATCCATGCCGTTGATGCGTACCGTGCCCGCATCGGGCTGCAACAGTGCATTCAGATGCTTGGCAAACGTCGACTTGCCCGACCCATTGCCACCGAGGATGCAGAAAAACTCGCCGTCCTCGATATTCAGATCGACGCCGTCGAGCGCCGGTACGGCACCGTCATAGCTAAAGGAAACGCCCCGACACTCAATCATGCGCGGCCTTTGACCTGGTCCTTTTTAGGCGTGATGAGGTTGGAGACCGCTTTATACACCGCCAGTGTCAACACCGAGTTAAGCACGGTCTTGATAAGGTTGAACGGCAGCACGGCAGGAATCATGAGCGGGGCGATCACATCGACCGAGCCATACCAGAACCATACGCCAATGGTAAGGTTTGCGACCATAGACAACGCCGTAGCGGCAATAACGCCGAGCACCAGGCCAATCACGGCACCCTTATAGGTATGCATCTTCTGATAGACGATAGCCGCAGGCAGAATGTAGCCCAGCGTGGCAACCAGGTTCATAAGCGCGCCGACCCAGTCACCCGTGGTGAGCGCATGGATAACGATAGCCATAGCGGCAACAGCAGTGCCGGCGCCAGGACCATACGCAAACCCGCACACCATCGCCGGTACCAGCGACGGGTCATACGTCAAAAACGGCGCCGAAGGAAGGATAGGCAGCTGCACGTACATAAACAGGGCGCCCAAGGCGCACATCAACGCCATGGTAACGAGCTGTTTGGTGCTCCACCTATTCGTGTTCTCAAAATGGATATGCTGCGACTGTTCAGACATAAGATCACCTGCCTCTTTCATCCGGACTCTAACCGTTGGTACTGGAATCTCACCAGTTCAGCCGGCATGCGAACCAACGCACACACGGGTCGCGGACTCATCGGCTCGGCCGCAGGCGTCTCGCCTGCACCACGGCGCCCCTTTGGCACCGCCCGATTTACCGCCAGTGGGGAATTTCACCCCGCCCTGAAACAGCAATTGCAAGTGTAGCACCAGTAGGCTTTCGCGCAAGTATGCCATGGGTAATTTATGGCGGGGACCAGTTACCGCAACAACCACGTTCCCCACCCGTCCCAAAGTAACGCGCCTTTCGCGGCAAAGCCGCGAAACAGCGACCGGGACACGTATCCCCATCAGCCACGATCTCCGCCCACGCCGACCTCAAGGCCGTAAACGCAGGGGATCCGGGGGCGTGACGGGGCTTCTCTCCGGAACATTCCGCAGGACGCAAAGAGGCTCCGCAGCGCGAAGCGCGATGCGGAGCCTCTTTGCATGTCCGAGGACGTTCCGGAGAGAAGCCCCGTCACGCCCCCGGATTCCCGGTGGGAGTTCTAGACCTTGTCGGCCTTAGTACATACCGCCGCCCTGCTGACCAGCGGTAGCAGCAGCGATAGCGTCCTCAAGCTGAGTGTTCTTGGGCACATCGGAGACGGTGGCCTCGGTGATGAGGATCAGGCTGGCGACAGAAGCAGCGTTCTGAAGGGTGACGCGGCTGACCTTGACGGGGTCGAGGACGCCCATCTCGATCATGTCGCCCCACTCGCCGTTGGCAGAGTTGAGACCCTGGCCGGCAGGCAGCTCGGCAACCTTGTCGACCACGACGGCGCCCTCAAAGCCAGCGTTCTTGGCGATGGTAGCGACCGGAGCGGTCAGAGCCTTCTTGACGATGTCGACGCCGATCTTCTCCTCGGGGTCGTCGATCTCGACAGCGTCGAGCGCAGGAGCAGCGTCCATGAAGGCGACGCCGCCACCGGCGACAATGCCCTCCTCGACAGCAGCGCGGGTAGCCTGCAGGGCATCCTCGACGCGGTGCTTGATCTCCTTGAGCTCGGACTCGGTAGCAGCGCCGACCTTGATGACGGCAACGCCACCGGAGAGCTTGGCCAGGCGCTCCTGGAGCTTCTCGCGGTCGAAGTCAGAGGTGGTGTTCTCCATCTCGCCCTTGATCTGAGCGATACGGGCGTCGATGGCCTCCTTGGAGCCAGCGCCGCCGACGACGACGGTGTTGTCCTTGGAGATGGTGACGGACTTAGCGGTACCGAGCATATCGGCGGTGATGTCAGCGACCTTCACGCCCAGCTCGTCCAGGGCAGCCTGGCCACCGGTGAGGACGGCGATGTCCTCGAGGATGCGCTTGCGGCGATCGCCGTAGCCCGGGGCCTTGACGGCGCAGACGTTGAGGGCGCCACGGATCTTGTTGAGGACCAGGGTAGGCAGAGCCTCGCCGTCGATGTCCTCAGCGATGATGAGCAGGCCACGGCCAGCGCGCTGGACAGCCTCGAGAACGGGCATGATGTCCTGAACGCTGGAGATCTTCTGGTCGGTGATGAGGATGTACGGATCCTTCATCACGGCCTCCATGCGGTCGTTGTCCGTGACGAAGTAAGCGGAGACATAGCCCTTGTCGAACTGCATGCCCTCGACGGTGTCGATGGTGATGTCGAACGTCTGGGAATCCTCGACGGTGATGACGCCGTCCTTGCCCACGACCTCCATGGCCTCGGCGATCTTCTCGCCGACCTCGGGGTCACCAGCGGAGATGGTACCGACGGAAGCGATCTGCTCCTTGGTCTCGACCGGCTTGGCCTGCTTCTTCATCTCGGCGACGGCGGCGTTAACGGCCTTGTCGATGCCGCGACGGATGGCCAGCGGGTTGGCGCCAGCGGCGACGTTGCGCAGACCGTCGTTGACGATGGCCTGGGCGAGCAGGGTTGCGGTGGTGGTGCCGTCACCCACGGTGTCGTTGGTCTTGGTGGCGACCTCCTTCACCAGCTGAGCGCCCATGTTCTCGATGTTGTCCTCGAGCTCGATCTCCTTGGCGACGGAAACGCCGTCGTTGGTGATGGTCGGGGCACCGAACGTGCGCTGCAGCGCAACGTAGCGACCCTTGGGGCCCATGGTGACGGTAACGGCGTCGGCCAGAGTGTTGACGCCCTTGGCAAGCTTAGCGCGGGCATCGGTGTTGAACGTAATGTTCTTTGCCATGGTAGGTAATCCTCCAAAAGAAATGTGACTCGCGTCGCCGCTTCCGAGTCCTGTGCGGCGGGCGCGTTCAAAGACGAATCAGAGATTCTGACGAAACTAGGCCTCGACGACGGCGTAGATGTCGTCGGCGCGCATCAGCAGATACTTCTCGCCGTCGACCTTGACCTCGTTGCCACCGAACTTACCGTAGATGACAACGTCACCGACCTTGACGTCCATGGGGATGCGCTCACCCTTGTCGTTGACCTTGCCGGCGCCAACGGCAACGATGGTGCCGCGCTGCGGCTTCTCCTGAGCGTTGCTGGCGATATACAGACCAGAAGCGGTCTTCTGCTCGGCCTCGTCGGGCTTGACCAGAACACGATCTGCAAGCGGCTTCAAAGACGACATGCTTGTCTCCTCCTTTTTGGGCCGCGCGGTTATACCACGCGAATTAACCCTTTTTGTTTGCGTACGCGTTGAATGGTACCCACGAATGGCGGGTTATACAACACAGAGTCAAAAAATCTTATTTTTTGGCACTTAGATTTTCTGAATGCCGGGGGATAACTTAGCAGTGGCTCCCGTGTGGCTCCGGAGGGGCGGGGCATAAGGTTTCCTGCTCGGGCAGTCCTGCTCGCACGAAGGCCACATTAAGTGGCCTTCGGCTCGTGCGGAACTCGCGATAAACC
>NZ_JAQLEM010000007.1 GCF_028209885.1 Collinsella aerofaciens | reverse complement strand
TGTCTGCCACGGCAGACACCCCCTCCGGCAGTTAGGGACACTCCTGGCGCAGCCAATGAAGACCTCTACGGATGAATTCCAGGCCGCTCCGTCGCTCCAGACATCGTTTCCGCGCCTCGCGCCTGCCCCAAACAATCAAAACAAGCCCTTTTCGCCGCACCCTCAAAGGTCTGTGGGCAAAAAAGGGCAAATATGAGTACTGCTACCATTTTAGTAGCAGGCAAAACCACCCAAAATGACGTCCGAGCGAACCCTACAACCCCCTAAAGCAGCCAACCTGACTGGTTTAAGGCGTATTGGAGCCAATTTTAATGAACATACTATAGGTTATGTTTATTATCTTCTTGAATGTAAATGCTATTCACTTAGCAACAGTACTCATATTTGGCATTTTTTGCCCACTGCCATATAACTAACACCCTATAGCAGACAAAAACAGGCCGCAGCCCATCGCTGCGGCCTGTTCGGAAGCAAAAGTGGGCGTTAAGCGCTGTAGCCCATCGCTTGCAGCACAAACATGACGACTGTCAGCACCGTAATCACGGCGATAGTCGCCCAAGTGAGCACGTTCCACACGCGACCATTGCGGTTGGCACCCATGATGTGACGGTCGGCGGCGATAACCACCTGGAACACCAGAACCACGGGCAGTAGCACGCCATTGATGACCTGCGAGGTCATCATAATCTGGAACAGATCGACGCCGGGCATAAGCACCAGCACGGCAGAGATACCGATGATGGCCGTAATGATGCCGCGGTAAACCGGGGCCTCGTCCCAGCTGCGGTCGGCACCGCGCTCCCAGCCAAATGCCTCGCAGATAGCGCTCGACGTAACGCCCGGCAGCACGCAGGCGGCCAAGAAGCTCGCCGCGACCAGGCCCGAGGCAAACAGTACCGTGGACCACTGGCCCGCGATGGGCTCCAGTGCGCGGGCGGCATCGGCGGCATCGCTAATCTGAATGCCCGCCGGGAACAACACCGTACCGGTCGTGATGATAATAAAGCCGGCAATGACATCGGCGGCAAGCGAGCCGCTCACGGTATCAATACGCTGCAACACGATGTCGTCCTCGCCCGCATTCTTATCGACCACGTTGTTCTGAGCCAAGAAGATCATCCACGGTGCGATGGTGGTACCGATCGTTGCGACCACGAGCGACACGTAGCTGGGGTCATTTTGAATGTTGGGCACGACCAGGTCGACCGCGACCTCGCCCCAGTTGGGGCCGGCCATAAACGCGGCGACGATGTAGGTCACGAACACGCAGCTTACCAGCAGCAGAATCTTCTCGATGCGCTGGAAACTGCCCGACATGGTAAGCATCCACACCAGCAGCGCCACGAGCGGCACCGAGATGCTCGCCGGCACGCCAAAGAGAGCAAGGCCGCTGGCGATGCCCGCAAACTCCGAAATGGTCACAGCCGTGTTGGCGATCAACAGCGCCGCCATAGCAAGTACACTCTTGCGCACGCCAAAGCGCTCGCGGATGAGCGATGCCAGGCCCTTGCCCGTGACGCAGCCGCAGCGCGCCGCGGTCTCCTGCGTCACGATGAGCAGCACGGTCATGACGGGAAGCATCCAGAGCATCTTGTAGCCATAGCTGGCGCCCGCACTGGAATACGTTGCAATGCCGCCGGCGTCATTGCCCGAAAGCGCCGCCAGCAGACCGGGACCCATAGCGCCAAAGATGGCCGCGATGGTCAACTTTTGCTTGATGCCCGACTTTTGCTTGGTATTTTGCACGCGACCACCTAACCCATGACCGACATGGTGAGCAGCACCGCAGCGGCGCAGTACGCTACGCACGAGATCATGACGGCAATAACGTTCATGGCGGTGCCCGACGTGTTGAGGTCATGCTCGTCACGCCAGAACAGCACCATCAGGTAAATCACGGCACTCATGTTGCCAACCAGGCAAATGATAGCAGCGATATTAAAACACCCGGTAAAGAGTTGCTCCTCAAACATGGACGCATCGGGGAATGCGGCGGTGCGCACCAGCTGCGCGCACAGGTAGGTCACGAGCGAAAGGATCAGGCCCATACCCGTGCTCTGGAAGAAGAATCCCAGGTACGGTTTGGGCTCGTCGTCGTGGCCGTCGTACTCGAGGAAGTAGTTCTTGACGAACGACACCATGCGCGAGGCAGCAAGCAGCACGAGCGGCATGGCGCACATGGGGAACACCACCAGATGCGCGGAGCCGAGCGCCGTTCCCAGCACGGTCGCCATGATGCACGACGCGATGCCCCATACAACAACCCAGTACTGGCGATGCACGAACCAGCTGAGCACGTTCGTCGAGTCGTCCGACGCGCTATCGCCCGAGCCGACACCGGCGATCTGCAGGTCCTCCTGATGCTCCTCGGCGATAACGTCCATGGCGTCGTCGAAGGTCACGATACCCAGGATATGACGGTTCTCGTCGCAGACAGGGATGGCAACCAGGTCGTACTTGGTCATCTCGTCCGTCACGTCTTCCTGGTCCTCGTCGGGCGACACATAGACCAGGTCGCGATAGGCCAGCTGACCCAGCGTGGCGTCGCGGTCGGCTACGATCAGCGTGCGCAGCGAAAGCACGCCGGTCAGCATGCCGCTCGGATCCTCGGTATAGACGTAGTAAACGCTCTCGAAGTCCTCGTCGAGCTCGCGAATCGCCTCGATGGCATCGCCGACCGTTGCCGTGGCGGGCAGGGAAACAAACTCCGAGGTCATGATGCGGCCGGCGGTGTTGTCCTCATACCCCAGCAGGTTACGAATCGCCTTCTCCTCCTTGACGCCCATCAGGCGCAGGAGCTTCTCGGCCTTCTCGTAATCGAGCTCGTCGATCAGGTCAGCTGCATCGTCCGGGTCCATCATGGCCAGCATCGACGATGCGTCCGTGTCGGACAGGCCCTCGAGCATCTCGGTCATAAGCTCGTCGTCATCGAACTCCGAGATGGCCTCGGCGGCCTGGGCAGTATCGAGCTGCGCAAACACCTGCGCACGTAGGCGCGGGTCGAGCTGCTCGATAATGTCGGCGATGTCGGCAGGGTGCAGCTCACCGAGCGTCTTGTGCGACACCGAGAGTTGAATGTTCTTGGTCGAGCGGTCGAGCAGGTCCATGTAGGACCAAGCGATGATGTCCTCACTGAGCGGCTTGCCCAGGTGCTTCATAAAGCCTTCGACGATATGCTCGAGCGCGGGGCTGATGGCGCGTAGCAGACCGCGAGCACCGACCTCGGCGCCCAGCAGGCGCAGCTGGTTTTCGCCCGACATGGAAAACTTGATGTCGTTGACGCGCACGACCTTCATGCCCTGCGTGTCGACAATCTGCTTGTTGAGCACGTCACGGGCAAGCAAGAGTTCGGTCGGTTGCAGGTACGAAAAGCGAATTTCGGTAGCCGACGTCTTAAGGTGTACGCCCGTCTCGTCGATACGGTCGACCCATTTGCGCCAGCTGATCATAAACGGCGTCTTGCCGGGTCCGCGGAACGCGAGCGACGTCACGTGCGGAAAAACTTCGCCGGTAGCAATACCAAAATCGTTGACCACGCCGAGCTTTTCGCCGTCGACGTCCAAGACCGGCAATTTGAGCATCTCACTCAGATAATTCAATGGTGCTCCCCATCATTATTCCTCCGAACGCGGCCGCGCGTGCGACGTCCGGGGGCTTCTGGATATGTATACGCATGCGCGGGCGGCACGCCGCTCGACGCTTACACCCCGTGCATGCGCAAAAAGCACCTGCATGGGGTCATCGACTGTATGGTCGAGGTTTGGATTTCACCTGTAACCTTTCTCTTGACCCTCATTAACCGCAGTAACTATAGCATCAGCATCGCCCTGCGGCATCGAATTTATGCGCTGCACATTGCAGGCATACCAAACGCTGACGCATCCGTGACATAGCCATTGGGGACGTTCTTAAACGACCACCCAATGACTACTCTGTGGTGTCGTCGTCCTCGGCAAGTTGGGGGAACACGGCATCCTTGGGCATGGTGACCTTCGTCAGCGAGGTGAGCTTTTTGCTCAGCGACGTGTCCGTCTTGACCAGGTCGCTGAGCGTCACGATCTTGTAGCCGTCGGCAATGAGACCGTCGATAATCTGCGGCAGCGCCTCGAGCGTCTGCTCGGCGCATTCATCTCTGTCGGTGAGCAGCACGATATTGCCCGGCGTCACCGAATCGAGCACCATCGAGACCTGCTCGTCGGCACCGTTGAGCAGCCAGTCGCCCGAGTCAATATTCCACGAGACCACGGCGGAGACCAGGTCCATCGCATCAATCCAGTTCTGCTCGTCAAAGGCAGCGTAGGGAGCACGCAGCAGCATCGTCTTCACGCCGGTCGCCGACTTAATCGCATCGGTGCCTTTCGTAATCTGTTCGCGTACCGCCTCACGGTCCCGACCCTTGAGCGAATCGTCGCTGTAGCTGTTGGATCCGATCTCGCACCCGGCATCGACAATCGCCTTGGCCGTGGCAGGCGAGGCCTCGACCGCATCGCCCGAAAGGAAGAACGTCGCGGTGACGCCCTTTTCCTTGAGCACCTGCAAGATCTGTTTGGTGGCGCCACTCGGACCCTCGTCAAACGTCAGCGCCACGTACTTTTTGTTGCCCTTGGGCGCCACGCTGGCGCACGCAACGACGCAATCGGTGGCGGGCACAACCTCGCCGCGGTCTTGCGTCTTGCCCGACTGCTCACCAACCCACACCTCGGAGCGGCCCTGGACACCCCACGTCTGCACATACTCGATAGCGCCCGTACCCTCGACCTTGAGCTTGGGCTCGATAACCGTAGCCTGAACCTCGTGCTTCTCGTAGGTGTTACGGCCATCCTTGACCGTCACCTTCTCGCCGCCCTCAAGCTCGCGGCTGTCCCATTTGCCCTGCTTCACGCGCTTGCCGTCGACCTTCACCGACAGCTTTTCGCCCCCATGGCGCTTGAGCACGCTGTCATCGACGGCCAGCAGGTCGCCTGCGTCGAAAGCGTCAGTCAACTCCTGGTCGTCGATGAGATTCTGCAGCGTAGAGCCCACACGCACCGCGGTCTTCTGGCCGTTGAGCTCCACGTCCACACTGCGGTTGACGTAGCCCACGACGGCAGCGATAAACAGCACGAGCGCGCAACCCACGGCGATGAGCGCATAGGGCAGGCGAGACGAACGACGGGGTGTGCGGCTGTTGCCGATGCGCGCGCTGCGATCGCTAAAGCCGCGGCTATGGTTGAGATACATCGCGCCGGGCTTACGGTGACGCTTGCGCTGACCGCTGGGCAGCTGCCCCAGGTCGCGGCGCGCCGTCGGACGCGCGCCCGAACGCCCGTTTAAGTTGGATCCGTTTTGGCGCATGTGCCCTCCCCCATAAACACAGCAAGCCGGAGCAACAGGTCTCCGGCTTGCCTCCCATCATTTGGTACGTCGCTATTTTGTAGCTTTTGACGAGCCTCCGCTCGCCTTTTGGTATTCGTCCTTAAAGGCCTTGAACATGCCGCGCGTCTTGCCGAGCTGCTTGCCCAGTGCGCGACTGCCCTTGTCCACGGCAACCGATCCCTTGTCGTCGAGCACCTTGGCGCCCTTTTTGACCTTGTCGCCCACCACGACGCTGGCCTCGGCGGCCTTGGCAGCCGCACCGCCCGAATACCCGAGCGACTTGACCTCGTCCGAAACAATCATCGCGCCGTCCGCATAGCCGCGCAGCATCGTCGGCGGCACCTGCGTGTCACCAACCAAAACACTCGAAGCAGCACCGGCGGTCACATAGAATGCCTGCACGATGCCCGAGCGTGGCTTGAACTCAACGTCCGAGCAATAGCCCACGACGTCGCCCGATTCCGTGCGCACGTCCATACCGACCCAGATGATGCAATCGTCCAGGTTGATGTCGAGGCGCTTGGCAGCGGCGGCATCGTACGTGTCCTTGACGTCATCGACCGCAATGGCGCCCTCGTAGACACCAATGGCGTCGAGCGCTACAAATCGGTCGGGACGCTCGATCATGCCCGCGATATCGGACTGGCGGACCATAAAGCCGACCACGCGCGTACCACCCGGGGTAAAGACCGGAAAGTGAATCTTTCCGAGCTTTTTAGGGCTGCGCGGCGTGCCGTCCTTTTTGGTGCGCTTGTCCTCGGTAGGCTTGCGATAGATCTTGGCGCCGACAAAATCCCCGGCGCGCATTATGCCTCGGTCGAGGGCTCCGCAGCCTCGGTATCAGCCTCGACGGCGTTCTCGACCACGACGTCGGCGGCAGGCGTCACGTTGCCGCCCGAAATGGCGTCGTTGAGCTGCTCGCGCAGCTGGTCCATGCGCTCGCGGGCCAGATCGACCTTGGCGCGCAGGTCATCGGTCTTGGCGTCGACCATCGGGCCAAAGTCATTCACCGCAGCACGGGCCTCCTCGGCGCTGTGCTCGTAGGTGTCGCGCATATTGTCCCAGGCGTCGTTGGCGATATCGGCAGCCATGGCGCGGGTCTCGGCGCCCGAGCGCGGGGCCAGAGCAACGCCGACAATAGCGCCGGCAGCGGCACCAAAAAGTGCGCCGGAGACAAAGCTGAAAGTCTTACCCATGATCATTCCTCTCCTGCGGGCACGTCGGTGCCCACCGTTTGAATGCTGTCCATTATACCCGCAGCGCATCACTTGCCGCTCCGCTCATCTGCGTACGGCAAAGGCGCAGGTACGTGATGGTGATAAACGCGTAGGCCTACTCCTGGGGCATAGCCGGCATGGCCACCGTGGCACCCGGGTCCTCGCCGGCGCCGTCCACGAGCGGCAGGCCGCCCTCATGCGCAGGTCCTGCCGGAACCGTCGCCGCACCGCCAAAGACGGCAGCGGAGGCCTCGTGGTTCTCGGCAACCGCACCCTCGGTATCAATCGCCACCTGGGGCTCGTCGTCAAAGTTGGGGACGCCCTGGGGCTCGGTGGGAACGGGCTCGGCGGTCGCATCGGCAACGGGCTCGGCGTCGACCGGCACATCGCCCTCGTCAGCGCCCTCGTCCTCGGCAGCATCTTCGCCGTTCGCAGCGGCGACGGCCTCGTGAGGATCCTTGCCCTCGGCCTCGGCGCGCATGCCCAGCACCAGGTTGCGCAGGCCCGCGACCGTGCCCTCCACGTCGGGGGCAGGCTGGTCGGCGTGCAGGTACGCCCAGTCCATCATAAAGGTGGCCGAAGACAGCGCACCGATGGCCAGCGCGTCGTCGGGACACGAAAGCTCAACCTCAAAAACGCGCTCGTCGTGCTCGCTTACGCGCGTGCGGCCGCACGAGATGCTACCGGCAAGACCGGTCTCGTTCATGAGCTCGACCGTCACATGCTCAAGCAGATGGCAAAGCTCGGTCTGGCCCATGCAGTCCTGGAACTCGCGGCCGGAATCACCCAGGCACAGGTGCTTGGCAATCGCCGGCACCAGGTAATACACGCGCGCCGTAGCCTCGATATCCTCCGAGGTCATGAGCGGCATGCCGGGGTTCACCAGCACGTGCGCGCAGATCTTGTCCTCGCTGACGGTGACCTTAAGGATGTTGAACAGGCCTGCCATAACTCTCCCCTACTCTTCCTTGTCCTACTCGTCGCCGTCGTGCGGATTCGCGGAACCCGCACCCGACGTCGTCGGCTCGTCTACCGAAGACTCGGAATCCTTCTTATCGGTTTCGGCCGGAGCGATCACGCGAATGAGCGAGATGCGCTGGCCACGCATCGACTGCACTTTAAACTTGTACCCCGCAACCTCAAACACCTCTCCGATGTCGGGCACCGAGTCGCAAAGCTCCAAAATCCAGCCGGCGATGGTCTCATAATCATCGCTTTCCTCAAGCGGCCAACCAAGCTCAATCGCGTCATCGCACGAAAAACGCCCATCAACGAGCCACTCGCGGCGCGAAAGGCGCGTGAGATACTTGTTGTCGGGGTCGAACTCGTCCTCGATCTCGCCGACGATCTCCTCGACGATGTCCTCGATGGTGATGATGCCGGCCGTGCCGCCGTACTCGTCCACGACGACCACGATCTGGTCGTGCGAGGTCTGCATCTCGGACAGCAGCGGCAGGATGTCCTTGGTATCGGGCACAAAGGTGGCGTCGCGCAAAAAGTCGGCGATGGGCTGGTCGCCCTTGCCGTCGAGCGCGGGCTGGATCAGGTCCTTGATGTGCGCAATGCCCGCGACATTGTCGGGGTCCTCGTGATAGACGGGGATGCGGCTGAAGCCGGTCTGGCGCATGGTGGACAGCACGTCGGCGACCGTCTCGTCGTCCTCGCACATGGTGGTGTCCACGCGCGGCACCATGACCTCGCGAGCCACGGTGTCACCCAGGTCGAAGATCTCGTGGATCATGCGCTTTTCCTCGTCGAGCAGGTCATCCTGCTCCGAGACCATGTACTTGATTTCTTCCTCCGAGACATTCTGGCGGTCATCGGCGCTCTTGATGCGCAGGATGCGGGCCAGGCCGTCGGAGCAGGCACCGGTCAGCCACACGAGCGGGCGGGCGATCTTTTGGAACACGGAAAGCGGTCCCACGACCTGCTTGGATACGCCCTCGGCGTTAGCGAGGCCGATGCGCTTGGGTACGAGCTCGCCGATCACGATGGACACAAAGGCGACGGCGACGGTGATGATGACCGGCGCCAGGCCGCGCGCGATGGCGGAAAGCGGCGCGATGCCAAAGCTCATGAGCCACGTGGCAAGCGGGTCGGACAGGCTTGTCGAGGCGACGGCGGACGAGGCGAAGCCCACGAGCGTGATGGCGACCTGGATGGTGGCCAACAGCTGATCGGAGTCGGCGGCGAGCTGGACGGCGCGCTCGGCGCGCTTATCGCCCTCCTCGGCATCGTGCTCCAACACGGCGCGCTTAGCCGTGGTGAGGGCCATCTCGGACATGGAGAAGTAGCCGTTGATAAGCGTCAGGACGAGCGTGGTAATAAGGGAGATGGTTATATCCATCGGGAGTTTCTCGAACCTCCAAGATTCGGGACGTTAAGGTAAAACGTTGATGGCGGATACGGCAATTGCGCCGGTCGCCCGCGCGAGCGGGGCCGTGGGCGCGGTCGCTAGATTACGAAGAGGATCACCGCCATGAACTGGAAGATGCTGCCGGCGAGCACCCACAAGTGGAAAACACTGTGCAGATAGCGCACGTTTTTGGCGATATAGAACGGCACGCCCACGGTATAGCACACGCCGCCGACGGCGAGCAGGGCAAGCGCGACGGGGTTCAGCAGCGCCACGAGCTCGGGCAGCTTAAAGACGACAAGCCAGCCCATCAGCAGGTAGACCAAGCCGCTTACCCAGTGCGGCTGACGCTCGCGCAAAAAGCACTCGAGCGCGATGCCGATGATGGCGATGGCCCACACGGCAAAGAACAGCATAGGGCCGCCGTCGTTTGCGAGCGTGATGAGGCAAAACGGCGTATAGCTGCCGGCTATGAGCAAGTAGATGCAGCTGTGGTCGATAATGCGGAACACGCGCTTGGCGCCCGCGGGCTGAATCGCGTGGTAGAGCGTGGAGGCCAGATATTCAAGAATAATGCTGACACCATAGACAATCGCCGCGGCCATGTGGGCCGGGCCTCCTCCGCGCAGGGCAGCGAATACGATCAGGAGCACCAAGCCCGCGATACCCAGCAGGCAGCCGACACCATGGGTGACGGAGTTCATGATCTCCTCGCCCACCGTGTAGTGTGGAACGGCCGCGGTCTTGGGTCGCAGCTTAGAACTGTCGCTCGAATCGGACATGCCGGTTACATCCTCCAACGTAAAGAGTTCTCAACACTATATCAAAGCGTCTGGGTGCGTGCGAAATTTGCACCTTACGTGACCCTTTGTTTACCCATTCTTTGTTTGTTGACGCATCAACGGTGAACGTCCATAATGCGCTTGCATTAAATGTTGATGTATTAACATCTTTAAGGAGAACCATAAATGCCCCAAAGCGCACACCCCCATCGAAAGCTCAAGATAGCCGGCATCGTTGCACTGGTGGTTGTCGTTGCGTTGCTCGGATTTGCCGGCAACTTTTTGTTTGACTTTGCCCTGAACCCCCAAGCGCCGTACACCATGAAGATGATGCAGGATAGCAAGAACGACAAAGAAGGTGAGCAGCCGGATGCCGAGGACACCGAGGCGCGGGCGTGGTTTAAGGAGAACCGCAAGAGCAGCAGCCTCACCGCAGATGACGGAACCGAGCTTGCCGCTTGGTATTTTGCTGCGTCGGAGAGCACGCACGACTACGCCGTCTGCCTGCATGGATATACCAACGAGCCCATCGGTATGGCCCGATACGTCAAGCGATTCCACGACCGCGGCATGAACGTACTCGCACCCGCCGCCCGCGCCCACGAGCGCTCCGGCGGCGACTATATCGGCATGGGCTGGCCCGAGCGCCTCGACATCGTCGCATGGATCGAGCGAATCGTTCAGGCTGACCCCGAGGCGTGCATCCTGGTCTTTGGCGAGTCGATGGGTGCGGCAACCGCCATGAACGTCGCGGGGGAATCTCTGCCCGCAAACGTGAAATGCATTATCGAGGACTGCGGCTATACGAGTGTTTGGGACGAGTTTTCTCTGCAGCTCAAGGACGTGTTCGGCCTGCCCAGCTTTCCCTTGCTCGATGTAGCAAACTTGGTGTGCAACGTGCGCGCGGGCTATGACTTTCATAAGGCGAGCAGTGTGGAGCAACTCAAACACGCGACGGTTCCCATGTTGTTTATCCACGGCGACCAGGACACCTTTGTGCCGTACGACATGCTCGACCAAAACTACGAGGCGTGCGCCAGCAAGGTCAAGCAAAAGCTCACCATCCATGGCGCCACCCACGCCAAGAGCGCGCAAATTGACCCCGAGCTCTACTGGAGCACAGTCAACAACTTCCTCGACGAGTATTTTTAGGCAAATAGTACGGTTTACTGGTCTATCTGACCCCCTGTTTTCGGAAGTGCGGGGAAAATCGCGGGAAGCCCAACCAGACCACAGTTTTACCAACAATTTATCAGGGGTTTTGTTGCCAAAAAACGGTTTGTGGTCGGCGGTATTCGATTTTTCACCGCACTTCCGAAAAGCCGCCCGTGGGCGCTGTACTCACGGGCGGCATTTGCTAACGTTGCGCTACAAAAGCGCTTGATATGTCCAATAGCTAGGCGCTATTTAACCTCGATGAGCTCGTACTCGCTCGTGCCCAGGCCGATTTTTTCGGCGTGCGCGATGCACGCGCGCCAGTCGGTGTCGGGATGCGTGATGCAGAAGGGATCGCGCGCCTGCTCGCCCTCCAGATGCTCGTGATTGTGCTCCATCTTGGCCGCGCTATCGGTGAGCTCGGTGTTGGGCAGCGGCTCGGATGCCATGACGGCATCGGCGCAGGCCTGGTCGATGGCGACCGGGTCGAAGCTCGCGAACATGCCGATGTCGTTGACGATAGGCGTGTCGTTTTCGGGATGGCAATCGCAGTTGGGGCTGATATCCATGGCAAGCGAGATATGGAAGTTCGGGCGGCCGTCGACGACGGCCTTGGTGTACTCGGCGATCTTGCAGTTGAGCACGTCGGCCGCGGCTTCATAGCCGGGCTTGATGGCGTCCTGGTTGCACACGCCGATGCAGCGGCCGCAGCCCACGCAGCGATCGTGGTCGATGGCAGCCACGTGCACCGTGCGAGTAGCGCCGTTGGCAAGCTCGCGCTCGCGGGTGTCGTCGAACGAGATAGCGTTGTGCGCGCAGATTTTCTCGCAGGCATGGCAGCCAACGCAGTGCTCGGTCGCGACGTTCGGCTTGCCGGCGGCATGCTGCTCCATCTTGCCGGCACGGCTGCCGCCGCCCATGCCCAGGTTCTTCATGGCGCCGCCAAAGCCGGCCTGCTCATGGCCTTTAAAGTGGGTGAGGCTGATCACAATATCGGCGTCCATGAGTGCCTGGCCGACCTTGGCCTCGTGCACGTACTCGCCGCCCTCGACCGGGACGAGCGCCTCGTCGGTGCCCTTGAGGCCGTCGGCGATGATGATCTGGCAACCCGTGGCATATGGGGTAAAACCGTTCTGGTAGGCGGTGTCGATGTGCTCGAGCGCGTTTTTGCGGCTACCCACATAGAGCGTGTTGCAGTCGGTGAGGAAGGGCTTGCCGCCCAGCTCCTTGACGACATCCGCGACGGCGCGGGCGTAGTTGGGGCGCAAAAAGCTCAGATTGCCCAGCTCGCCAAAGTGAATCTTGATAGCGACGAACTTGTTCTCAAAGTCGATCTGCTCAATTCCGGCGTGACGGATGAGGCGCTTGAGTTTGTCGAGCTGGCTCTCGCGAGCATGCGTGCGCAGGTTGGTGAAGTACACCTTAGCGGGTGCTGCGGGTGCAGTTGCGGTCATAGATCTATCCCCTCGGTCTATATGGCGTTACAGACATAAGAGGATGGTACCAGTTAAAGCAGAGTTAAAGTCAAGCGCGACACCTTGTCATTGGGGACGTTCTTAACGACTACTCTTGGACTTTGAGGGCTTCGGCCAGACTGACGCGCTTGATAGAGCGCGTGTGTAGCAGCGCCACGACCAGGTAGGTCGCAAAGCCAATGCCCACGCACGCCGCCATGGACCAAGCGGGCACGTAGATCTCGATATTGCCGTTATAGGCGAGCAGCATCGAACGGAAGATGGCCGTGAGCGAGCCAATAATGACCGGCAGGCTCAGCACGAGTGACGCCGCCACGCACAGCGTGATCGAGCGGATGTACAGATGCGAAATCTCGCCATCGCGATAGCCAAAGACTTTCATGTAGCTGATCGAACGGGCGCTGTGGTCGATCACGGCCTTGGTCAGCAGGTACATAAACAGCAAGAAGATGAACACCGCAAGCCCAACCATCATGCCGATCATTTTGCTCATCATGCCAATGAACTGGTCGCCCACGGCGCGCATGTCGTCGGGCGTGGTATCGCCGGCAAAGTAGCGCGCGTCGAGGTCGAGCTTCTCGTCGCTCACATAGCCGTTAAAGTAGGCAGCGTCGTTGTCGAACAGCTCGTTAAAGTCGTCGATGCTCATATAGACATTCATATCCGACTTAGAACCCCAGGCACAGTCCTTGCCCGCGTACTCAAGGGAATAATGCTTGCCCTCGTACTTGTCGCTGAGCGTGACCTTCTGGCCCTCGCTCCAGCCAAACTTATCGAGCAGACCGCCGCCAAAGACGACACGCCCATCGCCGACGTTGAGGTCTTTCCAATAGCGCGAATCGGATGAAATGCCGTAGACGGAAATCGTCTCCTCGCCATTTCCGTCGCCACGATCGTATTGCAGCTGGTAAACGGCATATTTCTCGGCCTGTGCGATTGCGCCCGTGCCGTTGTCGGTCGTATTGACCGGGTGGATATCGTCGTTGTCAGTGTCAATCTTGGAGGCCTGGTCGATCAGGTCGATGGCCTCGTCGCGGTTGCAGCCGAGGGCATCGGCAAGGTCATCGAGGCGCGCATAAAGCGCATCCTTCTTGTCCTGGACCTTGGCGAGCGCGTCCTGCGCTGCAGTCAGGCTTGCGGCTGACGGGGCGTCGGTCGCGGCATCGGTCGCCGCCTGCGCCGCATCGGCCGCGTCGTCGAGCTCATCATCGGCATCCTGGGCGACGGAAAGCAGCGCGCCGTCAACCGACTGCAAGCGCTCGAGTGCTGACCACTGCTCACGCTCCTCGGCAGTGCCTTCGAGCTCAAGCGGCGCCTTGAGCGTGTACTGGTGCTCGGCGACCAAGCTTGTCTCGAGGTTGTCCGCATAGTGCGTCATCGTGGGCAAAATCGCCAGGCCAAAGAGCAGCAGCAGCGAGGCGAACGCAATGCCCACGAAGAGCGTGGCAAAGTTGCCCAGGTTGCGCAGGAAGATACGCAGGCGGAAGCGAGAAACAAAACCCATGCGCTCCGGCAGTTGCACACCACGCTTGGTACCCGACTTGCCGCTCGCCTCGTGACGAAGAAACTGCAACGGTGTCTTGCCCATTTTGCGAAGCAGACCCACCAGCGTGATGAGGATGAGCGCGACGGCCGGAACCACGGCGCACTTCACAAAGATCTCCCAGCTCCAGTACACCTGGAAGGGCGGCAAGCTATAGGAGCCGTAATACAGGCTGCGCATGGGCTCGGTAAAGAACACAACGCCGAGTACTGTGCCCAGAAGCGCCGCAACCACGCCCACGATGGCGGGAAGTGCCAGGTAGTGCAGCACGATCTCGCGTCGACGATAGCCGCTAGCGAGCAGCGTGCCGATGATGGCGCTCTCCTCCTCGATGGTGGCGTCGGTAAGGACCACAAAGACGAACGCCATGATCACGATGATGATATCGAGCAGCGTCATCCACATCATGGAGTCGCCGTCTACGTCGTCGCGCGCATAGCCAATGCCCTGGTTGGAATCGGCATCGATGAGGTCATCCACGCGTGCATCGGCATCGGTCAGTGCCTCGACCATATCCTGCTCGGCGTCGATGCGGTCCGCGGGGGAGAGGTCGCGATCGGCAAAGGTGAAGGAATAGGTGTAGGCGGGTGCGCCGCCAGCGTCCTCGAGCGCGGCAAAGCCGGCGCCGGTCACTTCAGCCACGCCATAGGTGATGGTATTCACCGTAAAGTCCGAATTGTTGAGGAAAAGCGCCTGGCTGTCGGGCTGGGTCATGATGCCGCAGATGGTGTAGGTGCGGCCCTCGAGCTCGACCTTATCGCCCACGGCGAGGTCGTTGTTGGTGGCAAAGACACGGTCGATGGCCACCTCGTCATCCGTCTCGGGCTGCCTGCCCTCACAGTAGGACGCAATGTCCACCTTGGTGCGGTGCGCATAGGTGCGCAGCGTGCGCTTGGTGCCGTCGTCGCCGGACGCCTTTTTGATGATGGCGTCGATGGAGAAATTCTTGTAGAGCGTGACGCCGCCGACGTCGTCGGCCGCGTCCTCGGCGGCCTTGAGTTGATCGTCGGTAGCCTCGAAGGAAGTGGTCACGCGGCCGTCCTCAATCGTGTACGCATCGCGCATGTCGTCGATAAGGCAACCGATGGAATGCGCCGCGAGCAAAAAGCCCGAGGTGAGAGCGATGCTTCCGCACATAAGCAAAAAGATGCCCAGGTACTTACCGATATTGCGGCGCAGCTCGCGCGGGAGACGTTTTGCGAGAGGTGTCATGGCGCCGCCTACCAATCGAGCTCGGCGGCGGACACGGGCGACTCGTTGAGCTCGTCAGCGACGATGCGCCCGTCGCGCAGGCGCAGCACGCGGTTGGCCATGCGAGCGATGGCGGCGTTGTGCGTGACAATAATGATGGTGCAGCCGTAGGTGCGGTTGACATCCTCCATGAGCTGCAGGATTTCCTTGGACGTCTTATAGTCGAGCGCGCCCGTGGGCTCGTCGCACAGCAGCAGGCCCGGGTTTTTGACGAGCGCGCGGCCGATGGCACAGCGCTGCTGCTGGCCGCCCGAGACCTGGCGCGGGAACTTGTTGCGGTGCTCGTAGAGACCCAGCGAACGCAACAGGTCGTCGACATTGAGCGGGTTTTTGGACAGGTGCGCCGTGACCTCGATGTTCTCCTTGACGGTGAGATCGGGCACCAGGTTGTAGAACTGGAAGACAAAGCCCAGCTCACGACGGCGATACTCGCCCAGGTCGGCAGGCTTGAGCACCGTGAGGTCGCAGCCGTCCACCAGAATAGAGCCGGCGTCGGCATCCTCCAGGCCGCCGATCAGGTTGAGAAAGGTCGACTTACCCGAGCCCGAGGGCCCCAGCATGACGCAGATCTCTCCGCGGTTGATGGACGTGTCGATGCCGTCGAGCACCGTCAGGCGCGCGTCACCGTCGCCGTAATGCTTTTTGAGATCCTTAACCTGGACGTAGGCTTGCTTTGTCGCCATGCTATCCCCCATTGTTAGCCTGTTGCTACTTTTATAGGGTAATAGTAAACCCAGGTGAACTATTTTTGGGCGAGAGTAGGGGTTTGTTTCAAGACTAGTCGTTGGGGACGTTCTTAAACGACTAGCTGTTGGGGACACTCTTTCGCCGCCCGGCAGTTAGGGACGTTCCTTTCCTGCCGGCAGTTGGGGACAGTCCTTGGCAACCCGGCCGGCAAGCCGGCGGTTCGGCAAAGACTGTCCCCAATGACTAGCCGTTTAAGTCTGTCCCCAATGACCACTCTTGGTCGTTTAAGTCTGTCCCCAATGAATACCCAATGAGTGCCCAATGACTAGGTGGCTAGGCACGGGATTTGGTGCGCGATAGGGCTAGGCCTGCGGCGGCGCTGGCCACGGCGAAGAGTGCCGTGACGCCCAGGTCGCAGGCGATGTCCCCCAGCACGGCGGACGTCAAATCCGAGGCAAGCGCCTTGCCGATCGCATCGTTCACCCAATATGTCGGCACAAAGTGCGCCACCGTCTGCACGGCCGAACCCATCAGCGACAGCGGCATCCAGGCGCCGCCCAAAAACGTCATGAGCATGCCGAGCAGGTTGCCTACACCGTTGAGCAGCTCCTCGCGCGCGCCCAGGCTCGAAAGGGCAAAGCCAACGGCCAGCGGCGTACACGCCAGGGCAAACGTCGCCGCCAGCGCCAGGCTTACACGGCCCACGCCGACCTCGGCGACCGCGCCGGCAAAGCCCACGGCACCCATCATGCTCGACACAAACCAGATGCAGACGGTGATCACGGCGGCGGCCGCAAACACGGCAAACGAACGCCGGCGCTCGGAGATTGGGCCGGCATCCATACGACGCACGCGCTCGGGCTCGTTCATGCCCGAGAACACCAACCCCACCGATACGATGACCGACGAGATAATCGCGTAAGCGCCAAAGTTGAAGTACGACTCGAGCGTGGCAGCGGCCGTCGAGTCGACCTTGACCTGCTCGATCTGGACCTCCGCGCGCTTGGCGGCGGCATGCTCGGCGGCCTTGGCGACGCTGCCATTAGAGGCGGCGGGCTCAAGTGCGGCCGCAGCACCCGCGAGCGAGATCCAGCGCGAGGCCTCGGCAGACGAAAGCGCCGCCGCCATGGTGCCGGCGCCGTAGGTCACATCGAACTTGGGCAGGGACTTCCCCGCACGGGCGGCTGCAACGAGGTCGCCCTCAAACCCCTCCGGGATAAAGAACACGCAGTCGGCGCTGCCCTTGGCGCTGGTGCTCTTGGAGAGCGCGTCCGCAAGGTCGTAGGTGTCGTCGCCGACGCCCGTAACCAGCTCAAAGCGCGAACCCAGATGCTTGGTAAGCGCACGCGAAAGGTCGCTGTCGTCGCGGTCGACCACGATCACGTTGGCATCGTAGGGCTTGTACTCGGTGAGCTGCGACGAGTTCCAGCTCACCGATGCCGCGATAAACACGCCCATGAGCGAGATAAACACCGTATAGATGAGCAGGTAGAACGGGTGCGCAAGCGCCATGCGAAGCGCGGTCTTAAAGGTGCTCATAGCGGCTCCTTCCAAAGATCAGCGTGGCGGCGGCAACGAACACCAGTGTCATGAGGACAAGCGCGCCGGCGCGGACGGCAAAGGGGCCCAGGTCCTCAAAGAAATACAGGCGGTTGAACATGTCGCAGATGAGCTTGACGGGGTTGAACCAGCACTCGGCCGGGCACGCGCGGGCAACGTCGTCGGCAAGCGCCATCGCCGGCTCGCCGTAGAGGCCGGCGAACAGGGCGCACGTGGTGGCAAAGCCCGTGAGGATTCCGGACTTGAACGCCTTGCCGCCCTTAACGGGAAGCGTGCCCACAAAGAGCCCCAAGCCCGTGGCGGCAAGCGCGGAAGCGGCGCCGCCTACCAGACACAGTCCCTCGCGCCCGCCAAAGTCGACGCCCACGACCAGGCGCACGTAGCCGATCGCAATCGTCATCGAGGCAAAAGAAACCAGCCACGAGCCCACAAAGATGCCGGCCAGCGACGCCGTCTTGGAAAGACCGCCCACGCAGCGACGCGCGCCAAGGCCGGACAGATTGGGCTGCAAATCGACGACGCTCAAAGCGGCAAACTCGGCAGACATCATCGCGACCAGGCCAAAGAGCGCGTAATAGTAGATGACCGTGTCATCGGGCGTGGTGCGCGTCAGGCTCACGCGGCGGGTTCCGCCCTCGAGCGACAGGGCGCGCGCAACCGCCTCCGGGTCGGCGAGCGCCGCCGGGTTGTCCTGGGCAATCTGGGACATGAGCTCGGCATTTTGTGTATACGAGCTTGCCACCGTCTCCAGGATGCTGCGGTCGGTGAGCACCGACGACGCACGTGAGCTGTCGTAGCTCGATAGCAGCGTGAGTTTGGGCGCGCCCGCGTCGTCGACCGTATAGATGCCCGCGACCTCGCCGGCCTTGAGTGCACGGTTCGCATCGGCTGCGTCGTCACACTCGTGGATCTCGAGCAGCCGGTCGTCGCCTTCCTTGGCAAGCGACGTCGCCACGTCCTTAAAGGTCGAGGCGTCCCAGGCCTCGTCCGACACGACGGCCACCGGCACCGGGTCGACCGTGCCGTCGGAGCTCAGATTCGCAAACATAAACATGAACATCGTGGAAAGCGCGATGGGGAAGACCGCGCCCCAGACCCACGTACTCGGCCGGCGCAGCAGCGTCTTGAGCGTGGTGATGATGGTGTTGAACATGGCTGCCCCCTAGTCGCGCAGCTCGCGGCCGGTGATCTCGAGGAACACGTCGTTGAGGGTCGGTGGCTCGCTCCACACGCGGCCGAGTGCCACGTCAGCAGCGCGCAGCGTGTCGAGGATGTCGACCAGGTTGTGCGGACTCGCCTCGCAGGTGCAGACGAGCTCGCCGCCGGAAAGCTCAACCGAAAGCACGTGCTCGAGGGCGCGCAGTCGCTCGACCGTGGCGGGCTCGACGGCGCCCACCTCGACGGTCACGCGCTCGCCCATCTGAATCATGCGTTTGAGCTCGTCGTTGGTGCCCTGCGCCAGCACGTGGCCGCCGTCCATGATCATGATGCGGCTGCAGATCTGCTCGACTTCCTCCATGTAATGGCTGGTATACACCACCGTGGCGCCCTCGTCGCGCAGGCGGCAGATGCCCTCCAGGATGGCGTTGCGGCTCTGCGGGTCGACCGCCACCGTGGGCTCGTCAAAGAAGATGAGCTCGGGCTTGTGCGCGATGCCGCAGGCAATGTTGAGCCGGCGCGCCAGGCCGCCCGAGAGCTTGCCGGGGCGGAACTTGGCAAAGTCGCCCAGCCCGACAAAGTCGATTGCCTCGTCTACCAGCGCACGGCGGCGCTTGCGGTCGCTGACGTAAAGGCTGCAGAAATAGTCGATGTTCTCGCGCACCGTGAGCTCGTCGAACACCGCAACTTGCTGCGGGACCACGCCGATGCGGCGCTTGAGGTCGTAGCGAGCGGGCGTCATGGGTTCGCCGAACAGCTCAATGGCGCCTTTGTCGTAGGCGAGCAGCTGCAGAATGCAGTTGATGGACGTGGTCTTGCCCGAGCCGTTGGGGCCCAGCAGGCCGAAGATCTCGCCGGGGGCGATACTCAGATTAAAGTGGTCGAGCGCGATAAGATCGTCGTAGCGCTTGACGAGGTTTTCGACGTGGACGATGTCTGTCATGAGGCGGCCCTTCTGTTGCTTGCGGCCCGGTACGATTGCATCATCGCAGGAGCCGCCGGCGCGCACCAGTGAGCTTTGTCACGAGTGCAGGGTCCTGGTCGTGCGGCCTGCCGACGCCCCCGCTTTGCCGCGCGGGAGGAATGTCACGGTTGCGCGGGCGGCCCCTCCACCATGCGCGGCTTCGCGTACAATACCCGTATGAACAGGCTTTTCGACAAATCGATTGTTTTGGCGTGCTGCGTTGCGGCCGCCATGGGTCTTACTGTGGACGTTCGCTTGGTCGCGGCGTTTTGCCTTGGCGTTATTGCCACCTCGCTGGCCGAAGTCGCACAGGGAAACCGCGCCCGCCGTGCGAGCGAGGCCGTGAGCCACGCTTACATCATCGCAGCCGTCTTCGTACCGCCGTTTGTGCCGTTTGCGCCCCTCGCCTTCTATGACATCGCGCGGCGCGTGCGCCGTGAGCACGCCTGGGTCGCGCTGGGCATTGGCTCCGTTTTTGCCTTTGCGCTCGTCGCGAACCTTCGCGCCGATGCGCTCGCCGCCCGAACGCTTCTGCTAACCGTCATCCTTTCGGTTGCCGCCGCCTTGTTATCGCTACGTACCGCCCAGTTAGAGCGCGAGCAGAAGCGCATGCGCCGTACCCGTGACGAGCTGCAGGAGCGAGCCCTCGCGCTCGAGGCGCGCAACCGCGATCTTGCTGACCGTCAGGACTACGAAGTCGAGCTCGCGACACTCGCCGAGCGCGCCCGTATCGCGCGCGAGATCCACGATAACGTCGGTCACCAGCTCACGCGCGCCTCGCTGCAAGCCGAAGCCCTGCGCGTGGTCCACGCCGACGAGCCCGGCGTCGCCGCCGATTTCGCCGACGTCAAACACACGGTTGACGAGGCGCTCCAGCTTGTACGCACCAGCGTCCATGCGCTCAACGACAACGCCGTTGACCTTTCCGTGCAGCTCGAACGCATTGTTGAAGGCGCGCGCTCGGACGGCGGCCCGCAGATTGAGCTTGAAGTTATGGCCGAACATGCGCCCGCAAATGTCGCCAACTGCTTTGCGGCGGTCCTGCGCGAGGCGCTCTCCAACACCATGCGCCATGCTTGCGCCCGCGCTGTCACTGTACGATGCATGGAGCATCCGTCGTTTTACCAGCTCATTGTTACCGACGATGGCGCGGTCGGGGTTCAAGTAAACGGCCGCGGCGCCGCAGAAGGCATGGGGCTCAGCTCCATGCGCGAGCGCATCGAGGCGCTTGGCGGCACCTTCACCGCCGGCCCGCGTGCCGGCGCCGGTGGCTGGCGCGTGTTTGCCACCGTTCCCAAACAGCAAGGAGATGAGGGCCGATGAGGCTCATCGTTGTCGACGACGACCGCTTGGTGGTCGATTCGCTCAAGATTATCCTGGGTGCCCAGCCGCAGATCGAGGTGGTGGGTACCGGCGCCAACGGCAACGACGCGGTCGCGCTCTACGCCCAGCACGCGCCCGACATCGCGCTGCTCGACATTCAGATGCCGGGACGTGACGGCCTATCGGCGGCACGCGAAATCCTTGAGCGCAACCCTGCAGCGCGCGTGGTGTTTCTGACGACATTTTCGGATGACGAGTACATTGTGTCGGCGCTTAAACTGGGCGCCCGCGGCTATCTAATCAAAACCGATGTCGCCGCCATTCCGCCGGCGTTGACGCAGGTCATGGACGGCAAACGCGTGCTCGAGGGTAAGGCGATCGAGGATATCAACTTTGATGGGGCGGGAGCCGAGGCCGGCACGACCCGCCGGCCCGCGGCCTTTGTCAGCCTGACCGACCGCGAGTTCGAAGTCGCCGAGCTCATCGCCCGCGGCCTCGACAACAAGGAGATTGCCGCCACCGCCTATATGGGCGAAGGCACCGTGCGCAACCACATCAGCTCAATCCTTGCCAAAATGGGCCTGCGCAACCGCACGCAGATCGCCATCGCCTACCTGCGAGGGTAGTTGCCCAAAGACCGAGCCCCCCGGCATAGCAAAATGGCTGCTACCGATTTAACGCCATTTCAAAACTATGCCGAATTACGGGGCTAAAGTCGGGGCCCTCATCCATACCCACGTTTTCTGCAAAATGACGGCTCGTCTACCTGCGGTTTTATTCTTGCAACTATCGACATGGTTGGGGGTTCGCGATTCAGCCCCGTAAACCGACATATTTTTGGAACAGTGGGGTCACATACCGATGCCCCGCAAGCCGTACAGAGCCAAAAATGATCCGTTTTCCTCCGTCCCCAACGGATCAACTCAAAGCTATGCCGGTTTACTACGATGAATCGCCCACCTTCGACCACGGTAAATTGCGCGCTTGCAAAACCGCAGGTAGAACGCTAGCAATATTTGGAAAAATGCAGTCATGGTCGGGAATGTCGAATTCGTCGTAGTAAACCGGCATGGTTTTGTTCGGGCGACCCCGCACGAGTGCCTCTGCAAGCCTCGCGGGACCAAAATGATCCGTTTTCCTCCGTCCCCAAGGAATCAGCCGGAACCGCTCGCCACGAAATCGGCCCATCTACTACGTTTGACTCGATACCCTTGACCATACCTTCGTTTTGAACAAAACCGCAGGCGTTCTACCTGCGGTTTTGTTTTCGCGTTTTTTGACATGGTTAGGAGTAAGGGGCTAAACGTAGTAGATGGGCCGGTTTCGTGGCGCCCCCGGCGCACAAAAGCGCCGCCACGGAGGAGGGAGATGCCTCCGTGGCGGCTGGGGGTGGGGTGGGGGCTACATTTCTGGCTCCCCGCCGGCCGCCCGGGGCCTTTTGGCCCCGGGCGCTACCAGCGTGCCTAACGCTTACGGATACCCCAGACCAGGGCACCGACACCGGCCATGGCGATGACAAATGCCATAAGCAGAGCGGCAGCCTGCTGGTCGCCTGTGGTGGGCAGGAAACCCTTGACCGTCTTGACGATGTTCGTCACGGTCTTGGGCGTGCCGGGATCGGGCGTCGGCACGGGCGTCTCGGGCTTCTTGTACGTGTTGTTGAACACGATACCCTCGACGCTCTTATCGCCCTTGGCAAAGGCGACATTCGCCTTGAGGTTACCCTCGCCGTCATCGGCCACGTTGACGGTCGCGGTAAAGACGGACTTGTCGTAGGTCATACCGGCCTCGTCGCCCTTGACCTCGCTGATGGTGTAGACGTACGTACCAGGCTCGTCGTACTCGAACTTGTCGAAGTTGATCTTGCCGTCGGCATCGTTGGTGACGGTGGACTCGATGTCCTCGCCAACGAGCTTAAAGCTAAACTCGTCCTTCTTGAGCTCGCGTCCCTCGAGCACCTTGACCGCGCCGATGGAAACCTGCGTAGGCATGGCGTGATACTTGTTGGTAAAGCCAGCCGACTCGGTGGTTCCCTCGAGCTTGTGCGTCGCGGTCAGCGTGCCGTCACCATTGTCGGAGACGGTGGTCACGACGGTGTAGGTCGCGCTGTCATAGGTGACGCCCTTGTACAGGCCGAGCGCGTTGGGGCAAGCCTCGCGCAGCGTGTACGTGTGCGTGCCGGGTGCCTCGTAGCGGATCGGGCTCAGCGTAACGGTGCCGTTGGCGTCGTTGGTGCCGCTAGCGACAACCACGCCGTCCTCGAGCAGATCAAACGTGAACTCGCCAGCCGCAAGGTCGCGGCCGGTCAGACGCTTGACCGTCTTGACCTGATCGGTCACGGACGAATCGGTAGGCGCCACGCCGTAGGTGTTGGTAAACGTGAAGGCCGCACCGTCGTCGCCTTCGTGCACGACGCTCAGATGTCCGGCGCCGTCGTCAGTCACGGTATAGGAAACCTTGCGCGTGGCGTTGGCATCGTTGGTCACGCCAGGGGCGCTGCCGGTCTCGGTCACCGTATAGGCAAAGGTGTGCGAGCGCGGAGCGGTGGGGGCCGCAGGCTCGGACTCGTCGACATTGGCGTCAGCGGCGGGGTCGGCCTCTTCAGCCTCTGCCTCGTCGGCCTCGGCCTCGTCAGCTTCGTCCGCCTCGGCCTTATCGGTCGCATCGTCCGTCACGCCCAGAGCGCGGTTGAGGTCCTCGAGCGTAAAGTGGATCTTGCCAAAGTCCACGTTACCGGCTGCGTCGTTGGTTACGGTCGTGCGCTCGGGCATCGGGGCACCTGCCTCGTCGGCGGTCACGGTAAAGGTGAACTTACCCGTGATGTCGGCCGGGGTCAGGCCCTCGGCAACCTGGAGCTTCTTAGTACCGGTGAGCGCGGCATCCACGGCGTCGGCGCCGTAGACGTTCTCGAACAAGGGCTCGACGCCGCCGTAGTCGACCGTCGCCGTCAGGGTACCGTCACCGTTGTCGACGACGATAACCTTAAAGCCAAAGCTCCACGTTGTAGCGGAAACGCCATTCGGCAGCCCGAATAAATCTTCGTAGGCCGTGTAGTTAATGGTCCAAGCGAGCTTACCGTCCTTGTCGGTACGATGGGCAAGCCCAGCAGCCTCAAGATTAGCAAGCATCTTAGTGTCGTAGTGCAGCGTATCAAAGCTCACGTGCCCGCCGATATTGGGCTTGAGGTTTTCGTATGCCACAAGCTCACCCTGATAGGCGATGCCGAACCAGAACTCGCCGTCGGCCATCGGGCGGCCGGTCAGAGTCTTGGTGGCAACGACCTGAGCGGCGGTGCCGCCAGGCGTGTTGGTCGTAGCGCTGTAACTGTTGTGGAACGGCACCAGGGCCTTCTCGACCTTGTTCTCGCCACTCTTGTGGACCGTCTCATGCGTGCCCTCGGGACCGCCGGAAACGGTCGTCGTAGCAGTGAGCGTGCCGGCGGTGTCGTCGGCGATGGCGATCGTCACCGTGCGCACGGCGTCGTCGTAGGTGTAACCGGGCTGGCCGTCGTTCTTCTCGGCCACGGTGTACGTAAAGGTCTTGCCGGCGTCAGCCTGCGTAAATATAACCTCATGACCAGCCAGAATGTCAATCAGTCCGACCGTTGCCTCTGCCGCTGCGGGGGACTTGAAGCTATTAGCCCCGGGCAGCAGACCGAGCGCGCGAGCCGAAGCGTCGTCAGCAGGTGTCACGGTAAAGGTGAACTGACCCTCGGTCATGGGGCGGCCGTCCAGATACTTGCTGAGCCACAGACCGCCGGCAGCGGTGTAGTTAAGCCCAGTGCGGTACGCGTTGGTAAAGCGTCCGTTTTCCTTCTTGGTGACGTTGGCGGTCAGGCTGCCATCGCCGTTCTCGGTCACGGTCACTTCGGCGGTTGCGACATGCGCGTCATACGTCATGCCGACCGTGCTGCCCGCGTTCTCGCGGATCTCGTACTTGTAGGTTCCGGTGGCCGTGTAGCGAATCTTGCCGAACTTGATGGCGGCAATGCCATCCTTCACATCGTGCTTGTTCACGGTCACGGTTGCAGGATCGGGCAGCGGGGTGCCCTCGGCGGCGGTGATGGTAAAGCTGAACTTGTCGGAGTCCGTCCAGTCGCGACCGTCGATAGCCTTGCTCAGATCAAAGTCGAGCTCTGCGTCGAGCGGGGTCACGCTGTAGGTGTTCTTGAAGGTCGCAGCCGTGGCGTCCTTCAGGACATGCTCAGCCTTGAGCGTGCCATCGCCCTTGTCGGTAATGGTGGTCTCGATGGTGTACTTGGCGTCGCCGTACGTGATGCCCTTGCTGATGGTTCCGCCGTTGACCTCGCGCAGCGTGTAGGTGTGCTCGCCGGCCTCGGTGTACTTCACGGCGCTCATCGTGATGTTGCCCTCGGCGTCGTTGATGCCGGTGGCAACGACCTTGTTGCCCTCGACGAGCTCGAAGGAGAACTCGCCTTCCTTGAGGTCGCGGCCGATCAGAACCTTGTTCGCGGTAATCTGGTCGGTGACGCTCGTCTCGACAGGCGTCACGTTATAGGTATTGGTGAACGTAAATGCCACATCGCCGTCCGGCTTGTGGGATACGCTCAGATTGCCCTTGCCGTCATCAATCACGGTGAAGGAAACCTCGCGCGACAGCTTGGCGTCGTTGGTCACGCCAGCGACCTCGCCGGACTCGGTCACGGTGTAGGTGAAGGTGTGCTCGCGCTTCTCGGGCTTCTCGCCCACAGCCTTGTTAAGGTCGTCGAGCGTAAAGGTAATCTTGCCAAAGTCGACCTTGCCCTTGGCATCATTGGTCACGCTCGAGTTCGCGGGCATGGGTGCACCCTCTTCACCGGTCACGGTAAAGGTGAACTTGCCGGCAATGTCAGCCGGGGTCAAGCCGTCGGCGACCTGCAGGTTCTTCTTGCCCACAAGTGATACCTCGGCAGCATTCGTGGTGTAGGCGTTCTTGAACTCGATGCTCTTGACGTCCCTGGCGTCCTTCAGCTCGTGCGTGGCAACCAGCTGGCCCTTGCCGTTATCGGCGATAGTCGTCACGATGATGTAGACCGCGTCATCGTAGGTGATGCCGCCGGCGTCGCCCTTGACCTCGCGCAGCATGTAGGTGTGCTGGCCGATCTCGGTGTACTTGATGGCACTGAACGTCACCTTGCCGTTGGCGGCGTTCTCAACGGTCTCGACAGGCTTAACTTCCTTGTCAATGATTTCGAGCAGCTCAAAGCTGAACTCGTCGGCCGTAAGGTCACGCCCGGTCAGAGACTTGGTCACGGTAATCTGGTCGGTGACGCTGGACTCAACAGGATTCGTGGCGTAAACGTTCTTGAACTCGGTCTCGCCCGAGGTCACCTTCACGCCAGCGCTCAGCTCGCCCTTCTTGTCGGGCGTTACCGTCACGGTGATCTCCGCGACGTTCTTGCTGTAGGCGATGCCGTCAATCGTGGTCCCGGCATGCTTTTCACTGACCTTGTAGACGTACGTGCCAGGTTCGGTGTATTCGATCGTGCCGAAGTCGATGGCAGCCTTGCCCTGGTCCAGGTCAGCCTTGCGCACGGTCGCAGTCCTAGCCGCAGGCATCGGGGCGCCGCTCTCGGATGTCAGGCCAAACTCAAACGCGTCAGCATTCGTCCAGTCGCGACCCTCGAGCACCTTGGTCAGGCCAAAGCTAGCCTTGGTGTCCACCGTTGCCGGCGTCACGTTAAAGCCGATCTTGCCGTTGTTGCCCAGGTAGGAATTGACATGCGTCGCGGTCGCCTTGGCGGACACGTTGTTCCACTTGGGGTTGAGAACGTCGGTCGCGGTACCAGTGTTGTTGCCGCCCACGCTCTTCTTGGTGGTATGGAGTTCGTCGATAAAGGCCAGACGCGCGGTTCCCACGCTAAACGAAAGGTTGCCGTCCTCGTCGGCAACAATAGCGCCGTCAAACTTCGCAGCGTCGCCGCCGATAAACTCGATGACGGCAGAGGCGGGCTTGGCCTCGCCGTTTTCGCCCTGCTCCTCAAACTCATCCTTGTAGTAATAGGTGCCGGTTTCTGCCAGTGAATTCTTTGCAGGCTGTGTGCAGTCCTTGTCCGTGTAAATGGGAGTCTGCTTCTGGAAGTAGTAGTAGCGGTTGGTGTCGGCCGGCTCAAAGGTCGCAACCGTATTGCCCAGATCGCCGGCAGCCCACTTGTTCGCGTAGAAACTCACGGTCTTGGCGCCGTTGGCAACGGTCGTATTGTTCTCGATGTAATCCTTGAGCCCCGTTACCTTCTCGGGCGTAAACAGGTTGTCGAGCGCAGTGCTCTTCACGCTCGAGGTGTACTTCACTCGGATAGGCTGAGCGCTGTCGACCGAAAGCTTGCCGTCTACGGTCTTAAAGTGGCTCAGCGGAATCAACGACGCAGGAATGCTGACCGTTACGACATCGCCCTTCTGGGGATTGTCATCACCAGCACGCTGCACGGTAATGAGCAGGTCTTTTGCCTTGCCGGTGAACTCGTAGGTGTCGGTATTGGTTTCTTTATTGACCGTTTTGTCCGTCTTGGTAAACGACGTGCCGTTGATGACGACCTCGGTGAAGCTGTCGACCTGCATAAAGTCGCCCAGCTCATCGGTAAACGTGATGTAACCGGACTTGGTCGCGTCGTAGCCCTTATCAATTTCGGTCGGATAAGGCGCCTCCGACGTAATGGCCTGTGAGATGTCGTCGAAGACCTTCTTGAGCTCTTCGGCATTGGTCGCCGACTTGTAGTAGTCGAAGTTTTCCGCGCGTGCACCATGAGCATCCCATGCCGTGGCATTGGGGTAGTTGCTCGAAACGGCCTGCATGAACTTGTTCTCTTGGCTTGTCTTCGAATCCTGGATACCAGCACTGGGGTTCGCGCCATCAAAGATGCCGATGGTATAAACGGTGGCCTTGCCGTCCTTCATATTCTTAGCAGCTGTCACGGCAGCGTTGGCGACACCCTCATCGAATTTATTTTGCTTTGTTGGCGTACCGTCGGTAAAGAACACAATAATCTTCTTGGCGTCTTTGCGACCATAAGTGGTAGTGATTTTCTCGGCCAGCTCTAGGCCATAGTCGGCGCGCGTGGCGCCGGCAGGCTGAATTTTATTAATTGTATTCTTCTTGAGATCATCCGCATTGCTGCCGGAACAGTAGGTCAATTCTTTCATAACCTGGGTGTAATTGTAGGAGTACCCTCCGTCGCGATACATATTGTTGCCGATATCGTTGGACTTCTTGCCCGCAAACTTAACAATGGCAACCCTATGCTGCCTATCGACGCCCTCGATGCTCTCATTTTGTTTTGCGATGGTATCGATAAAGCTGTTCGCAGCGTTCTTCAGTGCATCGATACGCTTGGTGCGATCTCCGCCACCCATAGGATCATCCATCGAGCCAGATGCATCCAGCACCATCACGATGTCGAGCGGCGTAGTAACCGTCACGGTTGAATTAGACGTCGAGGACATGGCCGAAAGCGTGGTCAGAAAATCCGACTCTTCGTTTTCCTCAGTTGCCTCGACCGTCTTGTCGGTCCAGATTCGGCCGACGTTTTGAGTCGTTACTTTATTACCGTTGTGACCGGCCGCCCAGATTTCCCAGCGTCCGCTGGTGTCGGGATCGACGACGACCTTTCCGCTCATTGTCGGTCCGTCCATTCCGGTGCTGGACCTGGCGTTGGCCTCAGGCAGCATGGCAAATGCTGCAGCCGGCAACACAAGCACTACGGCAAGTATCACCGCCAAGAGGCCCCTCGTGTACTTACTCATCGCGTCTCCCTTCTCGCGGTCTCAGACCTTGCATCAGCCTAAAGTTACGGAATGAAACACACTTAGGACAGGTGACACATGTTCCAGATTCGGTTTTGGGCGTGAGACAAATGTCTCACCAAAGTTGAGACACGGCGTTTTCGCAGGAAAATAGGTGCGACTCAAGATGGACGGGGCGAAAGGGCCCGTTTTCCTCCGTCCCCGGGGGATCAATTGGTGGCGCTCGCCACGAAACTGGCCCATCTACTACGTTTAGTCCGGTACCCCCGACCATAACCGCGTTTCATGAAAAACCGCAGACGCGCTACCTGCGGTTTTGTTTTTGCGTAATTCGCCATGGTTGAGGGTAGCGGCTTAAACGTAGTAGATGGGCCCATTTCGTGGCAGACGGGTCACGCGGCAGCCCTCGCAAGGCCAAATTGATCCGTTTTCCTCCGTCCTTGGGGAGATCAAGGGCTGTTACGAATATGGTGTCATTTCAAAACTATGCCGGTTTACTACGATAAAAACGAGATTCCCGACCACGCGTGACTTTTTCGCAAAAATGCAAGCCGTCTATCTGCGGTTTTTGTTTTGCCGAATGCGGTGTGGTTGGGGGTAGGCGACTTATCGTAGTAAACCGGCATAGTTTTGTTCGTGGCGGCCCAACCGCGCGTTTAAGCGCGGGGCCGGTGGGGCATTTTTGCCCCACCGGCCCCTATTCCAGCGCTATTCCGGCTTGGTTTCTACTGTGGGAGTCTTGTCCGCTGCGACTGGGGTACGGGCGGTGTCCATAGTCAGGCAGTGCTTGGGGCAGCTCTCGATGCACTCACCGCACACCACGCAGGCATACGGGTCGATCGACCAGGTACCACCCTTGCGATCGACCGCGAGCGCGCCCGCCGGGCAACGGCGCGCGCACATGCCGCAGCAGATGCACACGTCCATGTCGTTGACGATGTGCCCGCGCAGGCGCTTGGGCGCCGCGAGCTTCTCCTGCGGATAGCACACCGTGACCGGCTGCTTGACCATGGAACCCAAGGCCGTCTTGGCAAATGTCAGCAAACTCATGCCGTGCCTACCTTTCCGCGCAGCTAATGCAGGGGTCGATGGTCAGGATAATCATGGGCACGTTGGCAAGGAGCACGCCCTGCAGCGCATGCGTCAGACCCGCCAGGTTCTGCGACGTCGGCGTGCGCACGCGAAAACGGTCCAGGTTCTTGGTGCCGTTGCCGCGCACATAGTAATACGCCTCGCCGCGCGGCTGTTCAATCACAACCTCGCCGCGGGCACCGTCGGCCGGCGTGAGCTTGGTGCGCCCGCCGATACCGTCGTGCGGAATCTTGCCCACAAGCTCCTTGATAATGTCCATGGCCTGCGTGACCTCGGCACAACGCACCTGGCAGCGGGCATAGCAGTCGCCGTCGGTGGCAACAATGGGCTCAAACGCGGCCAGGTCCGCATAGGCGCCGTCGCCAAACATGCGCACGTCGTAATCCACGCCCGAGGCGCGCCCAAACGGGCCGACCATCGACAGATCCAGCGCATCTTTCTTGCTGATCACACCCACGCCATGCAAGCGCTCGCCGCAGCTGTCATCGTCCAAAAACGTATGCACCAGGGCCTCGTAGTCGGGACGCATGGCATCGAGCGTCTGGACAATTCCGGCCAGCTCGGAGTCCTCGATATCGTGCTTAAGGCCGCCGATCTCGTTAATCGACAGAATCACGCGGCCACCGCACGTGCTCTCGAAGATCTTGAGAATCTGCTCGCGCAGGGTCCACGAACGATAGAACAGTGCCTCGAAGCCAAAGGCGTCGGCGAGCAGACCCAGCCACAGCAGGTGCGAATGAATACGCGAAAGCTCGTGCAAAATGGTGCGGATATACTGCACGCGGCCGGGCGCCTCGATGTCGAGCATGCGCTCGCAGGCGCTGGCATAACCGTAGCTGTGGCCCACGGCGCAGATGCCACAGATGCGCTCGGCGATGTAGCCAAACTGGTGCATGTCGCGCTTTTCGGTGAGCTTCTCGAGCCCGCGGTGCACAAAGCCGATCTGCGGAATTGCCTCGATGACGCGGTCGTCCTCGATTACCAGGTCCAGATGAAGCGGCTCGGGCAGCACCGGGTGCTGCGGGCCAAACGGAATAACGGAGCGATGTGCCATGGACCTTACGCCTCCTTTTTCTGCTTGTCGCGGGCGGCCTTGGCGGCAAGCGCCGCGCGGACCTTGGCCGCTTTCTCGGGATCCATGGCGGCGAGCTTTGCCTCCATCTCGGCAGCCTTGAGCGCGGCCTTCGCAGCAGCTTCATCGTGCTGAGCATCGGAGCCGGCAGCCGCAGCGGGCTGGGCGGCAGCAGCGCTCGCAGCATCGCCGGCGCCCGCGGCGCCCTCCCCCGCAGCGGCCGCGGCAGCGACGGCCTTCTCGGCCGCGGCTTTGCGCGCCTTGGCCTCGACGGCGGCACGGACCTTCATGGCCTTCTCGCGTGCGGCCTTCACCTCGGGCGTGATTACACTCATGGGCTCGACGGTCGAGACCTGGTAGAAAAAGCCGTTAAAGTCAACCTGCATGTCGGTGATGGCAAGACCAAATAGGTCGTGGGCCTCGTTTTCAAACGGAAATACCGCCGGATAGTACGAGCTGATGGACGGAATCTCCTGGTACTGATCAATTCCCTCAACCACCAGGTTCTCGATCGCATAGCTGCCGTCCTGCGCAATATGCTCCTGAGCAGCACGAACGTTGATAAACGTATAGACCAGGCGATACGATCCGTCGTCCACACAGCGCTCGGCGTGCATTTGCACAAAGCGCGCGCCGACGCCCTTGAGCGCCTGCACATGCGGCAGGAGCTCGTCGAGCCCGACGGTGGTATAGATAGCCTTTTGCATTACTCGGCCTCCTTTGCAGCGACGGGTGTCTCAGCAGGTGCGTCACCAGCGGCAGGCGCTGCGGGTTTCTCGGCAGGCGCGTCACCGGCACCGTCAGCCCCGGCCCCAGCTGCAGCCACGAACCCGTCCTCGCCCAACTCGACGCCGCCATCCCAGGTAGCAGCGCCGCCCACGGTAAGCGGGTCACCGCCGGCGCGCATCACGGCCTCCTTCTGATCAAGGATGCCGCACGCCTCCACGATGGCATCGATCACGGTCTCGGGACGAATGGCGCACCCGGGCGCATACACGTCCACGGGAATCGCGCGGTCCACGCCGCCGATCACGTTATAGGCATCGCGGAATACGCCGCCCGAACACGCGCAAATGCCGCACGCCACCACGCACTTGGGCTCGAGCATCTGGCTGTAGATCTGGCGCACGACGGGCAGGTTCTGGGCATTGACCGACCCCGTCACCAAAAAGATATCCGCATGCTTGGGGTTGCCGGTGTTGACCACGCCAAAGCGCTCCGCATCGAACAGCGGCGTGAGCGAGGCCAGCACCTCGATATCGCATCCGTTGCAGCTCGAGCCGTCGTAATGAATGACCCACGGCGAGCGCGACATTTTATGATCCATGGATGCCGCCTCCTAAATAAACACGTCGACGAGGATGGGCATAAGGTTGAGCAGGCCAAACACCAGCGCCACGCCCCATCCGAGCCTAAAGCAGCTGCGCCAGGTGCTGCGTGCAAAGGTGTTGTCGATCAGGACCTCGACAAAATACGTCGCGGCCATCACGACCAGGGCTACAACCCAGCTCACGGGGTTGTCCCAGACAAAGAACATGCCCACCCACATCAAAAACAGCACGGTCTCGCACCAGTGCATAAGGGTCATCTTGGCCAGCGTGCCGCCGCTCATCTCGGTGGCGACGCCCTGGACGATCTCCTGATGCGCATGATGCGAGTACGAAAGGTCAAACGGCGACTTGCGCAGCTTGATGGTAAGCACCGCGAGCAGCGCCAGGAAAATGGGCGCACTGTACACGATGATGGGGGCCGACTGCCCCGTCACAGCGATGGAATCAAAGCTGTCGGTGGCAAGATACAGACCCACGCTCATCAGCAGAACGGCGGGCTCGTAACTCATGACCTGCAGCAGCTCACGATCGGCGCCAACCTGGGCAAACGGGCTTTGCGTCGAGGCGGACGCCAGCACCACAAAGATCGCGGCGAGCGTCACCATAAAGGCGCACAGTAGCGTGTTAGAGCCCGACACAAAGATGCCGCCGCCCACGACGGTAAAGATGAGCGCGCACGCCATATAGGTATCGTCCATGGTGTTTACGCTGGCAGGGGCTTTGCGCAGCAGCTTGGCAACGTCGTAGAAAGGCTGGAGCAGGCGCGGGCCCACGCGGCCCTGCATACGGGCCGAAAGTTTGCGGTCAACGCCGTCGATCAGGCCACCAACCAAAGGCGCCAGCAGGGCAAACACCAAGGTACCAATAAAGATGCCCACGACACCCGAACCTTCGAAATACTTGCCGCGCAGCACCGAGGGCGCGCTCATGGCAAGCCGCTCGGGCCCAATCCACGCGCAACACAGCAGCGCAAACAAGATAATGCTACAGCACACGACGCTGCCCGCGGGGCCAATACGCTTCTCGCCAAGGGCGTCCTCCGAGTACCAATTGCGCTTTTCGGCCTTCACCTCGTGCCCCATCGAGCCGCGGAAATGGCGATATTTATCGGTCCCCACACCCGAAAGGTACACGTTGACGTGCGGCTTATTGCTCACGCGGAATGACGTCAGCAGCACCACGGCGATAAACGCCACGATAACCACCATCAGATACATGGCGTCCTTGCCGATAACGTACGGCACGCGGCCAAACACCATGGCGAGGTAAGGCGACACCAGACCGCTCGAGATGAGCGGGAAGGCCACGCAGCACAGAATCAGCAGCGCGGCGATGGTGTTGAGGGCCATCCATTCGGTCTTATGAACATTGACCTCAACGTTTTGAGCCGTGGGGTCGACGCCCGAAAGCTTGGCAAGCCACTTGCCCCAGAAGAAGAACGTCGCGGCCGAGCCAAAGGCCAGCACCATGATCATGAGCACATTGCCGGTCTGCGCAAACGCCACCAGGGCGCCCCACTTGGACACGAGCATGCCAAACGGCGCGACAAACATGCCCATGATGCCCAGCATCATCAGACGCGTCAGGTGCGGCATGCGGCTGAACATACCGTCCATGTCCTCGATATTGCGGCTGCCGATATGATGCTCGGCCGTGCCCACGCACAGGAACAGCAGCGACTTGGCCACCGTGTGGAACAGGATCAGGAAGATGGCCGCCCATACGGCCTCGGGCGCGCCGACACCCAGGCAGGCACTGATGAGGCCCAAGTTGGAAATGGTGGAGTACGCGAGCACGCGTTTGGCGTTGCTCTGCGAGATGGCCATGAGGGCAGCGAGCAAAAACGTGATGGCACCCACACTCGTGACCATAAAGCCAGTCACGGGATAGATGGCATAGAGCGGGCTCAGCTTGACCATCAGGAACACGCCGGCTTTGACCATAGTTGACGAGTGCAGCAGGGCGCTCGTGGGCGTGGGGGCAACCATGGCGCCCAACAGCCACGTGTGGAACGGCATCTGTGCGGCCTTGGTGAACGCGGCGAGCGACAACAGGATGACCGGCATCACCAGCAGCGCGGATTGCGCGGTTCCGGCGCCGGAAAGCTCGATCATGCCCGAGATGGTCAGCGGCATGCCGTTAACGTGCAGGAACATGAGTCCGGCCAAAAACGCGATGCCGCCCAGCATGTTGAGGATGATCTGGGTGAAGGCGTTCTTGATGGCCTCGGGCGTGCGCGTGTAGCCAATCATAAGGAACGAGCACACGGTGGTGATTTCCCAGCCGCAGAACAGCCACTCAAGGTTATCGCTCGTCACGATGACGAACATGGCCGAGAGGAACAGGAACATAAGCGCCAGGAACTGCGGGCGTCGGTCGGGCGCGGTCTGCCCGCGCAGCGCGGCCTCGTGCTCGTCGTGCGCTTGGAAGTCCTTCATATAACCCAGGGCATACACGCAGATGAGGCTGCCGACGATGCCGACGGCGAGGACCATGATCACGCTCATGTAGTCCAGGTAGAGCGGCGTCGCCGTGACAGCTTCGGCCGCAGGCAGCGTCATGGCAGCAAAGGCAAGCGAGCCCACCAGCTGGACTATGCCAAGCACCGTGGTGAGCGCGTTCCTATATTTGAACGCGTTGTACAGGATGACGGCGCACAGAATGACATCGATGACAGAGCTGATGATCGAGAGCACATGCGAGGTGCCGGGGGCAACCTCAAAGCTCTGCGGACCCGTGCCAAAAAACATGACGGCGACTACAACTGTCACCGCCATAATAATGCCGGAACCTACAAGCCCCACCGCATCGCGAGCGCGGTCACCGCGCGCGAGCAGCATGCCCAGCGCCGGTACCAGCGGAAACAGGGTAAGGAAATACAGTAGCGTCATACCATCACTCCCCCATGCAAAAACGCTGCAATTGTTTAACGTTATAGCTCAATTGAGGAGTAGCGGCGGCAGGTTTTCGGTCAACTGGGGAGTTTTAGGCGTACAGGGCAAGGGCGCGTCCGCTTTGGAGCAGAGAGGCGACGCTCCCCCTATCGCAGCGACAGGCGCGCGGGCCACTGCGCGCGGTTTATTGGCCACTTTGGAGGATGTCCCGACAGGCTCGCGCCGGTCCAAAAAGTTGGCGCGGCAAGAAAAATGCGCCCCTATGAGCGCACCATCCCGTTTGCTATTCCGCCTTTTTAACGCGCGGCTTGCGGCCGCGCGGCTTATCGACCAGTGCGGACTCACCGCTCTCGCGGTACTGACGGCACCAAGCCTTGACCGAAGACTCGCTGGGAATCTTGTGCTTGATCATGGCCTCGCGAACCGTCAAGCCGTTTTCCAGACGGTCCTTAACCACAGCGAGCTTTACGTCGTACGAATAGGTATGATGATGCGAACCGGCATTGAGAACGGCGTCGGCACCGCCCACGGCATACGCGCGGGCCCACTGACGAGCCGTGGCCTGGGGAATGCCAAGCTCCGCGGCGAGAGCGCGATGACCGACCCCCTCTTGAAGGATCTCGACGGCGCGCTGCCTAACCTCGGGCGCATGCGTGCGAGTCCTAGTTGCTTCCGACATACCTGCCACTTCTTAGCCTTAACCGTTAATCTGCTTTCTTACGTGCAAGTTAGATAGTAGCATTTTACCGTTTGCTCAAAGCAGTTAATTAAAATAGACGCGGCGTTATCTGGGCATTTGGCACCAAATTACGACATTTCTTTATCGATTATTTACGCTGGTAGCTGACTCGCAGCTAATCGTCATTCGCTTGTCAACAAAATTGGCATCTCTTTATGTCCTTTGGTATAGAGGATATAGTTATTAACCCCTCCCCCAATATTTTTGAGTGATCTGCAAGGCAGTAGACGTCCTCACTCCTCATGATTACCGCGCATTGCCATTCATCGGAGCAAAACAAAAAGGGCGGGACCTGCTGCGCTTGCAGGCCCCGCACCGGTTGACACCCGACGGGACACAGCCGGGCGAGACGGATCCGTGCTACCGCCCCGCCTAGCCGCGATGTTCAACTACAGCTCGTTGGCCGCGTGATACGCCGTGCGGATGGCGCTCGCAATGTCGGCGGTGCGCTCACCCGAGCAGTCGCCCACGCAGGTCACGGGCACCGTCACGCCATCCAGGTCAAACGCGTTGGCCTTGGAGCCCACGGCCATCACCACGTAATCGCAGGCGATCTTCACCGGCTCCTCGGCGCCGTCCTCGGTGGTGCGAACAGCCTCCACGCCTTCGTCGGTAATGGCGGTCAGGCGGGTCTTAACATGCTGCTCCACGTTGTGCTCTGCAAAGTCGCTCATAATCAGCGGCAGAATGGTCTCGGACTCGCCCGCGGCAATCTTGTCGAGCATCTCGACAATCGCCACCTCGCAGCCGTGCTGCAGCAGATACTCGGCAGTCTCGGTGCCCACCAGGCCACCGCCAATGACGGCGACGCGGCCGTTGAGCTCCACCTTGCCGGCCAGCACGTCCCAGCTCGAAACGACCTTGTCCGAGTCGGCACCCGGAACGGGGATGACCACGTCGTGCGCGCCCACAGCCACAATCGCGGCGTCGGCGGCGTTGAGGTCCTCAGCGGTAGCGGCATGGCTGAGCTCAACCTTCACGCCCAGGCCAGGCAGAATCTTCTCGTAGTACTCGACCGAGCGCATGATCTCGTCCTTGCGCGGAGGCGCAGCCGCCAGCACAATCTGGCCGCCCAGATGATCGCTCGCCTCGTAGATGGTCACGTCGTAGCCGCGCTTGGCCGCCACGCGTGCGGCCTCCAGGCCGGCGATGCCGCCGCCCACCACGGCGATCTTCTTGTCGCCCTCGCCCGGCTTGATGGCGATGGTCGCCTCGTCGCCGTTCTCGGCATTGAGCACGCACGAGATGTACTTGCGGTTTTGAATCGCGTCGACGCAGCCCTTGTTGCAGTTGAGGCACTCGCGGATGGGCTCACCCGTGTCGGCCTTCAGCGCAATGTCGGGGTCGCACATGAGCGAGCGGCCATAGGCGATGATGTCGGCGGCGCCGTCTTCCAGAATCTTCTCGCCGGCCTCGACCGAAACCACGCGGCCCACGGTTGCCACCGGCACGGAGACCAGGGCCTTGACGCGCTCGGCCACGGGCAGCGTCCAGTTGTAGGGCATGGCACCCATGGGCGGAATGGTGTCGCCCATGTTGCCGGTGTGGTTGGCCTGTGCAACCTGGATCATATCGATGCCCGCGCCCTCGAGCAGCTTGGCGAACTCGCAGGCCTCGTCGGGCTGCAGGCCACCCTTGCCGCGCGGCGTGCCGTCGGGGTTCTCCATGATCACGGGGAGCTTGTACTCCACCATCAGCTGCGGCGCGGCCTCCTTAATGGCGGCGACGACCTCCAGCGCGTAGCGAACGCGGTTCTCGAACGAACCACCGTACTCGTCGGTGCGCTGGTTGAGGATGGCCGAGCACAGCGAACCCACCAAGCGGTCGCCGTGGACCTCGATGGCGTCGATGCCGGCCTGCTGTGCGCGAGCGGCCGAGGCAGCGATGGCCTCCTTAATCTGGGTGAGCTGCTCTACGCTCGCCTCGTTCACAAAGTGCTGCATGTCGTGATGCAGCTTGGCGTAGGCCTGGTTGCGGATCTCGTTGGACTCGGCCATCTTGGCGGCAAAGGTCTCCTCGTCGCCGGCGGCCTTGGCCTCCTGCGCGGCCTTGGCGGCAGCCATGGATCCCATGACCATGCGGCCGACACCGGGCACGTCGTACTCGGGGTGGAACAGCTGCAGCGCGACCTTGGCGCCGTGTTTGTGGACGGCGTCGGCCAGGGCCTTAAACGTGGGGATCTGAGCGTCGGTCGCCAGCTTGGGCGTGGGGCTTGCGGTCATGACGGGAGCGACGTCGCCGATGACGATGTAGCTCACGCCGCCACGAGCCAGACGCTCGTAAAAAGCCAGGCTGCGCTCGCCAATGGAACCGTCGCGCTCCTCGTAGCCGGTGGTCAGCGGCGGGAACATAATGCGGTTTTTGAGCTCAAGGGGGCCAACCGTAATGGGCTGGAGCAGCTTGGGTGCAGGTGCGGTCATGGACATTCCTCTCTTGTAGGCGCGGCGGCGATGATGCCGCGTAGTTGTCTAGAGGATATGGCATGGGAATACAGCAGCGCAACGGAAATCGGCGGACAGCAGGTAGCGGCAGGTGGATGGGGATGGGCGGCCCGTCGGTTTGTCTCAATCTGTAACAGTTACGCGGCAAAACTGGGTCTTACTGTTACAGATCGAGACAAACCAAACCCGCCTGCTAGAAAATCTCAATCTATAACAACAACTCGGCAAAATCCGTCCCTCGTGTTACAGATTTAGACAAACACGACCCAACCCACCGGTATATCTCGATCTGTAACACCTAGCCGCCCAAATCGGGTCTAGATGTTACAGATCGAGATTTTGTTTGAGAGGCCGAGAATTGGACCGAAAACACGGTCCCGAAATAACAAAAAAGCTCGCCGGCTAGGCCGACGAGCTGCAAGTTCTTGGTCGCGGGGGCAGGATTTGAACCTACGACCTCCGGGTTATGGATATGGCGGGCCGTCAAACAGCGATTGGACTAAAGCCGTGCCTTCCACAGTATTTAGTCCTATAAACAGTCCAACATCTTTATTTCTAGTCGTTAGATTGGACTAAAATGACTTTAATTTCGATATTTAGTCGTATCTTACGACTAAATATCAGCCACGAGACCGTTAGGAGCGATCTTGTACTACAGCGATCACGACGTCCTTGAACTCATCGCCCGTATCGAGAAGCCCTATGAGAGCGAGGTTATCGAGCTCAAGGAAGCGAAAAACGACTTCAGTTTCAAGAACCTCGGGAAGTACTTCTCCGCCCTGAGTAACGAAGCGGTCCTGCGCGGGAAACAAGACGCCTGGCTCATCTTCGGTATGGACAACGACAAGGTCGCATGCGGAACCGCTTACCGAGAAGGAAATCCGGCCAACCTTCGATCCCTTAAAAAGGAGATTGCGGACCGCGCGAACAACCACCTCACCCTGAGAGAGATCCATGAACTCAGGATTGACGGCAAACGCGTCCTCGCGTTTCAAATCCCCGCCGCAACGCCAGGCATGCCGACGGCGTTCAACAATGCGGCATGGGCGCGCGAGGGCGAATCACTCGGGCCACTCCCCATCGATAAGTACGAGCAGATACGCCAAATGCGGAGGCCGGACTGGAGTGCCCTCGAAATCGAAGAAGCAACCTTCGAGGACCTCGACCCCAAAGCCGTGAAGAAAGCGGTGGAGCTCTTTCTCTCCAAGCACCGGCGGCATTCCGGGGCGTTCGCGGACATGGATGACCGCACGATTCTCGACATGGCAAACCTAACCAGAAACGGCAAGATCACCCCGACGACACTCATCCTGCTCGGAAGGCCAGAATCCACCCGTCTGCTCGATGGGATGAGCCCGCGCATCACCTGGACTCTCTATGCCTCCAATGGATCGGTAACCTCTTACGAGCACTTCAAACCACCCTTCCTTCTCGCGATTGACCAGGTACTCGGGAAAATCCGCAACGAGAAGTACCGGTTCAACGCAAATGGCGCGAGTCTGTTTCCCTTTGAGGCTGACCAGTACGAACCCGAGATCATCAGAGAGCTCCTGAACAACTGTATCGCCCATCAGGACTATTCCATGCAGGGGCGAATCAATGTCGAGGAATTCGAGGATCACCTCGTGTTCCTAAACGAAGGGTCCTTCATTCCGGAGACAATCGAAAATGCGATGCGGCCGGGTTTTAAGCCAAGCTACTACCGCAACCCCTTCCTTTCCGAGGCGATGGTGCAGATGGACATGATTGACACCATCGCCATGGGAATCCCCAAAGTATTCCAGATGCAGAGAAAGCGATACTTCCCCCTACCCACCTACGACCTTTCGGATCCAACCCGCGTGCGCGTAAGCGTCTACGGTAAGACCATCAATGAGAGCTACAGCAGGCTACTCTATGCTAAACCGGACCTTCCGATGGACGTCGTCTACCTTTTGGACAAGGTTCAAAAAGGCGAGGAAATCACGAACGAGGAGGCCGCAGAGCTGCATCGACTCAAGCTTATCGAAGGCAGGTACCCCCATATCTCCATCACGAACGCCCTTGCCTCGAAGACGGGGCAGGAGGTGTCTTACACGCGCAGCAAAGGCCTCAATGAAGAGGCCTGCAAGGCGTTTGTCATTCAGATGCTCTCAGAAACGGGGCCCGCACCACGTGCGAAAATCACCGCCCTCATCAACGATCTTCTCCCCTCGGGCCTTACCGACGCGCAAAAGGCCAAGAAGGTGTCGAACCTGTTAGCGAAGATGAAGAAGGTAGACAAGACCATCGATAGCGACGGAACGGGAAAGACCGCAAGATGGCATGCCCTGTAACATCGTGATGGATCTCACCGTCAGACGCACGGCTTCCAACAGACCGACCGCGATGCGTCTGGGTACCTTACCGGGCGCATCATCTAATATTGGACTCTCTACTTGCATTGGACTCTCTACTTGCGGCATCCATCCCTACCCGACTCTGGATACCGCAAGTGTCCTTTTCGATGGCATCCCCGCGTTTTGTAGTCGGAAAACAGTCGACTCATAGTTGAAAGCTACAAAAAGTGTGTCCTATAAGCCAGTAAATTGCCGAAGCGTTTTTAAAACCCGATCTCCGCAACGATCTTTTTCATCTCGATAGCCCATCCAAGCCGCCCCTCGATGTACCGCAGCCATGCGTCCTGATGGCTCTTAATTGGGTGGCCGGCCTTATAGAAACGCAGGCCCGATGCCTTTTAGCATCAAAGGGCGCCGCCGTCAGCTCGAAGCGTTTTTCGAAGATCCTTGTCCAGTACGCTAGCTTGACCATTCGGACCACTTTTAAGTAAACATCAGCAAGGGCGGCCCGACGTATCGGGAGCTCAAGACCGCCCAGTGTAATCAATCCGCAACGAAAGCGAGCCCTCGGCGCTGTGCCGGGGGCTCGACCCTTCTAGGTTTATATCGTTGAATTGGCTAGCAATATTGCTCGTCGTTAAACGGCGGCTTCGACACCTAGTCCTTCATCCCGAATACTCTGCTCGTCTTCATCGGCTGCGCCCGTGGCCCCCTCCGCTTGGATGGCATCGTAGGCTTCGATGTTCGACTCAAGGATTTCGGCGCTCTCGTTGGCAAGCGCCAGCTTCTTCTGGTGCCTGTTATACAGGCACAAACCCATACTCCCTATGGCAAGCGTTACAGCAGATCCAACAATGCAACCCTGCCACCTTCCTGTGGCAATTCCCCCATTTCTGATGTTTGCGATAAGCGCCCTTGGTCCGCCCGACTCCTTTGCAATATGTGACAGCTGCGCGTAGTCCCAATCCGTCATCGTGTCCTCCTAACTCGACCGCCCGCTGGCTACTTGATTACTTGGGTCAATAATGCAACTGCACAAGTAAACAGTAAATGTCTAAGATATGTCTGCTGCGCTATTTAGAAAGGGTATTCAGACAATGTATGTCCGCCGTTATAAGCCAGAAGATGTGCTTCCAGAACGACTTGCAAGCTTAATGCGGAGTTTCGTCAATACGGACGGTAGAGTTGGCCTCTCGCAAATCGAGCTCGCGAGGCTCATGTACGAAAGGCGTTACGGAGGAGAAAACCAATCGAGCATCGATGCTCAATGCGTAAAGAAGACGGACCAGGCGTGCAAGGCCATAGCGCGAAGGATTAGCCACTTCCTCAAGGGAGACCATTTCCCGAATTGGACTGATTTGGTCGAACTTGCCGATTTCTTCGGAAAACCAATCGGCTATCTAATCGGCGAAACGGACTGCGATTCGTACGAGCTCCAAGATGTCGCCGACATCGTTGGATTGGAGAGCGGGGCAGTCACCGCACTTAAAAGCATCACGGGGAAGGCAAGCGTAGAGTGGCCGCTTGGAAAGACCACGCTGGAGAATGAGAAGCCATCTGCAGGGAGTGCCTTCATTGCCCAGGATATGGTCGAAAAAGCCAACGCAGAACTTAATGCTTGCAGGGCAGCTCTAAATCGCATGCTCACTGCCAGAACTTTCAAAGACTTGCTGATCAGCCTCTCAAATGTTGGTGAGAGTGAATACGAGTTATTGATGACGCGCCTTGATGCGGAGGTGGCGAAACTGCAGAGAGGTGATGATTCCAAAGGCGGTGACGAACCAGTCATGCAGCAGATGGCAAGAAAAGCGCAAGCGAGAGATGCTGGGCTGCGTTTGAGGGAAGCCGAAGGCGCTCTGAAAGCATCTCGCTACGAAGCCTACGAGTTCTACGTTCGGCTCGTCGACGAAATGTTCTCAGATATGGCCAATACCGATATAGTGGCCAAGGCCAAACTCATTGCTGAGAAGCCATGATGTACCCAAGCGTACCAGCCACCTCGGCGCACAGGTACGAGCAGGCCGTCTTACTACTTGCCCACACGGTCCCGTTGCCGCCGACGAGCGACGTGGAGCAGGAATAGAACCACTGCGAACCCGTGATGCCGCTCGTTGGCAGTGCCCATGTCGCGTCCGCGTAAATCATCGTCAGGTATGAATACCCCAAGAACGTGCAGAACAGATTCGTGAGCCTGGACGGGTCGATGCCCCGGAAGTCGATGGTTGCGAAGGTGCACGACGAGAACGCGTAGCCCATCGACCGCACGCCCAAGAGGTTCCCTAGGCCGGAAATGCCTGCAAGGTTCGTGCACGAGTAGGGCAGGTAGTTCGGGTTTAAATACGAGAACGTGACCATGTCCGCCGCAAAGCTCGCGCTCGGCGGGCGCGACTTCCACGCGCAGTAGCCCGAAGACGTCCTGCCGTTGCGCTTGGTCCGACCGCCGCAGTAGGGGCAATAAACGGCCTTCATGGGTACCTCTTCCGAAAGGGTTTTACGGTTCCGGAAAAGGTTATCTACCCGCGAGAACGATAGGCAACCGGACACACATTCTGTCCGAGCGGTAAAAAGCGGGCGCGGATTTTAAACGGCTGAAAAAGGGGCATCGACCTGCGCCGATGCCCCCAAAGCGGACACACTTTTTGTCCTATAAGCCGAAGCCGTTAAGCTTCCTGGCTACAAAAGTCTTGGTCGCGGGGGCAGGATCTGAACCTACGACCTTCGGGTCATGAGAACAGAATATCGATGTTTATCGACACCTTTTGAAGCTCTTTGATACCGTTATATGCGCAGGTAGATTAACATATTTTGATAAAATGCTTGAATCAATGCCATGCCAATTTCGACCAAAATTCGACCAACGATTGCTTGACTTCAACAGTTGCATCGCAAGCGATGCAATATCAGTCCCGCGGTCGCAGGGAGCCGAAAGGCAGCCCCTGCGCCTCGATGAAGCGAAAAAGCTGCTTGAAACCCTGCTGTCACAGGAAATGGACGCGCACAGGATCGGAATGCTTCTTCCGCTCCTCCTCCTTTCTTCCGGGACGCCCGGGCGGCAAGAGCCTATTAAAAAGAGATGGATGGATTTCAAACTTGGCAAATCAAGGCGTAGCTAGTCACTCGCGTCCAAAGCCATTTGCCTAAAAATGAATACCGCTGACCGAAATGGAAAGATGGTAACAACGAAATAGATTAGTCGCACTTGTTTTTAAGAACCGTTTGTTCCAGCCCGCCCTGTTTGCAAACACCCCAACTATCATGAAATCCGTAAACAGAGGCGACATCAACACCTGACGCCGGCAAGTATGCGAGTGTCGTCTCTGCCTAAGGGGCAAGCCCCCGAGATTAGTTAGGAGAGGGGAAGAGATGGATAAAGTCAAAACGGCCTTCCAGAACTTTGGCCGCGTTATCGTCGACCCTATTTTGTACCTTTCGGTAACGGGCATCATTTTGGCCATCGCCACGGTATGCTCGCTCGGCAGCGGAGTTGTCGCAGATCTGGGCACGCTGCTCTCCGCGGCAACCAACTCCGCGGTGATCGGCAACCTGCCGGTGATTTTCGCAGTCGGCCTAACGGCAGGCTTCGCAAAGAAGCAAAAATCCAACGCGGCAGTGTTTGGACTTATTAGTTACCTCATGTTCCTGTATGTCAACAACGCCTACCTGACGCTCACCGATCAGCTGGCAAAAGCTGGCGCGATGGGTCTGTATGGCACTGGCCAGGCAACGGTACTGGGTCTTCAAGTTACCGATGTCAACGTCTTCGGCGGCGTACTCATCGGATGCTTCTGCGGTTGGCTCTATAACAAACTGATCGACGTAAAGGTATCGGAGTATATCCGGATTTACGGCGGACCCCGCCTGGCCCTTCTGGCGATGGTTCCGCTGAGCATTGTCTTCGGCATCGGAGCGACTATCGTGTGGCCCCCTATCGCCAACGCCATCAGCAACGCTTCTTCATTCATCGCAGCCTCGGGTGGTCTGGGCGTTTTCATTTACGGCTTCCTGAACCGCGTCCTCGTACCTCTCGGCATGCACCACTTTATGTGGATGCCGTTTGACTACTCCGCGATTGGCGGCACGGCGGTCGTCGCCGACCAGAGTGTTTCCGGCGCAGCAAACATCTTCTATGCCGAGCTTCCCCATATCGCCGACGGATCCCTCACCACAGTCGACCCCTCTGTCCGCTTTGCCATGTTCGGCTTTGGCAAGGAATTCGTAACCCTCGGCACCGTGCTCGCAATGATTGCGACTTCCCGTCCGGAGAATCGAAAAGCTGTCGCAGCCATGCTGGTGCCCATTTACATCACCGCCATGCTCTCCGGCATCACTGAGCCGCTCGACTTCATGATCCTGTTCGCGTCTCCGATTCTCTGGGTTGCCTACAGCCTGTTCTACGGACTGGGCGAGATGCTCCTGTTTGTCCTGGGAGTCCGCTTGCTTAACATGTACGGTGGCATCGAGCTGCTCACGCTCGGCCTGCCTTTGCCAATGGGCGTCACCAAGTTCCCGATTTACATCGTCTTGGGCATCGTGTTTGCCGCCGTTTCGTTCATCGTTCTGGCGATGGTGATCAAGAAACTCAACCTCATGACGCCCGGCCGTTCCGCAGAGTGGTCTGCAGAGGTCTCCGGAGGCAACAATGCTCTCGAGTCCTCCGGAACTCCGGAAGTCGACGCAAAACAGCAGGAAATGGTGCAGAACATCATCAACGGCCTTGGCGGCAAGGACAATATCAACACCATGGGCTGCTGCATGACTCGTCTCCGTGTCGAAGTCAAAGATCCCGACAAGGTCAACGAAGAGACCATCAAGAAGGCTATCGACAAGGGCCTGTTTAAGAACGGCACCAATGTCCAAATTGTCGTGGGAACCAACGTGCACTCCGTCTACGACCTGCTGCGTCCCATCCTTAATCTGGAAGATTAACAGTCGCGTAATCGATAAGCGATAAGCGATAAGCGAGGAGACCTCATGTTGACCAAAACGTTTCATTCAATCCGAGGCATGTTCGAACGCCTGCTCAACATGTACAAAGAAAAGTCGACAAGGGGTCTTCTCGTACTTATGGCTGCATTCGCATGTGGTTTTATCTGGCCGCTCCTGGGTCTACTCGCTGCGGTTTGGACCCGGCGTTCAGGAAGGCACGCGGACGCAGGCAGCATTGCAGGCATGGCGGCGGTCATCAACATCGCTACCTACTTCGTGCAGATAGTAACCAAGATTGTCTGCAGCTCAATTTGATTTGAAAGGCATGAACAACATGAACGGATACAAGATTGTCATCTGCGGCGGCGGCAGCACCTATACCGCCGGTATCGTCAAAGACCTGATTGATCAAAAGGACGAACTGGGGATTCGTGAGCTTTGGCTCTATGACATCGACAAGGAACGCCAGGACACGGTCGCTGTGGTGGTTAAGGCAGTTATCGATGACCTTGCCCCCGAGATCCCCTTGCATGTAACCGTCGACCCCAAAGAGGCGTTTACAGATGCGAACTTTGTTATGGCGCAGATGCGCGTGGGCGGGCTCAAGATGCGTATCCAGGATGAGCAGATCAGCCTGCGCCATGGCGTAGTCGGCCAAGAGACCTGCGGAGCAGGTGGCATGGCCTATGGCATGAGGACCATCTTCCCCATGTGCGAGCTTGTCGATTTCTGCGAGGAGTACGCCTGCAAGGACTACTGGATCGTCAACTACTCTAACCCCGCTGCCATCGTAGCCAAGGCAATGCACAAGCTGCGTCCAAACGCTCGCATTCTCGACATCTGCGATATGCCGGTAGAGATTGAAGCCCGCATGGCGGAGATTTTGGGCTGCGAACTCGACGACATTGAAGTCGACTACTTTGGCCTCAATCACTTTGGGTGGTATACCAGCGTACGCTGCAAGGGCGTCGACGTTACGGACAAGCTCAAAGAGCACGTGCGTAAGTACGGTTACATTTCCGAGGCAAGCCTCAATGACGCATTGGTAAAGGACCCAGACTGGGCCCACACCTTCAAGAATGCGGCAATGATTTCTACGCTATTCCAGGATTACCTCCCCAACACCTATTACCAGTATTACCTGTTGCCCGATGCCTGCGTGGAGTACATGGACATCAATAACACGCGTGGCATGCAGGTCGTAAACGGCCGCGAAAAGCGTATCTTCGACGCATCTGCGGCGCTTAAGCGCGGTGAAAAGGTCGATCTCACGCAGTTCTACGTAGGCGTCCACGGCAGGTTCATTGTCGATGTCGTCAAGTCCCTGGCGAAGGATTTGCGCCATCGCCAGCTGGTGATTGTGCCCAATAATGGCGCAATCGAGAATCTCTCGGACGACGCGACCGTCGAGATTCCGGCGTACATCACCGATCGAGGAGCCGAACCGGTCCGCGTCGGGAAGATTCCCCGCTTCTACAAGGGCCTTATCGAGCAGCAGGATGCCTGCGAGGGCCTTGTGGTCGAGGCCGTTATCGAGGGCTCCTACCAGAAGGCACTCGAGGCCTTCACCCTCAATCGCACGATTCCCTCAGCGCGCGTGGCTAAGGAAGTCTTGGACGACATGATCGAGGCGAACAAGGGCTATTGGCCTGAGCTGAAGTAGAGAAGCCATCCAGATAGCAAAAGCACAAAAGGTGGCCTCAAGGCAAAATGCTTTGGGGTCACCTTTTGTATGACTAAATCTCCGCAAAACTCGTAAAGATGAACGAATCGGCCTCGTGTTTTACACGATAGTTCTCTTGATAATCCTGATTGAATATAAGCGAATAAATAACCTGAAGCGTATACGTGAGCGAGATCATGGAAGAGTAATTGGCAACCTTTCCAATCACGCGCTCTGATTTTGGAATGAGCAAGACAGTGTCGCATTGCCTGGCGAGCGCCGAATCAGAAAACGCCGTGATTAAACACGGCTTGATTCCGCGCTCGGAAAGAGCGGCGGCGTATTTGGAATAATCATAGTGAATGCCGCTGTAGCTTAGGAATAAAAACAGGTCGCCGGGCCTACCGTTCTTAACGTGCAGTGTCTGCAGGCCACCGTCGTCCGCCATGGTGACATGACGATCGAGCTTGAGAAGATTGTTGCGAAAGATACATCCCGCCAGATAGCTTTCCCCTTTAGCAAAGATGTAAATTCGCGGGGCGCTAAGAACTGCCTTGGCGATTATGCTCAATTTGGCGCTATCGAGCTCGATTTTCGTTTGATCTATGACGCCCTTCAGGAGATTTGCAAGGTTGCCCTCGATGGCCTCAATTGAATCGGTACTGCCAAAAGGACGATTGTGATCGACAGTGGCAGCCAGAAGATAGTCTCCGCTTATCTCCTGGATGAGCTGCATGATCAACTCTCGATAGCCGCTTAGGCCCAATTTCTTACAAAAGCGGATGATTGTCGCGTTCGAGGTGTAAGTCTCCTGTGCGAGCTTTGCCATAGTGAGGGTCTTAAGGTCGCCGGTATGATTGAGCAGATAGGTAGCAATGGCTCGGTCGGTTTCATTAAAAGACGCGCTGTTACGCAGGCTGTCAAGAATCATGGTCGCTCCGATCGCTTTAGTTTGCCACTTAATTATGTCATTATCAAAACGACGGGCAGCTCTTCATGCGCTGACTCATGTCCTGCAATCTCTCTTCTGATATTCCGCATGCTTCGGCAACATTATTTGTGCGGAGCGCATCGCTCAAGTCGCAGCGAACAGATACGAAGAAGTTCCATTGCCAGAATTCATTGCCCGCCTTGAGACGCAGAGACGGCCTCCGAACAAGCTACATGCGGACTTGAGACAGCATAGCGCTCGCCCGTCGGCATCCTACAACCCGTATCCCCCACTCCCCTGTTTCCGTGTTGAGAGCAATAGACGGGGTTCCAAGGGGACTCGTCCCTTTGGCGCGCAAGGTCCGGGGATGGCGCGGTCCATCCCCGGCACTATTATTAGCTAAGGACCGCCGAAACTCCTCCCAATTGGAGTTTATCGGTCGATAAGTCAAGCCGACCGGCCCGCGATTATCAATGGTTTATTTGCTTCACATAATAAATTGACTCAGGATTCACCCGCAATTCACCCGCAAAGTAAACCGATAAAGAAAAAGCTCGGAAGCAATTTTGCTTCCGAGCTGCAAGTTCTTGGTCGCGGGGGCAGGATTTGAACCTACGACCTCCGGGTTATGAGCCCGGCGAGCTACCAGACTGCTCCACCCCGCAATGTCTGGGCGCCTCATGTGCGCAAAAAAGAATATTACGCGGGAGTTCGGTAAACGGCAAGGAAAATCTCGTAGAGCATAATTCCTTCATATTTAAAACCCCTCAGCCCCTATCACTGTAAACGAATCGCGGCCGAGCGCCGTCGACGGCGCGTATACAATGGTGCGCGTCCTTTTATGCCAACACCGGGAGTAGACATGCTGCTCGCTATCGATATGGGAAACACGCAGACGGCCATGGGCCTGTTTGACGGAGACGAGCTGGTGCAGTCGTGGCGCATGCCCACCGACCGCTCCTATACCGCCGACGAGATCCATGTGCGCCTGATGGGCTTCTTTAAGATGTACGGCCTCTCGCTCGACGCGGTCGACGCGGTCGCCTTCGCCGGCGTGGTGCCGCAGCTCTCGCGCGAGTGGCACACTGTGGCCGACCGCATTGCCGCGGACGCCATCGTTATCGGGCCGCAGACGGCCGCGGTGACCAAGCTGCGCGCGGCGCGTCCCCAGGCCGTAGGCGCCGATCGCGTCGCTAACGCCGTTGCGGCCGAGACCTTCTACGGCGCGCCGGCAATCGTGGTGGACTTTGGCACCGCGACCAATATCGACGTCATCGATGAGGACGGTTATTACATTGGCGGAGCGATCGCGCCGGGCATTCGCATCTCCATGGACGCGCTTGCCGCCCGTGCCGCCAAGCTCGCCAGCGTGCCGCTCGAGGCGCCCGAGCACGCCATCGGCCGCGATACCGAGGAGTGCATCAAGGTCGGCGCCGTGATGGGCGCCGCGGCCATGGCCGAGGGCCTGGTCGCGCGCATGAAGCGCGAGCTGGGCCGCGAGGATGCCACCGTTATCGCCACGGGCGGTCTCGCCAGTATCGTCGCCGATTCGACCGATGCCTTCGACGTGGTCGACGGACAGCTCACCATCAAGGGTATCTGCGAAATCTACCGCCGCATGCAGGAGCTGGGATAGAGCAGGGGCTTAAGTCGAGCACGAACGCGAGCGGCGAACTAGGCAACGCATCGGTCCTATTCCTCAAAATCGAAAATTTATCAGTTTTGAGGAATAGGCTTTCTGCTACGCCTCGCCGCATAGCCACCTCGCCAGGTCCACGATCTGCACCCCATTGCGGTCCGTGGCCTCGTGATGCGTTCGGGCGAGAATCATCTTGGGGTACGCGTCGCCAATGCTCAGCAGTGGCGAAATCTCGCGTTCAAATGTCTTATCCGAGCTGATGTCGTCGCTCACCTGAATGTAGAGCTTCTCGCTTCGCTTGATTGCTATAAAGTCAATTTCCTTTTTATAGAGCACACCGACGTATACCTCGTATCCGCGGCGCAGCAGCTCGATGGCCACCATGTTCTCGTATACGCGTCCCCAATCCATATCACGTGTACCGAGCAGTGCGTATTTGAACGCGTGGTCTGCCAGGTAATATTTCTCGCCGCTCTTAAGGTATTTTTTGCCGCGAATGTCGTACCGACGAACTTTATAGAAGGCAAACGCATCGCACAGGTACCCCATGTACGTGCCGACCGTCTTGTTCGTAATCTTTAGCCCATCCGCATTTAATGCATCAGTAATGTTGCGTGCCGACGTAATGTTGGAAACGTTGTCCATCATGTAATCGGCAATGCGCAGCAGCGCCGATTCGTTTCTCACGTTATACCGCTGCACGATATCCCTCACGATGAGCGTTTTGAAGACATTGGAGAGATATTGATAGCGCTGCTCCTGCAGTGGATAAGGGTAAGAGCCGGACATACCGCCGGTTCTCGCGTACTCATCGAAGTCGCGGTCGACATCGCCCTCGTCGCCATAGAGACGATACTCCTCAAACGAGAATGGGAAAACCTCGATCTCGAACGTACGCCCCGTAAAGAGCGTCGACAGATCGCTCGACAGCAAAAAGGCGTTCGATCCGGTAATGAAAATGTCGTACTGCTCGGATGCATGGAGGCTGTTGATCGCGCGTTCAAAGCCGTCGCACATCTGAACCTCATCGATAAGCAGGAAGTTTTGCTTGTCGGACGCTCGATGCTCTTTTACATAGGCGAGCAGGGCATGATATTCGAGCAGGTCCTCGAACTCGTCGAGGTTGTAATTGATATGGATGACATTCGAATTGGACAGATTTGCCTCCACGTAATCGCGGAGGGCCTCGAGCAATTTTGACTTACCGCCACGGCGAATGCCCGTTATGACCTTGATGTCCGGCACGCCAATAAGGCTCGTCAACATGTCCATGTATGACGTTCTATTGATGAGTTTCATTGGCGCCTCCCTGCGGTCTTTTATCGCTATTCCTCAAAAACGAAAATTTTTCAGTTTCGAGGAATAGGCTCTGCAACGAATATACCTCGCAAAAGCCCGAGCTGGCTTAATTCTATTCCTCAAAATCGAAAAATTTTCAGTTTTGAGGAATAGGGCGCTGGCAACCCATTCCCCAGATAGGCGAAACCCTCCCCGGCACAGGCCGAGGAGGGTCTTGTTGCCATCGTTGTCTTTGAGCGCTGGCGCCTCGCGCTACAGCCCGCGAATCCGTACGGCCTCGGGCGGAAACTCCTGCTCGCCGGCATCGGTCTTGATGGTCGCGCGGCCCCAGATGTCCAGGCCCGCAAACACACCGACCGCAAGCGGCAAGCCGTTGGGCGACACCGCCGCAACTTGGCGACCGAGCAGCGGCACCATGTCGAAGTACTCGCCCAGCACGGGGGCCAGCGGACCGGCAGCACCCTGTGGTGTGTTGGCGACAACCGCCCAGGCATCCACGCGGGTCAACACGGCGGCGGCCAGCGCCTCGACCAGCGCTTCGTCAGCCATATCCACGCCAAGCTCGCTCAGTGCCGAACGCTCAATATCCACCGTCACGGCACCGAACATGCCCGCGGCACCGGCACCGCCGTTGGCGGCGACGCGCGCGAGCGACGTCTCAAACGCGGGCGCGCCGCACACGATGTCACTCGGCCACTGGATGCCCACTTTGCCGGCAAGCCCCAGACCCGGCGTTGCGGCCGTGCCCGCGAGCGCGTCCATCATACCCATTGCGGCCACAAACGGCAGGCCGTGGAAGGCGTGCATGTTCACATCGGGGCGCACGACCAGCGAAAACATCAGCGATGCATCGCCCGCGCTCCACGCGCACCAGCCCGCGGACATGCCCTCGCGGCCCGCGTCGCGCGCCGCGTCGAGCTCGGTGCCAGCGGCAACAGCATTCATCTCGATCATCTACATACGCCCCAATTCGCCCACGATATGGCCCACGCGGTCCTCGGGCTCCTTGACCTCGACGCCGTTGTAGCGGAAGAACCGAGCCGGGTCGTGCATCAGGTCCTCGAGCGGCACCAGCACAAAATCGCGTTCGCCGATCAGCGGATGCGGCAGGCGCAGCTTTTTGCCGCCGTGGGTCTCGCCGTCCATCCACAGCAGGTCCAGGTCGATGGTGCGCGGACCGTTGGCCTTGGCCTTTTTGGAGCGGTCGCGCCCCAGCTCGGCCTCGATCTTCATGAGCTCGTCGAGCAGCACCAGCGGCGCAAGCTCGGTCTTGATCTCGATGACGGCGTTGGCAAACGCGTCCTGGCGCGTCTCGTAGGCAGGCTCGCTCTCGTAAATCTTGGAGGAGTTAGACACGCAGGTGAGTGGAATCTCGGCGATCATCTCGCGTGCGGCGCGGAGGTTGTCGCAGCGATGCCCCAGGTTGGAGCCCACGGCCACAAACGCGCGGCGCGGCTGTGGCTTGGCAACCGCCCAGTAGCCGTTTAGGAACTGCGCAAAACCCGCGGCGTCGTGCACGCGCACGATGTTGGCACCGGCCTGGATGGCGCCCAGGCACACGCCAAACGTAGCGGCATCGCGCTCGGCGGCCTCGGTCACGCCCGAGACGGCGCCCACAAAGCGCTTGCGCGACACGGCGCACATGAGCGGATAGCCCAGTGACGCCATCTTGGCAGTCTCGCGCTGGATGACGATGTCCTCGTTAGCCGACTTACCAAAGCCCGGGCCAGGATCGATGCAGATGCGGTCGCGCGACACGCCGGCATGGATGAGCGTGCGGGCCTGGTCGGACAGAAAGCCCATAACGCGGCGCATGATGGGCGCCGAATCGGGCAGGGTAAAGCGGCGGAGCTGCGAGGTGGGCACGTAGGCTTCCTCGCGGCGGGCGCTGCGGCGCATCATGGCGGCCAGGCGGTCATTGGACTCCGATGCGGCCTCGGTGGCTGCGGACGCGGCCTCGGGCGCGGGCGCAACGGTCTCGGCGGCAGCAGTCTGCTCGGCGGCCGGCGTCTCCTGCTCGCTTGCAGGCTCGGACGTGGACTCCGGTTCGCCAAACGGCAACGAGGGCTGCACCACGCCGCCCGGAAGCTTGGCCTCCGGCTTAGGATCGCCCAGCAACTTGCCGCGACGGCGACGGGCCGGCTTCTCGGCCTCGCGCGCGGCCTCGGCAGCCGCTTCGCGTGCCTTCTCGGCAACAAACGCCGCAGCCGAGGTATCGAGCTGCACCGTTGCGTGCGTGCGGGCGGGCGCGGCGACCTCGCCGGCATGCATCACGATGACGCCGCAGGTACTCGTCTTAACAAACTCGACCATCTTGGGATCGGTGAAGCCGGTCACGTCGTTGACGATCGAGGCGCCGCAGCGCACGGCCGCCTTGGCAACCGCCACATGACGCGTGTCGATCGAGACGATGGCGCCCTCCTTGGCCAGCGCGCGCACTACGGGCAGCACGCGGCGAGCCTCCTCGTCGGGGTTGACCGGAGTAAAACCAGGGCGCGTGGACTCGCCGCCCACGTCGATGATGTCGGCGCCGGCGTCGAGCATCGCCAGGCCGTACTCGATGGCGGCATCGGGGTCGAAGTGCTCCCCGCCATCGCTAAACGAATCGGGCGTCACGTTGAGGACGCCCATGATGCGCGGACGGTCAAAGCTGAGCTCGTACTTTCCGCACCGCCATGTCTTGCTGTCGTTCGCCATGAACATCCTCCTAAAATGCCCACGCCGCCGAGCTTGGGGAGCTGGCGGCGGGGTCGCTTTGCACTCAGTCTTTCTATTGTATCCGCGCGCGCGGGCTAGAACGCAAACGCGGCCGCGATGTCGCAAGAAATCAGCAGGTCGGCATTTGCATCCTGATCGGTGGGAGCAAGATTGCAAATGGCCAGCGTATCGCCGGTAAAGTAACGCGTAAGGCCCGCCGCCGGATACACCACGAGCGAGGTCCCGCCCACGATGAGGGCATCGGCCGCGGCGATGGCGGCAACGGCACCGGTCAACACATGCTCGTCGAGCGGCTCCTCGTAGAGCACCACATCGGGCTTAATGCGCCCGCCGCACGCGGGGCACACGGGCACGCCCGCGGCGTCCTCGTGCTCGCGCGAGCAAATCCACTCGGCGCTATAGACCGCGCCGCACGACTGGCAAATGTTGCGATGGACCGATCCGTGCAGCTCGAACACGCGCTGTGAGCCGGCCATCTGATGCAGGCCGTCAATGTTTTGCGTCACCACGGCATTTAGCTTGCCGGCGCGCTCCAGCTCGGCCAGCTTGGTGTGGCAGCGGTTGGGCTTGGCGCCAAGCGCGATCATCTTGGTGCGGTAGAAGTCGAAGAACTCGGCCGGGTGCACCTCGTAAAAGCTATGCGAGAGCATGGTCTCGGGCGGGTAGGCAAACTGTTGGTGATATAGGCCGTCCACGCTGCGGAAATCGGGGATGCCACTCGCCGTGGAAACGCCCGCGCCGCCAAAGAAGACCACGCACTTGTGGGTGCCGAACAGCTCCGCCAGCGCGGCGGAGGCCTGTTTGGAGTCCGTTATCGCCTGCGTCATATATGTCCTCCGTCCGTGTCTCCGGGACGGCGGCGTTCGCACTATCACTCGCGGACTCCGCCCCGCTCTTGTTGCGTTAATCTTAAGCCTGCCAACCCCGTCGAAAGGACACCATGCCTCAGACTTACACTTTCGCCTCGTGGAACGTCAACGGCCTGCGCGCCGTGCTCAAAAAGGACCCGAGCTTTATCCAGATCGCGCAAGAACTCGACGTCGATATCCTGGCGCTGCAAGAGACCAAGCTGCAGGAGGGCCAGGTCGATATCGACCTGCCCGGCTATCACCAAACCTGGAGCTACGCCGAGCGCAAGGGCTACTCGGGCACCGCGGTCTTTAGCCGCCAGGAACCGCTGCGCGTACTGCGCGCCGATGCGCTGCTGCCCTACGCCGGCGAGGGCGAGGCGGCCGAGCTCGTCGCCCAAGCCGCGACCGAGGGCCGCGTCTGCGCGCTGGAGTTCGACAAGTTCTGGTTTGTGGATGTCTACACTCCCAACGCGCAAAACGAACTCGCCCGCATCGACGTGCGCATGGCCTGGGACGATGCCTACCGCGGCTTTTTGAGCGCGCTTGAGCGCGAGACCGGCAAGCCCGTGGTGACCTGTGGCGACTTTAACGTGGCGCACGAGGAGATCGACCTTAAGAACCCCAAGTCCAACCGCGGCAACGCCGGCTTTTCGGACGAGGAACGCGGCAAGTTTACCGAGCTGCTCAACGCCGGCTTCACCGATACCTGGCGCGCGGCAAACCCCGACGTCGAGGGCATCTACAGCTGGTGGAGCTACCGCTTTAATGCCCGCAAGAACAACGCCGGCTGGCGCATCGACTACTTCCTGGTAAGTGATTCAATCGCCGCCAACGTTCGCGACACCGGTATCCGTGGCGATATCTTCGGCAGCGACCACTGCCCCGTCACCCTCACGCTAAAGCTCTAGCCCCAAGTAATTCCTGGGGGACAGAGGAAAACAGATCATGTGACCCCTCTCCCCCTATAAGTTGCGGTGGAATAGTTCCTGTTTGGGCAGCAAATAGCCAAAAACGAGAACTATTCCACCGCAAGTTCGTGAGGGAACGCGAAATGCCTTACAGCCCGTATTTCACGACGACACGGTTAATGCGACGGCACCAGGGCTTGTACAAGGCGGCCAAAAACACGCATGTCGCGAGTCCGTGCGTAATATCGAACGGCACTGCCGTGGCAAGACGTGCCACGGCACCCGCCCAAGTAAGCGGCTGTACAAACCCAATGATGTCATACGCGTTGATCACGACGCCATAGAGCAGGCCCGACGCAAAGCCGTACGCCAGCAGCGCCGGCATGCGCACGGTGCCGTCGGCGCGGTCGAACGCGCCCGCATACGCCAGCGCACCGCCAACGTATCCCACGAGCCCCCAGGCATACATCTGCCACGGCGTCCACATGCCCTGTCCAAAAAAGAAATTGCTGGTCAGCGCCGCCAGCGCGCCAACCATAAAACCATTGCGGCGACCAAGCGTCGCCCCCGCGATAATGGCGATGGCGCTCACCGGTTTAAAGTCGGGAATGGGCCCAAACAGGATGCGCCCCGCCGCCGCCAGCGCCGCCAGCACCAGCGTGGGCATAATCTGGCGCAAACCCGGACGAGATGCCTCGTAACCCGCAAAGAACAGCGCAAGCACCAACGCCACCACAACCAGCATGGCCAACGCTGCCTGCTCAACACCCGCCAGCAACGCGGCGGCCATCACCGCCGGCACCGCCAACAACAGCGGGATCTCCAGTTTTGCAAGCAAACGCGAGAAACGACAGTCCGTCATCCCATCACGCCCTATAGAACACGTTGTCGGCAAAGAAGTCGGCCGGCGGCTCCATGCAGGCAATCTCGCCGTCAAACATCATGGCGACGTCGTCGGCTACCTGCTCGGCAAAGTCCAAATCGTGCGTAGCCATGATGACGGTGCCGCCAGCCTTCGCATGGTCACGCAGGGCGCGGGCGATGATGCGGCGGCTGAACAGGTCTAGACCCTTGGTGGGCTCATCGAGCAATAGCAGTTCGGGGCCGATTAGCAGCAGTTTTGCCAATGCAAGCAGTTGACGCTGCCCGCCCGAAAGATCGTACGGATGGCGTCCATCCAGACCCGACAACCCCAAGCTCGCCGCACGCTCCCGCGCCAAGTTCTCGTCATATCCGCAGGTTGAGGCCCATTCCATCAGCTCATCGCGAACCGTCTCGGCAACCAGCAATGCTTTGGGATTCTGAGGCAGCAGCGCCGCCGAGGCCGCTCCGCGCACCATGCGGCCGCGCTGCAGCTTGGCGGTCTTCGCCAGCACCGAAAGCATCGTCGACTTACCGCATCCGTTGCCGCCCACGATCGCATGCACCGCACCGGCCGAAAACGACGCATCGAGCCCGCGCAGCACCCAGCCGGACGCTCGATCGTAGCGAAACCAGCCTTCCGACAGGGTGGTAGCCGACCCGCCGTGCATTTTTTGGAGTATTCTGCTTCCATCCGTGCGCGAGAAGGCTTCCAAGCCGTTCTCGAGCGACGTTTGCGCCACAAATTCGGACGATTTGTCCAATTCCAAACTTTTTTTCGCGCTCGATACGTCCCCGGGCGGCTCCAGAGAGCCCAAATTGTCCTCACGCCTGCTGAATACTCCGTTTTTTGCACATCGGATGGCACCCCACCCCAACGTGTCATCGGAAAACAGCGATTCTCGGCATACCAAAGAAGCCATATCCGCCGCCTCGTGCACGCGGCCATCCTCAATCCGGTACGCACACGTCGCGTATTCGAGCATTGGGCGCGGCTGATGCGTCGCCACAACAACCGTGCAGCCCAGCTCGCGATTCACACGAAACAGCGCGTGCAGGAAATTCTTCTCGGCAACGGGATCGAGCTGAGACGTGGGCTCGTCGAGCAGCAGCACGCGCGGGCGCAGCGCCAGGACGGCGGCAAGCGACAGCAGCTGCTTGCGGCCACCCGAAAGCGTATCGGTATCACGATGAAGCCAGTCCTCCAGACCAAAGAAATAGCTGGTCTCGGCAACACGGCGGCGCATCTCGTCGCGCGACACACCCAGATTCTCTAGGCCAAACGCCATCTCGTGCCACACGGTTTCGCACACGATCTGGTTCTCGGGATCCTGGAACACATAGCCCACGCGCTCCGCCGATGCCCGCACGTCCATGTCGGCAACGTTCTCGCCCAGCACGCTCAGTTCGCCAGTGCGCTCGCCCGCCGGAGCGATCTCGGGCTTGAGCAGCGACAGCAGCGTCGACTTACCCGATCCGGTACCGCCAACAAGCAGCGCAAATGCACCTTGGGGAACAGACCAGTCGAGCCCCTCGAGCACCGCAGCATCAGCATCGGGGTAGGCAAAGCTCAGGCTCCGCACCTCAATCGCCGGCGCGGCCGAGCCATATGCCACACCCGCCGCCGAGCTCCTATCCAACCGAGCCATCAGCCAAACCTCTTCTCATCAATCGCGTGCGACGCGCAAGGCAGCATCATCCAGGCAGCGTACACGACATAGCCCAGCCACGGCGCCGGCACCGAGAGCTGCGGATAAAACGAATACCGTGTCGTCGCGGTCGCCGCCACGGCCACCGCGGCAGCACCAAACAGCGCGAGCCCGACCAGCGCGGCAGCGTCGCCGCGCCCTAGCCGATACCGCGCGTACGTCGTGCGACGCGTCGCGGCGCCCCACCCGCGCGAGCGCATGGCGTCGGCGCGCTCAAGCGAATCTTCCATGCCCCAGCCCATCAGTACGCTCGATGCCCGCAGGCGCGATCGCACGGGATCGGTGGGCGCACGCCCCGGCACATCGATCGCGTCCTGTACCGCCAGCACCGTGCGGCCGCGGCGCAAAAACTGTGGGATAAGCCGCATGCACATCGAGATCATGAGCGCGATCACCGGCGCGGCGTTGCCCAACAGTGCGAGCACCTTGTCGTATTCGAGCATCGACGCCGCGGCCTCAAACCACAGCACGCTCGCCACAAACAGCCCGCCCATGCACAGGCCGTAAACCATGCTCTCCAGATACACCGCGCGCATGCCAATACGAAACACCTCCGTCGAGCCCGAGGCGCTAAACAGCGGATTGAGCACCGCGATGATCAAAATCACCGGCAGCTGCCAGCGAAGCGCCCCCAACGTGCGCGCAGCACCGCGCGTCGCAAACCCGTACGCCAACCCGCCCGCAAGCGACAGCGCGATCAGCACCGGCTGCATCGAGAACATGGTGAGCCCCAGCGTCAACACAATATAGAGTGCCGGCACCGCCGGATGCGACATCGAAAATGCCGCGACGGGTCCGTTGCCCGATTCCTCTCGCATGATATCCACGGGCACCCCCATCCCCTCGCTCAAAACGTCAACGCCGCAGCGCCGCCGCCATACACAACCAGCGCAAACACTGCGTCAGCGTCACCGACATCGGCCGTCGCGCATCAATCGTTACGCGCTCATCATATGCCTGCGGTATCATATTGCGCCGTGTATCGTTTCCAAACACACGTCTCTATAACGTAACAGGAGATCACATGGACGCAACCGCAATTATCCTCGCTGCCGGCGAGGGCACCCGCATGAAGTCGAACCACTGCAAGGTTTCGCACAAGATCCTGGGCAAGCCCATGGTCCAGTGGATCGTCGACGCCACCATCAAGGCCGGCTGCAGCCGCGTCGTGGTCGTCATCGGCAGCCACGCCGACGAGATGCGCGCCCTCATCGACGGCGCCTACGCCAGCAGCGCCACCAAGGTCGAGTGCGTCGAGCAGACCGAGCGCCTGGGCACCGGTCACGCCGTGAAGGTCGCGCTCGAGGCCTGCGGCATCACGCAAGGCCCCGTCGTCGTGCTCAACGGCGACCTGCCGCTCATCACCGCCGACACCGTCGCCAAGTTCGCGCAGACCGTCGCCACCGGCGAGCTCGCCTGCACCGTCATGACCATGACCCCGCCCGACCCCTTCGGCTACGGCCGCATCAAGCTGGGCGCCGACGGCCAGATCGAGCGCATCATCGAGCAGAAGGACTGCACGCCCGAGCAGGCCGCCACGCTGCTGGAGTGCAACGCCGGCTGCTACGCCTTCGACGGCGCGCAGCTCGCCGCCCACATCAACGAGATCGGCAACGACAACGCGCAGTCCGAGTACTATCTGCCCGACATGCTCGAGATCCTCAAAGGCCACGGCCAGGCAGTCTCCATCTTCCACTGCGATGACTACCGCGACGGCCTGGGCGTCAACAGCCGCATCCAGCTCGCACAGCTCACCGCCATCGCGCGCGACCGCATCAACGAGCACTGGATGGCCGAGGGCGTCACGTTCATCGATCCCACGCAGGCCTGGATCGGCCCCGACGCCGTTATCGGCCGTGACACCGTCGTGTGGCCGCAGACGCACCTGATCGGCCACGTCACCGTGGGCGAGGAGTGCCAGCTTGGCCCCAACAGCCGCCTCACCGACACCACCGTCGGCAGCGGCTGCGTCATCGATGAGACTATCGCCATCGAGGCCGTCATCGAGAACGGCGTCGACTGCGGCCCGCGCGCCTACCTGCGCCCGGGCACCCACATGCTCGACGGCTCCAAGGCCGGCACGCACGTGGAGATCAAGAAGTCCACGATCGGCGAGGGCTCCAAGGTGCCGCACCTGTCCTACATCGGCGACACCACCATGGGCTCCGGCGTCAACGTGGGCGCGGGCTCTATCACCTGCAACTACGACGGCGTTCACAAGCACAAGACCGTCATCGGCAAGGACGCCTTCATCGGTTCCGACACCATGATGGTCGCGCCCGCCCAGATTGGCGACGGTGCACTCGTGGCCGCCGGCTCCGTCATCACCGAGCCGGTCCCGGCCGACGCACTCGGTCTGGGCCGCGCCCGTCAGGTAAATATCGAGGGCTGGGCCGCCGATTATCGCCGCCGCCTGCACGAGGACGACGAAGCATAACGTTTTACCAAGCATCTAAGGAGCTGTTCCCATGGGGGCGGCTCCTTTTTCTATCGTGACCTGCGCAACCGGATGAGTGGTCGGTTCGTGTCCGTTGACGGTAAAGACGTTATCAAGACTCGATAAACCCCGCCGCGCGGTTACAATGCAAAAAGGCATCTATATGGCATTCGATGTATAAAGGAGAAGGGTAATGCCGATTAATGATCCCGAGAAGTCGGAGAATATGCGCAAGTCCATCCGCGTGTATTCCGGTTCCTCCAACCGTCCCCTCGCTCAGAAGATTGCTGAGTACCTTGGGGTCGAGCTTTCGGGCCTTACGCTAAAGCAGTTCGCCAATGGTGAGATTTACGCCCGCTACGACGAGACCGTCCGCGGCGCCGACGTCTTCCTGATTCAGTCCGTGGCCGGCGGCAACGTCAACGACATGCTCATGGAGCTGCTCATCGCCACCGACGCTGCCAAGCGCGCATCCGCCCGCTCCATCACCGCCGTTATCACCCACTACGGCTATGCCCGCCAGGACCGCAAGGCCGGCCCGCGCGAGCCCATCACCGCCCGCCTCGTCGCCAACCTGCTCGAGCGCGCCGGCGTCAATCGCATCATCACCCTCGACCTGCACCAGGGCCAGATCCAGGGCTTCTTTGATATCCCGGTTAACCACCTGTCCGCGCTGCCGCTGTTTGGCCAGTACTACAACGACATGCACTTCGACACCGACAACCTGGTTGTCGTCTCCCCCGACGTGGGTCGCGCCAAGGCCGCCAAGAAGCTGTCCGACATGCTCGGCTGCGACCTGGCCATCGCCCACAAGGGCCGTCCGCGCCACAACGCCGCCGAGGTCATGGGCATCATCGGTGACATCAAGGGCAAGACCTGCATCATCAACGACGACATGATCGACACCGCTGGCACCCTGTGCGCCAACGTCAAAGAGCTCAAGGCTATGGGCGCTGGCGACATCTACGTCTGCGCCACCCACGGCATCTTCTCCGGTCCGGCCATCGAGCGTCTGAACGACGCCCCGATCGTCGAGTGCCTCGTCACCGACGCCATTCCCGTCGAGGTCGGCGGCAAGATCAAGACCATCTCGGTCGCCGAGGAGTTCGCTCAGGCCATCTCCGCCGTTTACCACGAGGAGCCCGTCTCCACGCTCGTCGGCGGCGATTTCGCGCTGTAGCCTGCCGCGCATCATCTTTGATGCTTTTAAAGGGTCGGAAGCGAGCTTCCGACCCTTTTTCTATCCCTCGCCAACCTTCCCTGGACAATTAGTTCAGATACGTATTTTTTTAAAGCTCCAAAGGACCGTTCGGAGCCTTCTGAGCTCCCCAGCGGATGCCATGCCGTCCAAATCTCATCGTTCTCGAGTACAACCGCTGCATATTTACCCTCAAATCGCCCTCAAGGGCCTTAGGCACGCCTCGAACGCCCGCCGCCTTATACGTATCTGAATTAACCGTCCAGTAGCTATCGTCAACCTTCGCGGCAGAGCTCAATTTCCTGCAATCCCCCCAACCGATTTCATAACACCCAGCCGTTCATGGCGCGCAGCGCCCCGCTGAGCGAAAAGAACGGTATGGGGGTCGCATTCTGCCGCCAACTTAGTACGTTATAGCTATGACGACCGTGATTTCACATTTCTCCGCCCTCCGCGCAATTCGTCGCGCACGACGGGCGTACTCTGCCCTACCCTGGGACTCCGTTGATAGTGAACAGCAAGCACAGGCCTTGGCTAGCTGCATTCCCAATAATGACGCGATAGACTTTGGCGCACTTTCGATACTCGATGCCTGGAATGAAGATGATTCCGAACTACTCGATCTTCTCGTTTCAGACGAAGACAACAGACGCCCCGACAAGCGGCTTCTTCAGCATATTCTCACCGCTCCGCTTCCTGAAGGTGCAATTATGCACGTCGAGGACGACATCTACGCAACGTCTCCTGCCGTGACAGCCATGCTTTGTTCCAAAAATGAATCAGTCGCCAAAACCTTGATGCTTCTCATGGAACTGCTCGGAACCTACTCCCTTCCTCCCGGGGCAACATACCCCATTGCCCATGACGACATCTGGCCCAAGGGCGATGGCTGCGCAGCGACGGGCGATCTTGATTGCTTGGGCAACCAGTCGGTGGTCGAGCAACAGAACGAAACCCGCTATGAACAGGCACACTACAAATGCGAGCCCGCCACAACTATCGAAGAGCTTGAGGCGGTTGCACGCTTCGCCAAAAGTAGCTCATACACATCGTTTCGCACGGCAGTCAAACTTGCCCGACCCGGATCTGCATCCCCAGCCGAATCCCTAATGTTTGCCGTTCTCGGAGCGCCCATGCGCTTTGGAGGATTCGGATGTTGCAGTCTGCCCATGGGAGGCCTGCTACTCAACTATCGAATCGACTTCGACACTCTTGCGGTCAACATGTCCTCGGGCATCCCCTATGCCATCTGCGACCTATATTGCCCGGCAGCCGGAGTCGACAACGAATACAACGGAATTGGGCATGAGCTTCAAAACGCTCGCATCCACGATGGCAATCGAAATAATGGCCTCAAGGCAATGGGCATCCACGTCCTGGTTATCAATCGCGACCAAATGAAAGACCTTGTTGCACTCGAAGCCTTCGCCCAAACGATGCATCGACTCGCGGGAGTCCGATTCCGATACCGTATCAAGGGCTATCGCAAGCGTCAGGCCGCTTGGCTCAACGCTCTGCGGGCCGGAATCGGCCTTGCGCCGGTCTAAACGGCGAATCACCCGCGCGCCGCCGAACAGGACTGGACAGTTAGTTCAGATACGTATAGATGGACACATTGAATTAGGCTGTTTTGCAGCTATCTCTATACCATTCGCCCTATTTGAAGGCAGGGTAGACTTCAAAACAGCGCCATATGGACTAACTAAAGCTCCGAAACAACGTATCGGCATTGAATTGAGCACTTCGAGTCCTCAGAACTTATACGTATCTGAACTAACTGTCCACCTCTGATTTCGACGGCCGTCCAAACGCCCCTAAACGCCCTCAATTACCCTCCATTTGACAGCGGCAACAGGGTCGCTCACCATAGCAGGCGACAAATCAACGAAAGGATGAACATGGCAGCTGCACAGCCGCTTAAGATTCGCATGGTTGCCGGACTTGGCAACCCTGGCGAGGAATATGCCGAGACCCGTCACAACGCTGGTTTCAAAGCAATCGACGAGCTGGCCCGTCAGGCCGGCGTCACGTACTGGAAAAACCAAGCAGGCGCCGAGGTCGCGCTCATCAACATCAACGATCCCGAGGAAGAGGGCGGTAAGCGCCAGATCGTGCTGGTCAAGCCGCAGTCGTACATGAACACCTCGGGCGGGCCCATCTCCAAGCTCTGCCGCGAGTACAAGATCAAGGCCGAGGAGCTGCTCGTGATTCACGACGAGCTCGATATTCCCGCCGGCGACGTGCGTGTTAAGGTGGGCGGCGGCCACGCCGGTCACAACGGCCTGCGCTCCATCATCGACAAGATGGGCAGCCGCGACTTCAGCCGCATCCGCACCGGCATCGGCAACCCTCCCGGCAAGATGACCGTCGCCGACTACGTTCTTAAGCAGCTGCGCGCCCGCGAGGCCGAGGATTTCCAGGACACCTGTGCCCGCGCCGTCGACGCCGCCGGCCTGGCGATCGTGCACGGCGTGATTTATGCCCGCGACCATGTCAACGGCGCCGCTTCCGCCAACGGCAAGCACTAAAACCTACCATTTAGGGATGTTTATTTTGGCAGGTTTTATATGCGGAAACGCCGCAGTCGGCACATCGCAATAAACACGCTGCCACCATACATGCATAACGCCCCAAAGGGGGCCGGCCTCATCACAACCCGAGGCCGGCCCCCTTTGCCGTTTTGCCTGATAAAACCGACCAAAATAAACCTGTCCCTTTTTGGTAGGCCGAAGTGGATAAACCCTGCTCCCAACCGCCGAAGACACACGTAAGTGACATGTCCATGAGGGTATAATTTGTACCGTATGTCTGCACAACGCCTGTGCGCGTACGGTTTTACTCGGGCTACCGTCCATTTCCGTGGAGGCACGGTTCGGCGGCCCTAACAAGAGAGGGGTTCTATGTATAAGATCCTGGAGAAGACGCAGTTCTCGGAGAAGGTGTTCAAGTTCCGCATCGAGGCACCCGCAATCGCCAAGCATGCGCACGCTGGACAGTTCCTCATGGTTCGCGCCAACGAGACGGGCGAGCGTGTCCCGTTTACCCTAGCTGGCTGGAACGGTGACGAGGGCTGGGTCGAGTTCATCTTCATGGTGATCGGCAAGACCACCGAGATGCTTTCCACCTACGAGGCCGGCGAGTCGCTGCGCGACGTCGTGGGCCCGCTGGGCGTTCCCACCGAGATGGCTGAGGGCCCCTGCGCCGTCATTGGCGGCGGCGTCGGCCTGGCAATTGCCTTCCCGGTCGCCAAGCACCTGGTCGAGACCGGCCACGAGGTGCACGCCATCATGGGCGCCCGCACCAAGGACCTCCTGCTCATGGAGGACCAGTTCCGCGAGCTCCTCGACGAGGACCACATCCACATCACCACTGACGACGGTTCCTACGGCGAGCAGGGCGTTGTCACCGCTCCGCTGGAGCGCCTGCTGCAGGACAAGGCCGTGAGCCAGGTCTTCTGCGTCGGCCCCGTTCCGATGATGAAGTTCTCGACCCTCACCGCCCAGAAGTACGACACCCCCATCACCGCGTCTCTCAACCCCATCATGGTTGACGGCACCGGCATGTGCGGCTGCTGCCGCGTCGAGGTGGGCGGCGTGACCAAGTTCGCTTGCGTCGACGGCCCCGACTTCGATGCCACCCTGGTCGACTGGGATGACCTTCGTGCCCGCCAGGCCGCTTACCGTTCCGAAGAGGGCGAGTCCCTCAAGGCCTATGAGGAAAAGAGCTGCGCATGCCACTAGTTAACGGTCGTTTCGTTGCCGATATGAAGTCGCCCCGCACCCCCGATAACGAGGAGCCGGCTGCCGAGCGCGCCTGCGACTTCCGCCCCGTCGACAAGGGCTTCACCGAGGAGATGGCGCTGGCCGAGGCCGAGCGCTGTCTCAACTGCAAGAAGCCGTTCTGTGTTGAGGGCTGCCCCGTCAACATCAACATCCCCCGCTTTATCGAGCAGATCCGCGAGAAGGACTTCGGCGGCGCCCTCGATACCATCCGCGAGGACTCCATGCTTCCCGCCATCTGCGGCCGCGTCTGCCCGCAGGAGAACCAGTGCGAGGGCAAGTGCATCCGCGGTAAGAAGTCCGAGCCCGTGGCCATCGGCCAGCTCGAGCGCTTCCTGGGTGACCGCCCCGAGCTCGCCTCCACGCCCAAGATGGCCCCCAAGAACGGCAAGAAGGTCGCCGTCGTCGGCTCCGGCCCGTCCGGCATCACCTGCGCCGGCGAGCTCGCCCGCAACGGCTTTGACGTCACCGTCTTTGAGGCCTTCTTCACCGGCGGCGGCGTGCTGGTCTACGGCATCCCCGAGTTCCGTCTGCCCAAGGCAGTCGTCAAGCGCGAGATTGACGGCCTGGAGGATATGGGCGTCAAGTTTGAGTACAACTCCGTCGTGGGCAACATGGCCACGGCCGAGGAGCTGTTCGAGCAGGGCTTCGACGCCATCTACGTGGCGACCGGCGCTGGCCTGCCCAAGTTCCTCAACGTCCCCGGCGAGAACCTGCCCAACGTCTTCTTCGCTAACGAGTACCTCACCCGCGTGAACCTGATGAAGGCCAACAAGTTCCCCGAGTACGACACCCCCACCAAGCACGGCAAGAACGTCGTCGTCTTTGGTGGCGGCAACGTGGCTATGGACGCCGTCCGTACCGCCAAGCGTCTGGGCGCCGAGCACGCCATCATCGCCTACCGTCGTACCGAGGACGAGATGCCCTGCCGTCGCGCCGAGCTGCACCATGCTAAGGCCGAGGGCGTCGAGGTTCTGCCGCTCGTCTCCCCGCTCGAGTTTGTCGCTGGCGAGGACGGCTCCGTGTGCGCCGTCAAGGTCCAGAAGATGGAGCTCGGCGAGCCCGACGAGTCCGGCCGTCGTCGTCCGGTGCCCATCGAGGGCGCCATCGAGGAAATCCCCTGCGACGTCGCAATCTCGGCTATCGGCACCAACGCCAACCCCTTCGCAAAGAAGATCGGCGGCAAGATGGAGCTCAACAAGTGGGGCTACATCGTTGCCGACGAGGAGACCGGCCAAACCACCGATCCCCGCATCTGGGCCGGCGGCGACATCGTCACCGGTGCCGCTACGGTCATTCTGGCGATGGGCGCCGGCAAGAAGGCCGCCGCTTCCATCACCAAGAGCCTGCTGGGCGAGTAATCACCCTCAGCGCTAGCCATTAAACGGCAAAGTCCCCGTCGAGCACGCGCCCGGCGGGGACTTTTTTATACCGGCCGCCCGACCACCACGATGGGGACAGGCGCCTTTGTGGTGCTTTGGAGCCTGGCTGGTCGGTGTGTCTCGATCTGTAACAGGTAGGCCACGTTGAGTCCCGTAGTTGTTACAGATTGAGACATTGTGCGAACATCCGCCTGTTCATCTCAATCTGTAACAGTAAGAGGCAAAATTCCTTGCTACGTGTTACAGATCGAGACATTGCGCCGGCGGTCAGACGATTCATCTAAACCTGTAACATCTAGGGCCGTTTTGGCTGACTAGGTGTTACAGATTGAGATTTTGCTGAAGCCGAGGATGGACACTGTCACCAAAACCTAACGCTTGCGGCGCTTGGTCGCGGCGAGGCCGGCGGCGGCTACGGTTGCGCCGGCGATACCCAGGGCGGCGACCGTCATCGCGGTGGCATCGCCCGTGGCAGCCAGGACGGCGTGGGACTTCTTGGCCGGCGTGGTTTTCTCAACCGTCTTGGTCACCGTGGTGGTTGCGGCAGGCTTGGTCTCCGGCTTGATCTCCGGTTTCTGCTCGAGCTTGGTATCGGGCTTCACCTCGGGCTTCACCTCGGGCTTAGCCTCGGGCTTAGCCTCGGGCTGCGGCGCCGGCATCTCCGGGTCGACCGGGACCGGCTTAGCCTCGGGCGTAAACGTCAGGTCGGTGATTAGCCATAGCGTACGGAACAAGCCGGGAACAGGCGCATGCTCGCTTGCCTTATCCACCCGATAACTGCACTCCACGCCATTGACCATCAGTTTAATGTTAGGCGTAAAGAAGAAATCCCACGCCGGCTTAAAGTACAGGCCATAGCGATAGGTCACCCCAGATTTAAAAGCGTCGATGTGGTTGGTGATTTGCCGATCCCAGAATATATCGGAGTTCACTTCACTGCCATCGCTGCCCGTCCAGAACTCACACTGAAGAATGGAGTTCGAGCCCGCCGGAGTGTCTGCCGTAAAGTCCGGTTTATCGCCCGCCCTAAAGATGGTGGTGGCGTCGTCAATCTCGATAACGTCGATAGTTTGCCAATCATCAACCGGCTGCTCGCACAGCATATTGGCCGCATTGGGCGCAAACACGCCATCGACGGTCTTATCTGTCACGTCGGTCACACCATGCGACGTAATGGCGTCGTTTGCCGGCGCGGCGGCGTTGTCGCTGGGAATGTTTTGTTCAGCGGGTGCCGCATTGTTAGACTCATCGGCGGCGTCAGCCGGAGTCGTCTGCTGAGGTTCGGCGACAGTTTGTGCCGCCGGAGCAGCGTCGGTTGCAGGCGTGGTCGCCGGAGCCGCATCCTCCGCAACTGCCGGCGTCACCAGAGCCGCGGCAACCTCGCCCGTCGCGGCGGCGGAATCCGCGCACTCGGTCGCGAGCGCCACGCTCGGCAGCAGCAGCTGGCCGATCATGAGTGCGCACGCACCGACGCTGGCAATCTTCACGCCCACGCAACGCCAAGTACCGTGAACCAGCGAGCAAGCGCGCTCGCGCTGGGTTTGATTATCAAAGTGGCTTCCGTTCATAACGGCCTCCCTAATCGAAGGATTAACGCCACTACAAAGGCGCTTGTCCCTTTGCGGTGGTCCTGTACAACCAAGATGCGCCAAATGGCCCTGTACGCCTAGGTTCGTACATGCGAGCCCAGGCTGCTACCTACGGAAATACAAAAAGCTGCCGCGAAGACACTTATGCCCACACAGCGGCTGAAAATGGCTGTGAAAGCTACTGCTAGCGGCTGCGACGCTTGGACGCGACGAAGCCGGCGCCGATGACGGACGCACCGGCGATTCCGAGGGCGGCCGCCGCCGTCGCGGCGTTGTCACCCGTGGCGGCAAGAGCGCCCGCGGACTTCTGGACCGCGGCGACCTGCGCAGCCGGCTTGGGGGCAGCGGCCGTGGAGCTCGCCTGGGTCGACGTCACGGACGGCACGTCGGTCCCGCTGCCGCCGCCCGGCTGCGGCGTGGGAGCCGGGGTGGGTTCAGGCTGCGGGGCGGGCTCGGGTTCGGCCGCATCTCCAGAGCTGATTACCACGTTACGGGCGACCTCGTCGGAAGTTCTAATGTCCTGGATGACAGACGACCCGGGAACGCCGATGACACGCCCACTTCCAACGGTGTCGCGCACGGTACCTCCGTCGGGAATCGCAATCTTTAACCCTCCCTCAAGTTTGATATAGGGGGCCCTGAAGGACCCCATATTGACGGCATAGACTGCCGCCGTCGAGCCCGACGCCACAACATTTGATTGAAAGAAGCTAATTCGAGGGGTAGCCGACGGGGAGCCAGACTGTGAAAAAATTCCATAGACATCTTTGCGATTTGCCCCTACAAGCTCATCAGCCCCGGCATCACCTTGAGCCGTGAGGTTCGAGCGATTGACGCGTATCCATGACGCCCCGTCTTGCACGCGTATCCAAACACCAGCCGAGATTTTTCCCGCGCTCCCTGTCGCGAGCGAAACATCCGCCCCGTTGGCAATCTTCAAATATGTTTCCGTCTTAATACCAAACGAATACAGAGCGACCGACATGCCCCCTGCATTACCCGCCGTCGCATTTAATTTAGCGTTGTCCACCATGATACAGCCACCATGTTTGGCGCTGTAGTCCGCCTCTTCGGCCTGTGCACCCTCGATGGCAGAATGCCTGGGAGGAACATTTTCGGCAAGGACTGCAAAGACATCGGCGTTCGACTTTGCCTCGACATGGACGTCAGTACCATTCTTTATGGCTATGTCGCCCGCTGCCGCATGGATACCAATGGATTCATATGCTCCGCCCGTGGCTGTCACGTTAACGTCAGCGCCATCAATGGTCACATCGCCACCGGCATTGCCGTCGCCTATCGCCGTAATCACATCGGTCTGGGCCGTCGCATTCAGGGTGCCGTCGCCGGTAATGGCAAGGTTACCGTTCTTAACAGCAATGGCGCTCTGCCCGGCATCGGCCGTTACGGTGTTGATGCCCGTCACGCCGATGGTGAGGTTGCCCTTGGCGCCGATGGAGCCTCCGTCGTAGCCGTTGAGCTTCATGTCGTTAGCGCCATCCCAGGACCAGGTTCCCGCCTCGTCGCCGGCAGCGGTGCCCGCGTCGTACTGCGTGCCGCCGACGTTGACCCACTCGGCGGCGAGCGCCACGCTCGGCAGCAGCAGCTGGCCGACCATGAGCACACAGGCCCCCGCGCAAGCAGGTTTTGCCCCCACGCGGCGCCACGTTCCGTGAGAGAGCGAGCACGCGCGGTCGTGGTCGATTGGGTTGTCATGGATTTGCTTTCGCATGTGAGCCTCCTTGTCGTAAGGGGTGCTTCTGTAACACCATGTTACGGGAAGATAGCCGGATCCCGGGGCACAAATTCTCAAGTGGCGCATCTGCCAGCGCAAAAGGCGACAAGCGCGCAATCGCCGAGGGGGGGTCTTCGCTTTCCAAAGGCCCGCACATACCATCCTGGTCTACAACCGAGGAAACGGTTATTCCGTCCACCCAAAGGACCGTTCTTGAACCTGAGTAAGACTAAAATCAACGCGCTTCTGGCACTCGCACTGTTTACCTTCGCCTTCCTTGCTGCCGAGTTTCGCTTCGATATCAATATCGGGCTACTCGCCGGCGCCGAGCGCGTTGTGCTCGCACAGGGCTTTATTCTGGGTGCGAGCGTGCTCGGCTTTATCGGATACGCGCCGCTGCTCGGGCTCGCACAGCGCAAAGGCCACTCACTGGCAGCCGTCAACGCCGCCGCCGTCCCTATCGTCATCCCGGGATTGGCCCAGATCCAGTTCCCCACGGGTCCGCTTACCCTCGAGATTCTGGGCCGCATCGCATTCTTTGGGCTCGGACTGTTAGGCGCCGCAACGCACCACGCCTTTTCGTTGGCATTCCAAGATGGCCCCAAACTCGCCACTGGAGCGGGAGCAACCTATGCCGCCGGCGTCGTCTTTGATCTCGCCGAGCGTCGCTACATGGGACTTGTCATGCTCGGCATCGCCGTGCTCTCGACCATTTCCATCCTGGCCGTGGAGGCCGGCGCCGATCCCAACCTGGGCCTTGTCGTCTTTTACCTGAGCTCGGGCTTTTTTGTCACGTTCTTTACCGCCACCTTTACACAGCTGGCACCGCGTATGCACGCGCCCGCTCTTTGGGCCGGCATGGGACGCGCCGCCAACAATGCATGCGCATTCACTACATCGGGCATCTCGCTTGCCCTTGTGACCTCGGGCAACGTTGCCCTCATTATGATTGGTGCGCTCGTTTTGCTCGTCGCCGCCTGCGCGGCATTCGTGGCAGCCGGCCTGTTCCGCCTACCCCAAACCGAGCAGGAGCGCAAACATCAACAGCTTGCCGAGGAGGCACTCGCCGCCCCCACCATCGAGGAGCAGCGCCAGGCCTTCATCACCGATCACGCTCTCACCCCGCGCGAAGTCGACGTGCTCGTGGCCGTAACCCAGGACGAACGCCCGCTCAAGCAGATCGCCGAGGAGCTCGGCATCTCGATGCGCATGGTACAGCGCCACCTGAGCTCTATCTACCAAAAGACCGACATACAGACGCGCGCCGGTCTCACCAAGGCCCTCCCCTCCGCCTAAAACAAAAACCACCACAAAGGTGCCTGTCCCCTTTGTGGTGATTTTTGGTCGGTTAGTCTTCGAGCTGCGCTACTTTGTAGCGGTAGGCTGCGGCAATAACGTCTTTGCAACCCTCGCGGCCCAGCTTGGCGCGGTTGACGACGATGTCTTTACCGCTCGTCATCTTCCACTTTCCGGCACTGTAGCGCTTATAGAACGCCTCGCGCGCCTTCTGCTGCTGCTTGACCAGCTTGGCGCCCTTCTTTTTGTTGAGGCCACGCTTCTTGCGCACGATCTCGACGCGGTCCTCAAAGGGCGCAGTCACCAGCACGGCGATGTGGTTGGGGTTGTTGCGCAGCAGATAATCGGACAGACGGCCTTCGATAATGCAGCTCTCGGTCTCACCCAGATCCAAAATCACCTGGCTCATCTTTTGGAACAGCTTGTCCGAGTACGAACGCGCATCGTAGCGGTCGGGCAGAAACGCCATGTTCTCCACGGCCAGGCGCTCGTCGTAGGCAGCCATCTTGTCGAGCGACTCGCCCGCGCGCAGCGACGCACGCACCAGCAGCTCGTTATCGTACAGCGGAATCCCCAACTCGTCGGCAAGCATGCGACCAATCTCGTGGCCCTCGGCGCCAAAGTCGCGCGCGATGGTAATGACCACAGGATTCTTCTTATTCTCCAGATCGCTCATCGCGATTCCTTTCTCTATGTGACAAAGGGACAGTCCCTTTGTCACATTCTACGCTGCCACGATACGACGTTGATACGCTCGGACCAGCAGCGAGATACCAAAGTTGAGCACAAAGTACATCGCAAACACCAGGCCGTAGAGCATAAGAACCTGCGACAGGTCGATCGCGTGGGCCATCACGACGTTTGCCGTGTACATGAGCTCGGCCACGTTAATGCCCGAAAGATACGAGCTGTCCTTAATGACGGTCGTGCACTGGCTAAACAGCGCCGGAATGATCGTCTTAAACGTCTGCGGCAGAATGATGTAGCGCATGGTGGCAAAGAAGCCGAAGCCCTGGCTCTGCGCTGCCTCAAACTGGCCACGCGGAATCGAGTTGAGGCCGCCGCGCACAATCTCGGCCAAAACAGCGCTGGTAAACAGCGTAAAGGCGATGGTCGAAATCACAATGTCCAAACCCTGCACCGTAAAGTAGATAAACAGGATCCACAGCAGGTTCGGCGTGCAACGGAACAGCTCGATATAGGCGCTCACCAAAATACGGAACGGGCGGGGCGCATAGCTCTTAACGAGCGCCAGCACCGTGCCAAAGATGAGCGAGAAAAAGATCGACAGCGCCGAGATCTCGATCGTCTTAACAAAGCCGCCCCAAATGTAGAGCAGGTTGGTCGCGTTGAAGATTTCCATGCGCTAGGCCTCCTCTACGTTGTCGAGCCCCAGCTCGGCCAGGCTCACGCCGCGCGGACGCTCCTTGGAGCGGCGCTCGAGCCACTGCACCAGCATGGCGAGCGGAAAGCAGATGATGAAGTACATAAGGCAGCAGACGATGTATCCCTGCAGGTAACCGTACAGACTCACAAAGTTGTCGGAACGGTACATAAGGTCACCGCCGGCCACAAGCGCCAGCACCGACGTGTTCTTGACCAGGTTGAGCGCCTGGTTACACAGCGGCGGCAGAATGATCTTGAATGTCTGGGGCAGCACGATGTACCAGTACGCCTGCGCACGGGTGAAGCCCTGGCTCTGGGCCGCCTCCATCTGACCGCGCGGAACTGCCTCGATACCGGTGCGGATGACCTCCGAAATGTAGGCCGCATGATACAGACCCACGCCCAAGAAGCCCAGCACGAACGGCGCGATACGCACCGGCTGGTCGGCACCGGTTATGGCCTGCAAAAACTGCGGACCGGCCATGTACATAAAGAGCACCTGCACGGGCAACGGGGTGTTCTGGTAAAACTCCACGTACACGCGGCTTATGGCGCGCAGCACGCGCGAGCGAGTGGTAGAGAACACGCCCAGCAGCGTGCCCAGCACCAGCGACAGCAGCAGACCGGCAACGACCACCTGCAGCGTCACGCCAAAGCCCTCCCAAAAGGGCCCCATGTTTTGAAATGTCGTCGACCAGCGGTCGGCGTCAAACAATCCTTCGAGCATTTGATTCCTTCCTTGGACGATGCGCCTATACAAGACCCCAGGTCTTGACCTCTTGGTCGAGCCAGCCATCGGCCAGGCGATCGCAAACCACCTGATCGACCACAGCCGAAAGGTCGCAGCCCTTCTTGGTCGCCACGCCGTAGCCCTGCTCGCCAAACTTGACCTCGGGCTGCAGCAGCTCAACGGTCTCGTTCATGTAACCGGCCAGCGTGGAGCGGTCCATGGCAAAGACGTCGATATTGCCGGCGTCGAGCGAACTCTTGATGATGGGGTAGCCGCTAAAGGCCCTAAACTCGGGCTTGCAGCTAAAGCCGTTGTCCTTGATCATCTGCTCGATCAGGCCCTGCGTGGTGGCACCCTGGCTCACGCCAATAACCTTGCCGTCCAGGTCCTCAATCGAGGTAAAACCCGAGCGCTTCTTGACCATGAGTCCCACGTAGTCGGTGCGGTACGGCGTCGAGAAATCCCAGCTCTTTTTGCGCTCGTCGGTGATGGTGTAGGTCGCCGCGACCACGTCAAGTTGGCCGTTATCGATCAGCGGACCGCGCGTCTTGGGCGTTACGTCGGTAAACTCGACAAGTTCCTGGGCACGGGCCTCCTTGTAGCTCACGCCAAAGACGGCAGCGGCGATCTGGTAGCACAAATCGACTTCCATGCCCTCAAAGCGACCCTTGGCAGTGTCGTAATAGCCATAGCCGGGAACGTCCTTCTTAACGCCGGCATTCAGATGGCCACGCGACTTGATAGCCGCAAGCTTAGACCCCTTGTCGGAGCCCTCGCCGCTGGTGGAGTTGCCGCAACCGGTAAGCGCGGTCCCCGTCAGCGCAAGCATGCCGGCGCCAGCCAGCTGCAAAAAGTGGCGGCGCGACACGGCCGCCCTCGTCATATCCGTCATGTCCATCACCGCGCCTAGTGCAGAATCTTGGACAGGAACTCGCGGCAGCGCGGGTTCTCGGGGTTATCGAAGAAGTGCTCGGGCGTGCCCTCCTCCAGGATGCGGCCGTCCTCCATAAAGATGACGCGGTCGGCCACCTGGCGCGCAAAACCCATCTCGTGCGTCACGCAGATCATGGTGATGTCCTCCTGCGCAAGCTCAATCATAACGTCCAGAACCTCCTGGACCATCTCGGGGTCGAGCGCCGAGGTCGGCTCGTCAAACAGGATGATGGGCTGCTTGGTGCACAGGGCACGGGCGATGGCGATGCGCTGCTGCTGACCGCCCGAGAGGTTCTGCGGATACTCGCCGGCCTTATGCGCCATGCCAACGCGCTTGAGCGCGGCGATGGCGATCTCGGTCGCCTCCTCCTTGCTCTTCTTTTGCAGTTTGATGGGCGCGAGCGTTAGGTTGCCCAGCACCGTCATGTTGGGATACAGGTTGAACTGCTGAAACACCATGGAACTATACTTGCGAGCCATCTCCAGGTGGTTCTTTTTGGTGAGCGGCGTACCGTCGATGACGACCTCGCCCGACGTGGGTTCCTCCAGATAATCGACGCAACGGATGAGCGTCGACTTACCCGAGCCGGAAGGCCCGATCATTACGAGCTTCTCGCCGCGCTTGACGGTGAGATTGATATCTTTGAGCACATGCAGGTCGCCAAAGTACTTGTTGAGATGCTTGATCTCGATCATGTCTGCCATGGATGTCCCTTCCCTGCGTTTACACGAGTTGAACTATTGTACGGAAAGAACCACGTTTCCGCAGCCCACACTACATTCCCGTAAAGAACCCGCAACCTTTAACCCACTCATTGGGGACAGGCTTAAATGAGTACCCGCTCATTGGGCACTCATTTAAGCCTGTCCCCAATGAGCACCGCCCAGCAAAAAGGGGCGCGACCGCAATGGCCACGCCCCCTCAACATCGGCTATGTGTCGGCCGGCACTTACGCCAATTTTGCTCCGACGATCTTTGCCGCGGCAGGCTTATCGAAGTTGCCGCCGGTGGCCTTGCCGAGTGCACCCATGACCTGGCCCATCTGCTTCTTGGACGTGGCGCCCAGCTCGGCGATGACCTGCTCGATCAGAGCCTCGAGCTCCTCGCCCGAAACCTGTGCGGGCAGCAGGCTCTCCAGGATCTTGACCTGCTCGGTCAGGTTGTCGGTACGGTCCTGGTCGGTACCGGCCTTGATGGACATCTCCAGCGTCTCGCTCGTCTGCTTAATCAGACGCTTGATCATGCTGTTGACGTCTTCCTCGGTCACGTCGCGGCGCTCATTAACCTCGATATTCTTCACTTCGGCCTTGACCTGGCGAATGATAGACAGGCGAACCTTGTCCTTGGCCTTCATGGCGGCGATCATTTCCTGCTGCAGCTCTTCGTTGGTCATCTGCAAATCCTCCTCAATAGTGTGGGCGGCACTCACGCGGGCACCGCCCCATGATTACTTAGTCGTCGACGAATCGTCGGTCGAACTCTTGGTGACGCCCTTCAGGCTGACGTTGTACGGCACGTCCTTGGGCATGGGGTTGACGGTAATGTCGGCGTCCTTCTTGTACTGCTCCAGCCACTCGCTGTATGCAGTACTGGCCGCCTGCGTCTTCACCACGTTGGAGACATACTTCTTAATGTCCTTGGGCACCTGCTTGATGTCATCGACCTGGTTATCGACATGGAAGTAGTCGGTGCACTTGATGACGTGGTAACCGTACGTCGACTCGATCACGTCGCTCACATCGCCCTTGTTGAGCCCCTCGAGCGCCGTCTGGTAGCTGTCGACGAAGGTGGTGAGCTTATCCCAACCCACATCGCCCTTCTTCTCCTTGGAGCCGGTATCGTCGGAGTACTGCTCCACGGCGTCCTCAAAGCTCAGCTCGCCGGAGTTAATCTTGTCCAGGCACTCCTGTGCTTTGGCCTTGGCGGCGGCCTTGTCCTCGTCGGATGCGTCGGAATCAACCTTGATCAGGATATTCGACGAGCGGCGGGCATCGTTGTAGTTAGACAGGTTCTCGTTGATGTAATCGACGATCTCGCTGTCCTTGGGCTTGCTGGTGGGCGCCACGGCATCCTTAAGCTTTTGCTGTGCCAGGCTCTCCTTGAGCGAGTCCTTGTAGGTGTCCTCGGTATAGCCGTAGGTCTTAAGGGTCTTCTTAAAGGCCTTGGCACCGCCCGCGCTCTTGCACGCGTCCTTCCATGCCTTCTCGACCTCCTCGTCCGACACCGTCACGCCGTTTTCCTTCTGCGCCTGCTGAAGCAGAATCTGCTGCGTGTAGGAATCGATGAGCTGTTTGCGGTACTTCTTGGGCGTCAGGTCGTTGTCGACCAGATACTGCGCCCAGTCCTTGTCCTTGGTGTAACCGTAGGACGTGCGCATGCTCATGATCTGCTTGGTTACGGTGTCCTCGGTGAGGTTGGTGCCGTTGATGGTGGCGGCGACACCGCCGGTAAGCTTGTAGCTCGAGGTATCCTCTGCCTGCGACATGAGACCGGAGCATGCCATGGCCGAGACGGAAAGCAGCATTGCCAGCACGCCGATAACCACCAGGACGATCTTGACGGTCTTAGACACGTACGTCTTGCGCTGCTTCTTACGAGAGCTGGAGGCAGTGCGAGCCTGCTGCTCGGGCGTCGGCACGGCCTCGGAGTTCTTTTTCTTGTTTGCCATAGTTGGCCTTTCGCATCACGAATCGAACAAACGCCATTGTGTCACAACGCGGACCCCGCGACACACCTGGTGCATGGGGGACAGGTTAATCTGCACCATTTTGGTGCAAAGGGGGCTGTTCTGGCTGTCGGCAGTTAGGGACATTCCTTTTCTGCCGGCAGTTAGGAACAGTCCCCAAGTGCCAGCCCTAAAAGTGGCGACGGATGGCGTCGACCATGCCCTGGCATGTGGTCTGGCCGAGCACATCGGCTGCGGCGTCGGCATCCATAAAGATATTCATAAGCGATTGCAGGGCCTCGACCTGGCCGCCCGGCTCGGCGATGCCCAGATTGATGATGATCTGCGCCGGCACGGGGGCACCCATGCCCGCCATTGCGCTGAACACCACGGGCGCCGCGGGCTTCACCACCGCGATATAGGGCTTAGCCACGAACCCCGGATCGGTGTGCGGGATGGCGATGTTGGCCGCCGGCATGGCAAGACCCGTGGGATAGGCATCCTCGCGCGTGCGGACGGCATCGAGCCAACCGGGCGCAATGTAGCCGCGAGGCGCAAGCTCGTCCTCGAGCCGCGCAAACACCTCATCCGGCGTCGCGCACTCCCAATCAAAAAACACCAGCTCGGGCGAGAATAGCATCTCGGCGTTATCCGCCATACCGTCCTCCAAAGTTGCATGAGGTTCACAATGCCCCATATGATAACGAAACGAGGCAGGCAAGGTTAGTCGAGGATTCCAGTCCTACCGAGTGCGCGGGCAGGCGTCAGGCAAACTTCGGGCATCGCCTCCAGCATGCGCCGGTCACTCGTGACCACGTAGTCAACATCTGCCGTCTCGCCCGAAGCGATGATGAGGTTGTCTTCAAGATCCGGCATGCGCTTGCCAAGCATGCGTGCCATCTCGCACTCTGCCAACGAAAGCGGAGAGGCGGTTGCCACCTGCATCATGTGCTCAATGCAGGCCCACGACGCCGAGGCAAACGACACGTTAATCCCATTCACATTCCGCCGGGCTAGTCGCCGAGGCAAGATATAGAACACGTCTTTTGCCGTCGTTGGCGCATACAGAAGGTCGATCTTTCCCGCCTCGGCCAGTTCAACCAATCTTTTCGCTTCGTCGAACGCCCCCTCTTGCAGGTAATAATCGAGCCAAACGTTCGTATCTACCAAGAGATGCTTTGCCTCAATCATCGGCAATTCGCCTCAATGTCAGCAATCATCGCCTCATACATATCATCTCGTACGGCATCCCAGTCTTCCGCAGATGATCCAGCTGGCGCAAAATCCGAAGCACGTAGCCCCAACGAAGAAAAAGCTAGGCCACACCCCCGCTCGGCCAGACTCTCCGCACGGGGCGCCTCGCGCTTATCCGCCACCATAAATCCCGGCAACGCTTGATGCTCGACAAGATAGACCCAAAGCGCGCGAATGGCATCGCTCGGCCCCAATCCATTGCGAGTTAGAACCGCATCGCCACCAGCTTTGAGCATGGGATCGATTCGTGTGTTGAGCTGCACCGTTGCTGTACCCATAGCGGCTCCTCTCTATTTGCTAGCAGTATAGCAAACATAAAAAGCCACGCAAAAGGACCCCGCCCGCACACGGACGAGGCCCTATCGGATTTCTTGGGATGGAAATGACACACGTCACGTTATCCAGAGTCCAAAATCAAAGAGGTAATAAAAGCTGATTGGGGCACATGTGATTCCATATGCCCCAATCAGCTTTTTGATAGTTTACGTTGTAAGGAAAACCGAGCGAATCCTTTTACGCACAATGGCGGGGTGCATCAATTGCCACTTTGCCGCTCTCCAGCACGTGGACGCGGCCGTCGGCGAGCATTTGCACGACCTCGGGATACAGCACGTGCTCAATCGCGTGGATGTGCTCCTCGAGCGTATCGACATCCCAGCCCTCCTCGACAGCCAGCGCGCGCTGGGCGATGATGGGGCCGTTGTCGTAGATCTCGTTGGCAAAATGCACGGTCACGCCAGTTACCTTGACGCCGCGCGCAAACGCGTCGTCGATCGCATGGGCACCGGTAAAGCTCGGCAGCAGCGCCGGATGCAGATTGACCACGCGGTTGGGAAACGCCGCCAGCAGCGGCGTGTGCACCATGCGCATGTAGCCGGCCATGACCGCATACTCGCAGCCGCGCTCGAGCAGCTCGTGCGCGATGATCTCGTCAGCGGCGATGGGGTCGGCGTAGACATCCTTGGACAGCGTGAGCGTCTGGATGCCCGCGCGCTCAGCGCGCTGCAAACCCTTAGCCGAAGGACGGCTCGACACCACAAGTTCAATCGAAACGTTGAGCTTGCCGGCGGCGATCAGATCGATCAGCGCTTGCAGGTTGGTACCCGAACCGCTGATGAGCACACCGATCTTGAGCGGCTCGGCCGTATCGGTGCCGGTCGGACGGGTGTAGGGCACAAAGCCCAGGCTCTCGGCAGCAGCCATCTGCTCGTTAGCGCTCATCGGAGTACACGACCTTACCGGAGCCCTCGACGCACTCGCCCACGCGGAACGGCTTCTCGCCCAGCGCGACCAGGGCCTCGGTCACCGCGGCCTCGTCCTCGGGAGCGACGATCAGGCACAGGCCGACGCCCATGTTGAAGGTCTTGCACGCCTCGTTGGGCGCGAGCTCGGCCTGGCGCGACACGTAGGTGATGACGGGCGGAACGTCCCAACCCATCTCGGCACCGTTGCGGGTGACCACGGCGTCGACGTCGTCGGCGAGCGCGCGGTTGAGGTTCTCGGTAATACCGCCGCCAGTGATGTGGGCGATGGCGTGCACGTTGGCGCCGCCACGCAGCAGCTCCAGAATCGGCTTGACGTAAATGCGCGTAGGAGCCAACAGGGCGTCTGCCAGCGATGCACCGCCGAGCTCCTCGAGCGGACGGCTCAGCTCCTCGGCCTTAGCGGCGGCCTCGGGCGTGCCCGGCTTGATGCCGTCGACGCCGATGACCTTGCGAACGAGCGAGTAGCCGTTGGAGTGCACGCCGGTGGAAGGCAGGCCCAGGATCACATCGCCGGGGCGAACGTTCGCGGGGTCGAGCATCTTGGGACGGTCGACGACGCCCACGGTAAAGCCAGCGAGGTCGTAGTCGGCCGGAGCCATGACGCCCGGGTGCTCGGCCATCTCGCCACCCACGAGCGCGCAGCCCGCGAGCTTGCAGCCGTCGGCAACGCCCTTGATGATCTTTGCCATATGCTCGGCCTCGATGTGGCCGATGGCAACATAGTCCAAGAAGAACAGCGGCTCGGCGCCCGAAGCCAAAATGTCATTGACGCACATGGCGACCAGGTCCTGGCCCACCGTCTCGTGACGGTCCATGATCTGGGCGAGCACGAGCTTGGTGCCCACGCCGTCGGTACCGCTGATCAGGATCGGGTCTTCCATATCCCTAAGCGCAGCGGCCGAGAACAGGCCGCCAAAGCCACCGATGCCGCCGATAACCTCGGGGCGGTTAGTGTCCTTGACCATCTGCTTAATAGCGTCGACGGCGCGGCCGCCCTCGGCGGTATCGACGCCGGCGTCCTCGTACGTCACATGCTTGCTGTCGCTCATCTGAGCCTTCCTCTCCCACTACCGTCCGCCGTCCAAGCGTCAAACGGTGCTCATAGTTGCGTTCATTTCGGCACGCGCCATAACAGCACGCGCCGCTATATCAACAAAACGGCAGATAAAACCTGCCAAAATAAACCTGTCCCTACATGGCAGGTTTTAGGCCTCGCCGTGCTTCTCTTCCCAGCTGCGATCGTCGTATTTCTCGACCACGGCGTCGTCGTCAAAGTGCAGCGGCTTATCCAGGTTGCGGGGCTTAAAGCCCTCCATAAACTTGTCGCGGCCAAAGCTCTCGGGAATCGCCACGGGGTAGCGGCCGGTAAAGCACGCATCGCAGTAGCCGCCCTTGGGCATGACCTTCAGCAGGCCCTCGACCGAAAGGAAGGCCAGCGAATCGGCGCCAATGTACTCGCAGATCTCATCGACCGTCTTGTTAGCGCTAATAAGCTGCGACTGCACATCGGTATCGATGCCATAGAAGCACGGCCAGATGACCTCGGGCGAGTTGATGCGGATGTGAATCTCCTTGGCGCCGGCGTTGCGCAGCATCTTGACGAGCTGCACCATGGTAGTGCCGCGCACGATGGAGTCGTCGATCACGACCAGGCGCTTGCCCTCGATGTTGTCGCGCAGCGGGTTGAGCTTCATGCGTACGCCCATGGCGCGCAACTCCTGCGTGGGCTCAATAAACGTGCGGCCCACGTAACGGTTCTTGATGAGGCCCTCGCCAAAGGGAATGCCACTCTCGTGCGAATAGCCCTCCGCAGGCGGCAGACCGGAGTCGGGCACGCCGATGACCAGGTCGGCCTCGACGGGCTCCTCGTGCGCCAGCTGACGGCCCATGTCGTAGCGGCAGGCATAGACGCTCTTGCCGTTCATGATGGAGTCGGGACGGGCAAAGTAAACCTGCTCAAAGATGCAGTTAGCGGGCTCTTCGGCAGCAGGCACGCCCTGCTCGGATACCAGGCCCTCGGCGCTGATACGCAAGATCTCGCCGGGACGGACGTCACGAACATACTCGGCGCCCACAATGTCGAGCGCGCACGTCTCGGAAGCAACGACCCAGCCGCCGGCGCGGGTGACATGGGTGGTGGCGTCGACCGTCGCGGCGCCGTCCTGCGACGGCAGCTGCGAAACGGATGCGGCATCGGCTTGGTCCAGACCCTCGTCCACCAGCTTGCCCAGCACGAGCGGGCGAATGCCGTGCGGATCGCGGAATGCGTAGAGCGCCTGCTCGTTGATGAGCGTCATGGCGTAGCCGCCGCGCACGAGCTCCATGGTCTTGCGAATGCCCTCGCGCAGATGGCCTGTACGCTGAGTAAAGTAGCCGATAAGCTTGGTCGCGACCTCGGAATCCGAATTGGAGAGGAACGGCACGCCCAGCTCGATCAGCTGGCGGCGCAGCTCGTCGGTGTTGACCAGAGTACCGTTGTGCGCGAGCGCGATAATGACGCTATTGATGGTAGAGAGGTGCGGCTGCGAGGCTTCCCAGCTCTTGGCGCCGGCGGTGCCATAGCGCACGTGGCCCACGGCCAGCTGGCCGGAGAGCGTCGACAGGTCGGCGTTGGAGAACACGCGATCGAGCAGGCCCAGATCCTTGCGGACCATAACCGTGCCGCCATCACCCACGGCGATTCCCGCCGATTCCTGGCCGCGATGCTGCAGCGCGCGCAGACCAAAGTACGTCAGTCGAGCCACATCGCGATCGGGTGCCCACACACCAAAAATGCCGCATTCCTCATGCAGCTGGTCGGAGTCCGGATCATACGTCGACATGGTCTTCACCTGTCCCGCGGCACGCTCGACCGCGCGGATGGTTTCTTGAGACATGGCATCCCCTCAGAGCCTCGTTATTTGGCGTTACCTGCCCTATTATACGCACGGCAAGACAAGCACTCCTGCGCATGAACAGCGCTTTTTAAAAGCCCACCGAGCTTATAATCCGTTTTGCAGCCAAACATTTTATCGGTCTGTCCAGTGTAAGCGCCCACGCCCCAGATGGCCGCCGCGTCCGCCGTTGGGGATTACAAAGTTGCAATTGGGTCGTTTGTCCTGTCTTTTAGCAGGTCGGCGGCGTATCCTTGTACCTACAGCAAAACGAGAAAGGTTATGTATGGATCGAAACGAACTCGACCCCAGCGTCCCCAGCGCCACGGAGGTCAAGAAGATCCCCCTCATCATTAAGGTGTACGCCGTCCTGTGCATCCTGTCCGGCGTGGGCACGCTCCCTTCGGTCGGCGCCTTTATGTGGCAGGTCATCACCGCGCTCATCAACGGCAACGCCGCCGCCAAGCTCGGCGACAACACGCTCGTCGCGGTCGGCCTTATCGTCGCCGGCATCATGCTCTCTGCGGCAAGCGCCGTCATCCTGATCATCTTTGGCCTGGACCTTATCAAAAACCAGCGCCGCAACGCCGCTCGCCTGTCCTACATCCTTATTGCATTCACCGTCGTCGAGCTTTTGGTTGACGTGATGCTCCAGGGCATCGGGCCCTTCTTACTTCGCCCTGCCATCCAGCTCGGCATCCTCGTCGCGCTTTCGGCCACCGTCGACCCCACGCTGCGCCAAGAGCGCGAGCTGCAGCGCCGCCTGCAGGAGATGCTCGATCGCGACGCCGCAGCCGAGGGCATGCTCGGGCGCGATGAAACCGGCGAAGGCTACATCAAGCTCAACTACTTCAACCTGTTCTGGGTATTCTTTGTCTGCTGCATACTCGGCCTGATCGCCGAGGACATCTGGCACATGACGGTCGACGACCCGGGCGTCTACCAGAACCGCGCCGGCATGCTGTTTGGCCCCTTCAGCCCCATCTACGGATTTGGCGCCGTACTCATGACCATGGTGCTCAACCGCTTCTATAAAAAGAACCCCATCATTATCTTTTTGGTGAGCGCACTGCTCGGTGCAAGCTTTGAGGTGTTCGTGGGCTGGTTTATGCAGACCTCGTTTGGCGTGGTCTCGTGGAGCTACTCGCATATGAAGCTCTTTGGCATGCCCGATCCGCTCGCCGTCCTTACCGGCGGACGCACCTGCACGGGCTTCGCCTGCCTGTGGGGCCTGGGTGGCCTCATCTGGATCAAGCTGCTGCTGCCGAGGCTGCTCAAGCTCATCAACATGATTCCGTGGAAGAGCCGCTACTCGGCTACCGTCATCTTCACCATCATTATGCTGGTCGATGGCGTTATGACGCTGCAGTCGCTCGATTATTGGTATCAGCGCGTCAACGGCACGGAACCGGATATTCCCGTTGCGCAGTTCTACGGCAAGTACTTCGATAATGACTTTATGGAGAATCGCTTCCAGAGCATGACCATGAGCCCCAAGGATGCGACGCGCGTGTAGCGCCAACCGCGCCCAAAACGCAAAATGCCCGCCGGTATCACACGTACCGGCGGGCATTTTTATAAGCCGCCTTCTATCGACGCAAGCCTCTACGCCTCGCGCTCGACCTCACTCACGCATTCATTCTTGATGGTGCCGACGAGCGCCTGCAGCGCATCGACCACGTGCGGGCGAATGTCCCCGCCGATGAGCACGAGCATGATGTCGTCACCTACGGCAAGCTCGCCGCTTGCCAACCACACGCGCACATAGCCGATACCTGGCATCGCGCGCGTGGCCTCGATAGCAGCCTGCACCTTGCTGGCGTCGTAGCCGAACACCATGCCGCCCACCTTGTGGCCCGGCGCCACACCATCGGTCTCGACTCCGCGTACCTCGGCCTTGGGCGTCGCACGCACCACGCCGTTGTGTGTCAGGTACATGCCGCAGCCAGCCGCCGAAGAATCGGCCTTAGCCTCGCGAAGCCACGTATCGACCGAAGGCATCGATTTGCCACTTTCAAGCATCATTTCTCCCTTACCGTCGTCGAGCAGCCAATTTGGGACGGGGCTTTTTAGCTACTCTCGAACAATTTATTCCTCAACCGGCGTGAGCACCATGACGGCACGTGTGTTGCTCAGCGATAACGAACGACAGGTCACAAGCGTTACGACCTTGGTTGCCGAAGCGGCACGATCGGTGGCATCGCTCGCCACGGCAGAAGCACCGTCGAGCATCTCGGACAGGTAGTTCTTGAGCCCGTCGTCGCCCTCAAAATTGGGCGTGCGCGCCTTGGCATACGTGTCCTCGACAACTTTGGTCGCCAGTGGTCGCAGTTTATACGTAGCATCCCGTGTGATGTAGTACACAAACTCGATGCTATCAAACGTCGCCTGATCAGTGGTGTCCGAAATCACGTTGAACATCGACCCGTCGTTCATGTGGTGACCATAGATCGTAGTCTGCTGATCCACCATGCCGGGCGCAGTGTCCTCGTAATCCAAGAAGATGGCACCCGATGCATTGGACGTGCCATCGAACAGTGTGTTGAGGTACTTGGAGTTATTGTCCTTGCACTGCACCACGGGATAGTTAATATTAGTACCCCGTGCGTAAATCCAGCCAACAACCTCAGGATTTGTCTGGGCAAGCGCATCAAAGTCGATAACCGGCACGCCGCTGGCGTCCTTAGCGGGCGCATATTGCTTTTCGATCTTTTGGTACGACTCGCTCGCCTGCTTGTAGCCAATCTGTGCATTGATAAAGATGGCGGCGGCGGCCACGATCAGACCGATACCGATAATGATGAGCAGAATGGGAATGACGGAACGGCGCTTTTTACGCGGCGGTTCGGTGTAATCCGACGGCGCGGCATGCGATGAAGACCGAGACGGCTTCTTAGCGGTGCTATAAGATGAAGGTCGATATGCGGCCGGCGCGTCCTGCCGACGATGCGTCGCCGGTGTCACGGGGCGCGGCGCGCGCGGCTGCTGAGGAGAGGATGTCCGACCCTGCTGCGCCGCATGGGCAGCACCCGGCTTCGACGGATCGGGGATCTGAGAAGCCTTGAATCGTTTTCCCTGATAGTCAGACATGGCTCTCCTTATACTGCGGCGAAACGGCGGAACGCCTAGGCGTCGGCCATCTCCTGCTTCATCTTCTCGATAACCTTGCGGTACTCGGGGTCGCATGCGCCCAAGATCTGCGTGGCATAGATGGCGGCATTCTTGGCGCCGTTGATGGCAACGCAGGCCACGGGCACGCCCGAAGGCATCTGCACCATCGACAGCAGCGAGTCCATACCACCCAGATCGCTCGTCTTCATAGGCACGCCGATGACCGGCAGCGGCGTAAACGCAGCCACGACGCCGCCCAGGTGAGCAGCCTTGCCGGCAGCAGCGATAATCACCTTGATGCCGCGGTCGGCAGCAGTCGAGGCCCACTCATGGACCTTCGCCGGCGTGCGGTGCGCGCTCGCAATCACGAGCTCATAGGGCACGCCCAGTGCCTCGAGCTCGGCGGTGCAACCTTCCATAACGCCCAGATCGGACTTGGAGCCCATGATGATCCCGACAACCGGCTTCTGATCTGCCATAAACAAAGACCTCCTGTTGAGAGCGGTGACGCGGCGAATCCGCGACCCTTAACTACTGAGAGTAGTATAGCTGCTCCCGTCCCTGCGGTCTGCGGGTGCCCCGCGGCGGTCTGGTGTTTTCATCTTCACTCCGGTTGCTTCGCAAAGTCGTTCAGATGAAAACACCAGACC
>NZ_JAQLEM010000077.1 GCF_028209885.1 Collinsella aerofaciens | reverse complement strand
CGAAGTGCGCAGCGGGGGTCCTGCCATGTCCGAGGACGATTTGGGGGCAAAGCCCCTGGCCTCCCCGGCGAGTATACGGGACGGCGACTACAGGTATTCGATCTGGGCGCCTTCCGTGTCGCACGTGAGGATATGCGTATCGCACTTGGGGAACTGCTCGCGCAGCTTGACCTGCAGGAACTTTGCCACGATGGTGTCGTCGGTCACAGCCATGAGGGTCGAGCCCGAGCCGCTAATCCAGATGGTCTTAGCGCCGCCGTTAAGGCAGGTGTCGCGCACAGCGTTGTAGTCGGGGATGAGGCGGCGGCGATAGGGCTCTTGGATGCGGTCGTCGTTGGCGGCGGCAATCAGGTCAAGGTCGCCGGTCTCCAGGCCGCGCGTCATGCCGGCGATGCGGCCCATCTGCCACACGGCGGTGGAGAGCGGAATCTCCTGCGGCACGACCTTGCGCGCCTCGCTCGTGTGTACCTCGTAGGGCGGGATCACGGTAATAAAACGCAGGCGATCGCTCACCTCGTAGCGCAGGCACTGGGGGAGCGAATCGGTCGGCGTAAAGGAGCAGACGGCGCCGCCCAGGATGGCGGGGGCGACGTTATCAGGATGGCCCTCGACTTCGGTGGCAATGCGGACGAGCTCGGCACGGTCGACGGTGTGGCCCGTCAGCGCGGCGGCCGCCATGATGCCAGCGACGACGCAGGTGGAGCTGGAACCCAGGCCGCGAGCGACGGGCACATCGGTTTGAATGTCGATGGCAACGGGAAAAGCCGGCTCGCCCCATGCAGCCAGTGCATCGACAAAGCTCACGTAGACCAGGTTGTTCTCGTTTTGGAATTCCTCGGGGCAGCCCGTGATGGTGAGTTTGTCGGCGCGCTCGAAGGTGAAGTGCGAGTAGAGGCTGACGGCCATGCCGAGGGTGTCGTAGCCGATGCCTAGGTTTGCGCTCGTGGCTGGGACGGTGATCTTGATCATTGTTGTTGGTCCTCCTGGGGGTCGGTTTCACGCTTGCTCCGCTGCTCGGACAGTCCTGCTCGCACGAAGGCCACATTTAGTGGCCTTCGGCTCGTGCGGAACTCGCGACGGAGCAAGCGTGAA
>NZ_JAQLEM010000076.1 GCF_028209885.1 Collinsella aerofaciens | reverse complement strand
CCAGTGCACGTAGTCCGAGAGCTTGGCCCGTAGCTCGCGCGTCGTGCCGAACGTCTCGCGGTGGACGAGCTCGGCCTTCAGTATCCTGTTGGTCGACTCGTCGACGGCGTTGTCGTAGGGGCAGCCTTTGGCCGACAGCGACCTCTCTATGCCGAAGGCCTCGAGCATCAGGTCGATCTCGGCGTTGTCGAACTCGCTGCCGCGGTCCGTGTGGAATACCTCGATGTCCGAGATGGGGAAGGAGAGCGTCGCGAACGCCGACTTGACCAGCCGGGCGTCCTTCCTGGGCCCGGCGGAGTGACCGACGATCTCCCTGTTGTAGAGGTCGACGAGCAGGCAGACGTAGTTCCACGAGGCCCCGACGCGCACGTAGGTCAGGTCGCTGCATATATGGGTGCGCGGCGCCCTGCCGCCGAAGCCGCGCGCGACGACGTTGGGCACGTCGGCCTCGTTGACCGCCCCGGGGTGCACCTTGAACCTCTTCCTGCCGTATGCGCTGACCAGGCCGTTCTCCCTCATGATGCGGCAGACCCGGCGCCGGCTGACGGTGACGCCCGACCTCTCGAGCGACGCCTTTATCTTGCGCGAGCCGTACCGGCCCTTGCTGGCGGCGTGGGCCGCGACCACGGCCGGCGCGGCGGGGTCCGGCGCGTCGGGCCGGTCGGCCCGCGAGCGCATGGAGTAGTACGTCGACCTCGCGACGCCGAGGAGCCTGCACTGCGCTGATATGGGGTAGCGGCCCTCGTTGGCCGCTATGGCCCTCACTTTCGAGCGTATATCAGCGCCGCTTGTTTTAAGACGTCGACCTCCATCCGGAGCCTGCGGTTCTCGCGCTCGAGCTCCAGGATCCGGTTCTGCTCGGGCGTGCGGTTGTCCGCGGCGCGCGGCGAGCCGGTCGCGTTTATCGACTTGATCCACCTCTCCACGGTGCTCTTGCCGAGGTCGTACTCGTCCATGATCTCGCGCTTGGGCTTGCCGGCGTTGTAGAGGTCGACTATCTGCCTCTTGAACTCGTCGGTGAAATGCCTCGGGTGCCTGGGGTCCCTCATATACGGCCCTCCCGTCTCTCGCGCCCCTCCCGGAACTGTCCACATCAGTGTAGCCAATCCA
>NZ_JAQLEM010000074.1 GCF_028209885.1 Collinsella aerofaciens | reverse complement strand
TGAACTGCACCCCAAAACTTGGACGGCTTAAATAAGAACTACGCCGCAAGGGACTGTCTCCGGAACTCCTCCGGGGTCAGTCCCTTCAGTTTAACCTGGCGCCTCCTCGTGTTCCAATGGACCACGAAGTCGTCGAGGTCCGCCTTGAAGGACTCGAAGTCCGGCCACGTCCTTCCGCGGAAGAACTCGTCCTTGATGTGGCCGAACACCTGCTCCGTCGCGCCGTTGTCGATGCAGTTGCCCTTCCGGGACATGCTCTGCACCACGCCGGCCTCCTCCAACCGCCTGCACCAACCGGCCTGCTGGTACTGCCAGCCCATGTCCGAGTGCAGGATCGGCCTGGAGCCCTTGGGCTTCCTGGACACGAGCTGGTCGAGCAGCTCGTGCTGCTGGGCCATGTTGGGGTGCAGCGACGTGGACCAGGCGACGATCTCCTTGCTGCCGAAGTCGTAGACCGGCGCGAAGTAGGCCTTGCCCCAGGGCTGCTTGAACTCGGTGACGTCGGTGCCCATCTTCTCCCACGGCCCGTCGGCGGCGAAGTCGCGCCCGATGACGTTCTCGAAGGTCTTTCCGACCTTGCCCCTGTACGAGTTGTACCTGTGGTAGTCGGTCTCGCGGCGGATCCCGCAGCTGATGCCCATCTCGCGCATCATCTTCAGCACGGTCTTGTAGGCTATGCGCGCGCCCCGCTCGGCGCGCAGGCACATGGCGATCTGCCTGTGGCCGCACCCGTTGGCCGTGCGCGAGAATATCTCGGCGGCGGCCTCCCAGAGCTCGGGCCTGGTGGGAGCCTTCGGGTGCGACAGCGCGTAGTAGTAGCTGGACCGGGCCATGCCGGCGCACTCCAGCAGGCGCCCCAGCCCGTGCCCCTCTTCGCGCAGGACCCTCACGGCCTCGACCTTCGCCCTGGTCAGAGCCCGTCCCTCCCGACCAGGGCACGCAATTTTTTTAGGTAGGCCACCTCGGTCTCGAGCCTTCGGCAGCGCTCCTCGAGCTCCTCCTCGCGGGTCCGCGGCCTCGCCTTGGAACCGCTCGGCCGGCCCTTGGGCCTGGGCCTGAGCGCCTCGGCGCCGCCCTCGCGGTAGAGCGCGCACCATCTCTTGAGCGGCGCCAAGGACATGACCCCGAACGCCTCCATGGCGTCCCGCTTGCTCATGCCGCCGTCGACCACGGCCGAGGCGGCGGCGACCTTCTGCTCGTATGTGTACCTGGCCTGCTTGCCGTCCATGGATAGCAGCACCTCGCTTCCGAACGACCGGTATACGTAGAGCCATTGTCTCACGGTGTCGCGCGGGACCGACAGCGCCTTCGCCGCCGACTCGGAGCCGTGGCCTCGCTCGAAGAGCCCGATCGCCGCCTTCCTGGCCTCGATGTCGTGCTTCACCCTCAAGTCGACACGCATAAAAAGCCTCCCATTTCTCATGTCCAAGAAATGGGAGGCAGTTCA
>NZ_JAQLEM010000073.1 GCF_028209885.1 Collinsella aerofaciens | reverse complement strand
GGTAGTGTCGAGAAAGTTGGTGTAGCGCCCGAACCGAAGCGAGTCTGCCCGGCGTCCGGGAACCTGGAATACGGTGATATCCTATGCCGTCTCGACCCTGTCCGCAAGCTCGAGGCCGGACTCTATCATCTTCCTGGCCTCCGCCTCAAGCTGGGCCCAGTCTGCCCGCCCTTCGATTCCGCGCCTGCGCCCCTCGTCGTAGAGCTCGTTCATCCTCGCCTCCGAGAAGTACCTGGACTCCTGCCATATCTCGTCCTGCTCGCACATGACCGCGCCGGCGAGCCGCACGAGCGAGCCCGTGGACGGGAATACCTGGACCACGCGCGACCTGCGCTTTATCTCCCTGTTCGTCCTCTCCTGCACGTTGTTGGTGCGCAGCCGCTTCCAGTGAGCTGGAGGGAAGTCGAGGTAGGCCAGGGCGTCGGGCTCGGCCTCCTCAAGCACCGCCGCGGCCCTCGGGCAGCACTCCTCGAGCATGTCGCACGCCGCGTGGTACATGGCCGCCACCGTGGCGGCGTCGCGCCCGCGGAACACCTGCGAGACGATCCTGCCCACGCGGCGCCTGAGCTGCCAGGAGCCGGCCTCGCGCATGCAGTCGCGCATGAGGTGGACGGCGCAGCGCTGCCATGCGGCGCCCTGAAAGACCTCGCCGAGGGCGCGGACGAGGCCCGGGTGGGCGTCCGAGACGACGAGCTCCACCCCGGAGACGCCGCGGCCGCGGACCGTCCGCAGGAAGGCGAGCCACGAGTCGTACGACTCGGTGTCCACCACGTCGACGCCCAGGACGCGCCTCCAGCCGCCCGCGTCGCAGCCGATGGCGGTGACAACGGCGGTGGACGCCACGCGGCCCCCGCGGCGACACTTGACGTAGGTGGCGTCGAGCCAGACGTAGGGCACCGGGGAGCCGTCGAGCGGCCTTCCGCAGAGCTCCTCGATGTCGGCGTCCAGGCTCGAGGCGATGGCGCTCACCTGGTCCTTGGAGAGCCTGGGCACGCCCATCTTCTCGGCGACGCGCTGCACCTTGCGGGTACTCGTGCCGGTGGCGTACATCTCTGCCACGGCGGCCACGAGGGCGCGGTCCACGCGCTGGTAGCGCTCGATCACGTCCTCGGGGAAGAAGCTGCCCGAGCGCAGCTTGGGGATACGAAGCGTCAGCATGCCCACGCAGGTGGCGAGCGCCCTCTCGCGGTAGCCGTTGCGGCTGTTCGCCCCGCCGCCGCACAGCTGGTCGGCCTCCGCGTCCATCACGGCGTTCACGACCTGCTCGGCGAGGCGCCTGAGCAGCTCCTGCATGTCGATGGCGCCGTCGTCAAACCGGGGCATGGCGAGCATGTCCGGCGTCGGGTCTGATAAGATTTCCATAGCGGCCTTCGTCCTTTCCTAGAACCTGTTGTTGTGGTGATTTCAGATTCTAGGACGAAGGCCGTTCTTCGTTAAACGGGCGCTAGGGCGCCGCCCTTACACCAACATTTTCGACGCGATC
>NZ_JAQLEM010000072.1 GCF_028209885.1 Collinsella aerofaciens | reverse complement strand
GTCAGACACTATGACCCAATCCAGGGGCACGGAAACGACAGGAGCCCCCGCTCGTGACCGCGGGTCGGGGCTGCGACAATGTTGTTGAAGTGCCAGAGGCGCAGCCGCGCCGCAACGAGGTTGGGAGGCTCCCGTGCCTAGATATTCTACCGCCTTCGGAATGGACGTACACCTCAGGTCCACCACCGTCTGCGCGCTCGACGCGGAGACGGGCGAGGCCGTGACGAGGAGGTTCCGCGGCAACCCCTGGGGCGAGGTCGCGGAGTGGATGTCGGGCTTCCCCGGCCCGTCGCTCGCCGCCTACGAGAGCGGCTACCTCGGCTTCGCCCCGCAGAGGGAGCTCTCCGGGCTCGGCGTCGACTGCGTCGTCGCGGCCGTCTCCAGGGTCCCGAGGTCGGCGGCAGACCTCTCGTCCAAGAACGACCGCAACGACGCGGCCAGGATGGCCAAGGCGATACTGTCGCACGACGTCACCCCGGTATGGGTGCCGTCCCCCGAGATCGAGGGGCTCAGGGACCTCGCCGGGGCCCACGACGCGGCGACCGCGAGGCTCGCGGCGGCGAAGCAGCGGCTCCTGGCGTTCCTGGCCCGCCGGGGCTACGCCTACGGCGGCACGACGCCGGCCGGAAACCCCCGGAGGTACTGGACGTACGACTTCCTCAGGTGGCTCGACAAGGTCCGGCCCGCCGACGACGGCGGCATCCGGGCGCTTGCGGCGCTGAGGGACGAGGTCGAGGCGGCCGCCGAGACGCGCGACGACCTCCTCGCCGAGTACAGGGCCGCCGTCGCGGCGGGCCCCCTCTCGGCGGAGGTCGAGGCGCTCCAGTCGATCAAGGGGTGCGGGTTCGCGCTCGCCGCCGCCTTCGCGTCCGAGGTCGGCGACTTCTCGAGGTTCCGCTCCGGCAGGCAGGTGACGTCCTACTTCGGCCTCGCCCCGAAGCAGAGGTCGAGCGCGGACTCCGTGCGCCTCGGCGGGATCAGCGGGGCCGGCAACGCGCTCGTCAGGAGGTTGGCAGTCGAGGGGTCCTGGAGCTACGTCCAGGCGAGCCACCAACCGAAGCTGATGCCCAAGGGCAGCGGCGTCCCGCTCGAGGTGAGGATGCACGGGAGGAAGGGTTCCGAGCGCCTGCTCCGGCGCCGCGAGGAGATGCTCGCCAGGGGCATGCCCCAGGCGAAGGCGAACGCCGCCACCGCCGCCGAGCTCGTGAGGTGGCTGTGGGCCCTCGGCGCGATGTGCCGGGAGGCAACCGAATAGACATAGCCCCCGTCCCGGCGAGCCGGGCAGCCTTCGGGGATACCCCCGCTTTCGCTGGGCGCGCGGCAGCGGCCGCATGCGCGTAGTCAGACTTGGGGAGCCCCGCCGAAGGAGAGGATTGCGGGCCGCCGGAGCGGTATCCGCGGATATGAGACTGAGCCGAAGGCGTCGACGACATGCCGGGGGCGGACCGGGACGGGTTCAACGGCAGGCCCCGCCGACCGATTGCAGGCGGTCGGCGGGGCCATTGTGGCTCTTGACAGCGGATTGGGTCATATGAGCGAAAACGCCCC
>NZ_JAQLEM010000071.1 GCF_028209885.1 Collinsella aerofaciens | reverse complement strand
CCCGTCGTAACTCGAGAATCCCGCCGTAACTCGAGAAAAACCACGTGGCTCCCCCCGTCATCGCAAGATGAAGCCCTTTCCCGCTACAGCGCCTCAGGAGAAGTCCCACGTTAGGAATTGGAGGTCGAAAGGGCACTTGGCACCCTTGATGCGACCCACAAAGTTCCCCGAAATCCCGGTCTCCCTCGAGAGGAACACTGAGGTTTTCCGGCACCCCCTCCTCTGAGCCCTTTCTCCCCTCCTGATCTGGACAGGAGGGTCGACTCCCCTGCTTTGTCTGGAAGGGGTTCCCGACCTTCCGGTCGCACCTCAGGATGAGGCCGGTCTCACGAAGACATTCCAGACGTGGCCTCGTGGGTGGTTCCACATTCCGTAGGACCCCGATTTCCCGGTCCCCTCTTGATAAGAACCCGATGCCCGGACACCTCTCCGAACTCCAGCCTGTGAATGAAGTCAACACGAAGGGGCAGTTTTTCCGTGCATCGTTCGGAAAAAACCCCAGGTTCCAAATACAGCTCGACAAGCGGCCTCTCTCCCCGGGGACATCTCGAGAGGCAAGCGGAGTTCCATGCCTCAACCCAAGACGAGGCCTGACTCTCCTGTCCCCAGTCTGCAGGGACCCTGCGATCGGAGTCTGAAATCAGAGGTACCCTGCGGTTCCTGCCTCAACTGGAGATGAGGCCCTCTTCCAATGCACCAAGCCCAGTGGAGTCCCGAGAGGCCCCTCCCACCTCCAGTTTCCCTGGCTTCTCAGAGCCACCATGAGAAGCCCCCTGAGGTCACCTGCACAAGTCGAGGGAACCCAGGGTTTCCTGCCTCAACCCGGGAAAGCCCTCGAGAGACCTTCTTCAACACGTCTCGAGGCCAGATTCCCCTACCATGGCTCGGGAGCAATGACGCGCTCCCCCTCGCCACTCGCATGGAGACCCGACTTCCCTGGCGCCCCACGAGAGGCTCACTGACCTCGCCGTCGTACCTCGTGAGAAACCGCACACTGGGGCCGCCGCTCGAGAACAACCCCGAGCCTCCCCCGTCATCGCGACTTGAGGGCCTTCGTCTCCTGTATGGCCTAGAGACCAGTCTCTCGACCTCTCTCCAAACGCCTCAGGAGGCTTGACTCCCTTTAGTCCACCCAGTGAGCTCCAAGAGATACCCGTCGCGACTCGAGAGCAGAGCGGGCTTCTTTGCTTCCAGTCGAGATGAATGCCTGTCTCCCCGGGTGCGTCTGGAATGCAACCCCGAGATCCCTGTCGCCCCTGGAGAGGAACACTGGCTTCTGGACACAAGCCTAGATGAGGTCTATTGGCCCTGCAGTCACTCGAGAGCAATCCCCAGCTTTCCTTCGCAACTCGAATGGAAGATTGGACTTGCCTGGGCCAACACAAGAGGCAGCCTGAATTCCCCGTCGTAACTCGAGAATCCCGCCGTAACTCGAGAAAAACCACGTGGCTCCCCCGTCATCGCAAGATGAAGCCCTTTCCCGCTACAGCGCCTCAGGAGAAGTCCCACGTTAGGAATTGGAGGTCCAAAGGGCACTTGGCACCCTTGATGCGACCCACAAAGTTCCCCGAAATCCCGGTCT
>NZ_JAQLEM010000070.1 GCF_028209885.1 Collinsella aerofaciens | reverse complement strand
GCAACGCGTTGCGCTGAGTCCTGAGGCTGTTGCAATGAAAATGAGAATCAAGGACCGCCAAACACAACGCACGCATCTCAATCTGTCAGCCAAATCATTCGAACAGCTGTTCGTTTCTATGATATGATTCAGCTATCTAAGCAGGCCAATACGCAGAAAGGCGGCCAACATGGCGTTCGACTTTAAGAAGGAATGCAAGGAGCTCTACAAACCTGCAAGCAAGCCGAGTATCGTAACTGTCCCGCCTATGAGCTACGTTGCCGTTCGCGGCAAGGGCGACCCAAATACCGAAGGTGGCGAGTATCAAAACGCCCTGCCGCTGCTTTACGGAATCGCCTATACCGTCAAGATGTCGAAGAAAGGCTCAAGGAGTATCGAGGGCTATTTCGACTTTGTGGTACCGCCGCTCGAGGGTTTCTGGTGGCAAGACTCCCCGAGCGGCGACATCGATTATGTACGCAAGGACGATTTCAACTTTATCTCGTGCATCCGCCTACCCGATTTCGTCACCCGAGATGACTTTGACTGGGCAGTCGTGGAAGCCACGAACAAAAAGAAACTGGACTTTTCTGCCGTCGAGCTGCTTAAAGTTGACGAGGGTCTCTGCGTTCAATGCATGCACACCGGGCCCTACGACAACGAACCGGCGACCGTAGACGCTATGCATGAATACACGACCGAGCAGGGCTATGTCCCCGACTTCTCAGACACCCGTTTACATCACGAAATCTATCTCTCCGATCCACGTAAATGTGCACCGGAGAAACTTAAGACTGTGGTTCGTCATCCCATCAAGCGCGCTGAATAGCGTGGAGCGTCATTTCACGCGCTAGGTTTTAAGCCAGCCAACCAGCCGCCTCCTAGGCTGTCAAGCAATTATCTTGACGCGGCCCGTCGCATCTTATAAGTTTGTTTTGCTAAAGCTGGAAAGCCTCTCAACGATGCGCAACTCCAGCTCTTTTTCTATCAAGAGGCTTAAATGAAATACCAGAAGTCGTGGATATCCATCAACGAACAGATGGCACTATTGACAGAAAACAAGGGTCTTAAGTGCTCTGATCAAAGCGAACTCGAGCGAGCTTTGGTCGAAGTCGGCTACTACAGGCAAAGCACTCGAACGCTACTCCTCGTACGCGCCCTCAAGCCGCAGCAGCCACTCCTTACGGTCGAGGCCGCCGGCATATCCGTTGAGCGATCCGTCGGCCGCCACCACGCGATGGCACGGCACAATAATCGAAATGGGATTGCGTGCAACCGCGGCCCCCACGGCACGGGGAGACACAACGGGTGCCTCGTTTCCCGGTACACGATGTCGAGCCGCAACACGCTGGGCGATCTCACCATACGTAGCGACCTCGCCACGCGGGATTGAAAGCAGCTCAAACCAAACCTCGCGCTGAAACGCCGTACCAATCATATGCAACGGCGGCGTAAACCGAGGCTCCTGCCCCGCAAAATAAGCATTCAGCCAAGCCCAAGAACGCTCAAGCACCGAAGATGCCGCACCATTTGCGGGACTTACCGACGACATGCCACCGGTACCGGAAACCGCGTCGGTGCCTTCAATATGTTCGGGATCTTCTTTGAGAAGCGTGGAGCCAAAGTGCTCCTGCCCCTCAAACCAAAGCCCCGTCAGACCGCGGCCATCAGCGGCAAGCAGAATCTCGCCCAAAGGCGAAGCAAACGTCGTCGTGACCACCAGCGGCTCCTTTCAAAACTCCGCAACATAATACCGCGAATTGTGCAGACAACCCCAATCGACCCCAAAGTCACCCAAGGCAGTAGGCGCAACGCGCCGCAGCTGCCGGCCGCGCCCCACAGTCCCCAAAGGCGGCAGGCGCACAGCGCCGAGGCCGCCGCCGGGACCAGAGCCCGCAACAGCCGCGCGCCCCCACATCAGCCCAGCGGCCCCAACCAACAACGGCCCCATCACAGGCCGCTCGCAGCAGCGTCACCGCAGGCGGGGGCCGGGCTTAGTTTTCAGAACACTCCGCAGACCAGTGTGGCGCCTTGTCCGCGGCTCCGAAGGAGCAGGACAA
>NZ_JAQLEM010000006.1 GCF_028209885.1 Collinsella aerofaciens | reverse complement strand
ATGTCGTGCTTCACCCTCAAGTCGACACGCATAAAAAGCCTCCCATTTCTCATGTCCAAGAAATGGGAGGCAGTTCATCGTTGGCTCGGGGTTTTCCCGTAGATATATGGGGACCGACGATTGGGACGGCTTGTTAAGGCACCTCTGCTCCCGTCTTTCTGATGATCCTTTTCGACTCGATTCCTACCTTGCTCGCTGTCCAGATAATCCTGATTATGGTGCTTTGCCCTCTGCCGCGACGATGCTTGATAAGGATATGCGCATAGCTGTTCTTGAGGACCCTCGCTTCGCTTCTTTTAGAGACGATCATGCAGAGGACATTCGTCAGCGCAAATCTGTTTTAAAGATTATGGCGGCCGAGAGGTTATCCTCGTTCAAACCTGACCATATGACGCATGAACTTGATATCTTGAGAGAGGTCGGCAGGCGGCGTATTTCTGGAGTCATTACAACCAACTATGACTGTCTACTGGAGTCGCTGTTTCCCGAGTTTAAAGTTTTTGTAGGCCAGGACGATCTTGTCTTTCACAGAACTTTTGAAATGGGTGAAATCTATAAGATCCACGGGTCTATGGATAATCCTGAATCTATGGTTCTTGAGGAGGCAGATTACGCAAAACTCGCCGAAACCCAGGATTACTTGGCAGCCAAGTTGCTAACTATTTTTATGGAATACCCAATTATTTTTATCGGCTATTCCCTTAACGACCCCGATATCCAAGCTATCCTCATGTCGATTTCGCGCTGCCTCGGTTCAAATAATCTTGTATTGCTCAAAGAGCGTTTTATTTTCCTAACTAGGGGCGAAAATGCAACCTCGACACATTCGATTACATTTCCGGGTATTGGCGAGATAAGCATGACCGCGATTAGGACGAATGATTTTGGCGCAGTGTATGAAGCAATTGGACATTCCAAATGCTCCTTCTCGCCCAGGATCATTCGTGAGTTGCGCAGGAGTATCTACGCCCTGGCAGATAAGGGCGAGCCAAATGATTCTCTGGTAGTCGAAGCGAGTTTTAGCGACCTCGAGAGACTTCCGGAGGGACAGCATCTTGTGCTGGGCATCGGTGTCGCAAATGCATCTTTGGGCCACGGTCATATGGTCAAAGCCGAGCTTTTATATCGCGATGTCGTGTTTGATGATGAACATGTCGCTCCCAAACTTGCCGTCGAGGAATATCTTCCTGCGCTGCTTGCTTCTAACTCGGGTGGTTTGCCCATGTATAAGTATTTAAGCGCGTATTCAGGGGAAGTTCTTAATCCAAGGATGCTAAAGGAAATAGATGAGAAGAAGGATTTAGATGCTTTTCTAAACAACAGCCTACGAAAGGCAAAAGGTAGCTATCATCTTTCGGGAATTAGATACTCGGTTAAGTCTGTTATAGCTAACGAAGGCTTTGAGGAAGCATTTAAAAAGTTAGTTTTACTTGAGGAGGATGAGCTCGATTTAAATGAGTTGCTCGAGTATCTGAGGGCGCTCATCACGGATGATCGTAAGATAATCCACGGTAATAGCGAGCTGAAACGGCTTATTAGAATGTATGATTTCCTTAAGTACAAGAAGGCCTTCGACATATCGGCTACTAGTGAGTAATCCCACCTAGCGTCTATGAAGAAGGCCATCTTTGTAAACTATGGCATCTGAGCGTATAGTGCGAACACCACGTGCAAATGCATTCTTAATATAACGCTTTCTGCTTGAAATCACAATGGTGTCTGTTTCGACCTGCCAATCAAGGGAAGATGGTGTAGAGTATCTTCCCGCAGTACAAAAGCTCTTTGGGAACTTTAAGGGTGACGCTTTCAAACTGAGAGTGTTGCCCTTTTTTCATGTATGCAATGTGTGACGTACTGGCCAAGCACCATCCCGGCAATGGAATGATCGAGCATGGGCGGCTTCTACTGGTTGACGTGATCGTGGTCAAACAAGTGATATCGATTAGAATTAAATCAATTGCGCTGGAAGCCTTCGGGCGACACCTGAAGAGGGCTGATGCGTCGGTCCTCTTTTTTTGTTTGGATGTAAGATTCGGCCAGGCAAAACAAGGATCTCATTTGGGGAGAAACAAATATCCGGCGGTTTTCCGCTTCGGGACGCGCGGTTTAAGCGTGCTTTTCGGAAGTGCGGGGAAAAAATCGGAAACCTCCGAGCATAAACCGAATTTCGGCAACAAAACCGCAGGTCGCGGAAAGCTAAAACAGGGGTCTGGTCTGTCGATCTCGGTTTTTTCACCGCACTTCCGGAAATGACCGACGGAAGTATGCGACAAATTTCGGAACCCTCGAGCACATCGTCCTTTTCATGAAAAGAACTCGCAGGTAGAAACTTTGTCACTATCCAGTGTGATTGACGTGTCTAGAATTTGCCGCACACTTCCGGATTTTGCATAAGCTCGACTGGTTTGTTTATCGATTGGGGCAGATGAATCTTGTCTGGACCTCGTTATATGTATTTAAATGGATGAACTTAACCTATAAGTTAAGTTCATCTAGAAATGGGAGGTGCCCTTTGGCAGAAGGATATGAACTTGTCGAATATAGAGACCTCAAGGGTCGACCGTTTTGGGAATTGACGGCTTCTCCCGACAACTCTCAATTCCAGAAAATGTTGTTAGATCCTAAGCGGAAATTAACCGCTCGAACAATGATCGGCCAGAATAGCACGTCAGCTTCTGGAGCCTGGGCGCTGACTTTTATGCCTGGCTTCTGAAACGGAGAATACAATGAATAAAGTAGATCTATCTGATTTTTATGCCGAAACAGAAAGTAGCGAAACGCGCGCTTATGAACATGCACTAGATATTGAGTTTATTGTTCATCGCGAAATGAAACGTTTGGGATTGAGCAAAAGTGAGCTGGCAAATCGTATGGGCATAAGCCTTCAGTCGCTTTCTAAGCTCTTGAATTCTCAACCTAATATGACTCTAAAGACCATTGCTAAGTTCGAACTTGCTCTGGGCATTAAGATCGTTCCACAGGTTATCGTCAGCTATTCCAAAGAACTGCCGTTTCTTTCATCTAACTATTCCGCGCGAGAGCAATGTACATTGCCTGGCATTTTCCCCGCAGAGCTGTCAGCAGATTGCGATGTGCCTTTTCAGAGCGAATAGCAGCCTCTCAATGAGCTTGAGTCGGACGAGTTGCCACTCCCACATCCTCTAAAAAAGTTCTTAAAACAGCCTTAAAGGCGCCCCAGCTCGCGTTGACAGCGTAAAATACGCATGTTTGACTATGACTAAAGTGGATTTTAGGGGAGGGGTGCGCCATGGAGGTGCTGGTTGTTGGCAACACCGCATATGTTGACGATGACTTTTGTGCCAAGGCGTTCCCCGAGGACCATGTTCAGGTTGTCGCCGCCGGGGATGCGCGCCGCGACGAGTCGTCGCCCCATTCCTCGTGGAAAGAGCTTCTGCAACACCTGGATCAGGCCTACGAGTTCGAACGCGTGGTCTACCTGTCTAATTACCTTACCCCGCATACCGATACCGTGGGCGATATCGAGCTGCTGCGCACGGTCTTTCGTGCGTGCATGGGTAGCCGGATCCAGCTGTTGTATATAGCAGGGCCCGCAGGTGCCGAGGGCGCCGCCGATGCCGCGGGGCGAACGGGCAAGGGTATTATCGCGCACGCGGCCAACGACCTGTGCCGCTACTACGCTGCTCGCGAGGGCGTTCAGACCAAGATCCTGCGCGTGCCGTTCCTGTACACCGCGTCTGCCGCGCTGGAAGATCCGTTTTTGGTGCCGCTGTTCGACGCGTGCTCAACCGGGTCGGTCGCTCTGCAGGGCGCGCAAGATGCGGCGTTTCCCCAGCTGTGTGCCGAGGAGCTTGCGGTGCTGGTACGCCGTATCTTCGATAGTTGGGATGGTAACTTTGAGACGCTCGACGTAGCCGATACCTTCCATCACACGGCGGGTGAGGTGGGCGACGCCCTCAAGGCGCTGTTCCCCGGCCTTGCCGTTGCCTATGGCGATTCTGCCGGCTACGCCCTGCCCGCCAGCGACGTCGCTCGCGTGCGCTATGGCTGGTTTCAGCGCCATGACTTGCTGCGCGATCTCTCGACCATTCAAGCGCGTTGGGATGCTGGCCGCGCAAAGAAGGTCAACCCCTTGCGCGCCGCCATCGACCGCATCCAGATGCGCACGCTGCCTATTAAATGCCTGGAGACGGCAGCCGCCTGGGTCCTGTTCGAGGTGCTGGAGCATCTGTTCTCACAATCGGCCCAGCTCAACGTGCTCGATTATCGCCTGCTCTACGTGGTGTTGATCGGCACGCTGTATGGCTTGGACTTTGGCCTGGTTGCGGCGCTGCTGGCGTCGGTGGGTTTGGCCGCGAGCTACTTTACTCAGTACGGCTATACCTTCCAGGGCCTGTTCTACGAGCCGTCCAACTGGCTGCCGTTTATTGCGTACTTTGTGGTGGGTGCCGTGTGCGGCTATGTGCAGCTGCGCAACAGCGAAGCCATTAGGGCGGAGCGCGATCAAAACGAGCTCGTGCGCAACCGCAATACGTTCCTTACGCAGCTCTACCACGACGCGATCGAGGACAAGCGCGCGTACAGGCGCCAGATCGTGGGTCGCCACGACAGCTTTGGCAAGATCTTTGCCGTGACGCAGGAGCTCGACGTACTCAACCCACGCGACATCTATCGCAAGTGCTGCGAGCTTCTGGGCGAGATCCTCGAGAACGATTCGGTGGCGATCTACCATGTTTCGGGCGGGGCATTTGCACGCCTGGTGGCAGCAAGTCCCGCGATTGCCGAAGATGCCGCACGCTCGCTCACGCTTGAGCAGCTTGCACCTCTTTTGGGCGACGGGGGTCGTTCGAACCTGTGGGTGAACCGCGAGCTGACGCCGGGGCTTCCCATGTTTGGATACACGATCGAGCGCGACGGGGCACCCGCCGTGTTGATCTTTGTGCGTAGCGCGGCCGAAAACCAAATGACCCTCTATTATCAAAACCTGTTCCGCATCTTGTGCGGCCTGGTCGAAAGCGCGCTGGGCCGTGCCTTTGACTATGAGGCGGTGGCGCAGGATAAACGCTGCGTTGACGGCACTTGTGTGCTCAAGCAGGCTGCCTTTGGCCAAGAGCTCGCGGCAGAGCAGGCGCTGGCAGATAGCAAGATGGGGAGTTTTTTGCTCCTGCGCGTGGTACCGGGCATGGAGCCTGTCGGCGAGCTGGTGGGCGCAATTGGGTCGGCAATCCGCGAGAACGACGCGGCGGGCTTGGTCGACGGCGACGTACTCTACCTGCTTATGCGTCAGGCAAAGGCGTGCGATCTGCCCATTATCCGCGAGCGCCTGAGCGCAAAGCATATTGCGGTGGAACCCGTCGACGGCGAGGACATCGTGGCGTTGTTGCAGCACATCTCTTACACCGGTGACGGTGAGGGGGGTGCCGCTTGATCTCGCTTGTCGTTGCTGCCGTCTTGCTGCTGATTCATGCGTTGGTTTGCCTGATGCTGTGGACGCTCATGAAGCTGGGCCTGCTGCCGGTGCGCGGGCACATGCTGGCTGTGATAGTGCTGGTGCCGCTGTGGGGTCCGTTGATGGTGGTTCTGCTATCGGTCTGCAGCGCGATGTTTGGCGAGGGGCTGAAAGAGTCTGCGCTGGAGTCGCTGCGCTTCAACGACGACCTGCATCGTAGCATGTCGGTACCGAGTGCTGAGGACGATGCGGGCGTAGTGCCGCTCGAGGAGGCGCTCATCGTCAATGACCCGGCATACCGGCGCCGCCTAATGCTCTCCATGCTCACCGAGGAGCCCGACGCTTACCTGGCGCAGCTGCAGGCGGCTAAGCTTAACGACGACGTTGAGGTGGCGCACTATGCCGCGACGGCGGTGGCGCAGATCTCCAAGGAGTCCGACCTTAAACTGCAGCAGCTGGAGCGTGCCTTTAAGACGGACCCGAGCGCGCAAAACCTCAACGAATACTGCGATTTTCTTGGTGAATACTTGGGCTCGGGCTTGGCCGAGGGGCGCGTGGCTCAGATTCAGCGCCAACAGTACGCGCGCCTGCTTGCGCGTCGCTGCGAGCGCGAGGATACCCTTGAGCTGCGCATTCGATACGCGACGGCTCTGGCCGATGTCGGACAGATCGACGAGGCGCAGGCCGTGACCGACCAGCTGGTGCTCGACGTGCCCGACGAGCAGGAGGTTTGGATGCTTTGCCTGCGCCTGGCCGTGATGCGCCGCGACGGTGACGAAGTCCACCGTGTGATCGATGCGATTGACAAGCAACATGTGTATTTAAGCGCCGACAACCGCGAAAAGTTGGCGTTTTGGCGCGACGGGGAGGAGGCCAGATGAGCGTGGTGCAACATATCCGCGACCGAGCAGGCCGCTTTCGTTGGATGGGACTCCTCGTGGTGTGGGCTGTTTTTATCGTCATGGCCGCCGTGCTGCTGGTGGAGCGTGCCGGCGTGCAGTACAGTGCGGGCCAGCATAAGCTGGGGATGCTTGCCGCCAACGATGCGGTGCCGGCCTCCTCGGCAATCTTTGGCCAAAAGCCCACGTGCCTGGTCATTACCGATTCCGATCAAGCTGGCGTCGAGGACGTAAAGGAACAGTTCGACCAGATCCTGCTCGACATGAAGATCGCGCACCGCGACGTGGACCTTGCCCTGGATGGTGCGGATGCCATTCCCTCGCTGGCCTCCTTCGATCGCGTGATTTTGCTCATGCCGTCGCTCGATGGGCTCGGTACGCACCTGAGCGACATTATGAGTTGGGTGAGTGCCGGCGGTTCGCTTATGCTCGCTATGCCGCCGGATAACTCGAGCTATCTACAAGTGATTGCCTCCAAGCTTGGCATTGAATCGGCCGGATATGACTATGTAAAAGCCGAAAGCATTGTGCCGAGTGAGGACTTTATGCTGGGCGGGGGAGAGCGCTACGAGTTCTCGGATCCCTTCGATTCTTCGCTCTCGGTTTCATTGCGCGAAACTGCGCACGTCTGGGCAAAGACCGGTGACGCGGGCACGCCGCTCATTTGGTCTAACGATTGCGGCAGTGGTCACACCGTGGTGTGCAACATTGGCATCTACGACAAGGTCATGCGTGGGTTCTATGCTTCGGCCATAAGCTTGCTGGGTGAAGCCACGGCCTATCCGGTCATCAACAGCGCCGTGTTCTATTTGGACGACTTTCCCAGCCCTGTGCCCTCGGGCGACGGCACCTACATCAAGCGCGACTACGGGCTTTCCGTCGCCGATTTTTATGCCAAGGTCTGGTGGCCCGATCTGCAAAAGCTCGCGCAAAAATACGGCATTCGCTATACCGGCGTGATGATCGAAAACTACGAGGACGCGGTCAACCAGACCGAGCCCGCGCGCCAGGCCGATACCACGCAGTTCCGCTACTTTGGCGGCATGCTGCTGCAGATGGGCGGAGAGCTGGGCTTTCACGGCTACAACCATCAGCCGCTTGCGCTCTGGGATACCGACTATGGTACGTTGTACGTCTACAAGACGTGGAAAAACAAGGAAACGCTCGTCGCATCGCTCAACGAGCTTATCGCCTTCCAAGATGAGGTGCTGCCCAACGCGCACGGCTCGGTCTACGTGCCGCCGTCGAATATCCTTTCGGCCCGCGCGCGCAAGCTCATCGGCACCGACGTTCCGCGCATTAAGACCATCGCCAGCACGAATTTTGAGGACGGCACCGACCTGCCGTACGTACAGGAGTTTGGCGTGGCGAGCGATGGCATTGTGGAGCAGCCGCGCATTGTTTCGGGCGGCATGGTCGACGATTCCTATATGCGCCTGGCAGCCGTGTCCGAGCTCAACATGCACTACGTGAGCACGCACTTTATGCATCCGGACGACCTGCTCGATCCCGATCGCGGCGCCAAGGAGGGCTGGGAAGTCTACAAGGGCGGCCTGACCGACTACCTGGACTGGCTTACCAAGTCTGCGCCCGACCTGCGGCGCCAGACCGGTTCGGAATGCTCGGGTGCCATCCAGCGCTTTTCGTCCGTGACGGTGAGTGTGGATGCAGACGCAGATGCCTGGACGCTCAGCCTGGGTAATTTCCACGACGAGGCGTGGCTCATGTTCCGCGCCAATAATGGCGAGCCGGGTGCGGTGACGGGTGGCGAACTGACGCACCTTACGGGCGATCTGAATCTGCTCAAGGCAAATGATAATACCCTGACGATCGAGCGCAAGGAGGGTGGCGACAGATGAGAATCTGCTTGGTACTCGAGGGTTGCTACCCTTATGTGCACGGCGGCGTATCTACCTGGATGCATGGCTATATCCAGGCCATGCCCGAGCACGAGTTCGTGCTGTGGGTGATTGGCGCGCATACTGCCGACCGCGGCAAATTTGTCTACGAGCTGCCCGGCAACGTGGTCGAGGTGCACGAGGTGTTCCTGGACGATGCCCTGCGGCTTTCGGGCGAGCAACATGAAGCCAGTTTTAACGACCGCGAGCGCGAGGCGCTACGCCGCCTGGTGTCGCTCTCCAATCCGGACTGGGACGTGTTATTCGATATCTTCCACCGCCGTCGCGTGCATCCGCTCTCGTTTTTGCAGAGCCGCACGTTTATGGATATCTTTCGCGATGTGTGCCTGGCCGAGTATCCCTACACGCCCTTTGCCGATGCATTCCACACCATGCGCTCCATGTTGCTGCCCGTGCTCTACCTGTTGGGCAGCGAGGTGCCGGTGGCCGATGTGTACCATGCCATCTCGACCGGCTACGGTGGCCTGCTCGCCTGCCTGGGCTCAAGCGTTCACCATGCGCCGGTGCTGCTGACCGAGCATGGCATCTATACCCGCGAGCGCGAGGAAGAGATCATTCGCGCCGATTGGGTGGTGCCGTCGTTTAAGGACCGCTGGATTCGCTTTTTCTACCTGCTTTCGGAGGAGATTTACCGCCGCGCCTTCCGCGTGACGAGTTTGTTCCATAACGCCCGCAAGACGCAGATTGATATGGGCTGCGATGCGGACAAATGCCTGGTCATCCCCAACGGCATCCAGTTCGATCGCTTTAAGGATATTCCCTTAAAGATCGATGACGGCTGGGTGGACATTGGCGCGGTGGTGCGCCTGGCGCCCATCAAGGATGTCAAGACCATGATTTATGCCTTCTTTGAGCTGCACGAGCGCCTGCCCAAGGTGCGTCTGCACATCATGGGTGGCGTGGACGACGAGGAGTACGGTGCCGAGTGCCACGCGCTGGTCGAAACCCTGGGCGTGCGCGACCTGATCTTTACCGGCCGCGTCAACGTGGTCGAGTACATGGAAAAGCTCGACTTTACCATTTTGACGAGCATCTCCGAGGGCCAGCCGCTCAGCGTGCTGGAGTCGCTTGCAGCGCGCCGTCCCTGCGTGACGACTGAGGTGGGCTGCTGTCGCGAGCTTCTCGAAGGCGCCCCGGGCGACGACTTTGGCGTGGCGGGTTTTGTGACGCCGCCAATGTATCGCAAGGGCTTGGCCGATGCCATGGAACGCATGTGCACATGCCGCGCTCGTCGCATTGAGATGGGGGAGCGCGGCCAGCGTCGCGTTGCCACGTACTTCTTGCACGAGCAGATGCTCGCCAACTATCGCGCGCTGTACGACGAGACGGCGCGTGCGTTTAACCTGCCCAGAGAGGGGGAGTAGCCGGTGGCCGGAATCGGTTTTGAGCTCAAGCGCCTGTTTAGGCGTAAGGGTCTGTTTGCCACGATGCGCGCTTACGGCTACGCCGGCATTGTGTGCACGGGCCCCATGCTGTTGGGCGTGCTGCTCCAGGTGAGTATCTTGGTGCTGTGCGGTCTGTGGGGCGTGGGCCGAGCCAACCAGGATCTGCTGGTGTGCATGGTGACCTATACGCTGCTGGCGTCGCTTACGCTCACGAGCTTTTTCTCTATGCCGGTCACGCGCTTTTTGGCCGATATGCTCTTTGCCGAGCGCGAGGATGAGATCCTGCCTTCGTTTTGGGGCTCCAACGCCATCATGCTCGTTGCGGGCACGGTGCTCTACGGCGTCTTTTTGCTGTTCTCGGGCGCCACGCTGCTGCAGGGGCTGCTGTGCCTGTGGCTGTTCAATATTATGATCGTCAACTGGAACGGCATGAGTTACCTCACGGCCATCAAGGATTACCGCGGTATCCTTTGCAGCTTTGCGGCTGCCATTGGCGTGGCGTGCCTGTGCGCCCTGGCCGCGCTGGCGCTGGGACTGCCGCCGGTCGAGGGCCTTTTGGCGTCAATTGCTCTGGGCTATGGCGTCATGCTCGCCTGGGACGTGGTACTGCTGTACCGGTTTTTTCCGCAGAGCGAACGCAGCCCCTGGCTGTATTTGCGGTGGCTTGATCAGTTTATGCCGTTGGCGCTCACGGGCTTGTTTACCAACCTGGGCCTCTTTGCGCACTTGGTGATAATTTGGGCCGGTCCCATTGGCGTGCAGGTCAAGGGCTTGTTTTATGGTGCGCCCTACCACGATGTGCCGGCGCTGATCGCGTTTTTGACGATCCTGGTCACGACCGTCAACTTTGTGGTCTCGGTCGAGGTCAACTTCTATCCACGCTACCGCGACTACTACAGCCTGTTCAACGACGGTGGTGTGGTGGGCGACATTGTGGTGGCCGAGGAGGAAATGCTTGCCACGCTCAACAGCGAACTGCGCTTTTGCGCGCTCAAGCAGTTGTTTGTGACAGCGGCGGTCATCTCGCTCGAGACCACGGTGCTGTCGGCCTTACCGTTGGGCTTTAACAACCTTATGCATGGGTATTTTCGCACGCTGTGCGTGGGCTATGGCCTGTATGCCGTGGGCAATACGGTGATGCTCATCTTGCTGTACTTTACCGACTACAAGGGGGCCGTGCTGGCCTCGGGGCTGTTTGCCAGTGTGGCCGGGCTGGCGACTGCCGTTTCTCTGCTCTTGCCGCAGCAGTTTTACGGCTTTGGCTTTTTGTTGGGTGCGGCGGTGTTTTTTATCGTGGCGCTGCTGCGGCTCGATACCTATACCGCCAACTTGCCGTATCGTATCTTGAGCCAGCAGCCCATTGTTGCGACCGACAAAACGGGCTGGTTTACCGAACTTGGTCGGGTGCTCGATCGTGCCGAGCAGCGCTATGAGGAAGGTCGCCATAAGGGTGAGCCACATGGCGCGTTTGAGCGCGCAGTAGTTCGCGTTTATCGCAAACATTGGGGAGGTTCTGATGACCGATAGGATGATGTCTCGCCGTCGCCTGTTTGAGGCGGCTGCCGGTGCGCTGTTGCTTTCGGGCTGCTCGGTGCAGGAAGACTCCTCGACCAAAAAGGTCAAAAAGCAGGATAAGATTAAAAAGGCCGAGTCCTCGGACGGTACCAAGCACCTACGCGATAAAGATGAGCTGTACGAGGTCTACGACGACTCAGGCATTGTGACCATGTACCTTACGGTCTCGCGCGGCAACAGCTCCGAGAACACCGACCACAGCTGGGCCGAGATCAACACGTACTCGGTGTATGACTATGCCGACATGGGCGTGACGCGCTATCAGGTTATGGGCCTGCTGCAGCCGGGCGACGAAGACGGCCCGGTGGCCGGCGAGGTTGGCTATGGCGAGGAAGCGCCCAATGCCACTGTGCAGGTGCGCGGTCAGACATCGAGCAATAACTCGCAATAGAATTACAAGGTGGAGCTCAAAAAGGGCAAGGGTACCTGGCGCCAACAGCGCGCGATTGCGCTCAACAAGCACATGGGCGAGGGTATGCGTTTTCGCAACAAGATGGCCTACGACCTTATCCGTGGGATTCCCCAGATGATGGGCCTGCGCACGCAGTTTGTGCATCTGTGGGTGTGCGACCAGACCGAAAAGTCCAACGACACCTTTGAGGACTACGGCCTGTTTACGCAGGTGGAGCAGCTCAACAAGACGGCGCTTAAAGCGCACGGCTTGGATAAGAGCGGGCGTCTGTACAAGGTGAACAGCTTCGATTTCCATCGCTACGAGGATACCATTAAGCTCGCCGACGATCCCGACTACAACCAGGCTAAATTTGAGGGCATGCTCGAGATTAAGGGCGATTCGGACCACACCAAGCTCATCGAGATGCTCGATGCGCTCAACGACGAATCGCAAAAGATCGACGACGTGCTCGGCACCTACTTTGATACCGAAAATCTGGTCTATTGGCTGGCGTTTCAGATCCTGACGGGCAACTGCGATACGCAGAACCGTAACTGCTATCTGTACAGCCCGCTCAACTCAAATACCTGGTACTTTTTAGATTGGGATAACGACGGCATGCTGCGTAAGCTGGAGCTTTCTCTTACCGGGTTTTCGGACTACGCGAGCTGGGAGCGCGGCGCAAGTAACTACTGGGGCAACGTGCTGTTTAACCGCGCGTTGCGCAGCAAGTCGTTCCGCAGCGAACTCGACCGTGCCGTCAAGGACTTGCGCTCGTATATGACCGAGGCACGCCTGAGCAAGATGATCAAGCACTACCGCGATGTGACTGAATCCCTGGTCTTTGCTTCGCCCGATATCGACAATCTGCCTGTCACCAAGGACCAATACGAGCAGATCGCCGCGGCGATTCCCTCCGAGATCGAGGAGAACTACAAGAGCTTTCGCGAGAGTTTTAAAAAGCCCATGCCGTTCTACATCGGCGTGCCGCAGATCGATAACGGTAAGCTGCGTATTAATTGGGATGCGTCCTACGACTTTGAGGCGCGCGACATTCGCTACACCGTGGAGCTGGCGCGCGACTATGCCATTGGCGATGTGGTCTTTAAGGCCGAGGACGTGCTGCTTCCCGAGGTTACCTGCGATGCGCCCGATGCCGGCCAGTATTTTGTGCGCGTGCGTGCCACCAACTCCGACGGCTATACGCAAGATGCGTTTGACTACTATGTGACCGACGACGGCAAGCACTACGGCATGAAGTGTTTTTACGTGCAAGACGGCGGTAAGGTCGTGGAGGACACGTATGAGGAGGGCTAGCGCGCTGCTCGAGCGCTTGGCGGCTCCGCCTGTGCGTACCACGCAGGAGCGTTACCGCCACGAGCTCAAATATCTTATTAGCGAGGGCGAGCACGCCGCACTTGCCTGTCGCATGGCGCCGGTGTTTATGCTGGACAAGCATGCGCGGGCGGGCGGTTACACTATTCGCAGCCTGTATTTTGACGACTACTGCAACTCGGCCTACGAGGAAAAAGACGCCGGCATTCTCATGCGTAAAAAGTATCGCGTGCGCATCTATAACGGCAGCGACAAGGTGATTAAGCTCGAGCGCAAAAAGAAGTACGGTAGCTGGATTTACAAGGAGGATGCGCCACTTACGCGCGGCGAGTTTGAGCAGATTCTGGCTTGCGACTACGACTTTTTGCTGAGGAGCCCCTATCCGCTCTGTCGCGAGTTCTACATCGAGTGCATCTGCAACATGATGCGCCCGCGGACCATCGTGGACTACGAGCGCGAGCCGTGGGTGATGGATGAGGGCACCGTGCGCATTACGTTTGACATGAACGTGCGTGCCGCGGTGGGAAGCTTCGATATCTTTGACGCGACGCCGCCCGCGCTGCCGGTCCTGGAGCCCGGCAAGCTGGTGATGGAGGTCAAGTTTACTGAGTTTTGTCCGCAGCTGGTGCGCGATATGGTGCCGCCGGGCGCGGCCGAGCTTACGGCGGTCTCCAAGTACTGCCTGTGTTATGACAAGACCGCCTACCTGCGCGGATTTAACTACTGGGAATCGGATTTTGGGAACCGAGGGGAAATTTAGACCATGAGCACCAGGGACTTTATTAAGAACTCCGTCTTGGAGGCGTTTGGCCAGGTCGACCCTGCCAAGATCGGCCTTTCGCTGCTCGTGGCGCTCGCCATGGGCATCCTGATCTATTACGTGTACAAGCGCTTTTTTACCGGCGTGGTGTATTCGCGCAGCTTTGCCGTGACGCTCGTGGGCATGTGCGTGCTCACCTGCATGGTCACGCTCGCGATCTCGACGAACGTGGTCATCTCGCTCGGTATGGTCGGTGCTCTGTCTATTGTCCGCTATCGTACGGCGGTCAAGGACCCGCTCGACCTGCTGTATCTGTTTTGGGCCATTACCACGGGCATTACGGCCGGCGCCGGCATGTACGCGCTCGTGGGGCTCACGGCGGTGGTGATCGTGGTGATGATCGCCGGGTTTGCGAGCCATCAGGACAAGGCGCGCGTGTACATGATGGTCATTCACTACACGGGCCAGACCACCGGCGACGATATCGTGCGCGCGTTTGGGCGTACCAAGTTCACCGTTAAGTCCAAGACGATGCACGGCGACAAAGTCGAGATGGCCGTGGAGGTATTCTCGGACGGCGTGGACATGCCCTATGCCGACGCGATTCGCACGCTCGATGGCGTTGAGGACCTGACCCTCATCCAGTACAACGGCGAGTATCATGGATAACTATGTTCCGGCGTTCTAACGAACGCCGGACCGCTCGACGCTGCGCGGGCATCTGCCGGGCTCTTATGTTCCGGCGTTCTGCCGAACGCCGGACCGCTCGACGCTGCGCGGGCATCTGCCGGACGATCTGCCGCTCAAACCGTCGCTCGCGTACATAAAGTACGCTTCGCTCCTCTTTCGCGGCACCTCGCCACGGCAGCTGCCCGCTCGCTGACGTTTGCTCGACCTGGATGGGCGAGTTGATTGGTTAAGCGCGTTCGCGGGTATTATGGTGAAAGCGATTTCAACGACGGGGGTGCTCGTGGTAAAGATGAAAGATGTGGCCGAGCTGGCCGGCGTTTCGAGCGCCGCCGTCTCGCGCTACCTCAACGGTGGGTATATCTCGGCGGACAAGGCCGAGCGCATTAAGCAGGCGATTGAGCTGACCGGATACGTGCGGTCCAGCCAGGCTCGCGCGCTGCGTACCGGCTCCACCAAGCTCATCGGCGTCATCGTGCCTAAGATTAATTCCGAGTCGGTGAGCCGCATTACGGCGGGCATCGGGCAGGTGCTTGGCCGCCGCGGGTACCAGATGTTGCTTGCCAATACCGACAACGTCTCCGATCGCGAGCTCGAATATCTCGATTTATTCCAAAACCACCCGGTCGACGGCATCGTGCTGGTGGCAACCATGATCACCGGCGAGCACCGTCGAGCGATTGAGTCTTGTCGCGTACCCCTTGTGGTCATTGGTCAAAACGTCGAGGGCGCGGCGTGTGTTTATCACGATGATTTCGAGGCCGCTTTCGAGCTGGGTCAGGCGCTCGCGAAGCGTGCTGAGGGCAAAATCGCCTACATCGGTGTTACCGAAGAGGACCGCGCGGCCGGTTATGACCGCCGTCGCGGTTTTGAGGCCGGCTTGCGCGCCGCGGGTAACCCGCTCGATGCCGCCTTGATTCGCCTGGGCTCGTTTACGCTCGACTCAGGCTATGGTGCAGCACGTGAACTGCTTTCCGTCGCTCCCGATGTTTCGTTTATCGCGTGCGCGACCGATACCATGGCGGCGGGCGCGCTTCGTGCCATCGATGAGGTTCGCGGCGTGGGCGAGGGCATGCATCGCGTAAGCGGTTTTGGCGACAACGCGTTTTTGCGCGCGCTGACGGGCGGTATTCCCACCGTGCATTATGGCTACCTGACCAGTGGCGTCGAGGCGACCAATATGTTGCTCAACACGCTCGATGGCGTGGAGGGGGAGAGCGGTCTAAAGACGCTCAAACTCGGCCATCAGCTTATGAATGTCTAGATTTTGGGCACGTCTGCCTGCCTCTGAGCCCTTATGTTTGTCTCAAAACTACCATTCGCCCGTTATTTCCTACCGTTCACCCTACTATGAAAACGATTACAGACATATGAAACTGAAAACGATTACAGTATAAGTGTCAAACATGGTCGGGTGCACATGCGCCCGTTGGAGGAAAGGGAAGTCATGGACTACCGTAAATCAGCCCAAGAGGTGCTCGACAACATCGGTGGCGCCGACAACGTTATTTCGGCCGCACACTGCGCCACGCGTCTGCGCCTGGTGATTGCCGATAACGCGAAGGTTAACAAGGAGGCCCTCGAGAATATCGACGGCGCCAAGGGCGTCTTTGAGGCTCAGGGCCAGCTCCAGATTATTTTTGGCACCGGTACCGTCAACAAGGTCTACGAAGAGTTCATCGCGCTCAGCGGCGTCAACGCTGCCACCAAGGCCGAGGTCAAGGAGGCCGCGGCGCAGCAGCAGAACATCTTTATGCGTGCCATTAAGGTGCTCGGCGACGTCTTTGTCCCCATCATCCCCGCCATCGTGGCTTCGGGCCTGCTGCTGGGCATTATGAGCGCCCTCAACTTTATGGCCTCCAACGGCTTTATCGCGCTCGACACCAATAACTTTATTTATAAGATCGCCGACCTGGTCTCGGGCACGTCCTTTGGCATTCTGCAGATCCTGATCGGTTACTCCGCCGCTAAGGCCTTTGGCGCCAACCCGTATCTGGGCGCCGTCGTCGGTGGCGCATTCATCAACTCCTCGCTGCAGAGCGCCTATACGGTTGCCTCCGAGGGCGTGCAGACCATGGTCAACGTCATCCCCGGCGTGTACAGCTTTGAGTGGGTCGGCTATCAGGGCCATGTGATCCCCATCGTCATCGCCTGCGCCATTCTCGCCTTCCTCGAGAAGCGCCTGCACAAGATCGTTCCCGAGATGTTCGATCTCTTTGTGACTCCGCTCGTCTCGGTGTTCGTGACCGTGCTCGTGACGCTCGTCGCCGTCGGCCCCATCTTTGTCTGGGCCGAGAACGCCATCCTCGGTCTGATCCAGGCACTGCTGACCCTGCCCTTCGGCATCGGTTCCTTTATCGTCGGCCTGTTCTATGCCCCCACGGTCGTTACCGGTATCCACCAGATGTACACCGCCATCGACCTGGGCCAGCTCGCCCAGTACGGCGTGACCTATTGGCTGCCCATCGCCAGTGCCGCCAACATCGCCCAGGGTGGCGCCGCACTCGCCGTTGCCTTTAAGACCCGCGATGCCAAGATCAAGGGCCTGGCGCTTCCTTCGGCTCTGTCCGCCTTCATGGGCATCACCGAGCCTGCCATCTTCGGCGTGAACCTCCGCTTCTTTAAGCCCTTCATCGCCGGCTGCATCGGCGGCGGTTGCGGTGCCCTGGTCTGCGCGCTCACTTCGCTGGCTGCCTCCGGCACGGGTGTTACGGGTATCTTCGGTATCCTGCTTTGCCTGGCTCAGCCCGTGCAGTACGCGATCATGTTTGCGGTCGCCGCGCTGGTTTCCTTTGCTATCTCGTTTGTCCTGTACAAGGACGAGCCCAAGGCTTCCGAGCAGGCTTAAGAGCTTTTGATTGAGGGGATGCCCGCGGGCTGTATGCTCGCGGGTGTTCCCTGCATCTGGCGCCGATCTCTGACGCCTTGTAACTTTCGATCCGTTAGGACTCTGATATGTCTAATGCACTTGGTCGCGACCTTGCAAAGCTGGTTGCCGCTGTTGACATCGCTGCCTCTGAGTGCGGTCATGGTGCGTATGGCCAGCACTTCCATATTATGCCGCCGGCGGGTTGGCTCAACGACCCCAACGGTCTTTGCCAAGCGGGCGGCATATTTCACGCGTACTTTCAGTATGCGCCGTTTGATGTCGAGGGTGGCGTTAAGGTCTGGGGCCATGCGACGAGCCGCGACCTTATGACGTGGGACTACGTTGGCGCCCCGCTGCTGCCCGACGAGCCGTTCGATTGCCACGGTGTGTATTCGGGTTCCGCGCTTGCCGAGGACGGTCGCATTCGCGTGCTGTACACAGGCAACGTTAAACTTTCCGATGCGGATGGCGCGTACGACTACGTCAATACCGGCCGCCGCGCCGATACCGTGTATGTCGAGAGCGTTGATGGCCTTGCCGGTCGGGAGTTCAGCCAAAAGCGCGTGGTGCTGGCGTCCTTGGATTATCCTGATGATTTGACCTGCCACGTGCGTGACCCCAAGGTGTGGCGCGATGATAATGAGCGTTACCACATGGTGCTGGGCGCGCGTCGTCGCGTGGACGGGCCGCATGTCGAGAGCCGTTTTTGTGCGATGCATGGCGAAGGTGCCGGGCGCGATGTGGGCGAGATCTTGGTGTATGGCTCGGCCGATATGCTGAGTTGGGAGCTCGAGAGCCGCGTGTCTACGCCCGAGCGTTTTGGCTTTATGTGGGAGTGCCCGGGATACCTTGAGCTTGAGGCGGATGGCGGTGTACCGGCGAAGTGGCTGTCCTTCTCGCCCCAGGGTCTCGAGGGCGGCCGTTGGGACCGCGGCAATGTGTATGCCGCTGGCTATATGCCTGTAACGGGCGACATTACGGGTGGTGTCGGTGCCTATGAGCTGGGCGAGTTCCGCCTATGGGACGCCGGTTTTGACTTCTATGCTCCGCAGGAGTTTACGTCCGAGGACGGTCGCCACATTCTGATCGGCTGGATGGGCATGCCCGATGAGCCGACCTATGGCAACGACCCCACTGTGATGTGCGGCTGGCAGCACTGCATGACGGTGCCGCGTGAGCTTACAGCCGGTGACGGCGGCGTGGTGCTGTCACAGCCGGCGCGCGAGATTGAGCACCATTACGCCTCGGTGCGTGTGGGGGAGGGCTCGTTGGAGGTTGCCGGCGATACCTGCTTTGACGTTGTTGTCGACGGTGTCGACGGCGCGTTTACCGCAACCGTTGATGGCGAGCTGAAGCTGTCGTTTGTGCCCGCCGAGGGCGAACTGCCCTCGCGCTTTGAGATGCGATTTACCGATGGGAGCCGCGCTTCTGCCGGCTGCGGTCGTACCGTACGTTGGGAGCCCGTCGACGAGGTTCGTAACGTGCGCATTGTCGGCGATGTCTCGTCGGTCGAGGTGTTTGTGAATGATGGCGCGCTCGTATTCTCGACGCGCATCTATCCCGAGGCCTATGGCGTGACCGTTGACGCTCCGGGTGCGAGCGTGAACTATCACACGCTCAGCATCTAGGCGATTCGTTGCATATCGGCGCTATACTGCAGCCGTTGCCCACGATGCGGGGAACACCCGCACTGTGGGTTTTTGCTTATGAAGGGACGGTGCCGTGTGGATGTACAGCAGCTAGAAGAGGCCTGGGCTTTGAGGGCCGGCGCGCGTGAGGTGCGGTTGCTTGCGGCCCCGCATGTGCCGGCAGCGCTGTCTCTGTTGGGGATTGTGCGTCCCGGTGACCGCTTGGTGGCCTTTGCGGACGACTTTGCCGATGCGTTTGCGCGCGGCTTTGATGGCTGCGACGTGGCTATGGTGGGGGAGCCGTCGGTTGCGGCGTTTGCTGCTGCGTCCGATGGCTTTGATGCTTCGTTTGATGCCGAGGGGCCGCACCTGTGGTGGTTCGTTAACTCCATCGGCGGGCTTGGACTGCGCGTGCCCGATCTTCGTGCTCTGGGTCGCGCGGCTCGCGAGGCCCATGCGCTGTTTGTGGTGGATAACACGGTGGCGTCGGCTTTTGGCTGCGATTTGCTGCGGCTGGGTGCTGCGCTGTCGCTCGAGGCGCTCGACCGTGTATGCGCCGGTGATGCTTCGCGCAAGTTGGTTGCCGTATCGGTGGCGCGCTCGCAGCTCAAGCGCCATCGTGTGGATGTTGCTGCTGAGTGCGCGCATGCCCTGATTGAGGGCTGTGGCTTGGCCAAGCTTGATATGCCTGCTGACGAGGCCGACGTGCTGGAGCGAGGGCTTTCCTCGCTCGATGCCCGCATGCAGGCGCATTTCGACCGCGCCCGTGCGCTGGCCGAGTATCTGGCCGCCAACGAGATGGTGTGCAACGTGTGCTATCCCGGGCTGAGCTCGCATCCCGATCATGCGGTTTCAACGGGAATCCTCGAGCACGGCTTTGGTCCGGCAGTTGAATTCGACCTTATCGAGCGTAGCGCGGGAGAGCTGTTCGACGCTTTGCCGGGGGAGTTTCGCGCATCGCCCGCCGGCGGCGCAACGACGCGCCTTTCGGCCCCACGTGGCAAGCAGGGGAGCACCATCCGCCTCTTCGCCGGTACCGACGATCCCTTGATCGTGGCCGCCACCCTAGATAATGCCCTCCGCAACTAGCTAAATCATCCTCGACTCCATAAGTTGCGGTGAAATATGGATTGATTTACGGCTTTAACCGCATAAACAGTCCCTATTTCACCGCAACTTAATAAGAAGGGGTTGCGTAGCTATAAAGCCCCGTCCCAAATTAGCTACTCTTTGATGCTGGCGATGAGGTCGTTTGCTTTGGTGGCAATGACGTTGTTGATGTCGGCCTGCAGCTCCTCGTAGACCGCTATGGCTCGCTCGCCGGCGGGGGTCAGGGTGGACCCGCGGGCGCCGTCGCGCTCGATGAGCTTGCAGCCCAGCTGACCTTCTGCCTCGTTCACAATGCGCCATGCCTTGGAATACGCCATGCCCATGCTCTTGGCGGCGCGGTTGAGCGAGTGCTCGCGGGCGATACCCTGCAGCAGCAAGACGCAGCCGTGGCCGAACACGCCCGGCAGATCCTTGTCGCACGCTTGAATGACCAACTTTGCCGTCGTCTTGTACTCCATACGCTCCACGTCTCCCCGCTAAAGTATTTGCTGGGCAAACGCAAAGCCTGCGTCAAACCCTCGTGTGCTCTTCTTAAATCATGCATTGTAGCAGTCAAAGTGCGTTAAGATACTTCCCCAGTATTGGGCGCCCAAGGTTGGGCTGGGTCCTACGAGGCCTGCAGCCGACCGGTCGCATGGAAAAAGGAGAAACATGGCTACGTTCTTTCCCGGTGAGTCCCACACGTTTTCGGAGTATCTGCTGGTCCCTGGTTACTCGTCCTCGCAGTGCATCCCCAACAACGTCTCTCTTAAGACGCCGCTGACCCGCTTTAAGCGCGGTGAGAAGCCGGCAATCACCCTGAACATCCCCATGGTTTCCGCCATCATGCAGTCCGTCTCGGGCGTCGATATGGGCGTCGCGCTCGCTACCGAGGGTGGCCTGTCCTTCATTTACGGTTCTCAGAGCGCCGAGTCCGAGGCCGCTATGGTCAAGGCCGTCAAGGATCACAAGGCTGGCTTCGTTCAGTCCGATTCCACGCTGACCCCCGACATGACTATGGAGCAGGTCATCGAGCTCAAGGAGAAGACCGGTCACTCCACCATGCCGGTCACCGACGACGGCACTCCCAAGGGTAAGCTCCTGGGCATCGTCACCAGCCGTGATTATCGCCCCAGCCGCGATGAACATCAGACGAAGGTCTCCGAGTTCATGACCCCGCGTGAGCAGCTCATCGTGGGCGACAAGAACATCAGCCTCAAGGTTGCCAATGACGTCATCTGGGACAATAAGCTCAACGCCCTGCCCATCGTCGACGACTACGATCACCTGATGGGCATCGTCTTCCGCAAGGACTACGACAGCCACAAGACCAACCCCAACGAGCTGCTCGACGGCGACAAGCGCTACATGGTCGGCGCCGGTATTAACACCCGCGACTATGCCGAGCGCGTGCCCCTGCTCGTCGAGGCCGGTGCCGATGTCCTGTGCATTGATTCCTCCGAGGGCTTCAGCGAGTGGCAGAAGCGCACCATCGAGTGGATCCGCGCCAACTACGGCGAGGACGTCAAGGTCGGTGCCGGTAACGTCGTCGACGCCGAGGGCTTCCGCTTCCTGGCAGACTGCGGCGCCGACTTCATCAAGGTCGGTATCGGCGGCGGCTCCATCTGCATCACCCGCGAGACCAAGGGTATCGGCCGTGGCCAGGCCACCGCACTGATCGACGTCTGCCGCGCTCGCGACGAGTACTACGAGGAGACCGGCGTTTACGTGCCCGTGTGCTCTGACGGCGGTATCGTCTACGACTACCACATGACGCTCGCCCTTGCCATGGGTGCCGACTTTATGATGCTGGGTCGCTACTTCGCTCGCTTTGACGAGAGCCCGACCGAGCGCGTCAACGTCAACGGTCAGTACATGAAGGAGTACTGGGGCGAGGGTTCTGCGCGTGCCCGCAACTGGCAGCGCTACGACCTGGGCGGCGCCGCGAAGCTCAGCTTCGTCGAGGGCGTCGACTCCTACGTCCCGTACGCCGGATCCCTCAAGGACGGCGTGGGCGGCACGCTCTACAAGGTTAAGTCCACGATGTGCAACTGCGGCGCCCTCTCGATCCCCGAGCTCCAGGAAAAGGCACGCCTAACGCTGGTCAGCTCCACCTCCATCGTCGAAGGCGGCGCCCACGACGTTGTCGTGAAGGACTCCCAGCAAAGCGTCAGCTACCGCTAAGCGGCTTTCCCAAGCACCGCACCTTGCCGTTCAAACCGTCGCTCTCGTACCAAAGTACGCGACGCTCCTCTTTCACGGCAATCTGCGGCACTTGGAAAACCCGACCATGCTCGAGCGGGTAACAATTAGCGGTTGATTCCCAACCACGCTATTTAGATAAAGCGAGATGCATGCAAGTCGCAGGCATCTCGCTTGTCGTATTTGCTATCATCATGCGAGTTAACGATGTGGCGGGGCGTTCTTACCTTTGCTCGCTGCAAGTTCCGCACGAGCCGAAGAGCACTTAATGTGCTCTTCGTGCGAGCAGGACTGTCCGCAGCAGCGAGCAAAGGTAAGAACGCCCCGTCCCAACCCAGCTAACAAAGGAGCTGATATGTGCGATTGCACAGATCATAAGGATGAGATCCCTGCCTATGACGCGCAGGCCATTGAGTCCAAGTGGATGAAGGCCTGGGAGGATTCTGACCTCTTTGCCGTCGACACCGACGACAGCAAGCCCAAAAAGTACGTGCTCGAGATGTTCCCGTATCCGTCGGGCGACCTGCACATGGGCCACGCGCGCAACTATACCATCGGCGATGCCATGGCCCGTCAGGCCCGCATGCGCGGCTACGACGTGCTGCATCCCATCGGCTTTGACGCCTTTGGCCTGCCCGCCGAGAACGCCGCCATCAAGCACAATACGCAGGCTGCCGCCTGGACGTATAAGAACATGGACCAGGCGCTCGCCACGATGAAGCGCATGGGCTTCTCCTACGATCTGGATCGCATGGTCAAGACCTGCAGCCCCGATTATTACCGCTGGGGCCAGTGGATCTTTGAGAAGATGTGGGAAAAGGGCCTGGTCTACCGCAAGAAGAACCCGGTCAACTGGTGCCCTAACTGCAAGACCGTTCTGGCTAACGAGCAGGTGACCGAGGGCAAGTGCTGGCGCTGCGGCACCGAGCCCGAGAAACGCGACCTTGAGCAGTGGTACTACAAGATTACCGAGTACTCTCAGGAGCTGCTCGACGACCTGGAGAAGCTCCCCGGCTGGCCCGAGCGCGTCAAGCAGATGCAGGCCAACTGGATCGGTCGCTCCGAGGGCGCCGAGGTCGACTTTACCCTGTGCGACCAGGATGGCGAGCCCATCGAGGGCGACGAGGGCAAGATCACCGTCTTCACCACGCGAGCCGATACCCTTTTTGGTGTCTCCTTCTTTGTCCTGGCTCCCGAGTACGCCGGCCTGCTCGAGCTCGTCGAGGGCACGGAGTACGAGGAGGCCGTCACCAAGATCGTCGAGGACTCCAAGCATATCTCTGCCGTCGAGCGTGCCCAGGGCACCCTCGAGAAGCACGGTGCCTTCACGGGCCGCTATGTGGTAAACCCCGTCAACGGCGAGAAGGTCCCCGTGTGGGTTGCCGATTATGTCGTTGCCGACTACGGTACCGGTGCCGTCATGGCCGTTCCCTGTGGCGACCAGCGCGACTTTGAGTTCGCCCGCAAGTATGACCTGCCGATCGTGCCGATTATCCTGGACGATGACGACCGCGCGGCTGTCGAGGCCAGCGGCGAGACCATCGATACCTTCCATGCCGAGACCGTCGACTGGGATTGCGCCCACGCTGCCGAGGGCACGCTCGTCCAGTCCGGCAAGTACACCGGCATGCGCGGCGGTAAGCACTCCGAGGGCGAGGCTGCGATCGTGGCCGACCTCGAGGCCATGGGCTGCGGTCGTCGTAAGGTCGAGTTCCGTCTGCGCGACTGGCTCATTTCCCGTCAGCGCTATTGGGGCAACCCCATCCCGGCTATCCACTGCGAGCATTGCGGCATCGTGCCCGTGCCCGAGGATCAGCTGCCGGTGACGCTGCCCGAGAACCTGGACCTGGGCGCCGGCGAAACCCTCGCCGAGTGCAAGGAGTTCTACGAGACCACCTGCCCGGTCTGCGGCCGCCCGGCCAAGCGCGAGACCGATACCATGGACACCTTCACCTGCTCCAGCTGGTATTACCTGCGCTATACCGACCCGCACAACACCGAGCTGCCCTTCTCCCGCGAGGCTGCCGACCGTTGGATGCCCGTCGATAACTACATCGGCGGCATCGAGCACGCCATTCTGCACCTGCTCTACAGTCGCTTCTTTACCAAGGCGCTGCGCGATCTTGGTCTGCTGAGCGTGGACGAGCCCTTTACCAACCTGCTGTGCCAGGGCATGGTCAAGGACGAGAACGGCGACACCATGTCCAAGTCCAAGGGCAATGTCGTTCCCCCGAGCTCGGTCATCGAGCCCTACGGCGCCGACACCATGCGTTTGGCGATCCTGTTTATCGCCCCGCCCGAGAAGGACTTCGACTGGGATCCCAAGGCCGTTGAGGGCGCCAACCGCTTCATCAAGCGCGCCTGGCGTATCGTTTGGCAGCTCGTCCAGTCCGGCGACGCCAACGTGGCCTTTGACAAGTCCGCGCTCGACGAGGTCGCGATGAAGCTCTATCGCGAGCGTCACCGCACCATCGCCAAGTGCACCGAGGACTTCGATCGCGGCCAGTTTAACACCGCGATCTCGGCCGTCATGGAGCTCGTCAACGCGGCGAGCGCCTACCTCAATGCCACTGAGGGTACCGCTCGCGACAAGGCGCTGTGCTACGGCGTGGCCAAGGATATCGTGAGTGTCCTTGCCCCCATCTGCCCGTTCTGGGCCGACGAGCTGTGGCACGAGGCACTCGGCTGCGAGGGTAACGCCTACACCGCCGCCTGGCCCGAGTTCGACCTGGCCGAGTCCGTTGAGGACACGGTGCAGATCGTGGTCCAGGTGCTCGGTAAGGTCCGCGGTCGTGTCGACGTTGCCCGCGATGCCTCCAATGAGGATATGCAGGCTGCCGCCGAGGCCGCCGTCGCCAAGTGGCTCGAGGGCAAGACGGTCGTCAAGGCCATCTGCGTGCCCGGCAAGCTGGTTAACCTGGTGGTCAAGTAAGCATTGCGCGCTTAACTGACGCATTAAAGACGAGGGGCGATCCAGTTGGGTCGTCCCTCGTCTTGTGTTTTATGCCCTGCTTAGTCAGTGCGTCGCACCGTCTTCTACGGGATGTGTACCAGGTCCCTAAAGTAAACGTTGCCCGTTGCCTCTTCGAACATCCAAATGTTGAGGTAGATGTCGTTGAGGTCGTTGTTCACATCAAAGTTCGGATCGTCGAAGGTGCCCACAAAGGTGAGCATGGCGCGCGTTTCCTCTCCAGCGGCGACCGGTTGGCGCATGCGTACGTCGCGGACCACGCCGTTGACGTAGGCATAGGAGTCCACATCGCCAAACATCATGTCGACACCGGTGTTGTTGGTCACCGTAAAGACGAGCGCGGCGTCCCCGTAGCCGTCGGTGTCCTTGCCCACGCAGGTAACATGGACGTTCTCGTCTGCCTCAAGGTCGATGGGGAGCTGTTTTTGGGAATCGGGACCCAAGCTCTGGGGATCGATTTCGTCTTCGTTGATTTTATCGAAGCTACCCTGTGGCGTCGTTTCCTCGGCAGCTTCGGTGCTTCCGGGATTCGGCTCAGATGGCCCGGTTTTGCCATCGGTATTGCTACATCCCATCAGGGCGAACGAGCAGACTGCGATGGCGAGCGCGGTCGTGCAGAGGGTGCCGAGACGTTTCATGGGTGCCTCCTTGCCGTAGGGTTTTGGAAGGTTGTGTGGCCAATGCGCGCGGCCGGCCTTTTGCTGCAGAATGTCCCTAGCTGTAGTCTGGCCGATGTGCACCCAAGAGCGGAATGCCCATAGGGCCCGATTCGCTTGGCGGGTTGGGACGTTTGGCCCGTTTTGGGCCTTTTGGGGGAGCGCGATATGGGGGTTCTCGCCCAATTATCCGTTTCTTGTGGAGAACCTGTGCTTGCACTCATCTGCAGGTTTGCGTTGTGCTTGCACGTTTCCGCAGCTATTGGTATAGTTTGCTTGCAAATGAAGTTGTAATTGAAAGAAGTGGGGTTTCGGCCCCGCTTCTTTTTTGTATGGATGGAGGTGCCGCAATGGTCAAGACCAAGACCGAGCAGGCGATCATCAACGCGCTCGAGGCCGTCGCTCCCCAGCACGATGTCGACATCGTCGACGTCGAGCTCGTGGGTGCCACCAAGGCCCCCTGCGTGCGCGTGCGTATCGAGGGTGCCGAGGGTCAGAGCCTGTCGCTCAACGACGTCACGGCCAACACCAAGTGGGTCGGCGATGTGATTGAGGAGCTCGACCCCATCTCTTCGAGCTATACGCTCGAGGTGTCGAGCCCGGGTATGGCGCGCCCGCTGCGCCGCCCGTGCGACTTTGCCCGCTTTGTGGGCGAGAACTGCGAGCTCACCTCCACCGCCACCGAGGGCCGTCGCAAGTACGCCGGCAAGATTGCCGCCGCCACCGAGGCGAACGTGACCCTCGAACTCGAGGACGGCGAGTCCGTTACCCTCGATTTCTCTGATGTTAAAAAGTGCAAGTTGAAGCCCACCTACGACTTCAAGCCCGCGAAGGAAGGAAAGTAAGATGGCAGCATCCGACATGATGTCCGCCCTGATGGAGCTTTGCCAGGAGAAGCACATCGACCAGCTCTACCTGATCGACCGCCTGGAGCAGTCGCTCGCCAAGAGCTATGCCGAGATCCTGCATCTTGAGTGGGGCGCCAAGGTGACCATTGACCGCACCACCGGCAAGATCTACGTCTACCGCCTGGAGCCGATCGACGATTCCATGGACGAGGAGGGCAACTTCACCGAGTTTGAGGAGATCGACGTCACCCCCAAGAACACGAGCCGCATCGCCGCCCAGCACGCCAAGGCCGAGATCAACGCCATCGTGCGCAACTCCGCCCGCGAGCAGATCTACGAGGAGTTCTCCGGCCGCATCGGTGATCTCATCAGCGGTACCGTGCTGCAGTCCACGCCCGACTTCACGATCGTCAAGATTCGCGAGGGCGTCGAGGCCGAGCTGCCGCACTTCGACCAGCGCCGTTACGAGAACGAGCGCAACGAGCGTCCGATGGGCGAGCGCTACCTGCACAACCAGCACATCAAGGCCGTGATCATCGACGTTCGCGACCCCAACTCCAACCTGCAGCCGGTTCGTGGCGAGCACAGCCGTCCGCCGATTGTCATCTCCCGCACTCACCCCGAGCTCATGCGTCGTCTGTTTGAGCAGGAGGTGCCCGAGATCTATGAGGGCACCGTCCAGATCAAGTCGATCGCCCGCGAGCCCGGTCAGCGCTCCAAGGTCGCCGTCCACTCGCTCGACGACCGTCTGGATCCCGTGGGCGCCTGCGTTGGCCCCAAGGGCAGCCGTGTTCGCGCTGTCGTGGGCGAGCTCCGTGGCGAGCGTGTCGACGTCATCCTTTGGGATGCCGATCCTGCTGTCTACGTCGCCAACGCCCTTTCGCCCGCCAAGGTCACCCGCGTCCTCATCGACGAGGAGAAGGCTTACGCCGGCGTCATCGTGCCCGACGACCAGCTGTCCCTCGCCATCGGCAAGGAGGGCCAGAACGCCCGCCTCGCCGCGCGCCTGACCGGCTGGCACATCGACATCAAGTCCGAGACCCTTGCCGCCGACATCCTCAAGAACGTTCCCGTTCACGAGGAGCCCGCCGCCGACCTGATCGGTGACGAGGAGGATGAGGACGTCCGCCGCTGCGAGTACGTGTCCGAGGACGGCATCCAGTGCCGCAACCAGGCTCGTCCCGGCTCCCGTTTCTGCGGTGTCCACGACACCGACGCCTTCGATGATGCGGAGGACCTGATCTAGCGCGCGGTCGCGCCGGGCGGGTCCCGGCGCGTCTCCCACGCTCGTTCAGTCTCTAGGCACCCAAGGTGCCAGAAAGGGTAGGTGAAGTCATATGGCAAAAGTCCGTGTGTCCACCCTGGCCAAAGAGTTCGGCATGACCTCCAAGGAACTGATGGGTCATCTCGCCGATATGAAGATTCCCGCTAAGTCCGCTTCCTCCACCTTGGAGGACGCCTATGTCGCCATGGTCCGCAAGCAGCTCGCCTCGGTGATCGAGGCCCGCGCCCAGGAAGTCGAGGCCGCCAAGCAGGCCGAGGAGCAGGCAGCTGCCGCCGAGGAAGCCGCACGCGCCGCCGAGGCCGAGCGCGAGCGCATCGCCGCCGAGAAGGCCCGCGAGGAGGAGCGTCGCCAGTTTGCCGCAGCCCAGGCTGCCGAGGAGGCTGCCCGCGCCGAGGCCGAGGCCAAGAAGAAGGCCGAGCAGGAGCGCCTTGCCCGCGAGAAGGAGGAGGCTGCCCGCGAGGCCCAGCGCCGCGCCGTTCCCGCTTCCGACTCCGGTTCCCGCTTCCGTTCGCTGCTCGACCAGATCGCCGCACAGGAGACCGTGCTCAAAGAGAAGAAGGACGCCGAGGACAAGGCCAAGGCCGAGCGCGCCGCAGAGCGCGGTAACCGTCGTGGCGGCAACAACGACCGCCGCGGTGGCCGTCGTAACGATCGTAACGCTTCCGACAACAACTCCGAGCGCAACGCCTCCGAGAGCCGTTCGCACAGCCATCGCACCAACGCCAGCAACAACGTCGCTGCCGGCATGGACTTCCCCAACCCCGATAAGCAGGGTAAGGGCAAGAAGCGTAAGGGCGGTCACAACAACGAAGAGGACCACTACAGCCGTATGGCTCGCGAGGCCGAGGAGTACAGCCGCGAGAAGGTGCTCGAGGAGGCTCGTGCCGCCGTCGAGGAGGCCTCTCGCGAGTCCACCGGTCGCCGCAAGAAGCGCAAGGAGAAGCGCGAGCGCGAGGCTGCCAAGGCTCAGGAGGAGCGCAAGATAGAGGAGGCGCTGGCCCAGGGCGTGAACCCCGAGGACCTCGACGCTATCAAGGTCTCCCAGGGCGTTACCGTCCAGGAGCTTGCCGAGGCGCTCGACGTTCCGGCCAACGACATCATCAAGCGCCTGTTCCTGCTGGGTACGCCGCTCACGATGACGCAGTCCATGTCCGACGACCTCGTCGAGCTCGTTGCCGACGACCTGGGCCGTCAGATCAAGATCATCACCCCCGAGGAGGAGAACACCTTCTCGTTCTACGACGATCCCGCCGACCTTAAGCCTCGCGCCCCGGTCGTCACCGTCATGGGTCACGTCGACCACGGCAAGACGTCGCTGCTCGACGCCATCCGTCACACCGGCGTTGCTGCCGGCGAGGCGGGCGGCATTACGCAGGCCATCGGCGCTTCGCAGGTCATGATCAACGACCGCAAGATCACCTTCATCGATACCCCGGGTCACGCTACCTTTACGGCCATGCGTGCCCGTGGCGCCAAGGTGACCGACATCGTCATCCTGATCGTCGCCGCCGACGACGGCGTCATGCCCCAGACGGTTGAGTCGATCAACCACGCCAAGGCTGCCGGCGTACCCATCGTCGTTGCCGTCAACAAGATCGATAAGCCGGGCGCCAACCCCGACCGTGTGCGTCAGGAGCTCACCGAGTACGGCGTCATCCCCGAGGAGTGGGGCGGACAGAACATGTTCGTCAACATCTCGGCCAAGCAGAAGATCGGTATCGACGACCTTCTGGAGACCGTGCTGCTCCAGGCCGACGTGCTCGAGCTCAAGGCCAACCCGGACACCTTTGCCTCCGGCAACGTCCTTGAGGCCAAGCTCGACAAGGGCCGCGGCTCGGTCGCTACCGTGCTCGTGACCCGCGGTACCCTGCACGTGGGCGATACGCTGGTCGCCGGCCTTACCTACGGTCGCGTCCGCGCCATGCTCGACCCCAAGGGTCGCGCCGTCACCGAGGCTGGTCCCTCCGACGCCGTCGAGATCCTGGGCCTGCAGTCCGTGCCCAACGCCGGTGACGAGTTCCGCGTGTTCGAGGACGAGCGCGAGGCTCGTGCCCTGGCCGACGAGCGTTCGCTCAAGGCCCGTATCGAGGAGCAGAGCCGCGTCAGGCACGTCACGCTCGAGAACCTCTTCGAGACTATTGCCGACGCCGAGGTCAAGGAGCTCAACCTGATCATCAAGGCAGACGTCCAGGGTTCCATCGAGGCCCTTCAGGACTCGCTCGACAAGATGGATCAGTCCGAGGTTCGCATCAACACGATCCACTCCGCTGTCGGCGCCATCAACGAGACCGACGTCGTCCTGGCCGACGCCTCCAACGCCATCATCATCGGCTTTGGCGTCCGTCCCGACGGTAAGGCCCGCTCCGCTGCCGAGCGCGAGGGCGTCGAGATCCGTTGCTACGACGTTATCTACAAGTGCCTCGAGGAGCTCGACGCCGCCCGTATCGGCATGCTCAAGCCCACCGAGGTCGAGGTCGCCACGGGTACCGCGACCGTCCTGGACACCTTCAAGGTGCCCAAAGTCGGTATCGCCGCCGGTGTCCGCGTCGAGGAGGGCGAGATCGCCGCGACCGATTCCGTGCGTCTGGTGCGCGACGGTATCGTGGTCTTCAACGGCAAGATCGCCTCGATGCGCCACTACAAGGACGAGGCCAAGAGCCTCAAGAGCGGTTCCGAGGGCGGCATTGGCCTGGAGAACTTCCAGGACATCAAGCCCGGCGACCAGATCGAGGGTTACCGCATCGACCAGGTTGCCCGTACCGAGTAGGGGGTAGCGCTATGAAGCAAACGCAGGCAACCCGCCGTCTGGGCGAGCAGCTTCGCGAGAAGCTCGGTTATATCCTGCTCTTTGAGGTTTCCGATCCGCGTCTCGACCTGGTTACTTTGACCGCGGTCGAGGTCGCGGTGGACCGTTCGTTCGCGCGCGTGTACGTGTCGTGCGACGCGAGCCGCTACGACGAGGTCATGGAGGCGCTCGCCAGCGCCAAGGGTCGCATCCGTAGCCTGTTGGCCCGCTCGCTCGATTGGCGCGTCACGCCCGAGCTCGATTTTCGCATCGATCGCTCGACCGATGAGGCCGAGCGCATCACGCGCGCGCTGGAAAACGTTCCCGCCACGCTTGCGATCGAAAAGGACGAGGACGGCTATCCCATAGCGGATGCCGCCCAGGAGGCAGCTTTAGATGAGTAATTCCGCCGACCTCGCATCGTGCGAGTCTGCAGATATTCAGCGACGCATCCTCGAGCTCATCGAGGATGCGTCCTCCATTGCGATTTCGGGACATACGTCTCCCGATGGCGACGCCCTGGGCTCCGTGCTGGGTCTGGGCTTATCGCTTATGAAGTTTTTCCCCAACAAGGACATTGCCCTGCTGCTGGCAGACGATGACCCGGTTCCGCGCATCTACCGCTTTATGGAGGGTGCCGACCGTCTGGTGCCGGCATCTGCGTATACCGACAATCCGGACCTGTTCATCTCGGTGGACGTGCCGGTCGTCGAGCGTCTGAACAACTCAGCCGAGGTGCTCCGCCGCTCGTCGCATGTGGTGTGCTTCGATCACCATCCGGCGCGCGAGGAATTTGCCGAGCTGAGCCTGAGGTGCGTCGGCGCCGCAGCCTGCGCCATGATCATCGACCGCTTTTTGGACAATTGCGGCATTGTCGCACGTGATGGCGTTGCGACCTGCCTGCTGTGTGGCTTGGTTACCGATACCGGCCGTTTTCAGTATCAAAACGCCGATGCTGCTGCGTTCCATGCCGCCTCGCGCCTGGTCGCGCACGGTGCCGATCCGGCGCGTGTTGCGCTCGAGGTCTACCAGAGCATGCGCGTGGAGTTCTTGCATCTCAAGTCCATCGTTATGGGCCGCATCAAAACAGTGGCGCACGGTCGCGTGGCATATAGTTATGCGTACCAGAGCGACCTCGAGGCCTGCGGCGTCACTTCGGATGAGTGCGACGGCCTGGTCGATGTGGTGCGTTCGGTTATGGGCGTGGAGGTCTGCCTGTTTCTGAAGGGCATTGAGGGCGATACCAAGGTACGCGGCAACCTGCGCTCCAAGGGTGACCTCGATGTGTCCGAGATCGCTGCCAACTTTGGCGGTGGCGGGCATCATGCCGCCGCCGGCTTTTCCAACAACGGAACGATTCGCGAGACGCTCGCCGTGGCACTTCCCATGCTGGCCGAGCTGGTAGGGGAGGATCCCGCTTCGGTGACCGTCGAGCTCTAACATTTTGGATGGTACATGGCTCGTCGTACGCCTTCTCAACTGAATATGCTGCTCGCCGTCGATAAGCCGGTGGGCTGCACGTCCCACGATGTGGTCTCGCAATGCCGACGCGCCCTCCATGAGCGGCGCGTCGGCCATGCCGGCACGCTCGACCCCATGGCATCCGGCGTCATGGTGGTGGGCGTGGGCCAGGCTACTCGTCTGCTGGGCATGCTAACCCTCGATACCAAAAGCTATGTCGCCGACATCTCGTTTGGTGCCGAGACCAATACCGATGATGCGGAGGGCGAGGCGGTTCGCACAGTGGCTGTTGCCAACGAGCTCCGCGATCCTGCCTATGCCCGTGAGCACTTGGCCGCTATGCTGGGCCCGCAGATGCAGGTGCCGCCGGCGTTTTCGGCTATCTCGGTCAATGGCGTTCGCGCCTACAAGTCTGCTCGCGAGGGCAATGCGGTGGACCTACCTCCGCGCCCCGTCGAGGTCTATGCCGCCGACCTGATTGCCGTGGGCGGCGAGGGTGATACATGCGTGTGGACCGTGGCGTTCTCGGTGAGCAAGGGCACCTATATCCGTGCGCTCGCTCGCGACCTGGGCCGTGCTTGTGATAGCGCCGCGCATATTTCCGCGCTTCGTCGCACCGCATCCGGTGCTGTTTCCATTGGCGCTTGTCATGCGGTGGAGGAGCTTTCTCCCGAGTCCGCGGCTAGCTTTGCCCTGAATCCCATTGCAGCCCTGGGCGCCACGCGTGTTGACTTGCCGGGCAATCTTGCCGACGACCTGCTCTGCGGCCGACGCATTCCCGTTGAGCGTGCGCTTGCCGATTTCGATGCCTCGAAGGCGCCGTTTGCGTTGGTGCTCGATGGGGGACTCAAGGCGCTCGCTCGCATTGAGAGTGGCCGCTTTGTTATGGAGCACGTGTTTCCGCAAGCAATCGGCGGTGTTCGATGATGCTTTCCGCTCGCGAGCTCGCGCGTATTTTTTTCGCGGGCGAGTCGGACGAGGCTCGCATCGTTACTGCCGATACGTTTGATGAGTGCGAGCACTTGGGTGCCGCATCGATTGCCATCGGCGTGTTCGATGGCGTTCACCGTGGACACCAGGAACTCATCCAAGCGCTTGTCCGTGATGCCCGTGCCCATGGCTGCAAGGCGGTCGTAGTTACCTTCGATCCCGACCCGGACGTCGTGGTGAGCCCTTCGCCCGCCCAAAAATTGATGACGACGGCCGACCGTCTGCATGCCCTGGCTCAAACCGGGGTCGATGCGGTGGTGGCCGTTCCCTTTACGCCTGAGGTTGCGGCGCTTGACCATGTTGATTTTCTCTCGCTGGTGTCGCGTCTGGTCGACATTCGATCGATTCGCGTTGGCAGTGACTTTAGGCTGGGTCGTGGTGGTGCTTCTGGTGTTGCCGAGATGCGCGCCTGGGGTTCCGAGCACGGCGTTGACGTGTATGGTCACGACCTGCTTTGCGAGGGCGGTGAGGCCATTTGCGCCACGCGCATTCGTCATGAGCTGGGACAGGGCCATGTGGAGCTTGCTGCTGAGTTACTCGGCCGACCGTATATGGTGCGTGGCGGTGTTATTCGCGGCCGTCACGAGGGTTCTGGCATGGGCTTTCCCACGGCAAACCTACAAGTTCCCGGTGGTATTCAGGTGCCTGCTGATGGCGTGTATGAGGGTCTGGTGCTGGTCGATGACACCGTGTGGCCCGCTGCTGTGAACGTCGGCCTGCCGCCAACGTATGCTGACGATGCGGCATCTGCGCATCTCGAGGCTAATTTAATTGGTTATACGGGCGACCTGTACGGCGCTTCCGTTTCGCTGGCGTTTACGCGCTGGCTGCGTCCCTCGCGTGTGTTCGATTCGCTGGATGAGTTGATCGCGACCGTCGAGGGTAATATCGAGGATATTCGTCACAACTTGGGCGATCAGGGGGTGAGCATCCGTGATTAGCGATGAGGAAAAAGACCAGGTACGCGCTGCGTCTGACCTGGTTGCCATCGTGCAGGAAACGGTCGAGCTCAAGCCTCGCGGCCATGAGTTTTGGGGATGCTGCCCCTTCCATGGCGAGAAGACGCCGTCCTTCCACATTATCCCCGCCACGCAGGTGTGGCATTGCTTTGGTTGCGGCGAGGGTGGCGACGTTTTCACGTATATCATGAAGCGCGAGAACCTGAGCTTTCCCGAGTCAATCCGTTACTTGGCCGATCGCGCGGGTATTGAGCTGCATGACACCGGAGATCGCCGCGAGCGCGGCACCAAGCGTGCCCGCATCTACGATCTGTGCGCCGAGACCGCCCAGTTCTACCACACCATGCTCATGCGCGGTAAGGACGGCCGTCCGCGCGAGTACTTTGCCAGCCGCGGCATGGGCGGCGACGTCTGCCGCCGCTACTGCCTGGGCTTTGCACCGGGCCGTAACGCGCTGGTGTCGCACCTGTCCCAGGCGGGTTTTACCCCGCAGGAGATGATCGACGCCAACGTTGCCGTGAGTCGCGGGCGCGGGCAGCTTGCCGACCGCTTTTACGACCGCGTGATGTTCCCCATCTTTGACGAGCAGGGTCACAACATTGCCTTTGGCGGTCGCATTATGGGCGACGGCCAGCCTAAGTATCTCAACACCGCCGAGACGAGCGTGTTTCATAAAAAGCGAAACCTCTACGGCTTTAATTGGGCCAAGGAGTTTATCGTCGCGCAGGATACCGCCATCGTGGTAGAGGGCTATACCGATTGCATCGCCTGCTGGGAGGCGGGGATTAAAAACGTTGTCGCCACGCTGGGCACCGCCCTCACGGAGCATCACGTCAAGACGCTCACTCGCTTTGCCAAGCGCATCGTGTATATGTTCGACGGCGATGCAGCGGGCCAGAAGGCCGCCCGTCGCGCGATTCAGTTTATCGAGCAGGATTCCATGGACCTGCGCTGCGTGGTACTGCCCGACGGCAACGACCCTATGGAGTTTATTACGGCGCACGGCGGCCAGGAGCTGCAGGCGCGCATCGACGCGGCCGAGCCGCTTATGGACTTTGTCTACCGTTCGCTGCAGGAGTCGAGTGACATCACCACGCCGGGCGGTCGCGCTAAGGCGCTGGAAGATGCGCTGACGCTTATCTATCCGTTGCGCAACAGCTATATGATCGACACGTACTTTATCCAGATTGCCGATCTGCTGGGTTTGGATCTGGAGACGGTGCGCGCGAGCTCGGGTCGTGTGTTTCGCGATGTCGCCAAGCGCGAGGATGCGGAACGACGTCGTGAGCAGAACTATGAGCGCCAGCGGGCACAGACTGAGCGGTCCGGTAGCGCGGGCGGTCGGGCGTCGGGTTCTCGCGATGCCGGTCGCGGTGCTTGGGCATCGGGCGCGACGCCGCCGGTGTCCGCGCCGGTCGAAGAAGAGCCGTACGACTACGTCCCGCTCGATGCCTACGGCGCCGCGCCCGTGGAGGTCGTCGACGACCTGCCGCCGATCGATGTGCCTGATGGTATGCGCGCTGTGCCTGTGGCTGACGGTTCGGGCGCACCGGCTGCGGCGGCGCCGATGGTTCTTACCGATCTTGAACGCAAATCCTTGGCAGGGGAGCGCGAGCTGTTGACGATGCTCACGAGCTACCCCGACCTGTTCCGCACGTATGCCGACCGCATCTGCTCCATCGAGTGGGTTGACCCGCGTCACGAGTCCATTGCATGGGCCGTTCTGGCAACGCCGCCGGGAACCGATCCTGCAGCCTGCATGGATGCGGCACGCTCGGTGTGTCCCGAGGCGGCAACGCTTGTGAGTGCCGGGCGCATCTCGGCGACGAGCAAGCACCCCACCGAGACGAACATCGTGTTTATGCTCGATACGCTCGAGCTCTACACCATCAAGCGCCGCATGCGTGCCGCACAGGCCAAGCTGCGACAGGACCGTTCGCTCGATGATGAGGCCCGTCGCGCGCTGACCGTGCAGGCCGCGCAGGATTCGCAGCGTCAACGCGAGCTGCAAAAGTCGATCGGCGGCGTGGCGGACCCGTTCCGTTTGATTGGTTTGGAGACCGCAGGAACCGAACAGGCCTAGATGTTGTGTTCAACCAGCGTATTCTCGCCTATATCCAGTCCTCTTTTTGGGTATAGACGTCAATGTGTGTGCTAAAGTATTGAGTCCTGTGGACTATGAAGGGAGAATCTGTGCCAAAAAAGACTGAGAGCACGGGTACTGGGCTGGAATCCTACGTTGCAAAGCTCATGGGCAACGGCTCAAACAGGACTTCGGTAACCGAGGACGAGATTCAGGTCGCCCTGAAGGATATCGATGTTTCTGACGAGCAGCTCACCGCGGTGTATTCCGCGCTGCGCAACAGTGGCATCCAGATTATCTCCGCGAGCGGTAACGACGACGCCCCCATGGACGTCGACGATGACGATAACGATACCGATACCGACGATTTCGATGACGACGACGAGCACGATTCCGGCTCGCTTGACGATCATGAGCTCAAGATGGCCCGTCAGGCCGATGCCGAGATGGGTTCTTCCAAGAGCAAGAAGAAGCGCACCGTGCGCACGTCCCGTTCACGCTCCCGCGTGCGTGGCATCGATGCCTCCACGGTGATGCTGACCGGCGATCCGGTCCGTATGTACCTCAAGGAGATCGGCAAGGTTGACCTGTTGACCGCCTCCGAAGAGGTCGATCTGGCTATGAAGATCGAGGCCGGTCTTGAGGCCACCGAGAAGCTCGAGGCTGCCGATGCTGGTGAGCTCGAACTCACGCGTGCCGAGATGCGTCGTCTTACGCGCATTGAGAACGTGGGCCTCGAAGCCAAGCAGGCGCTCATCAGCGCAAACCTGCGTCTGGTCGTCTCCATCGCTAAGCGCTATGTCGGACGCGGCATGCTGTTCCTGGACTTGATCCAGGAGGGCAACCTCGGTCTGATCCGCGCCGTCGAGAAGTTCGACTACCAGAAGGGCTTTAAGTTCTCCACGTACGCCACGTGGTGGATCCGTCAGGCCATCACGCGCGCTATCGCCGACCAGGCCCGTACCATCCGTATTCCCGTGCACATGGTCGAGACCATCAACAAACTCGTCCGCGTGCAGCGCCAGCTTCTTCAGGACCTTGGTCGCGACCCGACCCCCGAGGAGATCGGTGCCGAAATGGACATGAGCGCCGACCGCGTCCGCGAGATCCAGAAGATCTCGCAGGAGCCCGTGTCGCTCGAGACCCCCATCGGCGAGGAAGAGGATTCCCAGCTGGGCGACTTCATCGAGGACTCCCAGGCTATCGTTCCGCCCGATGCCGCCAGCTTCTCCATGCTGCAGGAGCAGCTCACCCAGGTGCTCGACTCGCTTGCCGATCGTGAGCGCAAGGTTATTGAGCTGCGCTTTGGCCTTGTCGACGGACATCCCCGTACGCTCGAGGAAGTCGGTCGTGAGTTCGGCGTCACGCGCGAGCGCATCCGCCAGATCGAGTCCAAGACCCTGGCCAAGCTCCGCCATCCCAGCCGTAGCAGCAAGCTCAAAGACTATATCGAGAGCTAGTCAAGCAAGAAGCGCCCTCAAGCACATCTGCTTGGGGGCGCTTTCATGTAGTCGTTGGGGACGTTCTTGAATGACTAGTCGTTCAGGAACGTCCCCAATGACTGGGTCGGAAAATTTCTTAAAAAAGTTCTTGCCCTAAGCTGATTCGTCCGTATAATAAACTTCGTTGCTTGAGAGCACGCACCTATTCCTCGGTAGCTCAATGGTAGAGCACGCGGCTGTTAACCGCGCTGTTGTAGGTTCGAGTCCTACCCGGGGAGCCAGGTTGTAAAACCCGTCGCTTATGCGGCGGGTTTTTTTGTCGCGATCGCTTAGCGCGAACGTTACCGTATCAACATTTCGTGTCGAGGATGTAATCCCGAGGCCCGCCACCTCAACATGGCGCGGTCGTTGTAGAATATTGCAATGATTGCTCCCACGACATGGTGCCGCGAGCACCAAGAAAAGGAGATTCTTGTGTCTGAGACCATTAACGGCAGCCTGAGCGTCTCGAACGACGTTATTGCCGATATTGCCGGTTATGCCGCGATGACGTGCTATGGCGTCGTCGGTATGGCTGAGCAGCTCCAGGGCGCCGAGAGCGTGCGCCTGCTTGCCGGTCAGCGCCTCCGCAAGGGCGTGCTTGTCTCCGCCGACGAGAACGGCCTTACGGTCGATCTTCACGTCGTGCTCGAGAACGGCGTCAACATGAAGTCCGTCTGCCACAATCTTTCGAGCTCCGTTGCCTTCACCCTGCAGGAGATCGCCCAGATCGATCCCGCCAGCCTTAAGATCGGCATCCATATCGACGCGCTCAAGAGCCGTCTGAACTAGCATCCGAAAACGGAGATTCAAATACCCATGATTGCAAAGACCATTCGCACCTGTTTTCCGATCGCTGCGGCTGCCGTTTCCGACAAGGCCGAGGAGATCAACAAGCTCAACGTCTTCCCCGTACCCGACGGCGACACCGGTACCAACATGTCGCTCACGCTTGCCTCGGTGACCAAGGAGCTCTCCGCCCTTCCTGCCGACGCCGACATGGAAGCCATCGCCGGCGCCATCACCCACGGCTCCCTGATGGGTGCCCGCGGTAACTCCGGCGTCATCACCTCGCAGATTCTGCGCGGTGTGGCCGAGGGCCTCGTCTCTGCCGATGAGCCTATTACGGCTGCCAACATCGCCTTCGCCTTCCGTCGCGCCGTCAAGGTTGCCTTCCAGGCTGTCCGCAAGCCCATCGAGGGCACGATCCTCACGGTCCTGCGCGATGTCTCGACCAAGGCAGACGAGTGCGAGAAGAAGAAGTTCTCGGCCGAGGATGCGCTCGACGCCATCGTCGTCGAGGCATATCAGTCCGTCGCTCGCACGCCCGACCTGCTGCCCGTTCTGAAGGAGAACGGCGTGGTTGACTCCGGCGCCTTCGGCTTTGCTATTTTCCTTGAGAACTTTGTTGCCGCCGCGCTTGGCCGCAGCACCGTTGTCGAGGATTTCTCCGCCACGTTTGATTCCGCTGGCTCTGCCCGCGACGCGGCCCTTGGTCGCGTTGAGATCGAGGCCAACGACGATTGGGAGGGCTCGGAGTTCCGCTACTGCAACGAGTTCCTGTTTAAGGCCGACGCCCCGTTTGACGAGGACGAGTGCCTTAAGTTCCTGGGTTCCATGGGCGATTGTGAGCTACTCGTGGGCGCCTATCCCGACTACAAGATCCATGTGCACTCCAACACCCCCAACCTGGTGCTCGAGCACATGCTGCAGCTTGGTCAGATCTACGAGGTCTTTATCCACAACATGGAGATGGAGGCCCACGACCGTACCGCCAAGATTCACGAGGACCAGGAAAAGGCCGCCGAGCCCGCCAAGGCGCTGGGCTTTGTCGCCGTTGCCGCCGGTTCCGGCGAGGCCGACATCCTCAAGTCCCTTGGCGTCGACGTGATCGTCTCGGGTGGCCAGACCATGAACCCCTCGACTGCAGATCTGCTGGGTGCCGTGGACCAGGTCAACGCGACCTCGGTCATCATCCTGCCCAATAACGGCAACATCCGCATGGCTGCCGAGGCTGCCGCTTCTGCCTGCACGGACAAGAAGGTCGCCGTCGTTCCCACCAAGACCGTCCCGCAGGCCTTCTCCGCGCTGTTCGCGGTCCTGCCCGATTCCGAGCTCGAGGATGCCGTCGCCGCTATGGTCGACGCCATCAGCGAGGTCCGCGATGGCGAGGTCACCCGCGCCGTGCGCGACTCCAGCGCCTCGGACGGCTCGCCGATTCACTCCGGTGACGTCATGGGTATCATTGCCGGCTCTATCGACGTGGTCGGCTCCGACGTGAAGCAGGTCACGCTCGATTGCATCAACCGCATGCAGGAGGAAGAGGAAGGCGACGCGCTGACGATTCTGGCTGGCGAGGAGCTGTCCGATGAGGCCTTCCAGGAGATCGTCGACGCTATCGAGGAGGCTCAGCCCGATCTGGAGATTGACGCCCATCGTGGCGAGCAGCCGCTCTATCCCGTGATCTTCTCGATCGAGTAGGCAACTGCCCATGTCCGAGCTGTGCTCCGTGCCGCGCGTCTCGGAGCGCTTTGCCCAGAGCAATGCGCTCGACGAGGATATCGCGCGACTCAAATATGTTTCGGGTAAACGTGAGGAGGCCCTTCGCCGTCTGGGAATTCGGACGGTGGGGGACCTCCTTCTCCATATCCCTCATCGATACCTCGACTTTACCCGTTCGTGGTCCATCGAGATGGCGCCCATCGGTACCGTGTGCACCATCATCGCCACGGTCGACCGTATCGTCCAAAAGCAGCCGCGCCCGCGCATGCAGGTGACCGAGGTCTCACTTGTTGACGAGACGGGCGTGCTACAGGTCGCCTTTTTCCGCCAGCCCTGGATTGCCCAGCAGCTTAAGCAGGGCGACCGCCTGGCCGTGATGGGCAAGGTCGAGTTTGCCTACGGTTTTAAGCAGATGGCCTCGCCCCACTTTGAAAAGCTCGAGGACGGGCGCGCCGCAGGTACCATTCTGCCGGTCCATTACGTGAGCGATGGCGTGAGCCAGGCGTGGATGCGCCGCATCGTAAGCGGCGCGCTCGAGGTCGTCGGCAATCCGTTCGATCCGATTCCCGCGCCGCTGCGCGCAAAGCGGAAGCTCATGAGCAATGCCCGCGCGTTGCGTTCGATCCACTTTCCCTCGAGCATGGCTGAGCGCGACATCGCACGCCGGCGTCTTGCCTACGAGGAGTGCCTCTACCTGCAGCTGGCGCTGCGTCTGCGCAACGACGGCGGCCTGGTCGATGTGGTGCCCTATGCCCACATCGCGGGCGAGCATCTGGGCGCGCTTAAACAGGCCCTTCCGTTTTCGCTGAGCGACGAGCAGGAGGCCGCATTCCAAGACATCCTGCATGACATGTGCGATGGCGGGCGCGTGATGAACCGTCTGCTGCTGGGCGATGTCGGTACCGGTAAGACCGCCGTTGCCGCCTGTGCGCTGGCTGTGGCTGCCGATAGCGGCACGCAGGCCTGCGCTATGGCGCCCACGGGCGTGCTGGCGCGCCAATATGCTGATAAGACCGGCCCCTTGCTCTCTCAGGCCGGTATAACGTGGGCGCTACTGACGGGTGCCACTCCGGCGGCCGAGCGCGAGCGGATCCATGAGCAGCTGCAGTCCGGCGAGCTCGATGTCCTCTTTGGCACCCATGCGGTCCTTTCGGATGACGTTACGTTCAAGCATCTGTCGCTTGTTGTCATCGACGAGCAACACCGCTTTGGCGTAGGCCAGCGCAACGCCCTGCGCGCGAAGGGCCCCGGTGCCGATCTGCTCGTTATGACGGCAACGCCCATCCCGCGTACGCTGGCGCTTTCGGTCTACGGCGATCTGGACACGAGTATCATCCGCCATCGGCCCGTCCCTGGTGCTGGCGTGACGACACGCGTGCTCACCGAGTCGAGCCGTGACCTCGCCTATGGCGCCATTCGCGAGGCGCACGAGAAGGGGCAGCAAGCCTACGTGATTTGCCCGCTCGTGGAGCCGAGTGACTCGGCCGATGAGCTGGAAGACGTGCCCGGTATTGCCCGCGACGACGAGGGCCGCGTGACGGTCCCCGTGCCGCTTCACGATACGGCGACCGAGCTCGATCGCCTGCGTCTGGCGTTGCCGGGTCTTGCCATCGAGCGCCTTCACGGCCGTATGCCAGCGGGGGAGAAGGACCGCGTGATCGACGCCTTCAAGCGTGGCGAGATTGACGTGCTCGTCTCGACTACGGTGGTCGAGGTGGGCGTTGACGTGCCCAACGCCACCGTCATGGTCATCGAAAACGGCGAGCGCTTTGGTTTGGCTGCCCTGCACCAGCTGCGAGGCCGCGTGGGCCGTGGCGGCGTGTCGGGCACGTGCCTGGTCATGACGCACTCCAAGGGCAACGGCGGCGCATCGGCGGCGCAAGATCGTCTGCAATCGCTTGAAAAAAGCTCGGATGGCTTTACGCTCGCCCAGATGGACCTGCGTCTGCGCCACGAGGGCGAAATCCTGGGGTACCGTCAGCATGGCGGTGTGACCCTGCGCTTTGTCGACCTGGATGCCGACGAGGAGCTGATCGAGTGGGCCCATTTGGACGCGGTCGAGCTCTTGCGGTATGCTTGCAACCTTGACTCTGTGGCGACGCGCCCTCTGCGCGATGCGGTCGCCATGCGATATCGACACATATTTAAGGAGGTCAGCGGAGGATGAGAATCATCGGCGGCGAATGGCGCGGTCGTAAGATCGAGGAGCCCCGTGGTCGCGATGTTACCCGCCCCACGACCGATCGCGTGCGCGAGGCATGCGCATCTATGGTCATGTCGGCATTCGACTTCGATCTGGACGAGGTCCGTGTGCTGGACGCCTTTGGCGGCTCCGGTGCCTTAGGGTTAGAGATGCTCTCTCGTGGGGCCCGCTCGCTCACGACGTTTGAGATCGATCGCAACGCCGCGCGGCTCATTACCAAGAATATCGAGTCGCTCTCCCGTGACCGTGCGCGTTGGCGCGTGGTCACGGGTGACATGCTGGCGAGTGCCTCGCGCGGTCGTGTACCGGGCGGCCCCTTTGATCTGGTCTTGCTCGACCCGCCCTATGCTTTTGGTGCCAAGCCGGTCGACGAGCTGCTGCAGAACCTGGCCCAGCAGGGTCTGCTCACCCCGGGTGCCTATGCTCTGTTTGAGCATGCTGCCGCCGACGCGGGTGCACATCCTGCCGGCTTTGTAACCGTGCGTGAGAAACGCTATGGCATCACCTCGGTCGACCTGCTCCGTTGGGTCGGCGAGGGCGAGGATGACGATACCGCCACCGATGCCGATGACAGCGACGGCACGACGTTTCAGGGGGATGCCCATGAGTGACACCATTAACCGCGTCATCGTTCCGGGTACCTTCGATCCCATCACGTTTGGCCATATCGACGTCATCCGCCGCGCCCGCCGCATTTTTCCCAGTGTGATCGTGGCCGTTGCCGAGTCGCAGGGCAAATACGGTGTGGGCACCACGTTTACGCTCGATGAACGCGTGGCGCTGGCCCGTGAAGCACTCGGTGATATCGATGGCGTCGAGGTCCTGCCCTTTACTGGCCTCTTGGTCGACTTCGCTCGTGATCAGGGGGCGGGGGCCGTGGTCAAGGGTCTGCGCGCCATGACCGACTTTGAGTATGAGCTGCAGCAGGCCGACCTCAACTACCGCTTGGATAACGAGCTGGAGTCCATCTTTGTCATGAGTGCGCCGCAGTACGGCTATATCTCGAGCTCGGTCGTTCGCCAGATCGCCTCGCTCGGCAGCGATGTATCGACGTTTGTCCCGTCCAACGTGGTTGAAGCGCTCAGACATCGCTTTTCGTGACGTTTTTTATTGCCTGGTGGCATGTGGTAAACTAGCACGATGATATGTTACCTATGAAAGGAGACCGGATGCCGGGCGAGAATTTTCCTGGCGATAGGATCGTCAGCTTGGTCGATGAGCTCGAAGGGCTGATCGAGGAAGCCAAGCCGCCTTTCGGCAAGAACGCTCAGTTCAAGGTCATCGACGCCGACGTGTTCTTCAACATCCTCGACGAGATCCGCATGAGCTATCCCGAGGAGTGGCAGAAGTCCCGCCGTATCCTTAAGGAGCGCGAGGAGCTTATGGCTTCCGCCGCCGCTCAGGCCGATTCCATCATCGCCGACGCTCAGCAGCAGGCCCTCACCATTGCCGGTGAGCAGGAGATCGTCCGTCTTGCGCAGCAGCAGGCCGACGACATCCGCGATCGTGCCCAGCAGTACGAGCGCGAGACGCGTTATGCTGCCGAGGACTACGCAGAGCAGGTCTTTACGCACCTGGAGGAGAACCTCAAGAGCCTGACCGGCACCGTTACCCGTTGCCGTCAGCAGCTCAACGAGGGTGCCGCCCAACAGAATGGTCAGTGGTAATGGCTGAGTTCCCGAGCGTTACCGTCGATCTTTCCGAGCAGCTCGAGTTTCCTGGAGATTCGTATCCGCTGACCGGTAAGGTCGATGTCGCCACCTACACGGTGGGCGAGAAGGAGTACCAGCTTCAGGACGGCATCGACTACGACGTTGTCTTTACCAATGCCGGTACCGGTGTCTTGCTCACGGGCATGGTCCGCGCGCACGCCACCGGTGAGTGCGACCGTTGCCTGGAGCCCGCCTCGTTTGATATCGCCGGAGAGATCGAGGAGTTCTACCTCTTTGAGGAGCCCGAGGATCCCGAGGCCTACGAGGACGGCTACGAGCTTCTGGGTGAGGACCGTATCGTCGATCTGGGTGAGCCCATCAATGACGCGGTCGTTATGGACACGCCGTTTGTGGTGCTCTGCAAGCCCGATTGTCGCGGTCTGTGCCCCACTTGCGGTTGCAATCTCAACGTGGAGCAATGCGATTGTGCTGCCCGAGCCGAGGCCGAATGGGCCGAAGCCACGGAAAATCCATTTGCAGCATTGAAGAATCTCAAGCTTGATGAGTAAAACTGTGGTAGTATCGCTACTTGCGCGTAATCGCCACACTGGATAGTTCATAAGGAAGGTCACTATGCCCGTACCTAAACAAAAGCAGGGTCGTATCCGCACTCACACCCGTCGTTCCGCCAACATGAAGATCTCGGCTGCGGCTCAGTCCACGTGCCCCCGTTGCGGCGCTGTTAAGCTTCCGCACCACGTGTGCCCCAGCTGCGGTTTCTACAAGGACCGCGAGGTTATCGTTACCGAGTAACGGTATACTCTGGATGCGATGCCGTTCCAAATGGAACCACAATGGCCGGCTCAATGAGTCGGCCATTTTTGTATAAGGAGCATGTATATGAGTAACGTTCGCGTTTGTGTAGACGTTGTGGGTGGAGACGAGAAGCCGCAGGTTGTCCTCGACGGTATTGAGGCTGCCCTGGCAGCTGATCAGGATATTGAGGTCCTGGCTGCCGGTCCCGCCGAAATCGTCAATCCCTTTGCCGCCTCCCATGCGCGCGTCGAGGCCCTGGAGGCACCCGACGTTATCGCCATGGACGACGATCCCATTCGCGCCGTGATGACCAAGCGTAAGTCGTCGATCGTGCTTTCTTGCCGCGTCATTAAGAAGGGCAACGCGGACGCGTTCTTCTCCGCCGGCTCTACCGGCGCCATGACGGCTGCCGCGACCGCCTACGTCACGCCGTTTCGATATATGGCCGAGGGTAAGAAGCAACCGGTGCGTCCGTGCCTGACCAATGCGCTGCCCAATCGTGCCGGCGGTCTGACGGTGCTGTGCGACATGGGTGCCAACCCCGATGTCGAGGTTGACGATATGGTGCGCTTTGCGCAGATGGGCAGCGCCTATGCGCGCGTCGTCTTGGGCATTGAGCATCCCCGCGTAGGCCTGCTCGCCAATGGCACCGAGGACGAGAAGGGCTCCAACTTTACCAAGGCCTGTTTCCCTGCTATGAAGGCCGCAGTTCCGGGCTTTGTGGGCAACTGCGAAGGCACCGACCTCACCTCGGGCAATTTCGATGTCGTTGTTGCCGACGGCATGTCGGGTAATATCGCTCTCAAGGCTACCGAGGGCGCTGCCAAGTTTTTGCTGCAGGAGCTCAAAGGCGCCTTTATGTCCTCGCTCGGCACCAAGATCGCCGCGCTGCTCATCAAAAAGCAGATGCGCGAGATTAAGGCTAAGCTCTCTGGCGATGCCAAGGGCGGCGCCATCCTGCTGGGCCTGCGCGGTGTGGTCTTGATCGGCCACGGCGCCACGTCGGTCGAGGCCGTCAAAAACGGCACACTCGCCGCGGCTGAGGCCGTTCGTGCCGGACTGGTCGAGAACGTCGCCAACTCCATGGACGGCATCGTTTTATAACAGCGGCGTTATGCGCCTCGGGGCGTGCGTCGTGGGGTAGAATCAGAACCGTGTCTTGGTACCGCCCGGGCGGTACCATTCTTTTGGTATTCATGCACTATGAGAGGAAGCGCTATGGACCGCTCCGAAATCTTCGACAAGATCGCCGAGGTCACTGCTGACGTTCTGGGCGTCGATGTTGCCGAAATTAGCGATGAGACCACCTTTGACGACCTCGATGCCAACTCGCTCGAGCGCCTGCAGCTGGTTACGGCTATCGAGGACGAGTTCGATCTCGAAATCGATGATGAGACCCTGCTCTCGCTCAACTCTGTCGCCGACGCCGTCGACGCTATCGAAGCTGCCAAGGAGGCCTAAGTCTTGGCTTTATCCGAACGACTTACGCGCGCCCAGGAGATTTTGGGCCACGAGTTCAATGACAAGGTGCTGCTGCGCGCAGCCCTCACGCATCCTTCGGCTGTCGAAGGCCAGCCAGTCTCGGCAAGCTACGAGCGCCTTGAGTTTTTGGGTGATTCCATTTTGGGCGCCGTGGTTGCCCGCTCGCTCTTTGAGTCCTATCCCGAGTTTGATGAGGGCAAGCTCACCCGCCTGAAGGTGTCGCTCGTCTCGGGCGCCACGTTGTCGGAAGTGTCCCACGAGCTGGGTATCGACGACATCATCATCTTTGGTGCCTCCGAGACCGGTACGGGCGCACGCGGCCTGCATTCGGCGCTTGAGAACGTCTATGAGTCGCTCGTTGGCGCGCTGTACCTGGATGCTGGTTGGGATGCCGCGGCGGAGTTTATTCACCGTACGCTTAAGCCGCACTTGGCTTCCGAGCGTGCCGAACACCCTGCGAACCCCAAGTCGTTTTTGCAGGAGTGCGTGCAGGCCGACGGCCACGAGCCTCCGGCGTATAAGCTGGTCGGATCCGAGGGTCCGGCGCATGCGCCCACCTTTACCGCCGTGGTGTTGATTGATGGCATTCGTCAGGGTCGCGGCACCGGTTCCTCTAAGAAGGAAGCCGAGGGAGCCGCCGCGCTCGAGGCGCTCGACCGTATGGGTTACACCACCAATGGCGTGATTCTCAACAAGAAGCACGTGTAAGCGAGGAACCGTGTATCTCAAGTCCCTCACGCTCAAAGGGTTCAAGTCGTTTGCCGACCGCGCCCATATGACGTTTGAGCCGGGCCTGACCGTCATCGTCGGTCCCAACGGCTCGGGAAAATCGAACATCTCCGACTCAATTCTGTGGGTCCTGGGCGAGCAGAGCGCCAAGCAGCTGCGCGGCCAGGCCATGGAGGACGTCATCTTCTCGGGCTCGTCAGCGCGCAAGCCGGTGGGTGTCGCCGAGGTCACGCTGGTGCTCGATAACTCGGACCATATGCTGCCCGTCGATTTTGACGAAGTCGCCATCACCCGTCGCATGTATCGCTCGGGCGAAAGCGAGTACCTCATCAACTCGAGTCCGTGCCGCCTGATGGACATTCAGGACATCCTGCACGATTCGGGCCTGGGCAAGGATACGCATTCCATCATCAGCCAGGGCAAGCTCGACGCCATTTTGCAGAGCCGCCCCGAGGAGCGCCGCGCCCTCATCGAGGAGGCCGCCGGCATCTCCAAGCACAAGCGCCGCAAGGAGCGTGCGCTCAAAAAGATTAAGTCGATGGACGAGCATCTGACGCGTGCCCGCGACATCAATAAGGAAATCGCCCGTCAGCTGCGACCACTGGAGCGTCAGGTCGATCGCGCGCGCAAGTACAAAGAGCTGTCCTCGCGCGCGAACGAACTTACGCAGATGCTGGCCGTCGACGAGCTTCGTTCGCTGCAGTCGCAGTGGAACGACCTGGAGAGCCGCTCTAAGGAGGGCGCCGCCGAACTTGAGCTTGCGCAATACCGCCTGGGTGAAAAGGAGCGCGAGCTCGAGAAGCTCCAAGTTATGCTCGAGGAAAAGGGCCTGTTTGTGGGCGACCTGGGCGAGCAGCGCCGCCATATGCAAGATGTGGTCGGCCGCATTAACTCCGATATGCGCCTGCTCGAGGAAAAGGGCCACAACATGGTGTCGCGCCTGTCCGATATGCGCGGGCAGATTTCGAGCTCCGAGCATCAGCGTCGTCGCGTGGTCGAGGAGCTCGAGGACGCGCGTGCCCAGCTTGAGGAAGTGACCGGTGCGCACATGCAGGCCCAGGAGGACGTTGACGCCGCTGGTCCTGCTGCCGCTGAGCTTCACGAGCGGCGCGTTGCGCTCGACAATCAGATTTCGCAGCTCACGCGTGAGCTGCGCGATGTGCAGCGTGTGGCCGATAACGCCGCGCTCGAGCTCGCCAAGGTGAAGGACTCGCTGAGCAATGCCGAGGTCGAGGACAACATGTATGCCTCGCGCCTGGAGCAGATTGACGAGCAGCTCGAGGAGGTCACGGCCTCGCTCGAGAGCCGTCGCGACCGCGCCGAGGAGCTTGAGGGCGCTCTTGAGGAAGCGCGCCAGGCTCAGGTCGATGCGCGTGAGGCCACCGAGACGGCACGCGCGGCCCTGAAGGACCTGCGTGCCCGCGAGAGCGAGGCGCGCAACAAGTTGTCCGAGGTGCGCTCGGAGCTTGCCAGCCAAAAGAAGCTTGATGCCCGCATGGCCGACAGCTCGCCGCTCGTGAGCCGTCTGGTGGGTGCGTTGGGCGACGATGTCTCGGGTCGTCTGGGCGACGTGCTCGAGGCCCCGCGCGAGCTTGAGGGCCTGGTGGAGCAGCTGCTTGCCGGCGATATCGATGCCCTGTTGTTTGATGACGCCGCCGCGCTTGAGCGTGCCGGTCGTGCGGCTCTGGACCAAAAGAAGGCCTCGGGTGAGGCGCTGCTGGTGGCGCGCGGCGTGAGCAGCTCTGCTGCCGCCGAGGCCGCTGCCGGTTCGCGTCTGGTCGATCGCCTTTCCGTGCGTGCCGGTTATGGCCCGATTGTCGAGGCGCTGCTCGGTGGCTATTACGTGGTCGATGACTTGGCTGCCGCGCTGGCTGCGCCTGTCATTGACGGTGTGACCTATGTGACCCCCGATGGCGCCCGCGTAAGCTGTGGCGGCCTTGTGCGCGTGGGCCTAGATGCCGGCGAGGCGTCGGGTGCCCTGGAGCGCAAGCGTCGCATTCGCGAGCTGGAGGGCTTGGAGCCCGATTTGGCTGCCGTGTTTGAGCATGTGTCGGATCAGGTCGTTGAGGCCAATGCGGCCGTTGAGGAAGCGCGTGTCGCTGAGGGCGATGCCGCCGGCGAGATCGCCCGTCTTGAGGGCGAGCGCCGCTCGTTGCTCTCCGAGATCGGCCGCTTGGAGCAAAGCGCCAACAATGCCGAGGTCGAGCGCGTGCGCATCTCCAAGCGCCGCGAGCAGGCCGCAGAGGCCGTTCGCGCTGCGCGCCCGCGCGTTGACGAGGTCACCCGTTCGCGCGACGAGGCCCGTGCGCAGGCAAGCGACCTGGGTCTCCAGATTGCCGAGGCCAACGACGAACTCGACCGCGTTTGCCGTGACGATTCCGAGGCCGCCGGCAAGCTCGCCGACGCCAAGGTTCGCTTGGCCCAGACGAGCGAACGCCTGCGTTCGCTGAAGGGCCGCGTGCCCGACCTGGAGCATCGCCTGGAGGGCATCGATCGTCGTATCCGCGGAACACGCCAGGCTTCGCGCTCGCTCGAGCTGCTGCGCCTGCGCGTTGATCCCATGCACGAGCGTTATTCGGCCCTGCTGGAGCGCGCGTCGGATTGGGCAGCGCGCCTGCGTGACCAGGCCTCTCTGGAGGAGGCGGACTCCGCTTCGCTCAAGAAGACCATCGAGGATGCCAAGGCAGAGGTTGCCCGCGCTAAGGAGCGAGTCGATACCGCCTCCGCCACGCAAAACGAGTTCAAGGTCGCGCATGGCAAGCTCGAGGTGCAGGTAGAGGCCGCCATTAAGGCCATTACCGCCGATGGCACCACGGTACTCGAGGAAGCGCTCATGCTTCCGGCGCCCACGGACCGCGATGCCGCTGAGCGCGAACTCAACCAGCTTGTGCGCCAGATCAACAACCTTGGTCCCGTTAACCAAGTTGCCATGGAGGAGTACGAGCAGCTCAAGCGCCGCGCCGATTACATCGAGGAGCAGCTGGCCGATCTGGAGAGCGCGCGCAAGGCGCTCACCAAGATCACGGTGGCCATTGATCGCAAGATGCGGAAGGCCTTCCTGGTGACGTTTGAGAAGGTCGACGCGAACTTCCGCGAGATCTTCGCTATGCTCTTCCCGGGCGGTCAGGCTCATCTGGAGATGACCGATCCCGAGCATCCTGCCGAGACGGGTATCGAGGTCGTGGCGCAACCGCGCGGCAAGCGCATCACCAAGATGATGCTCATGTCGGGCGGCGAGAAGAGTCTGACGGCGCTCGCCCTGCTCTTTGCCGTGTATCGCACGCGTACGGTGCCGTTCTATGTGCTGGACGAGGTCGAGGCGGCACTTGATGACGCCAACCTGTCCAAGCTCATCGGTGCCCTCGATGTGCTGCGTTCCGACACGCAGCTCTTGGTCATTTCGCATCAGCGCCGTACTATGGAGGACGCTGACGTCCTCTATGGCGTCTCGATGCAAGCCGACGGCGTCAGTCGCGTCGTCTCGCAAAAACTCGATCGCGAAACCGGAAAGGTCGTGAATGCATAATGGGATTCTTTGACGCACTCTCGCGCGGACTTGAGCGTAGCCGCGAGGCCCTCAACGAGGTCTTCTACTTTGGCGGCGAGGTCGACGAGGATTTTTGGGAGGACCTTGAGGACACCCTCGTCATGGGTGACATGGGCGCCGAGGTCGCCATAAAGGTCTCCGATGACCTGCGTGATGCCGCGGCTAAGAAGAACCTCAAGACCGCCCCGCAACTCCGTCGCGCCCTGGCCGAGCAGCTTGCGCAGCACTTTGTGCCCATCGAGCGCGATCCGTTCTCCGATACGCCGAGCTGCGTGCTGTTTGTGGGCATTAACGGTGCCGGCAAGACCACGACGGTCGGTAAGATCGCGAGCGCCATGGCCGCCCGCGGCAAGAACGTCGTGATCGGTTCGGCCGATACCTTCCGCGCTGCAGCTATCGAGCAGCTCGATGTGTGGGGCCAGCGAGCTGGCGTCCCCGTCATCAAGCGCGACCGCGGCTCCGACCCGGCAAGTGTTTGCTACGACGTGCTCGACGAGGCCGACAAGCGCGGCAGCGACCTGGTGCTCATCGATACCGCCGGTCGTCTGCACACGAGCCCCGAGCTCATGCGCGAGCTTGCCAAGGTGGTCAATGTGACCCGTAAGCGCGCCGCCAATATGGCCGCCGGCCCCATGCCCGTCTATGTCGTGCTCGTGATCGATGCCGCAACGGGCCAAAACGGCCTCAACCAGGCGCTCGAGTTTAACGAGGCGCTGGGTCTGGACGGTATTATCATGACAAAGCTCGACGGCACGGCAAAGGGCGGTATCGCCATGGCCGTGGCCGAGAAGCTCAAGCTTCCCATCCTGCGCATCGGCGTGGGCGAGCAGGTCGATGACCTGCAGGAGTTCAATGCCAAAGATTTCTGCCGCGCCCTGGTGGGCGAGTCCAACTAAGGAGTAACCAGTGTTTGATTCCCTGAGCGATCGCCTCAACGACACATTTGACCGCCTGCGTGGCAAGGGTAAGCTGACCGAGGCCGACATTACCTCGGCCATGCGCGACATTCGCATGGCGCTGCTAGAGGCCGACGTCAACTTCAAGGTCGTCAAGGAGTTCGTCGCCAAGACCAAGGAGCGCTGCATGACCGCCGAGGTCATGGAGTCACTGTCGCCGGCGCAAAACGTCGTCAAGATCGTGCTCGACGAGCTCACCGAGATGCTCGGCTCCACCGAGAGCAAGCTCGTCTTTAGCAACCGCATTCCCAATGTCATCATGCTCGTGGGCCTGCAGGGCTCCGGTAAGACCACGGCGGCCGTAAAGCTGGCCTACCAGCTCAAGAAGCAGGGCCGCTCGCCGCTGCTCGCCGCGTGCGACGTCTACCGTCCCGCCGCTGCCGACCAGCTGGCCACACTCGGTGGAGAGATCGGCGTGCCGGTCTTCCGCGGCGACGGCGAGCACCCGGTCGACATCGCCAAGGGCGCCATCCAGGAGGCCGTCGACCACCTGCGTGACGTGGTCATCGTCGATACCGCCGGTCGCCTTCAGATCGACGAGCAGATGATGCAGGAGGCCGTGGACATCAAGAAGGCCGTCAAGCCCGATCAGGTGCTGATGGTCGTCGATGCCATGACCGGCCAGGATATCGTCAACGTCGTCTCGACCTTTGCCGAGCGCACCGACTTTGACGGAGTGATCATCTCCAAGCTCGACGGCGATGCCCGTGGCGGCGGCGCGCTTTCCGTGCGCCAGGTGACCGGCAAGCCCATCAAGTTCGTGAGCATGGGCGAGAAGCCCGATTCGCTGGAGCCGTTCTATCCCGATCGTATGGCCAAGCGCATTCTTGGCATGGGCGACGTTGTCGGCATTATCGAGAAGGCCCAGGAGGCGGCCGACGCCGAGCAGCTCGAGGCTGCCGAGCGAATGCTGCGCGAGGGCTTCACCATGAACGACATGCTCGACCAGATGAAGGCCGTCAAGAAGATGGGCGGCATGAAGGGCATCCTGGGCATGCTCCCCGGCGGCCAGCGTGCGCTCAACCAGATGGGTGGCAACCTGGACGAGGGCATCTTCGATAAGAACGAGGCCATTATCATGTCGATGACCAAGGAGGAGCGTCTGCGTCCCTCCATCATCAATGGCCAGCGCCGTGCCCGCATTGCCAAGGGCGCCGGCGTGACCCCCACCGAGGTCAATAGCCTTATGAAGCAGTGGGGCGAGATGAACAAGATGATGGGCCGCATGCGCACGATGGCCAATCAGGCACAGGCCGGCGGCAAGAAGGGCAAGAAGGATAAGAAGGGCAAGAAGATGCGCATGCCCAATATCCCCGGCCTGGACGCTATGGGTCTGGGCGGCATGGGCGGCCTGGGTACGGGCGGCCCCAAGTCCGATATGGACCTGCTGCGCCAGATGGAAGCGCAGATGCGTAATAAGAAATAGTGCTGTAATTCCAGCTTGATATGGCAAAGGCCACTCGGAAGCTACCGGGTGGCCTTTGTTGTTGGCTTTGATTGTTGGGTTGCGTTCAGTATCGCGCCCCGAGTTCGCGGTGCCGTGCCGTTAGTGGCAGCCGCAGCCCTCGTGGCCCTCGTGCTCGTGATGGCCATGGCAGCCACAGGATTCGCCGTGCTCATGGGCGTGCTCGTGGTCATGGCCGTGGCAGCCGCACGTGGCCTCGCCGGTCTGCGCGAGCGTGCCGGCAATGAGGGCCTCGACGCAGGCATCGCAGCTGCCCTGGGCGCCCGCATAGACCGTGATGCCGGCTTGAGCAAGCGCGTTGATAGCGCCACCGCCGATGCCGCCGCAGATGAGTGTGTCCACGTCGCCATTGGCGAGCAGACCCGCCAGCGCGCCGTGACCGGTGCCGCCGGTGCCCACGACCTGCTCGTTGAGCACCATGCCGTCCTGGATGTCATAGATCTTGAACTGCTCGCTGCGGCCAAAGTGCATAAAGATGTTGCCGTTGTCGTACGTCGTTGCCACCCTCATGGTGTCGACCTCCTTTGCTGGCCATGCGGCCGTTGTCGTGGTGATGGGGGAGTATGCGATATTGCCGCCCTCGATGATAATCGCCCGTCCATTGACCAATGCGTTTGCCACCTTGCGATGCGCGCGGCTGCAGATTGCCGCCACCGTGGCACGGGCAATGCCCATGTGCTGGGCGACTTCCTCCTGATTGAGTCCTTCCAGGTCGCATAGGCGCAGGACCTCGAGCTCGTCGACCGTCATATCGATAGCGTCTCCGCTGGCAAGGCCATCGGGGGTAAAGCCGCGATATTCGGGGATGATCCCAACGCGGCGCAGTTTTTCGCGTCTCCCTGCCATACACTCTCCAAATCTGACATATGTCAACAATAGAATAGCGAACGTGCCGATTTGCGCAAGGAATTTCCGTCATATGTCAGAAAATGAGGGCTTATGTTTGGGCTGTGGGGCCGCGTGCGCCTGGGCTACAATAAATCTTGCTTGTAGGCGACTGACAGGAGGGTCAATGAGCAAGGCTGATCAACAGTTTGTAACCATGTGCCGCGATATCTTGGACCATGGCACCACCACCGAGGGCCAAAAGGTCCGCCCGGTGTGGGAGGACGGCACCCCTGCCTATACCATTAAAAACTTTGGCGTCACGGCGCGCTACGACCTGCGCGAGGAGTTCCCTGCGCTTACGCTGCGCCGCACGGCTCTTAAGTCTGCGATGGACGAGATCCTGTGGATCTATCAAAAGAAGTCTAATAACGTCCATGACCTCAACAGCCATATTTGGGACGAGTGGGCCGACGAGACTGGCTCCATCGGTAAAGCCTACGGCTATCAGATTGGCCAGAAGAGCCATTACGCCGAGGGCGATTTTGATCAGATGGACCGTGTGCTGTACGATCTTAAGCACACGCCGTACAGCCGCCGCATCATGACCAACACGTATGTGTTTAGTGACCTGTCCGAGATGCACCTGTATCCGTGCGCCTACAGCGTGACCTATAACGTCACGCAGCGCCCGCAGGACGACAAGCCCACGCTCAACATGATTCTCAACCAGCGCAGTCAGGACATTTTGGCCGCGAATAACTGGAACGTGTGCCAGTACGCCATTCTGCTCATGATGGTCGCGCAGTCGGTCGATATGATTCCGGGTGAGCTGCTGCATGTGATTGCCGATGCCCACATTTACGACCGTCATGTCAATATCGTCCGTGAGCTTATCGAGCGCCCGCAGTTTGCGGCGCCCAAGGTAACGCTCAACCCCGATGTGCATGACTTCTATGCGTTTACGACCGATGACCTGATCGTCGAGGGCTATGAGCACGGCCCGCAGGTCAAGAACATTCCCATTGCGGTGTAGGTGGTGCTCATGACGTGTAAGCTATCTGCTATCGTCGCCGTGTGTGACGATTGGGGCATTGGGTGCGAGGGCGACATGGTGGTGTCCAATCGCGCCGACATGCGCCATTTTGTGGCCTGCACCAAGGGCTGCCCGGTCATCATGGGGCGCAAGACGCTGCTGAGTTTTCCCGGTGGGCGTCCACTCAAGAACCGTCGCAATATCGTGCTTACCCGCGACGAGGATTTTGCTGTCGAGGGCGTCGACGTGGTGCATAGCATCGACGAGGCGCTCGCCGCGGTTGCCGATGAGCCCGTTGCCTGGGTGATTGGTGGCGGCGATGTCTATCGGCAGTTTTTGCCGTATTGCGTCGAGGCCGAGGTCACGCACAACCATTGCACTCATGCCGTGGACACGTACTTTCCCGATTTGGACGCCGATCCCGCATGGGAGATTGCGTGGCGTGGCGGTGTTGCCACGATTGCCTCGGGCGAGGGCGACGAGGGTGTCGATTATGAGTTCGTGACGTATCGTCGCGTTGAGGCGTAAATCGCCTGGCGTGAACGGTATTATCGGGTTGATTGAATGTATGGGGCGGCGCTTAGCGTCGCCTCGTTTGGTATAGATGTGCTGTAAAGAAGGGTGCGGGCAGGCTGCTATGACTGATGCCGTTGAGGTTCTGCGAATTGATTCGCTCGAGGACGAGCGGCTCGATGCCTACGTGCGTCTGACCGAGCGTGAGCTGCGCTGCGTGCTAGAGCCGCAAAAGGGCATCTTTATCGCCGAGAGTGCCAAGGTTATTGAGCGCGCGGTGCGTGCCGGATACGAGCCGGTGAGCTTTCTTTTGGGCGAACGCTGGCTCGACCAGATGATGCCGCTGTTTGAGCGCCTAGTCGTGCGCGAGGGCGCGGGTCCTGTTCCTGTGTTCGTCGCCTCCATGGAGCTCATGGAGCAGTTGACGGGCTTTAACGTGACGCGCGGTGCGCTTGCGGCGTTTCGTCGCCCGCGTCAGATTCCGGTTGATGAGTTCTTGGGTGGCGTCGTCGAGGCGGCGGGGGAGCGTCCGGTGCGCGTGTGCGTGCTCGAGGGTATTGTCGACCACACCAATGTTGGCGCGATTTTCCGCTCTGCTGCCGCATTGAACGTTGACGGTATTTTGGTCAGCCCGACGTGCTGCGACCCGCTGTACCGTCGCTCGGCCCGCGTGAGCATGGGCACCGTGTTTCAGGTGCCGTGGACGCGCATTGGCAGCGAGGCTCGTGTGTGGCCGCATGATGGTCTGAGCGCGTTGCACGATGCCGGTTTTTCGTGTGCCGCTATGGCGTTGACGGACGACTCTGTTTCGCTTGATGATCCTGTGCTGCAGAAGATTGATCGCTTGGCGATTTTTATGGGCACCGAGGGTGCCGGCTTGGGCGCCAAGACCATTGCCGGCTGTGACCACGCGGTGCGTATTCCGATGGCGCACGGGGTCGATTCGCTCAACGTGGCCGCGGCGAGCGCCGTCGCCTTTTGGCAGCTATGCCCGCACGTGAGCAATGAGTATCACTACCAGCCGGGTTTGTATCACTAGGCAGTTATTCCGCACCGTGCTCTAATTCGGGGTGTTTCGGTCGCCGCCAGTCGGTGCTAAGCTGGTTTTGGCTTTGGTTTTAAATTGCTGTTTTGCTGATTGACGTATGCGTGTGGGGAGGGCGTGTGGCTAAGAAATCTACGGCTATCGATGTAACGCAAGGAGTCATTTGGCAGCAATTGCTGTCGCTGTGCGTTCCCATCTTTTTTAGTTCGTTTTTTCAGCAGGCCTACACGCTTATCGGTACCTATATCGTCGGTCAGTTTGGCGGCAAGCTCGCGCTAGGTGGCATTCAAGCTACGATGGTGCTCACCGAGCTCTGCATTGGCTTTTGCGTTGGCGTCGGCGCCGGCTGCGCGGTCATTACCGGTCAGTATTTTGGTCAGCACGATGATGAGCGACTGAGCCGTTCGGTCCATACGGCCATGACGCTCGCGCTGGTGGGCGGTATCGTTTTCTCGATTCTTGGCATAGTGTTCGTTGAGCCCATGCTGGTACTTATGAACACTCCACATGAACTTTTGGCCGAGGGCGTGGCCTATGCTCGTTGCTATTTTGCCGCCATGGTTGCGGCGCTGCTGCTCAATATGGGAACGGCACTGCTACGCGCCGTGGGCGACACGCGCGGGCCTGCTGCGATCATCGCTTCCGGCTGCCTTGTGAATGCGGTGCTGGATGTCATCTTTGTTGCCGTGCTTCATATGGAGGCGCTGGGCTGCGGCATCGCGGTGGCGCTGACCATTTGCTCCAACGCCACGATGATCGTGATTCGCATGATGCACGCACCGGGTGCGTGGCGGCTTTCGCTGTCCAAACTCGGCATTGATCCTGGCATTTGTAAGAGCATGATCTCGTGTGGTCTGCCGCTTGGCTTTCAGTCTGCTGCGTATTCGATTTCCAACGTTTTGATTCAGGTGTCGGTCAACTCGTTTGGTGCCGATGTCACCACGGCGTGGGGTCTTTCGGGCCGCTTAGATGGCATTGTCTGGATGGTTACCGAGGCGCTCGGCGTGTCGATCACCACGTTCTCGGCACAGAACTTTGGCGCGCGCAACTATGAGCGCATGCGCAAGGGCTACCATACGTCGCTCGTGCTGTCGTTTATGCTCATTGGTGGCCTGTCTGCCGTGCTGCTGGTGTTCTCGGGTCCGTTGTCGCGTCTGTTTGTCGACGATGTTTCGATTTCGGCGTACACCACGACGATTCTTCATTTCATCGCGCCGTTCTACGCGATCTTCTCGATTATCGAAAACGCGTCGGGCTCCATTCGCGGTGCCGGCGTGAGCTTGCAGCCCATGCTGCTCACCATCTTTGGCACCGTCGTACTCAGAGTGATTTGGGTGTTTGCGATCATGCCCTTCGATCCGTCGCTCGAGCATCTACTGCTGGTCTACCCCGTAACCTGGCTCATCACCGCAACCATGTTCACCATCTACCACCACAGCGGCAACTGGCTAGGCCGCGCCACCGCCTAATGGTCCCTTGGGGACGGAGGAAAACGGATCATTGGCTGGCGATAAGGCGAAGTGATCCGTTTTCCTCCGTCCCCTTTGCATCAATTAGTATTCGATGCCTTGGCGGGCTAAGAGGCCTTCGTCGAAGTAATGTTTTATGGGACGCATTTCGGTGACCAGGTCGGCGAGGTCCGCGAGGGGCAGCAGGCCGCGGCCGGTGAGCACGAGCTCCGTGGTGGCGGGCTTTATCGCAATCAGTTCCTCGACATCCTCTCGCGCCCCAAAGCAGCCGTCGTCTTGCCCTTGCCGTCGCCCGTATAGATTTGAACCTTGCCGACTTCCAGTGATGCCATCTCTGTCTTTTCGTGCCCGGCGTCGGTTTATCGCCGTCCGGGTTGGGTATTCTAGAAAGCATTATTAACCCCAGTAGATGGAGTTCAAGCAGATGGAGATGGATGACAACAAGCGTAGACGGAATATGATCCTCTACGTGCTCATCGCCTTCGTCGTCTACCTCGTGCTCTCGACCGTTCTGTTCCCCAACATCGGTCACACGCAGCAGATTACGAAGACCGATTACTCGACGTTTGTCAAAGCGCTCGACAAGAAGAGCGTCGAAAAGGTCGAGTACAACACCGACGACTATACGATTTATTACACCAAGAAGGGCGAGGACGAGAACATCGCCTATAAGACGACCGGTGTGCCGAATGATGCGGGCTTTACCGATCGCGTGCTTGAGTCTGGCGCTTCGCTGGAGTCGGTCGTTCCCGATAAAAACTCGGGTTTGATGACCTACTACCTGCTCACGCTCATCCTTCCCATGGCGATTTTCTTCCTCATCGGTTGGTGGCTCAACCGCCGCATGAAGAAGGCTATGGGCGATGACGGCCCGTCGATGAACTTTGGCGGCGGCGGTTTTGGCGGCGGCGGACTGGGTAAGTCCGGCGCGCGCGTGATCGCCTCCAAGGACGTGGGCGTGACCTTTAAGGATGTCGCCGGCCAGGAAGAGGCCAAGGAGTCCCTCAAGGAGGTCGTTGACTTTCTGGAGAAGCCGCAGCGCTACGAGGAGATCGGCGCCAAGCTGCCGCGTGGTGCTCTGCTTGTCGGCCCTCCGGGTACTGGTAAAACCCTGCTTGCCAAGGCTGTGGCCGGCGAGGCGGGCGTGCCGTTCTTTAGTATTTCTGGTTCTGAGTTTGTTGAGATGTTCGTCGGCCGCGGTGCCGCTAAAGTTCGCGACCTGTTTAAGCAGGCCAAGGAAAAGGCCCCGTGCATCGTCTTTATCGATGAGATTGATACCATCGGCAAGAAGCGCGATGGCGGCGGCTTTAGCGGCAACGATGAGCGCGAGCAGACGCTCAACCAGCTGCTGACCGAGATGGACGGTTTCGATAACCACAAGGGTATCGTCGTCCTCGCTGCCACCAACCGTCCCGACAGCCTCGATCCCGCTCTGCTGCGCCCCGGTCGTTTTGATCGCCGCATCCCTGTCGAGCTGCCCGACCTGACCGGCCGTAAGAACATTCTTGAGCTGCATGCCAAGAGCGTGAAGACACAGCCGCCGATCGACCTGACCGCGATTGCCCGCGCCACGCCCGGTGCCTCGGGCGCCGACCTGGCCAACATCATCAACGAGGGCGCCCTGCGAGCCGTCCGTGAGGGTCGCAAGCGTGCCACGCAGGACGATTTTGAGGAGTCGGTTGAGGTCGTCATCGCCGGACAGCAGCGCAAGTCCACGGTGCTGTCCGACCACGAGAAGCAGGTCGTTTCTTATCACGAAATCGGCCATGCTATTGTTGCCGCCCGCCAGAAGGGCTCTGCGCCGGTCACGAAGATCACCATTGTGCCGCGCACGAGCGGTGCTCTGGGCTACACCATGCAAGTGGAGGAGGACGAGCGCTTCCTGACGACGCGCCAGGAGGTTCTGGACAAGCTCGCCGTCTACTGCGGTGGTCGCGCGGCCGAGGAGCTCATCTTTGGCGAGATGACGACCGGTGCCGCCAACGATATCGAGCAGGCCACCAAGCTCGCCCGCAACATGGTGACGCGCTTTGGTATGTCCGATGAGTTTGGCATGATGGCGCTCGGTACCGTGCAGAACGCGTACCTCAACCAGGACACGTCGCTCACCTGCGCTCCCGGTACGGCCGAGCGCGTGGACGCAATTGTCGCCAAGTTGATCGAGGATGCGCACGACCGTGCCCTGCAGATTCTGAAGGAGAACAAGTTCAAGCTCCATGAGCTGGCTCGTTATCTGTACAAGAAGGAGACCATCACGGGCGAGGAGTTCATGAACCTCCTCACGCGCGAGAATCCGCTGATGCCCAAGCAGCAGTAAAGCCGCGGCCGAGCCAGTAAACGCCGACGCCCCATTTGAGCAGCTTTCTCAATTGGGGCGTTTTGCTTGAGAGGGATGGAAATGAAGATCGTGGTGAGCGCCTGCTTGATGGGCGAGAGCTGCAAGTATAACGGGCTTGACAACTATCATCGCGAGTTGGTCGATGCCTGCGAACGCACGGGGACTGAGGTCCTCTTGGTGTGCCCTGAGGTCTTTGGGGGGCTGCCCACGCCGCGCATGCCGTCCGAGATTGTGAACGGCGAGGTCCGTACCTGCGGGGGCATCTCGGTCGATCGCGAATTCCGTCTGGGCGCTCAACGTGCGCTCGATATGTGCGAGCAAGCGGGCGGCCCGTCCGAGATTGCTGCGTGCGTCTTGCAGGATCGCAGTCCGTCGTGTGGCGTGGGCCATATCTACGACGGATCCTTCAGCGGCACGCTCACAACGGGTAACGGTGTCTTCGTTGACCTGCTCCTGCGCCACGGCTACCGCGTGATCCCGGCAAGCGAATTCGACTCGAGCATGTTACAGCAATAAAAAACCGCCACAAAGGTACTGTCCCCTTTGTGGCGGTTTTGGTCGGTTAGGCCAGGATAGAGTGGCCGTAGGCGTTGGCGGCCTTGATGGCGGCGGCGAACTTTTCGTCGGTGAAGGGCTCGGGGTTTCCCTGCTTCCACTCGTTGGTGGCGTGTGCATATTCGCACAGGGCAGGGATGTCGACCTCGGAAAGTCCGACTTGCTCAAGCGTTACGGGCAGGCCCATCTGCTTGTTAAAGGCGGCGTAGCGCTCAAGGTTCTCGGTGTCTCCCGTATAGGCAAACAGTACCAGCACGCCCAGGCTCACGACCTCGCCGTGCAGGTAGGTGCCCTCGCGCGGAATGCTGCAGGTAGCGTTGTAGAACGCGTGCGCCACGCTCGAGTTGTAGTAGTAATCGTTCTGGTTGGTCAGGTTCGAGACATAGCCCGTGTTGACCACGATGTCGAGCGCGATCTGCTTGACGGCCTCGCTCGACAGGTTCTGGCGTACGTCCTCAAGACCTTGGACGCCGTAGGTAAACAGCGGCTCGGAGCAGGTGTGGGCGAGTGCCAGGCCAAGACCGGCTGTGTGCTCCAGGTTGCCGGCACTCGTGGCGTACTCGACTTCGGGTTGCTTGGACAGGGCATCGCCCACGCCGGCCCAGAAATACTCTGCCGGTGCCTCGGCGATGATCTTGGGGTTGATGAAGATGTGCGCCGGTCGGTTGGGGTACGAATAGCCCTCGAGTGAGCCGTCGTCGTTGTACACGACGGCAATGGCGGTCGCGGCGGAGCAGTTGGAACAGATCGTCGGGACCGTAAAGACGATCTTCTTGAGCTCGATAGCTGCGGTCTTCACGGTGTCGAGCGCCTTGCCGCCGCCGCATGCGATAAGCACGTCAGCTTCCTGGCAGGCGGGGGAGTTTGCGACCTTGGCGATATTTGCGCGCGTACTGTTGGTGCCGTAGACGCGCGTCTCCAGAATTTCGACGTCGGTACCCGCCAGCGCAGCTTCGATACCGGGAAGTGCTGCGGCCAGTGCCCGCTTACCACCGATGATCGCGACCTTCTTCGCGCCGTACTCGGCCAGCGCGCCGGGCAGCTCGTCAAAGCAATCCTCGCCAACGGTGTAGTCGCTCATTCCAATCGTGCGCATAGCAACCTTCTTTCGTTCGATAAAGTGCTTTCAGGTATTTTGCTCCAAGAGAAGGTCCACAGCCGCGAGAAATTTCGAACGTATAAAACCAGTGTTGAGGGTTTTTCGCCGGCGCGGAACGTGCTAGCATACTCCGCATAAGCGTTGATGGGGACGAGTAGTCGGCCGTCCGCATGCTACAGAGAGCGGGGAGCGCTGAGAACCCGTGCATGCGACCGATGAAAATCACCCCGGAGCTGCGGTCCCAACGGACGTGCCGCGCAGGTTCGTCTTAGTAGACATCGCCGAGATGGTCGTCGATACAGGCCAGCCGAGTAACGGATGCGAGCGCGCGGCGACGCGGGTGAGGGCATCTAAGCTGGGTGGTTAAGCGAAGAGCTTTTACGGGCAGACTGCCCTTTTTGTGGCGCTTCGTCCCAGCTTGTAGGGACGGGCGCTTTTTTGGTGCCCAGAGGGCGTGCGCGCCCATGACAAGAAGGGGGTACCGTGGCAAACGAGTACAAGCAGACGATGAATCTGCCCAAAACCGGATTTCCCATGCGTGCCGGTCTTTCCAAGTCCGAGCCCAAGCGACTCAAGGACTGGCAGGACAACAAGGTCTACGAGCAAGTTCTAAAGAAGAACGAGGGTCACAAGAAGTTCGTGCTGCACGACGGTCCTCCGTACGCCAACGGCCCGATCCACATCGGCCACGCCATGAACAAGATCTCCAAGGACATGATCAACCGTTACTGGATGATGCAGGGCTATGAGGTTCCCTATGTTCCTGGTTGGGACTGCCATGGCCAGCCGATCGAGCACAAGGTCGAGGAGAAGCTAGGCACCGAGAAGTTCAACCAGACCTCCACGGCTAAGATCCGCGAGCTTTGCAACAAGTTCGCTGTCGAGAACATCGAGCTGCAGAAGGCCGGCTTCCGTCGCCTGGGCGTGCTTGGCGACTGGGACAACCCCTATTTGACGCTCTATCACCAGCACGATGCCGCCGACATCGAGGTCTTCAAGGCCATGTTCGACAAGGGCATGATCTATCGCGGTCATAAGCCCGTCCACTGGTGCAAGCACTGCCACACCGCGCTGGCCGAGGCCGAGATCGAGTACTCCGACGAGACGAGCCCCTCCATCTTCGTTCGCTTTGAGATGACCTCCAAGCCCGCCGGCCTCGAGAACTTCGACGGCCCGGTCGACTTTATCATCTGGACGACCACGCCGTGGACCATCCCCTCCGACCAGGCAGTTTCCCTCAAGCCCGGCTCCGCCTATGTTGCCGTTGAGCACGATGGGCGTGCCGAGGTCATGCTCGAGGACCTGGCTCCCAAGTGCTGCGAGGAGTTTGGCTGGGAGTACACCCCTGTTATGGTCGACGGTAAGCCCTATGTGGTTCCCGCTGAGACCTTCCACCACATCCACTACAAGCAGCCGATCTTTGACGGCGTTGAGGGCGTGGCGCTGCTGGCCGATTACGTCGGTGTCGATGACGGTACCGGTATCGTCCACAACTCGCCCGGCCACGGCGTCGACGACTACTTCGCCTGCCTCAAGGAGGGCATCACCGACATCTGCATGCCGGTCGATGACGACGGCAAGTTCTACACCGGTGAGGAGTTTGGCACCGGTGGCCCCTTCAGCGGTATGGATACCGATGAGGCCAACCCGCACATCATCGAGTTCCTGCGCGAGCGCGGAACCCTGGTCCTCGAGAAGAAGATCACGCACAGCTATCCGCACTGCTGGCGCTGCAAGCACCCGGTGCTCTTCCGTGCTACCGACCAGTGGTTTGTCTCGATGGACAAGACTGGTTTGCGCGAGCAGGCTGGCAAGGAGGTTCGCGAGAACGTCAAGTGGTATCCGGCCCACGCGGCAAACCGCATCGGCGCCATGGTTGAGCAGCGTCCCGACTGGTGCATCAGCCGTCAGCGCAACTGGGGCGTGCCTATCCCCAGCTACACCTGTGCCGACTGCGGCGAGAAGGTCATGAACGACGCTACGCTCGACGCCGTCATCAAGCTCTTCCACGAGAAGGGCTCCGACGCCTGGTTCACCGACGCTCCCGAGAGCTACCTGGGCGAGGCCTGCGTCTGCCCCAAGTGCGGCGGCCATCACCTCAAGGCCGATAAGGACATCCTCGACGTGTGGTGGGATTCCGGCGTCTCCTGGAAGGCCGTCTGCGAGTACCGTCCCGAGCTGGAGTATCCGGCGGATGTGTACCTCGAGGGCTCCGACCAGCACCGCGGTTGGTTCCAGAGCTCGCTGCTCACCTCGGTGGGTGCCAACGGCCATGCTCCGTACAAGGCGGTCGTCTCTCAGGGCTTCACGCTCGATGGCCAGGGCCGCAAGATGTCCAAGTCGCTCGGCAACGTCATCGACCCCAACAAGGTCTGCGACGAGATGGGCGCCGATATCATCCGTCTGTGGGTTGCATCCGTCGATACCAGCTCCGACGTTTCCATCGACCACGAGATCCTTGCTCGTACGTCCGATGCCTACCGTCGCTTCCGCAACACGCTGCGCTTCCTGCTTTCCGAGCTCGAGGGCCAGTTTGAGCCCGAGACCGACGGCGTCGCCTTTGCCGACTTGCTGCCGCTCGACAAGCTTATGGTTGCCCGTCTGACCCAGGTCCAGGCCGAGGTCGACGACGCCTACGCCAGCTATGAGTTCCCGCGCGCTTACCGTGCGCTTTATGACTTCGTGGTTACCGAGCTTTCCAACGTGTACCTCGACGCCCTGAAGGACCGTCTGTACTGCGATAAGCCCGGCTCGCTCGAGCGCCGCAGCGCCCAGACCGTGCTGGCCGAGCTCTTCTCGATGCTCATGCGCGACCTGCAGCCGATCCTGTCCTACACCGTCGACGAGGCCATGGCATATGCGCCCGCCGGCTGCGTCGATCACCAGAAGTACGCCGCGCTGCTCGATTGGTACAAGTCGCCCATCACGGTCGATGAGGCCAACGAGTTTGAGGGCGTGCTCGAGGCTTCTCTTGAGCTCCGTAGCGCCGTGACCAAGGCCCTTGAGGATGCCCGTTCTGCCGGCACCTTCACCAAGAGCCAGCAGGTTCGCGTCAAGGCGGTCGTTCCCGCCGAGATGTACGCGCTGCTGACTGGTGACAAAGCGGTCGACCTGGCCGAGTTCTACATCGTCTCCGATGTTGAGCTGACCCAGGGCGAAGAGCTTTCCGTCTGCATTGATGCTGCCGAGGGCGAGTGCTGCGACCGTTGCTGGAACTACCGCACCACCGTCGGCGAGTACAACGGCCACGCGCATATCTGTAAGCGCTGCGCTGATGCGCTGTAGGTTACGGCGTTCGTAGAACGCCGTAACCTACCGACGCTGCAAACGCCCCTAAGCGGCAATCTGACGTTCAATCGTCGATCGCGTACCAAAGTACGCTTCCCTCCTCTTTCACGTCACCTTGCTCGCTTAGGGACGTTTTCGCTGTTGGCGACGGTAATGCGGCGTTTCCATTGTTGGAGCTAGAGGCTTTCTTTCGACTTGCGCTTTTAGTCGAAAGCGATTAAGCGACATTCCGTTATTCGGAATGTCGCTTTCGTTTTATGCTGGTTATTTCGCTTGCGTTGGTGGATATGTCGTGCGCTCTGCTTGTGGCAATATAAGATGTTTACTTGTGTTAAACGGAATTCGATGTTCTTGAGGGTAGGGGATTTCTTTGGGTCGTGCTGGGGATATGACGCCGCCTTTGCGCTGGCGGTTAGGTGTTGCTGGTGGGGTGGTGCTGGTTGTGCTGCTTTTTGATCAGCTGACCAAGCTTGCGGTTCGTTCCGTGGGCGACGCTTTGCATGTGACTGTTATCCCCGGTGTGATCGACTTTCTATTTGTCCGCAATATCGGTGCTGCCTTTAGCATGGGCGAGGGGCATGGCGTTGCGTTTGCTTTGCTGGCGCTTGCGGTCATTGTCGCCATTGCCGTGTACTTGCTTCGCGCGCCCCAGCTTGCTCGCTTGGAGGTTGTGGGCATGGCTATGGTCGCGGGCGGCGCCATTGGCAACGCGATCGACCGTCTGGCCTTTGGCTTCGTGACCGATTTTATTGCCACCACCTTCATCGACTTTCCCGTCTTCAATGTGGCCGATATCGGCATTACCGTGGGCGTTGTGCTCGCCCTCTTCGGCTACATGTTCTTGAGTCCCGCGGCCCGCGAGGTTGATGCGACTGCCGAGCTCAATGCCCGTGATGAGGCCCGCGCCAAGCGCAAAGCCAAGCAGCGTGGGGAGCGTGCCCGCAAGATTCGCGAAAGGAATGAGCGTTAATGGCCGACATCCATATTCTTGTTGCCGACGATTGCTCTGGCCAGCGTCTCGACGCCTTTCTGGGTGCCAACGACGGCTGCCCCACGCGCTCTGCCTGCGCGCATCTGATCGAGGGCGGCGCCGTAATCGTGAACGGCGAGACCTGTCTGTCAAAAAAGTATGCCGTACGCGCCGGTGACCGCATCTCGGTCGACCTGCCCGAGCCGCACGATCCCACCGATGTGATTCCCGAGGCCATCCCGCTCGACATTCGCTATGAGGACGACTATCTCATTGTGCTCTCCAAGCAGCGCGGGCTGGTGTGCCATCCCGCCCACGGCCACGAGAGCGGCACGCTTGCGAACGCCTTGGTCTACCACTGCGGTATCGATCATCTTGGTACCGTGCAGGGTGAGGACCGCCCCGGCATCGTGCATCGCCTGGATCGCGATACCTCGGGCCTTATGCTCGCGGCAAAAGACGACGACACCCAGCGCGCGCTTCAAAATCTCATTCGCACGCGTACGCTCGACCGCCGCTATATCACGCTTGTCCACGGGCACATCGCCATGGACGAGGGCACCATCAATACCGGTATCGCCCGTTCTACGCGCGACCGCGTCAAGATGGCGGTTTCGGACGACCCCTTTGCCCGTCAGGCCATTACGACCTTTAAAGTCCTCGAGCGCTTTGATTCCACGCGCTTTGACGATGGTTATACGCTCGTTGAGTGCCATCTGTTTACCGGTCGCACGCACCAGATTCGCGTGCATATGCGTCATATCAACCACGCCTGCGTGGGCGATCCACTCTACGGCAAGTGCGATGCGCGCGCCGACCAGGGCCTGACCAGGCAGTTCCTTCATTCCTGGCGCGTGGCGTTCGACCATCCCGTGACGGGGGAGCGCATTGAGTGCCGCGACGAGTTGCCGTGGGATCTCGCTGCGGTTCTCGACGATCTGGCTCCGCGCTCGCTCGGTCGCACGGCCGTTGGCGACGACATCGTCCCGCAGCTCGGTCTTCTCGAAGTCTAGCCAGTATTAGGTGGTTTCTTGAACTCGATTAGCCTGCGGTAAGATATACGGTTGTTTACGTAACGCGTTCTCGGGAGCCTGCATGCTCGCCTTTTTACAAACCAACACACCCATCGTGATCTTCAACCAGATTGTCGTCACGCTGCTCACGGTCTGCTTTCTGTACCAGGTTGTCTTCTTTGTCATTGGCGCTCTTCGTGGCGAGGTCGCGCCTCCCAAGGCCAAAAAACTCCATCGCTATGCCTTCTTTATCGCGGCGCATAATGAGGAGGCCGTGATTGCCAACCTCGTTCGCTCCATCAAGGACCAGGATTATCCGTCCGAGCTTATCGAGGTCTTCGTGGTTGCCGACGCCTGCACCGACAACACCGCACAGCTCGCGCGCGAGGCAGGTGCCATTGTTTACGAGCGCAATGATCTTGCCCGTAAGGGTAAGAGCTGGGTCATGGACTTTGGCTTCGACCGCATCCTTAACGAGTATCCCGACACGTTTGAAGGCTACTTTATCTTCGATGCCGATAACGTTATCTCCCGCGATTACGTGTCCAAAATGAACGATGCCTTTGACCAGGGCTTCCATGTGGTCACGAGCTATCGCAATTCCAAGAACTTCGGCAGCTCGTGGATCTCGGCGGCTAATGCCACGTGGTATCTGCGCGAGGCGCGCTTTCTCAACAACGCGCGCAACATCTGTAAGACGTCTTGCGCCGTCTCGGGTTCGGGCTACCTCATCTCCGCTAGTGTCATCGAGGGCATGCACGGTTGGCAGTTCCACACGCTGACCGAGGACATCCAGTTCACCACGTTCTGCGCCATTCACGGCATTCGCATTGGCTATGCGCCGGCGGAGTTCTTTGACGAACAACCCGTGACGTTTAAGGCGTCCTGGAAACAGCGCATGCGTTGGACCAAGGGCTTCTACCAGGTGTTCTTTACTTACGGTAAGCACCTGATCAAGTCGACCTTCCGCTACCATCGCTTTGCCGCCTACGACATGTTCATGACGATCGCCCCGGGTATGCTGCTGTCGCTCATTTCGATGCTCGCCAATGCGACGTTCTTGATTGTGGGTGGCCTTTCGCATGGTTTCTTGGCTACCGAAGTTGAGATGCAGGCGTGCGCCGCTTCGCTCATTATGACCTTCGCCATGATGTATCAGACCTTCTTTATCCTGGCGCTGCTTACGACCATCTTTGAGTACAAGCATATTCACTGCGCGCAAAAGTGGCGTCTGGTGACCAACCTGTTTACCTTCCCGATCTTTATGTTCAGCTATATCCCCATCACGGTGGCCGCGCTGTTCCTGAAGGTCGACTGGGTTCCTACCCAGCATGCCGTAAACGTCACCCTCGACGAGGTCATGCAAGGCGCCAAATAACCACCACCAAAACTACCGCAAAGGGGACAGGCACCTTTGTGGTGGTTTTTGCTTTTGCGATGCAGCTCGAGGAGGAGTCCGATGGCCTATATCCCGTTTTGGATTTGTATCTTTGCCGGCGTGGCAATTGATGCCCGAGAGCGACGGTTTCCCAATGGGCTTGCCGGCGCATGTGCCGTGGCGGCGTTGGCGGGCGTTTGGCTCGACCTCGGTTTGAACACAGCGCTTGACCACGCCGGTCTTGCGGTCATCGTCTACCTTGGCCTTGTGCTTACCGAGTCGCTCTGGCGTAGAGTTCGCCACGCTCCTGGCATTGGCATGGGGGACGTCAAGGCACTCTTTGCCCTTTGTACCTTCGATCCCCTGGGCGGCGTTGTCGCGTTTGCGGTTGCGCTCCTGACCCTTGCCGTCGCTTGCCTCATCGCAAAATCGCGCTCCCTGCCATTGCTCCCGTTTTTAGTGCCGATTTTTGCCATAATCGAGGTCGTGGGCTGCACTTTGTAACCGATTGCGCATCCTTTTTAAGGAGCATGCCATGGAATCTAATCAAGAAACGGCCGTCATTAAGGCGCGCATGGACCGTATTCCCTCGGCGTTGTCGCCCGAGCTTGTCGAGCGCATTGCCGCCGATCGTGCTTCGGGCTATGTCAACCCGTATCGTTGCAACGATGATCAGGTCATTCGTCGTATTGATCGCGTCGCCGACAAAGGCACGCTTATGCGTCCGGCGTTTATGCGCGATACCGAAAAGATACTTCATCTTCCGGCGTACACCCGTTATGCAGGCAAAACGCAGGTCTTTAGCTTCCGTAGCAATGATGATCTTTCACGCCGCGGTTTGCACGTACAGCTTGTCTCCCGCATTGCGCGCGATATCGGTCGCGCCCTGGGGCTCAATTGCGATCTGATCGAGGCGATTGGCCTGGGTCACGACTTGGGACACACGCCTTTCGGCCATGCCGGCGAGCGCTTCCTCAACGATATCTATCATGAGCGTACGGGGCGTTATTTTTTCCATAACGTGCAGTCGGTTCGCGTGCTCGACGCGTTGTATGGCCGCAACGTGTCGCTCCAGACGCTCGACGGCGTGCTATGCCATAACGGCGAGTACGAGCAGCGCGAGTTTGAGCTCTCGGACATGGGCTCCTTTGACCAGTTTGACCAGACGGTTGAGGATTGCATTGCCACGGGCTATAGCGCAATTGAGCATCTGCGTCCCATGACGCTCGAGGGCTGCGTCGTTCGCATCTCGGATATTCTTGCCTACGTCGGTCGTGACCGTCAGGATGCGATCGCGGCGGGCCTGCTTTCGCCCGACGCTTTTGATGATGGCCGGGGCGGTGCCTACAACAGTTGGATCCTCACGCATGCCTCCATCGATATCGTTGAGCACAGCTATGGTAACCCGCGCATCGAGATGAGCGAGGACCTGTTTGAGGAAATTCGCCGAGCCAAGCGCGAGAACTACGAGAAGATCTATAGCAAGGGCGGTATCGAAGGCGATTCCGAGGCGGAGCTGCGCGAGGCCTTCGATAAACTTTATGACCGTTGCCTGCAGGATATAAACGAAGGCGATGAGTCCTCGTGCATCTTTAAGCACCATATTTCGCGCATTGAGCAGCAGCTTTCCTACTATGATCGCACCTATGCCTGGCAGGACGACAAGGATCAAGCCGTGGTGGATTATATCGCGAGCATGACGGACGGTTATTTCTGCGAGCTGACGAGCAAGCTGTTCCCTGGTCTGGAGTTTCCGCACCGTACCTATATTAACGAACGGTAGTTCGTATTAATTCGGTATACTGTTAGTGGAAAACGTTTTTGATTGATACACGGGATGGCTATGGACGACCTTTTTTCTGCTTCGACGCGCGAGCGTTCCTTTCAGAATGCGCCGCTTGCGGTGCGCATGCGCCCCAATTCGCTCGACGAGTACGTGGGCCAGCAAAAGGCCGTCGGTAAGGGTTCATGGCTGCGTGCCGCGATCGAGCACGACGTGCTTTCGAGCGTGATTCTGTACGGGCCTGCCGGTACGGGCAAGACGACGCTGGCCCACATTATCGCCAACCATACCAAGAGCGAGTTTGTTGAGGTCAGCGCCGTCACGGGTACCGTGAAGGACCTGCGTCGTGTGATTGATGAGGCCAAGACGCGCCTGAATACGTACGACCGCCGCACCATTCTATTCATCGATGAGATTCACCGCTTCTCTAAGTCGCAGCAGGATGCCCTGCTGCATGCAGTTGAGAACCGTACCGTCATTATGATTGGCGCTACGACAGAGAACCCGTACTTTGAGGTCAACTCGGCACTGTTGTCGCGCGGGCGCGTGGTGGAGCTTGAACATCTGAAGGATGAGGATATCGCCACGCTTATTGAGCGTGCGCTCGAGGCACCACAGGGCTTGAACGGAAAGTTCTCGGCCGATGAGGATACGGTCAAGACCATTTGCACGCTGGCAGCGGGTGACGCTCGCTCGGCGCTCACGACGCTCGAGCTTGCGAGCGAGATTGCCGTCACGCGTCCCGATACCGAGGGAACGCCAGCGCCTGCGGCGGGGGAGCGCTATCCCATCACCGTGGATGACGTGAAGATTGCCAACCCGCGTCGCGGCTTTACGTATGACAAAAACGGCGACATCCACTACGACATCATCAGTGCGTTCATCAAGTCCATGCGCGGTAGTGACCCCGATGCCACGATCTATTGGCTCGCGCGCATGATCGATGCTGGGGAGGATCCTAAGTTTATCGCTCGCCGCATTATGATTCACGCTTCTGAGGATGTTGGCAACGCCGACCCGCAGGCGCTTTTGGTGGCGCATGCCGCGTTTAAGTCTGCCGAGGTCATTGGCTATCCCGAGTGCCGCATTAACCTGGCTCAGGCTGCACTCTATGTGTGCTTGGCGCCAAAATCCAACGCGTGTGAGGCTTCGATCGATGCGGCGCTGGCCGATATCCATTCTAGTGGGCTTCGCGAGGTGCCGAGTTATCTGCGCGATCGCCATCGCCCGGGCAGCGATGAATACGGTGTGTATAAGTATCCACATGATTATCCCGAAGGCTGGGTCGATCAGCGCTATTTGCCCGAAGGCTTGGAACGCGGTGCATTTTGGCAGCCTGCCGGGCGCGGCTGGGAAGAGTGGCGCGTAGAGCAAAGCGAACGCGACCGCAGCGGGAATGCACCGAGGTAGCTGCTGATAATTTTGTCCCACGTTGCTGCTCTTGGCATGTTCGGTCCCCTTTGGGGTACCATGAAAAGCGTCTGTATTTCGATTCTTCCGGGAGGCTTGTATGAGTCCCATTCAAATCGCCCTGCTGCTGCTCGCCGTTGCCAGCGTGTGGGCCATCGCTGAGCTCGCGCTTACCCTGCGCAAGACCCGCAATGTTGTCGACTCGCTCGATAAGACCGTGAACGACCTCAACAACGCCATCGCCGAGGCTCAGCCTGTGGTGGCAAAGCTCGATGGCGCTGTCGATGAGCTTACGCCGGCGCTTGCCCAGATGGAGCCGCTGCTTAAGTCGAGCAAGACGGCAGTTGATGCCCTTACCTCCAATCTCGTAGAGGTCGAAGCCGTGGTTCGCGACATTTCCGAGGTTACGGGCAGCATGGCCGAGGCCAGCAATGCTGTGTCGAGCGTGACCGACTCTGCCGCCGGTGCTGTGCAGAAGCTCTTCAATAAGGTGAAGGCTCCTGCAGCCGACGCCGATCGCAAGCTCGCCGCTGCCGCTGCGGAGGCCGAGCAGCCTACCGAGCGCGTCCTAATTGGCGAGGACGAGGCCGCCGCGGGCGACGATGATGGTCAGAAGTCTGTATCCAAGCCGGCTCAGTATTACACCTATACGCCCGCCGAGACCTCTGAGGAGTCCTGCGATGAGTAGCGAAGCAACCTGCCCTATCACGCTGACCGTTGCCGGTGACCCGCGTCTCGCTCGCCTTGTGCGCATGACGGCAGCCAACGTTGGTGCCCTGTGCTCTATGTCTGTCGATCGCATCGAGGACATCCGCATGGCTGCTGAGGAGGCTTTCATCTTTGGTTGCACCGCGGTCGACTGCGATGACATCACCATCAAATTCGATGTCGATGAGACCCACGTTGGCATGACTATTACCTTTGGCGACCAGGCTACGGTCGATGAAGACGACCAGGCTACGGTCGATGAAGACGACCAGGCTGCGGTGTATGCCGAGCTCATCCTCGCGAGCGTGTGCGACTCCTACGAAAAGACTACGGCGCCCCTGACGCTTTCCCTCGACCTCAAGGCGGATATCTAATATGACCGAACGTTCCCGGAGCGGCAAGACCGCTTGGGACAAGGAGAAAACCCGCGAGCTGTTTCGTCGTTACAAGGAGACCGGTGATCCGGACGCCCGTGAGCAGCTCGTCATGTCCCATATGAACCTGGTAAGGTTTCTTGCCAACAAATTTAAGAATCGCGGCGAGCCGCTCGACGACCTCATGCAGGTCGGCTATCTGGGCTTGCTCAAGGCTATCGACCGTTTTGATCCCGAGCGCGGACTCGAGTTCACGACGTTTGCGACACCCACTATCCTGGGCGAGATCAAACGCCATTTTCGCGACAAGGGCTGGAGTGTGCGCGTACCGCGTCGTCTGCAGGAGCTCTCGGCCAAGGTCAACCAGGCTACTGACAAACTTACCAACGAGCTGCAGCGTTCGCCCAAGGTTGAGGAGATCGCTGAGTATCTAGATGTGACTGTCGATGAGGTCCTCGAGGCTATGGAATCGTCTTCGGCCTATACCTCGGTGCCCATCGAGGCTCCTGGTGCGTCCGATTCCGACGATGCCCCTTCGATTCTCGACCGTTACGCCGACGACGACAACGAGCTCGACTTTACCGATGACCGCCTAGTGATCGAGGAAGCCATCCGTGATTTCTCGCCGCGCGAGCGCGAGGTGATCGAGCTGCGCTTTGTGAAGGGCATGACCCAGATCGAGATCGCCAAGAAGCTGGGTATTTCTCAGGTGCAGGTTTCGCGTCTGCTTCGCCGCACGCTTAAGAAGATTCAGGACAAGATCGACCCCGACGGAGTGATGATTCGTTCATGAGTGAGCACCCCCAACAAACCGATCGCGTGCTGCGCGACACCCGCATTCTGACGCTTCGCATTTGGGCTGTTGTCGGCTGCATTGTCATCGCCGCTGTCATCTTTAACCTTATGGGCATCCTGGCCCCGGTTATCGAGTTTCTCGCCGTTGGTTCCATCATTGCCTTTGTGATGTCCCCGATCACCAACTGGCTCGAGCACCATGGCGTGAATCGCGGCATCGGTTCGCTTGTCGCGCTTATTGTTGTTGTTGCCGTGCTCGTCGGTGTCGTTTGCATCTTGTCGCCGATTCTCTTTGGTCAGATCATGGAAGTCCTGAGCCGCCTGCCCGAGCAGCTTCGTGTTGCGGGTGGCGACCTCAATGAGATGATCTCGCATGCCAAGACGCTCAACAACACGCCGCTCAAGGAGTATTTGGACGATAATCTTTCGTCGCTAGTTGCCGTGGCATCGAAGTATGTGTCTCAGATCGCTGCCGAGCTTGGCCGCGGTGTGTTCCCGCTCATCACTAATACGGCCTCGCAGTTGTTCGTGATCTTCCTTGGTCTGGTGCTTGCGTACTGGATGGCCTGCGACTACCCTCGCATGCACCATGAGGTCTGCACCATCATCGGTCAGGAGAAGGAGACCTCGTACCGCTTTATGGTCGCCATCCTTTCTCGCTCTGTCGGTGGCTACATGCGCGGTATGGTCGTGACGTCCATCTGCGGTGGTTTCCTCGCCTTTATCGGTTTTATGATCATCGGTCATCCGTATGCGGCGCTCATGGCTATCTTTACCGGCATCATGCATTTGGTTCCGGTCGTCGGTCCCTGGGTGAGCGCAGCAATCGCCACGGTTCTCGGCTTCATGTTCAGTCCCATGTTGGCGTTATGGACGCTCATCGTGACGATGGTGGCGCAAAACGTCACCGATAACGTGATTTCGCCTAAGGTCATGCAGAGCTCGGTGCAGGTGCATCCCATCATGAGCCTCACGGCGCTCGTTATTGGCTCGGCACTCATGGGTCCCATCGGCATGATTATTGCCATCCCGCTGTGTGCGGCCCTCAAGGGTATCTTCGTGTACTATTTTGAGAATGAGACCGGCCGCCAGCTTGTGGCCTATGACGGCGCCGTGTTTAAGGGCACACCGTACCGCGATGCCGATGGCAATCCGGTCGCCGCCTACGACGCGCTCGGCGACGACACTTTCATCTACGAGTCCGAGCTCATCGGCAACGAGACTGCGCCCGAGGCCAAGGCCATGCCCAAGCCCGAGCTCGATAATCCCTGGATTAAGCTCTCTGGTCTGCAGCCTGATGCCACGGGCTTCTTCAAGAACCCCTTTGCCAAAGAGGATGATTCCAACTCGGACGACGATACCAATACCGGCATCGACGGCTCCTTGGACGATTCGGATTCTAAATAGGTCCCGTTAACGTTTCTTGAAGTTGTAAATGACAAGAAACGCGAGCAAAGCAATTGATAAGGGGCCAGCTACATAGAAAAAGAGAATGTCAATTGCGCGCAGAGTGTAATAAGCCTTATCGCCGGACATTACTGCATACAATACGTAGCCAAATGCCGGTTGGTTTGCGTACCAGCAGGAGAAGGCCGAGAGCGCTAAAAGTGCTACTACCAGAAGTGCGTTCAGGACAAATCGTTTGCTTTTCATCGATCGCTCCTTCCGGGTGACTCTTATATGTAATTTTACAGTAACCTTTTTCAAAGGATCGCGCAGTCCTAAATAACGTGCACTTTCGCTGGAGGGTCGCTGTTTGACGGCCCTCTTTTTTGCACTTGCGCGGTGGGATGGTAATATCGTTACGTTTGAACTGTTTCGATGTGAAACCGAGGAGATTCCCTCTATGAGTGCTGACTACCCGTCAATGACTACGGCCGAGATCCGCTCCAAGTTCCTCAACTTCTTTGAGGAGCGCGGTCTTAAGCTCTATCCTTCTTCGTCCCTCGTCCCCGACGATCCTTCGCTGCTGCTTGCCAACGCCGGCATGAACCAGTTTAAGGAGTACTACCAGGGCAAGAAGACCATGAAGGAGATCGGCGCTATCTCCTGCCAGAAGTGCGTCCGCACCAACGACATCGATTGCATCGGCGAGGACGGCCGTCACCTGTCCTTCTTCGAGATGCTCGGCGACTTCTCCTTTGGCGGCGTCTCCAAGCAGCAGGCCTGCGCTTGGGCCTTTGAGCTCATTACCAAGGAGTTCAAACTGCCGCTCGACCGCCTGTACTTCACCGTCTTTACCGAGGACGACGAGACCCACGATGTGTGGCGCTCCCTGGGCGTTGCCGAGGATCACATCTCTCGCCTGGGCGAGGACGACAACTTCTGGGCCGCTGGCCCCACCGGCCCCTGCGGTCCGTGCTCTGAGATCTACTTTGATATGGGCGAGGAGGTCGGCTGCGGCAGCCCCGACTGCAAGCCTGGCTGCGACTGCGACCGCTTCCTGGAGTTCTGGAACCTCGTCTTTACCCAGTACGACCGCCAGGAGGACGGCTCCATGCCGGAGCTGCCGCATCGCAACCTCGATACGGGTATGGGCCTGGAGCGCATGGCCGCCATCATGCAGCATAAGACCGCCAACTACGACGGCGATCTGATGCAGCACCTCATCAAGCTCGGTGAGAAGATCAGCGGCAAGACCTATGACGCCGATGACTACTCCGGCGTCAGCCGCTCGCTGCGCATCATCGCCGATCACTCCCGTGCCGTCGACTTTATGATCTCGGACGGCATCCTTCCCGGTAACGAGGGTCGCGAGTATGTCCTTCGCCGTCTGCTCCGCCGTGCCGTGTTCCACGGTCGCCTGCTGGGTATCGAGGGTGCCTTCCTGACCAAGTTCATCGACGAAGTCAACGCTCAGATGGGCGAGGCTTATCCCGAGCTGTTCAAGAACGTCGCCCTCGTCAAGGGTATCGTCGCCTCCGAGGAGGAGCGCTTCTCCACGACGCTCGACAACGGCCGTGTTTACCTGGATGAGGCCCTGGCAGCGCTTGCCGAGGGCGCTGTGCTTCCGGGCGACGTTGCCTTTAAGCTGCACGACACCTTTGGTTTCCCCATCGACCTGACCGTCGAGATCGCCGGCACCGCTGGCCACGACGTCGACATGGACGGCTTCACTGCCTGCATGGAGGACCAGAAGGCCCGCGCCCGCGCCAATGCCAAGGGCGACGCCTGGGGCAGCTTCAACGACGTGTGGGTTGAGCTTTCCGACAAGGTCGCTGCGACCGAGTTCGACGGCTATGACAACGATGTGATCGAGGGCGCCAAGGTTGTCGCCATCGTGCGCAACGGCGAGTCCGTCGAGTCCGCTGCCGCCGGCGAGGATGTCGAGGTTGTGCTCGACCGCACCCCGTTCTATGCCGAGATGGGTGGCCAGCAGGGCGATGCCGGCAAGCTTTCCGCCGAGGGCGTTGTTCTGACCGTTGCCGACACCAAGAACCACAACGGCCTGTATGCCCACGTCGCGCACGTTGCCGAGGGCACGCTGGCTGTCGGTGCCGCTGTTACCGCCGCGCTCGACGCCGAGCGCCGTGGCTTCCTGCGCCGCAACCACACCGCCACGCACCTGCTCGACGCTGCCCTTAAGCAGGTCCTGGGCGAGCACGTCTCCCAGGCCGGCTCGCTGGTGACGCCCGAGCACCTACGCTTTGACTTCACGCACTTCGAGGCCCTGTCCTCCGAGCAGCTCAAGGCTGTCGAGGACCTGGTCAACCAGCAGATCTTCGCTTCCAAGCCGGTCGTGACCCGTGTCATGGGCATCGACGAGGCTAAGGCTGCCGGCGCTGTCGCTCTGTTTGGAGAGAAGTACGGCGATGTCGTCCGCGTCGTCTCCGTGGGCGCCGAGGACCAGCCGTTCTCCCGCGAGCTCTGTGGTGGCACCCATGCCGCCAATACCGCAGAGATTGGTCTGTTCAAGATCATTTCCGAGTCCTCCACGGGCTCCAATGTCCGCCGTATCGAGGCCGTGACCTCTAAGGGTGCCCTCGACTACATGGCCGACCGCCTGGCGCTCGTTGACGCCGCCGCCGCTGCGCTCAAGTGCCGCGTCGACGAGGTTCCCGCCCGCGTGGAGAACCTGCAGGCTGAGCTGCGCGAGACGTCCAACAAGCTCAAAAAGGCTCTGACCGGTGGCTCCTCCGACGCCATCTCCAGCGCCATCGAGGGCGCCGTCGAGCTCGACGGCTATAAGCTCGTTGTCGCTGAGCTCCAGGGCCTTGAGGCTGCCGACCTGCGCAACGTATGGGATACCGTGCATCAGAAGGTCGCTGGCCCTGTCGCTTGTGTCGTCGCCAGCGTGACTGAGAAGGGCACTCCGGCCCTGCTCGCTGCCGGCTCCGATGACGCCGTCAAGGCCGGTTTCCACGCCGGTAACGTGATCAAGCAGATCGCGGGTCTGGTCGACGGTCGCGGTGGCGGTCGTCCCAACATGGCCCAGGCCGGTGGCAAGAATGCTGCCGGCATCGCCGATGCCCTCGCGGCCGCTAAGACCGCGCTCGGCGCCTAAGAATCTAAGAAGTCGCTGTGGTTGCGCTCGCGCTGGACATAGGGGAGACCAGGATTGGCATCGCCGTCTCGAGCCGTGATGGCAAGATGGCGATGCCTGTCAAGGTGCTTCCGGCTGCCGAGGTCACCGGTATGGCCAAGACGTTCCGCTACCTGGTTGAGGACTATGAGCCCGACATCCTGGTAAGCGGACGCCCCCTGACCATGGCCGGTGAGCCCGGCCCTCAGGCCGAGCGCGTTGCCGCTGTGGCGCAAAATATTGCCGACGAGTTCGATCTTCCGTTGGAGTTTGAGGACGAGCGTCTGTCCTCGCAAGAGGCCAAGCGTATCCTGCGCGAGCAGGGACTCAACGAAAAGCAGATGAGGGGCAAGATCGACATGATTGCCGCCAGCCTGTTTTTGCAGACGTGGCTCGATCGTAAAAACGAGGAGGTTTCGCATGCCTAGTGCTTCCGATCCGCGCCAGCCGAATCGTACACAGCAGCCGGCGTCGCGCCCTGCCCAGCCTGGCCAGCGTCCAGCACAGCCGACGCAGCGCGCAGCTCAGCCTGCCGCGCGCCCGGCGCAGTCCTTCTCTCGTTCGGCCCAACCTGTTCAACGGACGGGTCAGCAGCCTTCTGCTCGTTCGGTTCAGCATTCGGCTTCTCACGCGGTTCAGCAGCCCACTGCTCGTACGGCCCAGCCTGCAGGCGGCACCCGCTTTAAGCAGCAGGCACCTACCCAGCGAACGCAGGCCCCCCAATTGCATTCGCATCACGCTCGTGGTTCGCATGGCGTTGCTCCGGCGACCCGCTCGAGCTACAACACGCATGCTCGTCGCGGTGCTCAAAAGAAGAGTTCTCCGGTTCCGATGATCATCGGCGTTGTGGTGTCGGTGCTCGCGCTTGCTGCGATCGCTTTCTTTGTCGTGCCGGCCGTCAAGGGCTTCTTTGCCGGTGAGGATACGAAGGTCACGGCTGGTCAGCAGGTTACGGTGACCATTCCCGATGGTGCTTCGGGCGATACTATCGCCTCGATTCTCTCCGAGAACCATATCGTCGAAAATCCCAAGGATTATTATGCGGCGGTGAAAAAGCTCAACGCCGATATGTCGCTCAAGCCTGGTGATTATTCGTTCACCACACTCATGGATGCGACCAAGGTTGTTCAGCAGCTCATGGAAGGCCCCAACGCGGGCTCCAGTGCGCTGACTATCCCTGAGGGCCTGACGGTCGATCAAGTCGCCGACCGTGTGGCCCAGGCCTACGACAGCATCTCTAAGGAAGACTTCCTCAACCAGGCCAAGGCCTCCAACTACGTGGACGACTATAGCTTCCTTAAGGGCGCCGCCAACGATTCGCTCGAGGGTTTCTTGTTCCCCAAGACCTATTCGTTGGGTGATTCGCCGACGGCCGATGGCGTGATTCGCGCTATGCTCGATCAGTTTAAGACCGAGTACAAGTCGCTTGACTTTGCGAGCTGCGAAGCCAAGATCAAGGAACGCTACGGTGTGGAGATGTCCGACTACGACATCGTCAACTTGGCCTCTATCGTTGAGCGCGAGGGCCTCAACGCCGATCAACGTGCGCATGTGGCCTCGGTTTTCTACAACCGCCTTGCCGGCAAGCTCGATGGCCTGCGCTATCTCAATAGCGATGCGACTATGATGTATGTCACCGGTGGCGAGGTTACCGCCGACGACCTGCAGAGCGATAGTCCGTATAACACCTATAAGCATGAGGGCCTGCCGCCCACGCCCATCTGCTCTCCGTCGCTCGAGGCGCTCAAGGCCACCCTTGAGCCGACCGACTCTGATGACCTGTATTTCTACATTACGCAGGACGAGGAGTACTTCTCGCAAACCTACGAAGAGCATCAACAGTCTTGGAATTAGCATGAGGATTTTTAGCCCCAAACGTTACGTTGCCTCGGTCGATCGCATCGACCTTGATACCCTTTGGGCCGACGGCAAACGCGCCATTCTGCTCGATCGCGATAACACCCTGGTGCCGCGCGACACCGAGCAGGTTCCCGCCGCGGTTTCCGCTTGGCTCGATACCGCCCGCGCCAAAGGCTTTAAGCTGTGCATGGTGTCCAACAACTGGCATCGCGACCAGGTCATGGCATCAGCACGCGAGCTGGGACTCGAGGCCATCAGCCACGCCATGAAGCCGGCGCCGTTTGCCCTCAAGGCGGGTCTTAAGCGCCTCGGCGCCACGGTCGACGAGGCGGTGCTGATCGGTGATCAGCTCTACACTGACGTGTGGAGCGGTAATTTCGCCGGCGTCGATACCATCCTGGTAAAGCCGCAGGCGACGCAGGACCTGTGGTATACGCAGATCTTCCGTATCTTTGAGCGCCGGGCCCTGCGCGACCTTCCCTGCGAGGAATAGGTCTCGCTATGTCCCAGCACACCAAACACGGCTGCGACCATATCTTCTTTATCGGCTTTTTGGGCGCGGGCAAGTCGACGCTCGCGCGCAACGTCGGCACCATGTTCAAGCGGCGTTTTATCGATACCGACCGCCTGGTCGTGCGCCGTTGCGGCAAGTCGGTAACCGAGATTTTTGAGACCGAGGGCGAGGATCGTTTTCGCGAGCTCGAGACCTCGGCGCTCCGTTCGCTCCAAAGTGAGCGCAGCCTGTTGGTTTCGTGCGGGGGCGGTATCGTCGAGACACCGGTGAATATTGTGCTGATGCACGAAATGGGTACGTGCGTGTACCTCGAGGGCGACTTCGAGGATTCGATTCGCCAGATTCGTCGGTCCGACACGCGCCCCGATTTCCGCTCGCCCGAGCATGCCGCGCGCCTGTTTGAGCATCGCCGTCCGCTGTATCGCCAGGCTGCCGACCTTACCCTTGATATTCGCAACAAGTCCTTCGAGGACGTTTCCTACCTTTGTGCCGAGATGCTTTTGGAGCGTGGGCTGCTATGATTCGCCGTCAACTGATCAATTTCCAAAACCGCAGCGTCGATGTCCGTGTCGGATTGGGTGCGTTCGATGAGCTGTCGCGTATGTTTGCCTCGGCCGTGGGCAAGCCTAAGCGCGCGATGGTCGTTTGGAACACCGCCACATCCGAGCGTTTTGGTGAAGTCGTCGAGCATGCGCTGGTCGACGCCGGTTTTGCCGTGTCGCCGCTAGTCCTCGAGGTTTCGCCTGCTGGTGCCACGCTGGCCGATGCTGATGCTATCTTTGGCGCCCTGTCTGCCAACGGCGTTACCTGCGACGATCTGGTTGTTGCCGTTGGCGATGCCGCAACCTGCTCGGTTGTTAGCTGGTGCGCCAACCAGTGGTGTGGCCGAACCGAGTGCGCGCTGCTGCCGACGACCTTCGACGCCATGCTCACGGTCGCGACGACCATGAAGCCGCTTGTCGCCTCGTCGGCCAATGCGCTTCCCGCTATCGCGTTCCGTCCCGAACCGGGTTTGGTCGTGTGTGACCTCGATCTTGTTCGCGAGGCGGACCCCGAGGACCTCAAGCTCGGCTATGCGGTACTTGTTGGCACCATGCTTTCGAGCAGCAAGTCCCGCTGGAATCAGTTTATTGAGACCGTCCCCGAGATTCTCGCGGGCGAGGAGGTCGCGCTCGTCAATGCCGTTCAATGGTCTCAGACTGCTCGCAAGGACGTACTGATGGCCACGAACCCGAGCGCCCGCCATGCGCTCGATTTTGGCAAGACGGGGGAGCGTACCTTGCGCGCTTGCTTGGGCGATGCCGCTTCGCAGGTCCCTGCCTACCAGCTGTTGTCCGAGGGCATGCGCTTTGAGGCGCGCCTTGCCCACGACGCCTGCGACTTCGATATCGATTACGTCTTTGAGGTCGATGACTGTCTGGAGGACTTTGGTATCGAGGAACTTGCCTTCGATCTGGAGCCTGCCGCATATATCGAGGAGTTCCGCAGACAGCAGTTCGCGCGCTCAAACCGCAGCATGCTGCCGCTGCCCGCGGCACTCGGCGCAATTCGCCTAACGAACGTTGAGGACGAGGTTCTTGAGCGCCATGCTCACGCCTACTTGGCTTCTCGTAAAGAACTTCTCTAAGATTTATTGACTTCCATCGTCTTTCGTATCATGTTGAGGGGCGGGTTTTCAATCGGTTGCGGATCGCATGCGATTCCGTCGTTCGGTTGAGACCCGTCCCGTCTATCTTGAGACAACAAGAAAGGAATCTGCATGTCTGAGTTTGCTGCCGGTCCTGCCGGTCGTATCGAGCGTGTCCGTGCCCTGATGGCCGAGCGTGGCTACGATGCCATCGTGGTGCGCGACGAGGCCAACCTTCGTTGGCTTACGGGCGTGAAGGGCGTCTTCGACTACACCTTCGAGTTCCCGCACGCTGCGTTTATTACGGTCGACCAGTGCCTGTTCCACACCGACTCGCGCTACCTCAACAGCTTTGAGGAGAACACGCCCGCCGGCAGCCCCTGGGTCTACGACATGGACGAGGGTACCATCCCCGGCTGGGTCGCCGGCAAGATTGCGGCTAACAAGTGCCGTGTCTGTGCTGTCGAGGACGATATGCAGATTAACTTCTACCAGGGTATTCAGCGCGGCCTGGAGGACCGTTCCGTCGCCTGCATGCTGCCGCTGATGCACGACGACATCCGCAAGATGCGCGCCATCAAGGATGCCGAGGAGATCGAGCTCATGCGCCATGCACAGTCGATCACTGACGCCGCCTTCCAGCACATGCTCGGCTTTATTAAGCCCGGTATGACCGAGAAGCAGGTTCGCAACGAGCTCGAGAACTTTATGTTCGCCAACGGCGCCGACAGCCTGGCCTTCGGCTCCATTGTGGCGAGCGGCCCCAACACCGCCAACCCGCATGCCGTGCCGAGTGACCGTGTCATCGAGAAGGGCGACTTCGTTCTCATGGATTACGGCGCGGGCTACTGCGATTACCGCTCCGATATGACGCGCACTGTCGTGATGGGCGAGCCCACCCAGGAGCAGCTCGACCTGTACGCACTCGTGCGCCGCACGCACGAGGAGTGCGTCGCCGCCATCCATCCGGGCGTTGAGGGTAACGACATCTTCAAGCTTTCCAAGAAGATCATCGGCGATGCCGGCTATGGTGATTACTACAACCATGGTCTGGGCCACGGCGTGGGCATCGACATCCACGAGCTGCCCAACTTCAACCGCAGCAAGAACACCATCGAGATCGGCTCGGTTGTCACCATGGAGCCCGGCGTCTACCTGCCCGGCGTGGGCGGCGTGCGCCTTGAGGACTACGGCGTGGTCACCGAGAACGGCTACGAGCCCTTCACCAAGACCCCGCACGACCTGCACGTTATCGACTGCTAGTCTACTTCGGTAGATAGTTTGGGGCGGGGCGTTCGGATCGATTCGGACGCCCCGCGTTCTCTTTTTATGCGCTCGCTGCAGGCGCCGTCTGCAAGTGTATAATTTCTGTCGTATGTAATTTGGACGCTTGTGCGTTCTGCCCATAACAAGAAAGGTCGCTATGCCTACCATTTCTACCGCCGACTTCAAGAACGGCCTCGGTCTCCGCATCAAGGACAAGGTCTACACCATCGTCGAGTTCCAGCATGTCAAGCCGGGCAAGGGCGGCGCGTTTGTGCGCTACAAGACCCGCGACATCAAGAGCGGCCGCGTCGTCGAGAACACCTGCAACGCCGGCACCAAGTTCGAGAGCGTCATGCTCACCACCCGTGAGTTCCAGTACCTCTACAACGATGGCACCGACTACATCTTCATGGACAACGAGTCCTATGAGCAGGTTCCCGTTCCCGAGGACATGGTGGGCGAGAACTCCAAGTGGCTGCGCGAGAACGACGTCTGCCAGCTGCTCTTCGCCGACGATGAGCTCATGGGCGTGACCCCGCCGATGTTCATCGAGACCACCATCGTCCAGACCGACCCGGGCTTTAAGGGCGACACCGTCCAGGGTTCCACCAAGCCGGCCACGATCGATACCGGCGCTGTCATCCAGGTCCCCATGTACCTCAACGAGGGCGAGGTCATCAAGGTTGACACCCGCGACGGCAAGTTCGTCTCCCGCGTCTAGCAACCAACTCTTCTAGGAGGACTCATGCCCCAGGAAATCAAGATTGACGGTATCGGCATTTCGCCCGATGTTCTGACCGCCATCGTCTCGCGCGCCGTGTCCGATGTCGAGGGCATCGCCTCCGTTGGCGTCAAGGACCTTGCCACCAACCTTGTCTCCATGATGCTCTCGTCCAAGGCCCCGGCTTCCGAGCCGGCGGTCGAGGCCGAGGTCGTCGGCGACAAGCTCGCGCTCACCGTGCGTGTCGTGGTGTTCTTTGGCTATCCGTTCAAGAAACTCGCCGAGGCCGTTCGCGCCGCAGTGGTCGCCGCCATCGATGCCCAGGTTGGCGTTGAGGTCGAGCGCGTTGACGTTTGCATCGACGGCCTCGTTTTCCCCAAGGAGTAACCTTTGAGCCTTAAGGTTTATCGCGGGCGTACGCTTGCCCGCAGTCAGGCGCTGCAGCTGCTGTTCCAGGCCGAGGCCACGGACAGCCCGCTCGAGCGCGTCCTCGAGGGTGATTTCCTGATCTCTAAGGGTCCCCTCGACCCCTATGCGCTTGAGCTTTGCCGCGGCGCCTACGAGCATATCGACCGCATCGACTGCGCTCTGCGCTCCGTTGCCAAGAACTGGGATCTTATGCGCATGCCCGGCGCCGACCGCAATCTGCTGCGTATCGCCGTTTACGAGATGCGTTTCCTCACCGATGAGGAGGTCTCGGACGCCATCGTGATCAACGAGGCCGTCGAGCTTGCCAAGGCCTATGGCACCGACCAGTCCGCGTCGTTCGTCAACGGCGTGCTGGGTAAGATTGCTCGCAGCGAGGAGCTGCCGGGCGAGGACCTTTACCAGGAGCTGCTGGCCGAGGATCGCGCTCGCGAGGAGGCCCAGGCTGCCGAGGCGGCCGCCAAGGTTGCGGTTGCCCAGGCTGAGGCTGGCGTGCTGGCCGAGGATTCGGACGCCGCCGAGGCTGTTGTCGACTCCGTTGAGGAGTAGCCATGCCAGAGGGTTCCGTCCGCAACTTCGACGAGATCTCGGACCGCTTGGACCAGATCATCGCTACCGTTCGCTCCAAGGATACCTCCTTGGAGCGTTCGCTCGATCTGTTTGACGAAGCGATTGAGCTTGGCTCCCGCGCGGTCGATATGGTCGACAAGTTTGAGCTGACGCCGCGTGAGGCCGACAAGCTCGAGCAGGAATACGATGAGGATGCGGCAAACGAATCCCAGGATAGCTAGGCCGCATCTCCGGATACGAATGGTTGATGGCATTCATGAAACGTGTGCGTCTCGATGACGAACTGATTTCACAGGGCATCTGCGCCGATCGCGCGGATGCCCTTCGCACTCTTATGGCCGGCTTGGTCTCGAGTGGTGGCGAGCGTTTGACCTCCCCGGGCCTTAAGGTGACGCCCGGTTTGCCCCTGCACGTGAAGGGCCGTATTCCCTATGTTGGCCGCGGCGGTCTTAAGCTCGAAGGCGCGCTTGATGCTTTTGACATCAATCCGACGGGCCTTGCCTGTCTGGATGTGGGCTGCTCTACCGGCGGCTTTACCGATTGTCTGCTCAAGCGCGGGGCTTCGACCGTTGTCTCGGTGGACGTGGGTCGCGCCCAATTCGATTGGTCGTTGCGTCAGGACGATCGCGTGACGCTGCATGAGCGCACCAACGTGACGCAGCTGCCCGAGCTTGGCTATGCCGGTGCCATCGACCTGGCTGTGTGTGATGTCTCGTTTACCAGCATCGCGAACATTATCGATGCGGTGCTGGCGTGCCTGGCGCCTACAGGTTCTTTTTGCACGCTCGTAAAGCCCCAGTTTGAGGCGCCGGCTGCGCTGGTGGGCGAGGGCGGCATTGTGACCGATCCCGCCGTGCGCCGCGATACGCTCGTGGCGGCGGTTGAGCTCTTTGCTGCCAAGGGGCTGTTCCCGGTCGATGTGTGCGTGTCGCCCATTCATGGTGCCAAGGGCAACGTTGAGTTTTTCCTGTACGGCACGAGATTTGAATCTGGCGACCGCTCGCAAGACGTGCTGCAATCCCAGGTATCGGTTTTGAGCGAGAAAGCTGCAACGCTATGAAGGTCTTTCTGGTTCCCAATTACTACAAGCAAGAGGCGGTCGAGAGCGGCCTGATGCTCGAGCTTTGGCTGACGCGCCAGGGCTATGAGGTCGCATGGGCTGCCGACCAGCGATCGAAGATTCAAAGCACGCCTGATATTGACGGCTCCGATCTGGTCATTACGCTCGGCGGTGACGGTACGTTGCTGCGCGCTGCCCGCATCCTCAACCATCGCGAGATTCCTATCCTCGGTCTTTCCTATGGTCACCTGGGCTTTTTAACTGCTGCGAGCCCCGAGGAGCGCGACATTCTGCAGGTCGTGAGCGACGCCCTTTCCGGCGAGCTGCACGTGAGCCGTCGCGCCACCATCGCCGCGGATATCGTGTCCGTGCGCGAAGACGGTACGAAGGATGTCGTGCGCACCTTCGCCCTCAACGACATGGCGCTTACCCGCGGTCCGCTGTCCGATATGGTCGAGTTCGACATCACGGTGTCGGGCCACCATATCGACCGACTGCGTGGCGACGGCGTGGTCGTGTCCACGGCGACTGGTTCTACGGGTTACGCGCTCAGTGCCGGCGGCCCCATCGTGAGCCCCGACTATACGGGCATGGTCTGCGTACCCATTGCACCGCACACCATTCAGGCCCGTGCCTTCTTGACTTCGCCGAGTGATGTCGTCGAAATCTTTATGTCTGATGACCGTCCGAGTGTTCCGGCAATCGCTATCGATGGACAGTTTATTACCTGCGATGGCACCGTTGAGAGCGTGGCGGTGCGCCGCGGGCCCGGAGATGTGCTGCTTCTCGATTACGGCCCCGAGAGCTTCTATAACTCGGTGAGCCGCGTATTCTACGGAGTCCGTCATGATCGATGAGCTGCAGGTTTCTAACATTGCACTCATTCGCGAGGCGACGTTGGTGCCGAGTGCCGGCCTGACTGTCCTGACCGGCGAGACCGGTGCCGGCAAGACCGCGCTGCTCTCGGCCCTCAAACTTATTTTGGGCGAGCGCGCGGATTCGTCGACGGTGCGCGAGGGCGAGGCGCTCGCGAGCGTCGAGGCACGCCTGTTTGACGGCCCGCACGACACGGAGGGCTTCACGGTCCAGCGCAGCCTTTCTGCCGAGGGCCGCAGCCGCGTGAAGATTGACGGCCGCATCGCCAGCGTGCGCGAGCTTTCGGAGCGCGTTGGCGTGATGATGGATCTGTGCGGCCAGCACGAGCACCAGCGCTTGCTCGACCCGGCGCATCACGTTGCGATGGTCGATGCATGGGCGGGGCGCTCTGCGCTCGAGGCGCTCGAGCACTACCGCGCCTGCTTTAAGGCATCGCGCGCTGCCGCCAAGGAGGTTCGACGTGTCGAAGAGGCCTCGCGTGCGCAGGGGAGCCGCGTCGAGGAGGCGCGTTTTGCCCTTGAGCGCATCGCCGAGGTCGACCCCAAGCCGGGCGAGTATGAGGAACTCGAGGAACTGCTGCCGCGCTCTGAACATGCCGAGGTGCTCGTTGCCACGGCCAATGATGCTCATGCATCGCTTGCCGCCGAAGGGGGAGCGCTCGATGCCGTGAACAGCGCCGTGGCAGAACTTTCCCGCATGGCTTCCGTCGATCGCAAACTGGGCGATATTGCCGATGCGCTTTCGGATGCCTGTATTTCCCTTGAGGATTGCGCGAACGAGCTTCGTGCCTATCGCGATGGCGTCGCCTTCGACCCGCGCGAGCTCGCTCGCATGCGTGAGCGGTATTCCGACCTCAAGGGCCTGTTGCGTCAGTGGGGTCCCACCATGGACGATGTTTTTGCCATGCGCGATCGCTCGCAAGAGCTGCTGTCCCTGGTCGATGATGGCGATGAACAGATCAAAAAGGCGCGTGAGGCACTCGGGAGCGCCGAGCGCGAGTTGTTTGCCGCTGCCAAGGCACTTAAGCGCGCCCGCAATACGGCGGCCCCGCGCTTCTGCCATGAGGTGGGCCGCCAGATGGCTCGCCTGGAGATGGGCGGCGCCGAGCTCGTCTGGGAGTCGCGCGATCTTCCTCGTGCTGAGTGGACGCCCGCTGGTCCTTCGAGCTACGAGCTGCTATACCGCAGCGGTGCCGGTTTGACGCCGCGCCCCCTGCGCCGCATTGCGTCGGGCGGCGAGCTCAGCCGCGTCATGCTGGCAAGCAAGGTTGTCCTCGGTAACGCGGACGGTGTCGATACGCTCGTGTTCGATGAGGTCGATGCGGGTGTCGGCGGCTCTACCGCACGTGCCCTCGCGAGCGTGCTGGCAGATCTCGCCGCTACGCATCAGGTCATCGTCGTAACGCATCTTGCGCAGGTTGCGGTCATGGCCGACAAACATTATGTTGTCAGTAAGGAACCGGGCGATGTTCCCCAGACGCATTTGGACGAGGTAACCGGCGAAGCGCGTACCGCCGAGATCGCCCGCATGTTGAGCGGCGATCAATCGGAGGCGAGCTTGGCGCATGCCAAGCAGATGCTTGAAGAAGCTCGAGGTTAGGTCGTATCAGCGGTGTTGGTGGGACAAAATAGACTGAATTTTTTGTCCCACTTCGCGTTTTACTCCACGACCTTATCCGGTTGGATGAGTTCCTCATAGTAGCTGATGTGCTCTCGGGCGTCCTCGATTTCGGGCAGCAGGAAGTTGTAGACGACCTCTATGATCATCGTGGCGCTCATCTTGGAGAACGCGAAGTCACCCGTTGTCAGCAGCGCTTCGTGATTGACGGTATTAAAGGTGTAGTCGGCGAGGCGCGCAAGTGGAGACTTGCTATCGCTGCTGATGACGACTACGGTTGCGCCGCAGTTGCGAGCCGCTTTTGCCATGCGATTCAGTCGGCGCGATTTGCCAGAGTTTGAGATTAGCACGATGACGTCACCCGGGCGTAACGTGAGCGCAAAGCCGATTGATGTCTCGCTAATGGTGCTCGCCATGCAGCGCAGGCCCAGCTGCGAAAACTTAAACGTCGCATCGAGCGCGACCGCGTTCGTATTGCCCACGGCGGCGAACTCAATAACGCCGGCATTCTTAAGCGCGTGTACAACTGCGGCCAACGTGTCGTGATCTATGCCGTCGATGGTCGCATTAAGCTCACTCACCTTGGCGGCGAGGATATTTTTTAGGCTCTGCTCCATATTATCGAGCGAGACCTCGTCGGTCAGGCCCTCGTTGCGCTGGCTTTCCAAATCCCTCGCCAACGAAAACTGAAAGCTGCGGAAGCTGCCAAAGCCCAGCTTGCGGCAGAAGCGCGAAACGGTCGCCTCGGACGTGGCGGCAGCGCGCGAGAGCTGAGCGGCCGTGAGGCGTGGCGCTTCGGACTGGTGCTCCAATATATAGTCGACAATGCGCTGCTCGGACTCGCTGTATCCCTGATGGGTACTAATGAGGGAAAGTGCGCTCTTGCTACTATCGGTCATGGATGGCTCCTGGTTGGCATGAAAATCTAGCTTGATTTGCAATGCCATAGTATACGGGCATTTTCAATTACAAGATACACCTTGCCGTTTCAAGTGTTGATGGTAAACTTTCACTTGCCGTTTACGGTTATGAAAGAACCTTTCACCGGAGAATTGCGCCTTGTCTCTTCTCACGCGGACGGTAGGTTGGTATCTTTCAAGTGTGGAAAAACGCGCATCGAAGCGCGTGTAGGGGAGCGCCCGCGGGCGCTGTACTCAAGAAGGAGGGACACATGGCTAAGTTTGACATCATCGCCGCGACCGGTTGCCCGACCGGCATTGCACACACCTTCATGGCGAAGGAGGCGCTGGAGAAGGCTGCTGCCGAGCGAGGTCTGACCATTAAGGTCGAGACTCATGGCCAGGTCGGTGTCGAGAACGAGCTCACCAAGAGCGAGATCGCCGGTGCCAAGGCCGTCGTCGTCGCAGCCGATAAGGATGTCCAGGCTGAGCGTTTCGCCGGTAAGCCCATGGTTTCCGTTGGTGTTTCCAAGGCCCTGTCTGTCGAGGCTGCTGGTAAGCTGATCGACCGCGCGCTCGCCGCCAAGGGCGACGACACGGTTGCCGCTGCCGCCGATGTCGAGGACGAGGTCGAGGAGAAGGAGTCCATCGGCCACGTCATCTACAGGCACCTCATGAACGGCGTCAGCCACATGCTGGTCTTCGTCGTTGCCGGTGGTGTTCTGACCGCCATTTCGTTCCTGTGGGGCATCACGTCCTTTGATTCGACGGCTGCCGACTACAACAGCTTTGCCGCGATGCTCAAGATTATCGGCGGTATCGCCATGAACCTCATGGTTCCGGTGCTCTCCGCTTACATCGCCGAGTCCATCGGCAAGCGCCCGGCGCTCGTCCCCGGTTTCGTCGCCGGTATGATTGCCATCCAGGGCTTGCCTGTTAACGCCGATACCGGCATGATCGACGCCGGTGGCGCAGGTGTGGGCTTTGGCTTCCTAGGCGGCATCGTCGGCGGCTTCCTCGCTGGCTATGTCATCCTGCTGCTCGAGAAGGTTTTCTCTAAAATTCCTGCGAGCCTTAATGGCCTGAAGGCAATCTTCCTGTATCCGCTGTGCTCTACCGCCATCGTCGGTCTGGTCATGCTCGGTATTTCCGGCCCCATGGCTGCCATTAACCAGGGCATGATGGATTTCCTGCAGAGCCTCGGTAACTCCGGTCCGGTGATCCTTGGCCTGGCCATCGGCTGCATGTGCGCCTTTGATATGGGCGGCCCGGTCAACAAGGCTGCTTATGCTACTGGCACCTTCCTGCTCGGTACCGCTCTCGAAGCTGGCGTCGGCACCGAGACCTACAACTTCGGCACCAACTTCATGGCTGCCGTCTCCGCCGCTTGCATCGTTCCGCCGCTGATCACCACCTTCGCCGTCGTTGTCGGCAAGAAGTACTTCAGCCAGGAGGATCATGACGCCGGTATCGTCAACCTCATCCTTGGTTGCACCCACATCACCGAGGGCGCCATTCCGTTCATGACCAAGAACATCTGGCCCGTTATGCCCATCATGATGCTCGGTTCTTCCATCGCTTCCATCTTGACCATCTTCTTCAACGTTCACGATCCGGCGCCTCACGGCGGCTTCCTGGTCCTGTCCGTTGTCGAGAACGGTCCGCTGTGGGTCCTCGCGATCCTCATCGGCGCCGTGGCCGGTGGCATCCTGTTCGTGGCTTTCAAGAAGTACGACTTCGAGAAGAACCAGAAGCCCGCTCCTGCAACCAAGCCGGTTGAGGCCCCCAAGGCCGAGGCTGCCGACTTCGTGAAGGTCGAGAATGTCTTTGTCGCCGAGGACTTCGCTTCTCGTGACGAGGCTCTGAGCTTCGTTTCCAACCAAGCCGTCAAGGCCGGTATCGCAAACGACGCCGACGCCGTGATGAACGCTTTCCTGGCCCGCGAGGCCGAGGGCACCACGGGCATGATGGAGGGCTTCGCCATCCCGCATGCCAAGTCCGACGCCATTACCGAGGCTGCCGTGATCGTCGTCAAGGATGAGTCCGGCGTGACCGGTTGGGACACCATGGACGGCGCTCCTGTCAACGTGGCTATTGCCCTGCTCATCCCCGGTGCCCAGGCCGGCACCACGCACCTCAAGATTTTGTCCAAGGTCGCCGAGGCGCTCATGGACGAGGACTTCCGTGCCACCGTCAAGGGTTCCACCGACGCCGCCGAGATCGCCAAGACGATCAACGCCCGCCTGGTCTAATTCCACGGTACGCGAATAACATCGCCCCCTGTAACAAAGGCGGAGACCCTCTCCAGGGCCTCTGCCTTTTTCATCCCCAAATAAGTTGCGGTGAAATAGGGACTGTTTAAACGGTTCAACCCCAAATTCAGTCCCTATTTCACCGCAACTTATAAAAGGGCATAGAGGGGGCTACCTATCGAGTCTTTGTCGCGAACAGATCATCAGCCAGAATTCCGTTCGCACGATATTGCTCTGGACCGACCGAGTTTCCGCAGCTTACTCGCCGGGCGGGCGCGGGTTAAGTTTGTCGCGAGTTCCGCACGCAAAGGAAAGCACTTAATGTGCTTTCC
>NZ_JAQLEM010000069.1 GCF_028209885.1 Collinsella aerofaciens | reverse complement strand
TCAAGGTGCACGCCTGCGCTGGTTCCCGGTTGCACCGGGCCGCGCGGCAAGGAGATATATTGCCAGACCGGAGGGGCCCCGCGGGCGGGAATCTGGGCGTACACATTTCCTACACATCTTGGGATCCCCAGCTGTATTTAACAGTAATAAAGAGGGGACCTCGTTTCCGAGATCCCCTCCTCCGTCTAACTATAGAAATAGGCTTTCAAAGCCTTAGGCCAACAACTTGCGCCCGGACTCCTCGATCGCGTCAAGTGCTGCATCTGCCTCGACGGCATCCGCGCCCTTAGCGAAGATGTACAGCTTAATCTTGGGCTCGGTGCCGGAAGGACGAACAATACCCTTGTTGCCACCCTCAAGATCGAACTCAATAACATTAGCCTTCGGCAGGCCGTTCACGCAGGTGTTGTAATCAACGACGGCCTCAATCTTGGAACCGGCGAGCTCTGCGGGCGGGTTCTCGCGCAGACCGGCCATGATGCCGGCCATCTTTGCCGCACCCTCAGCACCCGGATAGCTCAGCGAAATCGTCTTGTTGTGATAGTAGCCATACTTCTCGTACAGCTCGTGCATCGCGTCGGCAAGGTTCTTTCCCTGGAGCTTGTAATACTGCGCCATCTGGCAAATCAAAAGCGAAGTGCTCACGGCGTCCTTGTCGCGCACGTGGTCGCCGGCCAGATAGCCGTAGCTCTCCTCAAAACCGAAGATAAAGCGATCGACCTCGCCAGCATCGGAAAGAGAAGTAATGATGTCGCCGATGTACTTGAAGCCCGTCAGGCAGCGGCGGAGCTCAAAACCGTACTCGTCGGCCAGAGCGTCAACCATGGCGGAAGAAACGATAGTAGTGACAGCAACCTTCTTAGTGAGGTCCTCACCGCGAGCAGCGCGGGTCTTGCAGATATAGTCGAGCAGCAGAACGCCCATCTCATTGCCGGTCAGCAGCAGATAGTCATCGCCATTCTTAACGGCAACGCCAACGCGATCGGCGTCAGGATCGGTTGCAAGCAGCAGATCAGGGTGAACCTGCTCGCACAGGTCAATGCCCTTCTGCATGGCCTGACGAATCTCGGGGTTAGGATACGGGCAGGTCGGGAAATCGCCGTTAGGCTCCTTCTGCTCGGGAACAACCGTGACATCGGTGATGCCAGCGCGCTCGAGCACCGTCGTGACGGGAATGAGGCCGGTGCCGTTGAGCGGAGTGTAGACGAGCTTAAGCGGAGCGCCAGCGATCTCCTCGGCAGAAAGGTTGGTTACGCCGCGGGCGAGAACGGCGTCATAATAACGCTCGAGGCACGAGTCATCGATCCATTTGACCAGACCCTGCTCAAGAGCCTCATCGAAGTCCATGGACTTCACGCCGGTAAACGTATCGGTCTCGGCGATAGCCTTAGAAATTGCATCGGCAGCCTCGCTGGTGATCTGGCAGCCGTCGGGGCCATAGGCCTTATAGCCGTTATAAGGCGCTGGATTATGACTAGCGGTCATGCAAATGCCACCGGAGCACTTAAGGTCACGGACGGCCCAGGAAAGCGTCGGCACGGGAGAAATCTTAGGATACACGAGAGCAGTCACGCCGTTTGCGGCAAGAATGGCAGCCGTCGTCTTAACGAACAGTTCACCCTTATTGCGGCTATCGCGAGCGATGGCAACCGTCGGATGCTCGAAGGTCGCATTAAGATAGTCAGCAAAACCCTGCGTCGCGCGACCAACCGTATAGATATTCATACGGTTAGTGCCTGCACCGATAGTGCCACGTAGACCGGCGGTACCGAAGGCGAGATCTTGGAAGAAAGCGTCGGTGATGGCGTCTTCGTCACCCTGCTCCTTCATCGTATTGAGCTCAGCGAGGAGCTCCTCGTCCTTGACATTGGCAATCCAAGTATCAAGCAGCTCATGAACATCTGCCATGTGAGTCCTTCCGTCACAATCAATAAAACAACCCGTGTAAAACAGGACAAGCGCATCAGCGCGCTAAAGCAAATATTAGTCCATTGAGAACAGAGAACCGGCCACAGAACGGTGAACGTTTATATTCACCGGTGGATGATTGGATTGATTAAATTGCTTAGTGAATGCCCCGCAAACTCAAAAAAGGGGGAG
>NZ_JAQLEM010000068.1 GCF_028209885.1 Collinsella aerofaciens | reverse complement strand
GCCTTCCCTCAACGCGACCCTGCGGAGCCGTGAGCGGGGAGGGAAGGCGATCCGGCCTCCCGCCCTGCGCCCCGCAGTCCACGTTCGTATCGGCGCTAGTAGTTCACCACCTGCTCCTCAAAGTACGCCTTCGGGTGGTTACACACCGGGCACACCTCAGGCGCCTCGGCACCAACGTGCAGGTGCCCGCAGTTCAGGCACTTCCATACCTTCACGCCCTCACGCTCAAACACCTCGCCCGACTCGATGCGCTCGACGAGTTTGTTGTAGCGCTCCTCGTGGGCCTTCTCGACGGCGGCGACACCACGGAACTTCTCGGCGATCTCGGCAAAGCCCTCCTCCTCGGCGGTCTTGGCGAACTCGTCGTACATCGTGGTCCACTCGTAGTTCTCGCCCGCGGCGGCGTCGCGCAGGTTGTCCAGAGTGCCCGGAACGGCGCCGTCGTGCAGATACTTAAACCACAGCTTGGCGTGCTCTGACTCGTTGCCTGCGGTCTCGGCAAAGATATTCGAGATCTGAACGTAGCCGTCCTTCTTGGCCTTGGATGCATAGTAGCGATACTTAGTGTGCGCCTGGGACTCACCGGCAAAAGCGGTCTCGAGGTTCTTCTTGGTTTGGGAGTTCTCAAAATCCATAGGTGTACTTCCCTTCAACATATGCCGCCCGTAGGCTTCGAGCGGCCTTTTCTTTAGGATGCCCTCATGTCGAAAATCTAAACCTTACAATCCTGTTTTTCAGATTCGGGCGGGCTACACGCTTAGCCAGTGGTCGCCCTCCACGCGACAAAAGCCCTCACGCTCCAAGTCGGCCAAAATGCCTGCGACAAGATCGTGATCGACCGGCTCGCGGCCTGCTGCCGCCTCCATTTCGTTGACACCCGCCACAGCCTCGGCGAGTGTGATGCCCGCCGGCCGCCCATCGCGCGCCGCCAGCAGCATGCGCACAATATGAGCGCGCTTTTGGCGGCGCGAGCCCTCAAACTTGGACTGACGGCTATAGCTCGCCGAGCGCCTGGACGGATTGGGCAGCGTCTTCTTAAGATACGCGCCATAATCCAGCAGCGCGTAATACCATGCGCGCGGTGTGTCGGCATCGTCGAGCGGCACGGCAAAGGGAGCGATCTCATCCGCCGTCGCACCGGGAGCCGCCGGACAGGCGGCCTGAATCAGCGGCACCAGCTCGCGATCGGGAACGGCCGGCACATCGGGAAAGAAATGATGCAGAAAGACCGTGCGCACGTTGGTCTCCAGATACACACCCGGTAGATCGAACGCAAACGACCGGATGCCCTGCGCCGTCGCTGGGCCAATACCGGGCAGGGCGACCAGGTCGCGCGTCTCACGTGGAAACTCCCCACCCCAGTCTTCCATAACGCACTGAGCGGCTCTGTGAAGCGCCAGAGCACGCCGGTTGTAGCCCATCCCCTGCCAAGCGTCCAAAACATCGGAAGGCGCGGCCTGGGCAAGCGCCTGCACGGTTGGAAAGCGATCGAGCCACGCGGGCATACGCGTCTCCACGCGCGGCACCTGCGTTTGCTGCAGCATAACCTCGGAAAGCCAAATAATGTACGGGTCGCGCGTGCGGCGCCACGGAAGGTCGCGATAACGCAGGACCCCTTCCGAACGAATCATCGAACGAAAGGGGTCCTGAATCATGGCTATGCTCCTTATGCGGCGCTATTCCTCCCGGCAAGCGCACGCACAGGTGGCGTACTCGGGAAACGCATCGCGGTCGGCGAACTTGGAATCGACGGCCGGGAACTGGCGGTGAGCGACGATATCGCCCAGCGAAACGGAATCGAGGTAGTCGCGCATCAGCGCTTGAGCTCCGGCCCACAGGGGATGATAACAGCACGTGCCCATGCGTGCACAGTCGCCATCGGGCGCGGTGCAATCGTTCATGACCATGGGGCCCTGAACGGCCTCAACGACCTGGCGGATGGTGACATCGTCGGGGCTGACCTTAAGACGCATGCCGCCATGGACGCCACGCAGGCTCTCCACAATACCGGCCTGAACCAAACCATGCTGAATCGAACGGGCAAACGAATACGGGACATTGACCTCTTCGGCGGCGGTGCGAACAGAAAGCAGACGCTCCGGGTCCTCGGCAAGCATCGCGAGCATGCGAAGGGCGTAATCAGTCTTCCTCGATATGTCCATTTTTTCCCCTTTCAAGGAATAGGAACAGCTCGAACGAGCTCCGGAGCCGAGCTTACGTCGAGACGCCAATGACCGTATGGACGCCCATATAGCAAAACGGGTGCCCACTGAATGCCGTGTTTGAAGCCTCTTGCATCAAAAACGGCCCATAGTGCAATTTAGTATAACCTAACCCCCTGCTTCGTTGAACAGGTGTTGTGCAACAAACGCCTTGTTTGAACATAGGTCTCAAACGGAGCTTGTCCGGGAATTGGAAGGATTTGGTTTTGGGCAAAAGGAGCCGATGGGATCAAGGTCCTATCAAACGCAAAAAGCCACGTCCGAAGACGTGGCTTTAATTGCGTTGGCGGGAAGTACGGGGCTCGAACCCGCGACCTCCGACGTGACAGGCCGGCGCTCTAACCAAACTGAGCTAACTCCCCAGGCAGTCGTTCGCGTTTGTTTCCGCTCGCGTGCGCTGCGGGGATTAGTATACACAGAAGTCTGTCCGGCGCGCAACAACTTTTTTGAAAAAATTTTTGGGCCCCTCCGGGAGGGTCTCCGGGGCTGAGGGCGGGGGTTAAGTTTGCTGCTCTACAGTCCTGCGCAAGACGGAAAGCACATTAAGTGCTTTCCTTTGCGTGCGGAACTCGC
>NZ_JAQLEM010000067.1 GCF_028209885.1 Collinsella aerofaciens | reverse complement strand
ACCCCGGAGGAGTTCCGGAGACAGTCCCTTGCGGCGTAGTTCTTATTTAAGCCGTCCAAGTTTTGGGGTGCAGTTCACGAATAAATAGGGGCTACGGCCCACCCCATTTATCAGACGGACAACGCTGTCTACAATGTCATCTCTTCCGACTTCCATCTAACGCCTCCAAACAAGTCTACTTCCATAAGTATAGAACATATGTTTGATTATTGCTAGAATTGCAAGACTTCATCGAAGACAAAAGCTGCTCGACAATTGAAAATTCGAACCGCACAGGTGACCCAATATTCAGCAGTGCTCCGACGAGCAAATATTCATTTCGCGTCTCAGACAATCTAGCACAGCGGCATCAGTTAGAACGCCATGACTCTCTAGGAGTTCGATAAGTTGAGCGAAAGTCTAAAAATCTATCGCCAAAGTAACTCCTAAAATCAAAGAGCCGTTGCCGGCAACAACCGAACAACGACCCTCCTTTGTCATCGCCTCACTTAGAGTCAACGATGACTGTATCACTATCGACATAGTAACCTGTTTTCGTCGCTATTGCGGAGCATGCAGAACTACATTCAATGTCCGGGCAAATCGATTGGCCTGATTCGGCACGTCAGTCATTATTCTCCCCATCAACAAAATCAGCAAAGGTCAGCTGTTCACATCTTTTCATCGGACGGTAATCTCTAACTTTAGTTATATGGCATGCGGCGGTTCGGACTTTTTGCGTCCTCAAATTAATGACCTCTTTAATGGTCATATCGACACGCATTAGGTCGCCACTATTTAAACGATACTCACCATCTCGCACGCGTTCGAGAAAATCACGGTCGTCTATTTGAACCTTATTGTATGTTCGTTGCTCGTCCTCGTAGCCCGACTCAAATGTATATCCGGAAACATCTCCACCGTAGGAACCAAATAACGGTCGAACCCAGATATTGTGGGACGAATACTCAACCGTCTCTTCTTGCGTTGCCTTTAAAGCTTCTTCTTTATAGCTGTCAAAATAAGTCGCCTCGCTTGAAGAAAAAGAAATAGCATCCTCTGAAGCCTTACTACCGGCAATCTTAATCTCAATCTCCCTCGAAGGCCTCTTGAAAGATTTCATCGGACCAGTGATGACCTTAGAAAATTTCTCAGCGATTTCTGGGGACTGGACTAGCGCGTGGATCTCAACAGGAACAACGACTGCGTCCGAGCCCTCTCCATATACGAAAGTTCCATTGTCAGTTGGCTTATATTTAGAGATATGTTCTTTAACTTTTTTAATTATGTGCGCTATAGCAAATAGAACCTCCACAAGACCGCCGGCATTATTAATTGCAGATATAGCGTCACTGTTTAACGCGTCAATCAATCCGGGCACACAATGGATCACGAATTCCGTAATAAAAGAGCCTTCTTTAAATGGGCGCACTTTTATAGACGTATTTTCTAAGGTGCCCGACTCTTTTGCGACCTCTTTTATCAGTCCGTCAAATTGGCTTAGGAACTTAGAAAGGTCCTTGGCGTCCAGGCCTTCTTCGGGATCTACATCGACAAAGCGATATACGAGCGTTTGATTTTTTGTAGAAGTGTCCATGTTGTCCTCATACCCTTATAAGATCATGGGTCCTATTTCCTGCGACCGAAGCGTTTTATTCGAAAGCGATCGAGCGCAAAATTAAACGAAATAATAAAAACCAACGTAAACGTATAGATAACAAATTGATATATTTCAGATACCGAATCAGGCAAATAGACCGCACAGAACGCTTCCGCGACAAGCACGGTAAGAAGCGTACACAACCCGATAAATACCATTCTTCCCACGTCAATGCGAAAGACATTCCGATACTTCCAAAGCAGAAAAACTGCGACACAATAGATAGCAAGAAGTGAGATTAAGCCTGGCATTAGATTCCAACAAAATAGAGAAAGAGCAACGGGAAACGTCCAAATGGCATTCCCCGACGCACCTGAATCCATAAACGTATAGCCTTTATCCCTCATTCCGTTTCTCTCCACGACAAGCTGGAGATAACTTCTCAATATCCATCCTGAAAATGATGCAAAATAGATAATGAACAATCGGTCGACAGACCACAAGGAATTATCCCCAAAGGCAAGCGTAAGGATGCGCGAGGCGACCGGAAGGGCCGCAGAGGTTAAAACCGTGATCAGGACATCGGAGGTTTCAAACCCACCGTCCCTGCCCTCTCGGGACTTGTTAACCATCAATCTCCCAACACAAATAGAAATCAGCATAAGCTCAAGCACCATACCACTTCACTGCGTATGGAAAATAGCAGGTCTAGGCATTGTTAAACACTTAAAGGGTAAAACCTACGGATGAAAGTTAGACAAGAAGAAACCCTTCGATCCTATTTACAGAACGAATAAGACCGAAACGAAACCCCGCCCACAGAAAGAAGGCAGTCACCATGAAACGAGCCGACGAAGAACCTACACCGAAAGCAATTGAAGACGCTCTTACCCAAGACCCGCTTCACCGCAAGAGAGAAATCGAGGACTTTCTAAAGATGCTCATTGCGGTTGAGCCTCCGTATACCTTTGTCATTGATGCACCTTGGGGCTCTGGCAAGACATTCTTTGTAAAGCAAGTTGCGAGAGTCCTGCAAATGGCAAATCCGGCTCTCGATATCAACCTAGAGACACTTAACGCGACGCTAGGAGAAACCGCGACAGAACTCCCCGCGACGCCATGTCTGCCCATTTATTTCAACGCATGGGAAGACGACCATTTCGAGAATCCGATCTTGCCCATATTGGCCTCCATCGCTAATGCCGCAGACGAACAGAGCGTCAAGGGGGGAAAGGATTTCGGCAAGGGGGTCATTGGCGCCATAGAAGCCGCCGCTTCCCTTATCGGATGGTAGTGTCGAGAAAGTTGGTGTAGCGCCCGAACCGAAGCGAGTCTGCCCGGCGTCCGGGAACCTGGAATACGGTGA
>NZ_JAQLEM010000066.1 GCF_028209885.1 Collinsella aerofaciens | reverse complement strand
CTTGTCCGAGCACTTCTCGTGCGTCAGGTACAAGGCCATGCTCGCCTTGCTCTTCGCGTACTTAATCGAATGGGTGTGCAGAAATGCGAAGTCCTCTTTAACAGTGTCGTAGCCCACGGGCTGTGGGTACTCAACTAAGCCGTGGTGGTGCGCGACCTTGACCTCGCCCTCGATGTGGTCTGGGTTCCTGCGCTCGTCCGCAGCCGTCCACACATCCCTGTCGTGAAGCGGCGAGACTAGAAACGGCAGTCCGAGTTCATCGCACTCGTCACGCCAGCCAACCTCGGCGGTATCGGGATAGAAGATGAACATCCAAACCTTGTGACGCTTCCCAGCCCCACGGTTCTCCTTCTCCCACTTGCGCTGTGCTTCGCGCTGCTTTTCTTTGTCCTTGTATGGCATGATGCTATAATTCTCCTTGCAGAAAGGACTGGTTAAACCGTCTGCTAAAAGCCCCTAAGCCGCCAAGCAAGAGGGGCTTTCTTTTTGCCTATTTACGCTATGGCCATGAGACCATCCGCGAGGATTCCGCGAGCGTATGCACCCGTCGATTTGCCCTCGGCCTTCGCTTCTTTCTCAAGCGCCCGCTTCATGGCAGCGGGAACCTTGAGCGACAGCGTCACAGTATCCGGAGCCGCCTTCGGAAGCTTACCCTCGACAATCTCGCCGACGTTGACCCATCCGCTAGGCCACTCGTCACGCTCAAGAGCGCTCTCCCAGTCGGCAATCATCTCGTCGGTAACGACCTTGCCGTTCTCGGCAACGATTCCGTTCATGTCTACCTCCATCCCAGCTCACGCTTGAACTTCTTCGTCGGCGGCACCATCGCGTGGAACACGCACCAAACGCCGTCGATATCCATAAACCCAATCAGCTCGGCGAACCTCCCGTCAGGAAGAGAACCGACCGAAATCCAGAGCGGCGGGTCGTCCGTGCCATTTCGCTGCCGACACCTAATCGGGTTCTCCCACGCATATGCGACTTCCTCGCTGGTAAGCCCGTGCTTGAGGGCGTTCCCGTGTACTCTGACCACTGCCGTTCTCCTTTCTTCCCTAGCAAGTATACCCGATTAGTATACTGAATCAAAGCGCCTGCCCATCATAGTTGCGGTCAGGCGCGAAACCCGACCGCTCAAGCTCAAGCCGTTTGCTAGCCGCACGACCTTCCTCAACGTCATCGAACGGAGACCACTCGTCCATCTCCTTTTCAAGCTGGTTCATTTCCTTGAGCTTTTCGCGAGCGCCCTTCTCAAGAACGCGCTCGGCTCGCTTGCCGTCTTTTTCGCTCTCGAAATCTCGACCAGCTTTGAGCGCGTCCCAGCAAATCGGGTTTTCCGAGAACTCAATGAGCTTGTCCCTGAACCTCTTTAGCAACTTCCTCCACGACAGGGCTTCGGCAATCTGCGCCAGCTCGGTTTTTATCTTCTTGAATCGAGTTGCGTAACCATCCAGCTTGGTCTCGCACTCGGTAACTTGGTCTTTCGCTTTCTTTGCGGCATCCTGCGCAGTTTTGAGGGCATCCTTCACAACGGCAAGTTCCGCCGTCACCGATTCCAGCTGTTTGGTCTTCTCGTCGAGCTCAGCCTGTATACGGAGGTTCTCGGCCTTGTATTCGGCCACGGACTTGTGCCGCTTCACTGGTTCCCCGTCCCCGCGTTTCTCGCCCCTAGAAAGGCCGTACAGCGCTCCTACGCGCCCATAGAACCTGTCCTGCATCTTCCCGAGCGCCATCTTGTTCGGGAAGAATTCCTTCCACGAGAGCTTGCCGTCCCTCAACGGCACGAAACCGAAATGCGCGTGCGGGGTCTCCTCGTCCATGTGCACCGTGAAGTGAACCATGTTCGATTCACCGAACTCATCGCAGCAGAACCGGTACGCGTCATCGAAGAACTCGCGCACCTTGTCATCGTCCGCCAGCTCGAAGAACTCGGGACTCGCCGTCACGATTCCCTCGACGAGCTTCACCGCGTCCTTGCGCACCTTGCGCTCGCCCGAATACCCGTCGTCAATCCTCGCCTGCACCTCGCGCTCGTAATCGACGTGAGAACGCATCTCGCGGTTCAGCCGGGTTCGGGTTTGGTCTATGTCAGGGTTCGTGTGCTTTCCCGGCTCGCGGTCGTTGTGGTACTGCATGGCACCTATCGCGGCACCCTTGCACTTCTGGACTCGAAGGATTGCGTACTGCTTCCCCATCGGCGGCGGCACCTCCCGGCTTTTTGGAACAAAAGGGTAACGCACTCCCCTTTTACCTACGGAAAAGAGGGCGCGCCGACAGTGTACCACTGTCGGTTCTCCGCGACTTAGGGTCGCTCCGCGCCTGCGGCTTGGCGACACGCGGCGGCGCGTGCATGAGGGGGGCAGGCCCCCTCAAACTCCCCCAAGGGTTCGGGTTCGTGGTTCGGCACCCCCCTGCGCGGGGGTCGCAGAAAGCCCCGCGCAGCAGCATCCCCAAATCAACCTTCGTCGAGACTTGGGCAAGGAAAGGGTCGATGGAGCAGAGCGTCCATCGACCCTTAATCAAGTCTGGTCTATTCGGTTGCCCGCCGCGTCAATTCCGCAATCCGTGAACGAGGGTTCCGAGATCCGCATTCGCGGAACTCTCCACCCCCGTGGTCACGCATTGCTGCATTGACCCGTCTGCCCTCACACAATCGTCTCGTCGCTGTTGTCGCGACGCTTTTCATAGTCGAGCTTCGCGGCCTGCTGGATGGCGTTGCGCCGGCGCTCGATGAAATTGCCGATTGCCCACGCACACTTGAGGTCGAGGGCACGGCTCCACATGTCGTTGTTCTCGTCGCACCAAAGTTGAAACTCGTAGAACTCCGAGACGTTGTTCGCGATGATGTATTGACGCATCTCCTTCATCATCGCGTGCAAGTCCTCAAGCTCGTTGCACCAGTCGTGCCAGTTCGCACCACCGAACTCGAGAACGTCCCTCCAGTCGTACTGAACCTTGTCCGAGCACTTCTCGTGCGTCAGGTACAAGGCCATGCTCGCCTTGCTCTTCGCGTACTTAATCGAATGGGTGT
>NZ_JAQLEM010000065.1 GCF_028209885.1 Collinsella aerofaciens | reverse complement strand
CGAAGCACGGGGCGATAACGGCGAAGCGCGAGCTGGACGGCCTTGAACAGCTCAGGGTTGAGTCCAGTGTCAAATTGGGTGCCGTGAACGCCAAGGTCGATGAAAAGCGGGCGCAGGCTGCGGAAATCGACCGCCGAATCGCGGAGAAAATGGCCGAGCTTGACCGCTTGAACGGCGAAATCGGCGAGAAAATCGAGCTGCGCAACGAGGTGGGCGAGAACCTAAAGCGCGAGCAGCGGCGATTGGAGTCGGTTCGGCGCACGGCGGGACGGTTTGAGGAGGACGTTGAGGAGCTGGAAGCCATCGCTTCCCTCGCTGAGCGGTTCGACCACGCGGGACGCTTTGAGAAGCGCGGAATGCTCGATGAAATCGCTGCTCGATGCGATGGACTCCGCGGACGAGTCAGTCAGTTCGTGGAAGAGGTCAGAGAAGCGGTTGGACGGCTTGGGCTGGCAATTGCGGACCTCACCAGAAGGCTCGGGCCGAGAAGTGCGCGGATGACCACAAAGGCGCTCAAACGCGATTTGGCGGCCTTGGAGCGCAATTACGGGGAAGACGATGACAGAAGCCCCAAAGCCTGTGCTGCGGAAGCCCAGAGGGCTGCTAGGGCGCGGGATGCGAACCGTGACGATAGACCGCCGCAGCGGTCGTGGAGTCAGAGCCGCTAGAAACGAAAACGCCCGCCCAGCCTTAAGCCAGGCGGGCGGGTCGTTCGTTTGAGGTACAATTCGGCAAAGGCGAACGGGGCTCCTACCCCCCGACGCTGACACTGAGGTCACGACTCAAATGCCACCGTAGTACCACGGCCCCATTCTAGCACGCGGGCATCTGACTACAGCAAACTGGCAAACCATATCCGAGTTTGTGACCTCCCGAGACCCGGGAGGTTTTCTTTTATGAGCGGCGAAAGTAAACAAATTGATGGGGTCGTGGATGACCCCGAGAACGGCGGCTTGAAATCCGGCCCTTGTCTAATAGCCGGATTTCATGCACTTTCGTGCACTTCCCCTAGCTACTACAACCCTTATAGGGGTGTAAATAAAAATACGCTGTCGGTCGATATGGTTCGACTTTCTCTTACCTTCAAGGGTGACCGTGGCGAGTGGTTGAGCCGCAAGGGAGCGCAGCTCACAGACTGCGACGAGATGAGCGCTTGGACGTCGAAAATCAGGCCGGGCGGGTGGTATGAGCTGTGGAGTTTCGCTTTGGGCGGCAGCTCGGTCGCGCTCGGCATCGGGTTTATGGAACCGTCCTGCAAAGTCAACATGCACAAGGGCTTTATCGAGTTCAACCCGAACAAGGTTGCTGGCGATAAAAGGTTCCACGGACTTCTTAAGACGCTTGGGACGTGTGTGTCCAAGGCTCGGCTCAAGCGCTTTGACCTCGCCTACGACATTCCGGTGAGCCGCTACGACTGCCGCTTGAGCAAGGACAGGCGCATGTACAAGTCCGTCATATCGAATGGCATCACGGAGTATCTGGGGGTCAAGAACACGCCCGCATACGTCAAGGTCTACGACAAGGCCGCCGAGCTGCATCTTGATACGGACAAGGTGCAGCTGACGCGCATCGAGATGACTTGTGATGGCGAGTGGACTGCGGAGCAGCTTGAGGAGCACTGGCCGCAGGTGCACGCGTGGCACAGTGAATCTGGGACAAAGGATTACATTCGCGTGATTGGAATCATGCTGGCCGAGAAAGCCGAGAGAAACGAGGACGTTGAGACGCTCATCAATATGCTTGGACGCACCAGCCGGCCAAAGGTACGCGAGTACCTGCGCACGCCGTGCGTGAAGCTGCCGGATGGAGCTGCCGCCCTGCTGCTGGCGGAAGCGAAAAGCTGGTGCGGCGCGGTAGTCGGGTCAATGTAGCAGGCGGTGACTACGGGGCGGCGTGTTCCGCGCTCGCGCGGATCTAAGCCGACTCGTTCACCGGCTGCGGAATTGACGCGACGGTGAAGCCGAAGACCAGACTGGAAAGAGGGTCGATGTGAGCGCAAGCTCCCATCGACCCTTTCCTTGCCCGTGTCTCGACTGGATGAGACCTGCAGAATCGGGCGGCTCATTATTTTTCGCTAACTACGTCCGAAAAATAATGTGACAAATGACAAATGACAAATGAGGTTGAGCGGGGGAGTTTGAGGGGGCTTGCCCCCTCATTCGGCGCTTGCGCCGATGGCCCGCACCTCATGAGCGACGCCGCGAATGAGTAGGGCTGGGGGGTCTCGGGGGGAACGCCCGAGCGGGTCAAGGGCAGCGTCCTTGCACGGCCAAACGCAGTTTGGTATACCGTGACTATACCAAAGTCGCTAACGCACCTTTAGGTGGTTCGAACTCGGGAGTTTGACATGACCGTAGCACCCTTGATTGCCATGAAGTCGACCAAATGCGAGAGCCTTGAAGCCGTGGGCAAGGAGCTGGACAGGCGGGCGCACACCTACGCCAACGATGTTGACCAGAGCGGCCGGCATGTCGGGTACCTGTGCCGCGCGGGGGACGAGAGTCCCGTTCCGCTCGAACAGGCCATCGAGCGCCGTATGGGCGAGCTGAACACGAAGAGGAAAATCAGGGACAACCAAGTTCGCGCGATGGGGTTCATCGTGTCGACAAACGAAGCGCTTCCGGACGAGGAGACGGCCAAGGAGTTTCTTGACAGGTCGGTTCAGTGGTTCGGTGCGCGGTACGGCTATGAGAACTTGCTCGCCGCCCAGATTCATCTGGACGAGGGCACCCCGCACGTGCACATCTGGATCGCCCCGGTCATCCACGGCGAGGACGGCTACGATCGCCTGTGCGCCAAGGAGCTGTTCGCGCCCGACAAGCGCCGCAAGAACGCGGATGGCAAGTGGGAGGTAACGGCCCAGGGAACCATGAGCAGGCTTCAGGAGGACTTCTGGGAGCAGGTCGCGAAGCCCTACGGGTACGAGCGCCCAATGCGCCACGAGCTGCGCGCGAAGGGCTACAGGAGCCTTGACGCGTACAAGGTGCAGGTCGGCACCACGAGGGCGCTCAAGTCCGAGATAGAGACCCTTGAGGGCGAGAGAGACAAGGCGAAGCACGGGGCGATAACGGCGAAGCGCGAGCTGGACGGCCTTGAACAGCTCAGGGTTGAGTCCAGTGTCAAATTG
>NZ_JAQLEM010000064.1 GCF_028209885.1 Collinsella aerofaciens | reverse complement strand
ATGTCGTGCTTCACCCTCAAGTCGACACGCATAAAAAGCCTCCCATTTCTCATGTCCAAGAAATGGGAGGCAGTTCATCGTTCGCGTTCCGGGGGCCTTTTGCTGCCGCGAGGATGCGGCCGAACGATGCGCTCAGGTTAAATCAAATCTTATATTTCATACGCGCTTTATATGGCTCCATTTTTGGGTACAGTGTTGAGCCGATATTGAGCTTGGGGGATATATGAAAGATGAGACGATGGGCCAAGAGGATGCGGCCCAAGATGCAAAAGCGTGTGCCGAGGCCCTGGAGAGCCTAGACCAAATCGCACTGGCCGAGATTGCGTTTGACGATTCGAGCGTTGATGTGCGGAATGAGCCGGAAATCGAGGCGCAGCCCGATGATCAGGATGCAAAAGACGATGGCGCCGCGCCCACCGAGGACGAGGCGGGGCACGAGGAATCCGAATGCGAGGCCGACGACCAGCCCGAATCCGACACGAGCGAGGAAACCATCTTGCTCGACAGCTTGCCGGCCGAAGATTCGCTGACCCGCGAGCTCCCCGGCCTGGGCTCTGCGCCTGCCGTGGACGAGACCATCGCCATGGGCGATATCCCCCTACCGTCTGTTCCTTCGGCACATGAGGCCGAGGCCCGTCATCGTAAGATGCCGCCCAAGCGCCGCAACCTGATGGTTGCCGGCGTTGTGGCCGTCGCGCTCGTCGCCGGCGGCGCAGGCTATGCTGCCTGGAACGGATATCAGCAAGAGCAGGCTGCCGCTGTCGCCGCCAGTGCACACACGATGATGTCGGTGCAGATTGGCGTGCATGCCGCAGGGCTCGACTGCTCAACTGGTTCCAAGATTCCCGTGCAGGTGAGCGGCCAGGATTCCGACGGTTCTTCCGTGAGCGAAACGCTCTACGTTGACGAACACGGTCGCGGCATTAAGCTGCTGCCCGGCGACTATACGCTCTCCATCGCTGGGTCCCCCATCGCAGCCGACGGTACCATTTACACCGTGCCGACCACCAAGGCGCAGGTCACCATTAAGAGCGATGGGCAGGATTTGAGTGCCCAGGCCACCTTTAAGCTCAAGGTGCCTTCGGCCGACACGGTGACTGACGACCAGATCGATGCCGCCGCCAAGTATGCCGAGGAAGGCGGGGTGAACTCCGCCGCGGTCGCAAAGGTGCTCCAGCAGGCGGCAACCGCGCGCCGTGACGCCGCCGTCAACGCCGTGAGCTCCCGCGAGGCACAGGCGGCCCGCGACGCCGATGCTCGACATAAGGCAACGGACCTGTATCAGCTCGATATTCCCGTTGAGTGGTACGGCAAAGTCGCGACTTGGCAAAACGGCAGCACGCTGTGCATTTATCTGGACGGCGACACCAACACACCGCTCGTGACGCTCGTCGCGGTGCGCGAGGGCGAGAGCTTTACGCCCGATGAGGGCGACGCGGTTTTGGGTGCCGCAAACCTCGGCAACGGCTACACCGTCTACGCCAGCGGCCCCGTCTATCCGTACGTGGTGCCCCAGACCATCAACGGACGGACGCAAGACCCCGTGTCGACCTACCCCATGGATACGGCGATTGAGCTTGTCGAGCTCACGACCGGCAACCGCTACACCTATAGCCAGATCAAGAACGTGCTGGTCGGCAAAGACGGCAAGGCCGACGCCGCCACCAAGCTCGAATGCGACTACCTCGCCCAGATTCTGATGCCGAGCATCAAAGCCCAAGACTAGCCGGGCGCATCATGGTGCTCCCCAACCGTGATAAAGGGGCCAGGAGGTCCTGGCCCCACAGATCCGTAGATGATTAGGCAAGGAGCCACTTCCATGCGGGCACAACGTGTACCGCACCGTGCTCGCATGGAATATCGGCCTGCTCATCCATGGTAACGATTGCCGACTCGCCAAGATCGAACTGGGCCATCGAGGCATCAAGCGCGGCAATTTCGCGCTCGCGCGTTTTCTCACTTGCCATATCCACACTCACCTGAATCAGGCTATAAGCCCGCATGAGAAGTGCGTCCCCAGCCACAAAGTCCACCTCATGGCTTTTGCTCTTCTCTTTGATCAGCAGGCGGCAGACCGAGCCGGTCCTCACCGCGGGAGTCCTTCTTCTTAGCGCATTGAACACTGCGGTCTCGAGCCTCTGGCCCTGGTCCAATGCCGATGCGGGAGAGAATGCTCCAAACATCGCAGGGTCGACAGCGTAGACCTTAGACGCAGACCGCATGTTATTTGCCAATGAACGCGTGAACTCCGGCACAGAAAATAACAGGTAGGCATCCTCATAATACTCAAGTAAATCGCTGAGCGAATTACGACTGACGGGTATCTGTCTGCTCTTGAACTCGTTGTACACTTTGTTCACTGACAGCTCTCGTCCCGAAGATGCCATACACCGCGTCAAGAACAGCGATGCCAGGCGAGGGTTCTTGACGTCGTAACGCTCAATGACGTCCATAGCGACCGTTCGCGAAGCATATTCCTGTAGCAGCTGAATCGCGTCTGCGGGCGTCTGCTCAAGTGTCGCGATGAATCCCCCTCGTTCAAGATATCCGATCAGATGATGTCGAAGCAGCGCTGCATCGCTTGGGGAAAAGGTCGCATCTGGCTCGAAAACGTTCCCCGTCTTATATCGAACGTATTCCGAAAAACTCAACGGAAAAAGCTCCCGTATAAGAGAACGACCCCTGAACTCGCTCTTAAGCTCTGAGGACAGCATCTTAGAAGAAGATCCCGTCACATAGACGGTCGCTTTCTCCGTATCGACTACACGCCGCAGAAACGCACCCCATTCGGGAATTTCCTGGATCTCGTCAAAGAAAATGTAAGCGCCCTCGGTTCGAGCAGCAGGATACAGCGCATAGAACGTGTCGAGCACGTCCGCCAGCAGCGATGACTCATACGGGCGCAAGCGCTCGTCCTCAAAATTAAAGTAAAGCATCCGGTCAAGCTCGACGCCCCGGCCCTGAAGCCGCTGCATCTCCTGATACAGGCGATACGTCTTTCCACAACGGCGGGCCCCCACAACCACATTTACGATGTTGTCGCGCTTTGGCTCCTGTGGGTTTCCCAGATCAAGGTCTCGCTCAAAGACCTGCGGAACCCCCTGCTGTTCAAAGTCCTTTATTTTCTGGGCGATCAAGTCGTTGAATGCCATGATTCTCCAATCTTGCTCTCTAGCTAATCAAAATTATACTGATTCTTGATTAGCTAGAGAGCAAGATTGTGTGTAGTTTGATTAGCACTTAAGCAAGTTTTATCACCGTTATTGCTCCGAAGGATATCGAGTGGCTAAGAGGACAACCGAGCTCGAATGCGACTCCCCGAGCAGTCAATTTGGGACGGGGCTTTTTTGACTACCCTCCCCTGCAGAAAAATCCCTAACGCAGTTGCGGTGAAATAGGGACTGTTTTT
>NZ_JAQLEM010000063.1 GCF_028209885.1 Collinsella aerofaciens | reverse complement strand
GTCGCAGCCCCGACCCGCGGTCACGAGCGGGGGCTCCTGTCGTTTCCGTGCCCCTGGATTGGGTCATAGTGTCTGACTCTGCCATTACATCGGTGTTGCCGTGGTTGTTGAGTAGTCATTGGGCACTTGGCACTTGGGGACGTTCCTTTTGTGCCGGCACCTGGGGACACTCCTTATGTCAAGAGATTGGTGCAAGAGGGATAGATTGCCTTGCGTCGATCTAAATAAGTTGCGGTGAGATAGTTCTTGAATTGGCTTTTTTGGGCTAAACAGGAACTATCTCACCGCAACTGCGTTGAGCGCTTTTTGGCGGCTGGTTTACTTACTTGCGAACAACCAGATCAGGATGATCACCAGGATTGCGGCGACGATGCAGACGATGGCGCCGGTGAATTTGATGCGTGAGTCGCGGGTACGCTCGCGCACCGCGTCCTCGGTGGCCTCGAGCTGGGCGACTTCTCGCTCGGTCTCGGCGTGTTCGGCTTTGTCTCGGGCCAAGGATCCTGCAAGCGACTCAGTGATCTCTGGGTGGTCGTGCACCTCGGTCGCCTGTTCGATAATCGACTGCGCATGCGCGGCATCTGCTTGGGCGTTGGCTATGCTCTGCTCTTGGTCGCGGCGTGCCTTGTCCTCGGCGGCGATCTTCTCGCGCAGTTCGCGCTGGCGCGTCGCGGCGGCGGTTTTTGCGGTCTGCAGCTCGTCGCGCGCGGCATCGGCCTCTGCCGTCACGGTCTGATGGGCTCGCTTGGCGTCGTTGATGGGGGCTTGTGCCTGCTCGACGGCCTGCTCGGCTGCGGCAAGCGAGTGCTCAAGGTCGGCGGTGATGCGCGGGACATCTTCTTCGGCTTTACGCAGGGCATCCTCCGTGTCGGAGATCTGCATCGAGAGCTCGCTGGTACGCACCGTATAGTTGGCGGGATTTGCCGAGGGATTGCGTTGCAGCTCGGCATACTCATGACGCAGCGTCTCGAGCTGGGCGCGCGTGGCGTCGACGGTTTGTTGTGCGGCCGCAATGCCGGCGTCTCGCTCGGCCTTCACCTTGTCGCGGATGCGCTTGGAATCCTCAAGACGTCGAACGAGGCGGTTGCCGGTCTCGCGCGAGCTCGCCTCGCGGGCCTCCACGGCGTCGAGCGCGGCCTTCAGGCGGAGCTCAGTCGCGTCATCCTCTGTCTTCATTTGTTCGAACTGACCCTTGAGCTCTGTCGCTTTGGCGCCGTGGGCATCACGGTCAATCTCGGCTGCCGCAGCGGTCTTTTGCGCTGTGGCGATCGCCTGACGCTGGTCGGCGACGATCTGCTCGTAGCGGCCTGCGATATCCTGGCGCGTCTCGAGTTCCTCGGCCTGATTGGCAATGCGCTGCTCAAGTTCGGCCAGGTGGGTGCGGGCATCGGCAAGTGCCTTTTTCGCGGCATTCATCTCACGCATGGCCGAGGCGCCCTGGGCGATAAAGGTGCCCACGGCGTTCGCAGTGTTCGAGACAGCGGTCCCCAGATCGCGGCTCGCGGCGGGGGAGTGCGGGGCGGTCGGGCGAGTGGTGTCGGCAGCGTCCGCATCGGCAGTCTGCGGCACGGCGATATTGCCGGTACCGCCCTCGACCACAGAAAAGCCTGCTGCGTGCGGATCGACCGCATCGGCGCCAATCGTGGGGTGCTCGAGCTGCAGAAACGAGGGCATGGTGCTGCCCTGGTCGGCAACCGGAGTCTCGCCGGGCACAAAGGTCGAGGCCGCCTCGGCGGCCTCCTCTTCCTCGGCATCAATATCGGCATCGGCGACGGCGTCTTTCATCGCTTTGACAGCATCCATCATGGAGTCCATGACGGCATCGAGCTCTTCTTCCGAAGACACCTCGATGGGGCCCGCTGCTTGCGGGGCGTCGTCCTGTACAGGGGCGTCGTCCTGAGCGGGCGCATCGTCGTTTTGCTCATCGGCGTTTTCTGTTTCGGGGGTTTCCGCCGCAGCGCTTTCGTCCAAGATGGGGCCGTCGACGTCGGTACCATCGCAGGTCACAGCGTCAGTATCTGCGGTGACGTCTGCGGGATCATCAATATGCTGTTGAGTCTGGGGGTCCAGCTCGTCTGTCATAGGCATGTGCTCCTCATCGTTGTTTGTCACCCTATGATAAAGTCTCGCGCCGACATCCCGCGCGCCGCAGCAAAGTTTCAAAACGTGTTCGATGGCTCGTTTGGCTGACAAAAATTCGGCCTCTTTATCCAGTTCGTGCTTGACATTCCCTTCGCCGAATGACGTTGTGCCGTTCGCCTGCTGCGGTCTTTATTTTTCACTTGAACCCGCTAAAGTTGCATTTCAGCTTTTGGCGCGTGAAGTTGGATGCGCGCAGTCGGCGGGTGGGCCCGTCGCGATTTGAAAGGACTTTGTATGGGACTTTTCACTGGTAAGACCGTGATCGTCACCGGCGGCGGCAAGGCCACGCTTAAGGACGGTTCCGCTGGCTCCATCGGCTACGGCATCGATATCGCTTTTGCCAAGGAGGGCGCGAACCTCGTCATCACCGGCCGCAACGTCGCTAAGCTCGAGGCCGCCAAGGAGTCTCTCGAGGCCGAGCACGGTGTCAAGGTTCTGCCTGTTCAGGCCGATGTTTCAGCCGGTCAGGACAACGAAGCCGTCGTCCAGAACGTCATCGACAAGGCCATTGAGGAGTTTGGCCGCATCGACGCCGTCGTCAACAATGCTCAGGCCAGCGCCTCGGGCGTGACCATCGCCGATCACACCATGGATCAGTTTAATCTGGCCATTTACTCCGGTCTGTATGCTACCTATCTGTACATGCAGAAGGCCTATCCGCACCTGAAGGAGACCAAGGGCTCCGTGGTCAACTTTGCCTCGGGTGCCGGCCTGTTTGGCAACTATGGCCAGTGCAGCTATGCTGCCGCCAAGGAGGGCATCCGCGGCCTGACCCGCGTTGCCGCCAACGAGTGGGGCAAGGACGGCATCAACGTCAATATCGTTTGCCCGCTTGCTTGGACCGCTGCGCTCGAGAACTTCCAGGATGCCTATCCCGAGGCGTTTAAGGCCAACGTCCACATGCCGCCGGCTGGTCACTACGGCGACGTCGAGAAGGAGATCGGCCGCGTGGTCGTTCAGCTCTGCGGTCCCGACTTTAAGTACATGAACGGCGAGACCGTCACCCTCGAGGGTGGCATGGGCCAGCGGCCCTAAGAGTTACGCGGTTTTACCAAACCGCGTAGCCAGTTGACGCTGCGCGGTCACCAGAGCGACAACTTGTCATTCAAAGAGGGCGGCATGACCAGAAGGTCTATGCCGTCCTCTTTTCATGCCAATTTGTTCGCTCTGGTGACCGCTCGCTGACGTTGCCAAAACATCGGTGTTGCTGGAGTAGTCGTTGGGTGTTCCTATAGTTTTGTCAACCGTCGGGGCTACTCCCGGTAGGGCACCCGGTCGCGCATCACGGCGTATAT
>NZ_JAQLEM010000062.1 GCF_028209885.1 Collinsella aerofaciens | reverse complement strand
GTCTTTCCTCGCCGTCCTCGCCCTCGCCTCGTCCCGCTTCCGCGCCGCGCTGGCCCTCTCGGCCCGCTCGGTCGCATCCGCCACGATCTCACCAGCCTTCCTCTCGACAGGGGCAAGGATCTCGGCGCGGGCCGCGTCTATGTCGCGCTTGTCCACCCTGCTCAGGGCCTTCTGTGCCCTCTTGCCGTCCTCGAGCTCGATTTCCGGTCTGTACCCGAGATGCTGTTCAAGATAGTCCCCAAGGTCCTTGTGCAGGCTCTGGTAGAACGTTCGCGGGCACATCTTCTTGAAGTTGAACCGACCGTCCAGAATCGGCGTGAACGCCGCGTGCATGTGGTCGCGGACTGGCGAGCCGTCCGTCCGCACCTCATCCCTGTGCACGAACCCGCCGAGCATGTTCCCGGACCCGAGACGGTCCGCCAGAAAGCAGTACGTCCATCCGAAGAACGCGCCCTCGTCCCCCTCGCGGACGTTCTCCGGCAGCGTAACCACAACGTCAGCCATCACCACCGCGTCCTTGCGCACGGCCCGCTTGCCCTCGGCCTTGGCCCTCTCGTTGACGCGCTCGATGCGCCCCTCGACCGTGGCCCAGTTCGGCTCCACCCCCTTCATCGGCTTCACCAGACCATCGGCGGGGTCGAGCGCGAGCGTGTAGTCCATCCCGACCCGCGCCGGGTCGATGTTCTCCCGCCCCAAGCTGGACGGGTCGCGGCGGTAGTGCGCGAGCATGTGGCCTACCGATGTTGCCTTGTACTTCTCAAGATGCGCCATAAGTCTAAGACCTTTCAGCCGGAGCCAGATTTTAGCCGCCTAAAGTCTAGCATGTTAGCCTTTTGCTACGCAAAAGACATGGCAGGGGGGCACCCCTGCACCCCTCCGAGACCGCGGCGGCACGGTCTCGGACAGCACGCGGCGGCGCGTGCATGAGGGGGCAAGCCCCCTCAAACTCCCCCTTGTCGCGGCTGTTCGTCACACGTCACACGTCACGTATATATTCGGTCGTAGTAGCCGAATATATACGTGCCCCGATTTGATGGGCTTCCTTCGCCGCGACTAGAGCAGGGAAAGGGTCGATGGCGCAGTGCGTCATCGACCCTCAATCAAGTCTGGTTTTGTTGCTTGCTCGCCGCGTCAATTCCGCAGCCGGTGAACGAGGGCTACGTAGATCCGCTATGCGGAACTACTCCGCCCCCGTAGTCACCGCCTGCTCCATTGACCCGTCTACTCGAACCGAGCGCACCAGCTTCGAGCTTCGGCTACGGCTGCGGCGGCGCAGTCGGGCGGCAGCTCGACCATCGGCGTGCGCAGATACTCGCGCACCTTCGGTCGTGAACGCCAGCCGAGCATGTTGATGAGCGTCTCGACCTCCTCGCCGCGCTCGGCCTTCTCGGCGAGCATGATTCCCACCACGCGCACCCAGTCGCGCGTGCTCTCATCGCTGTGCCATGCGTGAACCTGCGGCCAGTGCGCGACAACCTGCCCAGCGTCCCACTCTCCGTCACACGTCAGCTCGATGCGCGTCAACATGCCCGACAGGTGCATCTCGGCCGCCTTGTCGTAGACCTTCACGTATCCGGGCGTGTTCTTGACCCCGAGGTATTCCGTGATTCCGTTGCTGATGACCGACTTGTACATCCGCCTGTCCTTGCTAAGGCGGCAGTCCAGACGGCTTGTCGGCAAATCATAGGCGAGGTCGAACCTCTTCAAGCGGGCGTGCGAAACGCACGGCGCGAGCTTTTCCAGCAGCCGCCAGAACCGCTTGTCCCCTGCGACCTTGTTCGGGTTAAACTCGATGAACCCGCGATTCATGTTCACCTTGCAGCTCGGCTCCATGAAGCCGATGCCGAGCGCGACCGAGCTATCGCCGAGGTCGAAACTCCAAAGCTCATACCATCCGCCGGGGCGAATCTTGCTCGTCCACGCGCTCATGCTGTCGCAGTCGAATGTCTGGGCGTGCGTGCTCAACCACTCGCCCTTGCCGTTGATGAACGACAGCTTCAGGCGAACCATATCGATTGAGAACGTTGCCCCAGATTCGGTCTTGTATGCATTCCAGTAAGAGGGGTGAACCACCGTAAGTGGTTGAAATCCGGCTATTAGACAAGAGCCGGATTTCACATCCGGGTTCGGCGGGTATGCAGAACCGCCCTCGTTTTGATTCATTGCCATGAAAAAACCTCCCGTTTTTTGGGAGGTAACGTCTCGACTTCCTGCCATCTGACACGTGTTGCACGTATAATTGCAGGTGGTGCTGATGCGAGCTGCTACCTCGTGTCGGCGTTAGCAGGGGTCGGAGCCTGCTAACCTGTGGCCACCATTGTAAACCCACCCGCCCGTCTTAACGGCGGGCGGGTTTCTTTTTGCGCAGCTACCTGCGCTTGTAGACCTCGCGCCTGTGCGCCACATCGACCACGAGAATGACAAGCCTGCCGTCGTTGATATCGCACAGAATCCGATAATCACCGACCCTGTATCGCCACACGCCAGCCAAGTTCCCCGTCAGGGCTTTTCCCCTGCTTCTCGGGTCTTCGAGCTTCGCTATCTCGTCCAGCTCGTCGAACACCCGCGCCGCAACGCCCTTGTCTAGCTTGCGCATCGCCTTGTCGGCATTCCTCGTGAACTCAATCCGCCAATCCACAATGCGCCCTTACCTCATCGATGCTGTAGGTTTCAAGCCTGCCAGCGCGATAGTCCTCAATGTCTCTGAGAATCCCGTACTCGTATTCGAACCGGTCAATCGAATCCGCAAGAGCCTCGTTGACGTAGTAGCTCCGCGACCTACCCGTCTCCTTTGCAAGACGGCTGTAGCGCTCACTCAAATCCGTAGGAATCCTAAGTGAAGTAACCGCAGTGGCCATGCCGCACCTCCTAACCTTGCTGTATTACAGGTGTTACTATAACACATCATCGCGACTGACCCCGTGACCTGCCGTTCGTCGGCGCGACATGGCCACGGCTCAACGCTTCCGACGCGCGTGCGGCTTCCGTTGCTTCCCTCATCACGTCATCCAGGCTGCGCTGCTCCGTCTTCGCCTTCCTGGGACGCATCAGCGCCCAGATGCGGTCTCCAAGCTCCTCAATTGCCGCTCTAGCTGCTCTCGCCGCTCCTGCGCATCGAGCAGCGATTGAATCGAGGATTGTGCCGCGCTCAGCGCGTCCCGCACCCTCGTACCTGCGAACCTCGGCAGCGATGGGTCGAAGCTCCTCAACGTCTCTCTCAGCTGCTCGCGTTCCCTGCCGAAGAGACTCCAATCGCGCGGACTCCCGCTGAAGGTCATCGCCCACCTCGTTGCGCAGCTCGATTTTCTTGCCGATTTCGCCGTCCAAGCGGTCAATCTCGGCCATTTTATCCGCGATTTGACGGTCGATTTCAGCAGCTTGGGACCGCTTTTCATCAACCTGCCCGGCGATATCAGCGAGGTCTTTCCTCGCCGTCCTCGCCCTCGCCTCGTCCCGCTTCCGCGCCGCGCTGGCCCTCTCGGCCCGCTCGGTCGCAT
>NZ_JAQLEM010000061.1 GCF_028209885.1 Collinsella aerofaciens | reverse complement strand
CCTTGTCCGCGGCTCCGAAGGAGCAGGACAAGGCGCCACACATGGTCGAGGACGTTCTGAAAACTAAGCCCGGCCCCCGCCGGACAGGCCACACTACTCGCAGAGCAGCTTAGCGATCTGGACGGCGTTGGTTGCCGCGCCCTTACGGATTTGGTCGCCACAGCACCAGAAGGTGATACCGCGCGCGGCCTCGAGGTTCGAGATGTCGCGACGCACGCGGCCGACCCAAATCAGGTCCTGGTCGGACGTATCCATCGGCATGGGGAAGCGGTCGTGCGCATCCTCGGCGCTCATGTCGTCAACCAGCTTCACGCCCGGAGCGACGGCCAGCGCAGCACGGGCCTCCTCGACCGTAATATCGCGCTCAAACTCGAGCGTAATGCTCTCGGAGTGCGAACGCAGCACAGGCACGCGCACGCAGGTGCAGTTCACGCGCAGCTCGGGCAGATGCATGATCTTGCGGCCCTCGTTCTGCAGCTTCATCTCCTCGGAGGTAAAGCCTTCCTCCTTGACGCCGCCGATCTGCGGAATCAGGTTGCTCGCCAGCTGGGCGGCAAACGCGCGCGGCTCGGGAATCTCCTCGCCGCGGCCCAGGGCGGCCAGCTGAGCCTCGAGCTCGGCCATACCGGGAGCACCGGCACCCGAAGCCGCCTGATACGTCGAGACGATCATGCGCTTCACACCGGCGAGCTGATGCAACGGCCACGTGGGAACCAGGCCGATGATGGTCGCGCAGTTGGGGTTGGCGATAAGGCCGTGATGCCACCTGATGTCGTCGGCATTGATCTCGGGCACGACCAGCGGCACCTCGGGATCCATGCGGAAGGCGTGGCTGTTGTCGACCACGACGGCGCCACGCTTGACGGCCTCGGGCAGCAGCTCCTTCGCGATGTCGTCGCCGGCGGCGCCAAGTACGATGTCGCAGCCCTCAAAGGCCTCGGGGCAAGCCTCCTCAATCACGATCTGCTCGCCACGGAACTCGACGGTCTTGCCCGCAGAGCGCGCGCTCGCCAGCAGCTTGAGCTTACCGACCGGAAACTCCTGCTCGTTGAGGCACTCGCGCATCTGGGTGCCCACGGCTCCCGTCGCGCCCAAAATAGCAACCGTGTACTGTTTCATGCTTCCCCCTTTAAAGGTTTTGGCTTTTGCCCGCACGCCGAGCAGGCCAATTATTGTTGCCAGTGTATACAAGAACGGGGCGGACACGAAACCCGCCCCGTCGAAACGAAACCGAAACGAAACGCCCCGCCGTAGATTTTTGAAACATGACCCAAAAATCTACCGTGCAGTCGCTACTTTTTGAGCGCAGCCAGAGCGGGATTGACCGGCGCGGGAGCCTCCAAGTCGGAGACCTTCACAATGCCGTTCTCGTCGGAGAAGGCACGGTAGATGGTCTGAATCGCCAGGTCGAAGTCCTTCTCCTCGACACCGATAATGATGTTGATCTCGTCACAGCTCTGCGAGATCATGCGCACACTCACGCCGGCCTGGCCAAGCATGCCAAACAGGTGACCAGAGATGCCGGCACGACCGCGCAGGTTACGACCGACGGTCGCGATAAGCGCCAGGCCCTCGACAACCTCGATCTCGAGCGGCTCGACCTCCTGCTGAATGTCGCCCACGAGCGAGTACAGCGAATCGTGAACGTCCTGCTCCTGCACCACGGCGCCAAAGCGGTCGACACCGGTGGGCATGTGCTCGACGGAAACGTCATAGCGCTCGAAGACCGAAAGCGCGCGGCGCATAAAGCCAACACGGGGCTTGGTGCGGTCGCGGGCAACGTTGATGGCGACAAAACCGCGCTTGCCGGTCACGCCGGTAATGATAGGCTCTGCCTCACCCTCATCAGCCGTCTCGCTAATAATGGTGCCGGGGTCCTGCGGCGCATTGGTGTTCTTGATGACCAGCGGAATGCCTGCCTCGCGCACGGGGAACACGGCCTCCTCGTGCAGGACGCTCGCACCCATGTACGAAAGCTCGCGCAGCTCCTCGTAGGTAACGCGGGCGATGGGCTGAGCCTCGGGCACGATGCGCGGATCGGCAGAGTAGAAACCCGAGACGTCGGTCCAGTTCTCGTACAGATCGGCGCCCAGGCACTTGGCCAGGATCGAGCCGGAAATATCGCCGCCGCCACGGTCGAGCAGCTTGATCTGGCCCTCGCGCGTCGCGCCGTAGAAACCGGGCATTACAAAGCCGCCCTGCTGGCCATACTCCTGCACCAGCTCGGAGGTGCGATTCATGCTGAGCGTACCGTCGTGATGGAACGCCACAACCGTCGCAGCGTCCAGGAACGGTAGACCCAGGTACTCGGCCATCAGGCGAGCGGTGAAGTACTCGCCACGGCTCACGAGCTCCTCGGTAGAGTAGCCGCCCGAGCGGGCGCGCTCGGCAAAGGCCGCGAACTCCTCGCGGATGGGATAGGTGAGCTCCAGCTCGTCAGCAATATCAAAGTAGCGCTGGCCGATGTCCTCGAGCAGCTCCTCGCACGACACGTGATACTTAACGTGCGCGTTAACCAGGTAGAGCAGGTCGGTCACCTTGGTGTCGCCCTTAAAGCGGCGACCGCAGGCAGAAACCACCACAAAACGGCGGGCCGGGTCGGCATCGACGATGGCCTTGATCTTCTTAAAGTGTTCGGCGTCGGCGACCGACGAGCCGCCAAACTTGGCAATCTTAATCATGGGCTGGAGGTTACCTTTCTAAAAAGCCTCTGCGAACCTATTTTGCGCGCTCTGATACCATGGTTTCACCGATTGGGACCAAGGCATCCGAGGAGCAGTGTTATATGGGAACTTATCATAGTACACGAGGACGCACTTTATCGTGCTCAAGTAAGGTGGCAATCCGTACCGGCATCGCTCCCGACGGGGGTTTGTTTGTCTCGGACGAGCTCGGCACCCAGCAGGTCGATATCAGCTCGCTTGCAGATAAATCGTACTTTGAAATCGCTCAAGATGTGTTGGGAATGTTACTGAATGATTACACGGCCGAAGAAATTTCGGCGTGTGTCGACGAGGCATACCGCGGCACGTTCGCGAGTGAAGAGGTTACGCCGCTCGTCAAACTCGACGCTGCGCCGGGCGCTGACGCCCCTCAGACCTATGTGATGGAGCTCTTTGGCGGCCCTACAAGCGCCTTCAAGGACGTCGCCTTGCAGATGCTCCCCCGCCTCATGGCCCGCACTTCCGCCAAGGACAGCGCCGAACGCATCATGATCGTCACCGCCACGTCGGGCGACACGGGCAAGGCCGCGCTCGCCGGTTTTGCCGACGCCCCGGGCACGGGTATCACCGTCTTTTATCCCGAAGGCAAGGTCAGTCGCGTCCAGAACCTGCAGATGTCCACACAGGAGGGCGATAACGTCGCCGTCTGCGGCATCCGCGGCAACTTCGACGATGCCCAGAGTGCCGTCAAGCGCATCTTTGCCGATAAGGAGCTTGCCGAGCGTCTTGAGGCCGCCGGCACGGTGCTTTCGAGCGCCAACTCCATCAACGTCGGCCGCCTGGTGCCGCAGGTCGTCTACTACTTTGCCGCCTATGCGCAGCTGCTGCGCGCCGGCGCCATCGAGGCCGGCGACGCCGTTGAGTTCTGCGTGCCGACTGGCAACTTTGGCGATATCCTGGCCGGCTACTATGCCAAGCGCATGGGTCTGCCCGTCGCCAAGCTCATCGTCGCGAGCGACAAGAACAACGTGCTGGCCGACTTCCTGACCACCGGCGTCTACGACCGCAACCGTCCGTTCTTCACGACTATCTCGCCGTCGATGGACATCCTCATCAGCTCCAACCTAGAGCGCATGCTGTACTTCCTGTCCGATGGCGACTGTGAGCTCGTTGCCGGCCTTATGGAGCAGCTTGCCCAGACCGGCCGCTACGAGGTGCCCGCCGAGCTGCTGGCTAAGATTCAGAGCGTCTTTGGCTGCGGCTGGGCCAGCGAGGACGAAGTCCGTGCTGCCATCAAGAGCTGCTGGGATGCGAACGGCTACGTAATCGACCCGCACACCGCTTGCGGCTATTACGTCTTTGAAAAGGTCGCTCCCGCCGAGGGCGCCAAGGCCCGCGTGCTACTTTCGACCGCCAGCCCCTACAAGTTCCCGCGCGCCTGCTGCGATGCCCTGGGGCTCGACGTTCCCGAAGACGACTTTGAGGCTATGCGCGTGCTCGAGCAGGCAACCAACACGGTTGCCCCGGTCCAACTCGCCGAGCTCGAGTCCAAGCCCGTCCGCTTCGAAGACGTCTGCGACGTAGCCGACATGGCCAACTACGTAGAGTCTGCAGCAAAAAAGATGGCTACCAACTAAAACCCCCTATAAGGCGCCGGCGAAAGCCGGCGCACTTTCTTTTAATTTGGCTCCCCAGCGCGGTGAGGAGACGGCGTAGGTCGGTTTCACGCTTGCTCCGTCGCGAGTTCCGCACGAGCCGAAGGCCACTAAATGTGGCCTTCGTGCGAGCAGGA
>NZ_JAQLEM010000060.1 GCF_028209885.1 Collinsella aerofaciens | reverse complement strand
ACGGCTCGGTGCCGTCCACCGGTCAGCGGCGCCCTGGCCTCCCACGGGCTGACCCCGCAGTACTCTCGGCGCGATGGGGCTTAGCTTCCGGGTTCGGAACGGGACCGGGCGTGCCCCCCATGCTCTGGCCGCTGACCGGTGGGCGGCGCCCACCGTTACGGTGTCCTGGGTCTCACTCTACACGTGCCCTGGGGGCCGCATGGCGCATAGGGGAGATGACTCGGGGGCATCCTCGTGCCCGGACCGCGCAAGAGCGCTGGGTCCCGCGGGCCGCGAGGTGCGGTTCCGGAAGAGCTCGGGCGATTAGTGCGGCTCGGCTGAGGCTGTCGCCAGCCTTGCACCTGCCGTCTATCGACCAGGTAGTCTACCTGGGCCCTTACCGGAAGGAGAACTAATCCCTGGAACGGCTTCCCGCTTAGATGCCTTCAGCGGTTATCCGCGCCGCACGCGGCTACCCGGCCGTGCCGTTGGTCGACAACCGGTTCACCGGAGGTGCGTCCACCCCGGTCCTCTCGTACTGGGGGCAGCCTCCATCGATTCTCCTGCGCCCACGGAGGATAGGGACCGAACTGTCTCACGACGTTCTGAACCCAGCTCGCGTACCGCTTTAAACGGCGAACAGCCGTACCCTTGGGACCTGCTCCAGCCCCAGGATGCGATGAGCCGACATCGAGGTGCCAAACCTTGCCGTCGATGTGGACTCTTGGGCAAGATCAGCCTGTTATCCCCGGAGTACCTTTTATCCGTTGAGCGACGGCCCACCCACTCGGGGCCGCCGGATCACTAGAGCCTGCTTTCGCACCTGCTCGGCTTGTGGGCCTCGCAGTCAAGCCCGCTTGTACTCTTGCATTCAAAAGGACGGTTGCCGACCGTCCCGAGCGGACCTTCGCGCGCCTCCGTTACCCTTTAGGAGGCGACCGCCCCAGTCAAACTGCCCGCCTGGCACGGTCCCCGAGCCGGTTGACGGCCTCGGGTTAGGACGCCGGTCGCGCGAGGGCAGTATTCCAAGGGCGGCTCCCCGGGGGCTGGCGCCTCCGGATCGATGCCTCCTGCCTATCCTCTACACGCGGGACCAGCGGCCAATGCCAAGCTGCAGTGAAGGTTCACGGGGTCTTTCCGTCCTTCCGCGGGTAAGTCGCATCTTCACGACCAGTGCAATTTCACCGGGTCCATGGTCGAGACAGCGCCCAAGTCGTTGCGCCTTTCGTGCAGGTCGGAACTTACCCGACAAGGAATTTCGCTACCTTAGGACCGTTATAGTTACGGCCGCCGTTTACCGGGGCTTGGCTTCGGGGCTTCGCCGAAATGGCTAACTCCTCCGCGTGACCTTCCGGCACCGGGCAGGCGTCAGACCCTATACGTCGCCTTGCGGCTTCTGCAGAGTCCTGTGTTTTTGGTAAACAGTCGCTTGGGCCTCTCCACTGCGGCCCGCCTCCGCTCCCCGGGCAAGCCGGTTCACGTACGCGCGGGCACCCCTTCTCCCGAAGTTACGGGGCCATTGTGCCGAGTTCCTTGACCATGGTTGACCCGATCGCCTCGGTATGTTCTACCCACCCACCTGTGTCGGTTTGCGGTACGGGCGCGCACGCGCCTGCCTAGGGGTTTTTCTAGGGACCTCGGGCTCACTCGCTTCGCTCAATCGCTTCGTCCGGAGCCTCGCCCTCAATGCGGACCGGATTTCCCTGGTCCGCGGGCCGCGCTCCATCACGGGGACGTCCAGAACCCCGCCGAGCCACCCCCATCCGTCGCCCCGTCGGTCGTAGCGCCGCGTGCGCGGTGCAGGAATGTCTGCCTGCTGCGCGTCGGCTACGCCTCCCGGCCTCGCCTTAGCCCCCGACTGACCCTGGGAGGATTAGCCTTGCCCAGGAAACCTCGGGTTCACGGCGGACGAGTTACTCTCTCGTCTCTCGCTACTCATGCCAGCATTCTCACTCCCATGCGCTCCACCGTCGGTCGCCCTCCGGCTTCTCCGCCCATGGGAAGCTCCCCTACCGATTCTAATGAATTAAAATCCCGCCGCTTCGGTGTCCAGCTTAGCCCCGTGTATTGTCGGCGCATGTCCACTCGACCAGTGAGCTGTTACGCACTCTTTGAATGGATGGCTGCTTCTAAGCCAACATCCTGGTTGTCTGGGCGGACGCACATCCTTTGCCACTCGGCTGGAACTTGGGGACCTTAGCGGGCGGTCCGGGCTGTTTCCCTCTCGAGCACACAGCTTAGCCCACATGCTCTGACTGCCGCGCTCTGGGCCGCCGGCATTCGGAGTTCGGTTGGATTCGGTAGGCGGCGAAGCCCCCTCGTCCATCCGGTGCTCTACCTCCGGCGGTGAACGCGCGACGCTAGCCCTAAAGCTATTTCGGGGAGAACGAGATATCTCCGGGTTTGATTGGCCTTTCACCCCTATCCGCAGGTCATCGCCGCCGTTTTCAACCGACGTGCGTTCGGCCCTCCACGGGGTCTTACCCCCGCTTCAGCCTGCCCACGGATAGCTCACCCGGCTTCGCGTCCGCGGCGCGGGACTCAAGTCGCCCTGTTAAGGCTCGCTTTCGCTCCGGCTCCCTTTCGGTTAACCTCGCCCCGCGCCAGCGACTCGCTGGCTCATTCTACAAAAGGCACGCCGTCACACCATAAAGGTGCTCCGACTGCTCGTGGGCGCACGGTTTCAGGTACTGTTTCACTCCCCTCCCGGGGTGCTTTTCACCTTTCCCTCACGGTACTGGTGCGCTATCGGTCACAGGGTAGTACTCAGGCTTGGATGGTGGTCCACCCAGGTTCGGACCGGGTTTCACGTGCCCGGCCCTACTCAGGGACCGCGTCGCGCCGTCCGGTCTGGGTTCGCGTACGGGGCTGTCACCCGCTGCGGCCGGCCCTCCCATGCCGTTCCGCTCCCCAGCCGGACCTGCGCCCGGGGGCGGCAGCCCCCGGATGCGCGGCCCTGCAACCCCGTCGGCGGAACCCCTGCCGGGTATGCCCGCTCGACGGTTTGGCCATCGGTCCCCTTTCGCTCGCCGCTACTCGGGGAGTCTCGAGATTGATTTCCTCTCCTCCGGGTACTTAGATGTTTCAGTTCCCCGGGTTGTCCTCCCCGGCCCTATGTGTTCGGGCCGGGGATATGCACACTGCTGTGCATGGGTTCGCCCATTCGGAGACCCCCGGGTCGAAGGATGTGTGCTCCTCGCCGGGGATTATCGCAGCTTGCCGCGTCCTTCATCGGCTCCCTGTGCCAAGGCATCCGCCGTGCGCCCGTGGTATCTTGCGGGACCGCACTCGGGCCCGCGGGATATCCACGTGTCGCTAAAGTTAATTAATCGATATCATGAATAGCGCTCGTATGTCGCAATTCGGGTATCTCATACCGCGGCACAGTAGTTGAACTGTGCTCGCGATCAGATGCTCCTCACTCATATATAAGTGAATTCTTCTTGTTTGGATCGGATGAATGATTGCTATCATTCTGTCTGATAAATCGCAGAAAAGAATCGAGTCTGGAAGAAATTGATCTTCCATCTCTCTCCTATCGCTATGCGGCTCTCAAGGTACGCGGGTGCGACCCCGGGGACCGGGTGCTGCGGGGACTTCCTCCGGGCGACATCTACCGGACGGGCTCCTGCCCTCCATTCGAGTTAAGTTGATCTCTCTAGAAGATTTATCTCCCTAGAAAGGAGGTGATCCAGCCGCACCTTCCGGTACGGCTACCTTGTTACGACTTCACCCCCCTCACCCTCCACACCTTCGGCGCCTCCCCCCTTGCGGTTGGGCCGGCGACTTCGGGTGCAGACGACTCGGGTGGTGTGACGGGCGGTGTGTACAAGGCCCGGGAACGCATTCACCGCGGCATGCTGATCCGCGATTACTAGCAACTCCGACTTCATGGGGGCGGGTTGCAGCCCCCAATCCGAACTGGGGCCGGCTTTCCGGGATCCGCTCCCCCTCGCGGGGTGGCATCCCTCTGTACCGGCCATTGTAGCACGTGTGCAGCCCAGGGCATAAGGGGCATGATGACTTGACGTCGTCCCCGCCCTCCTCCGCCTTGACGGCGGCGGTCCCGCGTGGGTTCCCGGCATCACCCGATGGCAACACGCGGCGGGGGTTGCGCTCGTTGCGGGACTTAACCCAACATCTCACGACACGAGCTGACGACAGCCATGCACCACCTGTATGGGCTCCTCTCGGCCACGGGGTCTCCCCCGCTTCACCCATATGTCAAGCCCTGGTAAGGTTCTTCGCGTTGCTTCGAATTAAGCCACATGCTCCGCTGCTTGTGCGGGCCCCCGTCAATTCCTTTGAGTTTTAGCCTTGCGGCCGTACTCCCCAGGCGGGACGCTTAATGCGTTGGCTGCGGCACGGGGGGATCGTCCCCCCACACCTAGCGTCCATCGTTTACGGCTGGGACTACCAGGGTATCTAATCCTGTTCGCTCCCCCAGCTTTCGCGCCTCAGCGTCGGTCTCGGCCCAGAGGGCCGCCTTCGCCACCGGTGTTCCACCCGATATCTGCGCATTCCACCGCTACACCGGGTGTTCCACCCTCCCCTACCGGACCCAAGCCGCGGAGGTTCCGGGGGCTTCGGGGGGTTGAGCCCCCCGCTTCGACCCCCGGCCTGCCGGGCCGCCTACGCGCGCTTTACGCCCAATGAATCCGGATAACGCTCGCCCCCTACGTATTACCGCGGCTGCTGGCACGTAGTTAGCCGGGGCTTCTTCTGCAGGTACAGTCTTGACTCTTCCCTGCTGAAAGCGGTTTACGACCCGAAGGCCTCCGTCCCGCACGCGGCGTCGCTGCGTCAGGGTTCCCCCCATTGCGCAAGATTCCCCACTGCTGCCTCCCGTAGGAGTCTGGGCCGTGTCTCAGTCCCAATCTGGCCGGTCGGTCTCTCAACCCGGCTACCCGTTGTCGGCACGGTGGGCCGTCACCCCGCCGTCTACCTGATGGGCCGCGGAGCCATCCCCTCCCGTCGGGGCTTTAGCCCGGGCGCCATGCGGCGCCCGGGGGTATCCGGTATTACCCGTCCTTTCGGGCGGCTATCCCGGGGGAGGGGGCAGGTTCTCCACGTGTTACTCAGCCGTTCGCCACTCGCTTCCCTCCGAGGAGGGGTGCCGTTCGACTTGCATGTGTTAGGCGCGCCGCCAGCGTTCATCCTGAGCCAGGATCGAACTCTCCGTCCAAAATATATGGGCTTCGAGCCCGTCCGGTCCTCTCAGTCATTCGCTGATCGGTTCCGTTCGATTCATATGGTTCTATTAGATAGGAAAAGGAATTTCTCGGGGCCGCCTCTCGGCGGCCTTGCGAAAAACAAATCCAAGTTAGACCATTTCAAATGGTTCGATGTCTGCCCGGATGCGACAC
>NZ_JAQLEM010000005.1 GCF_028209885.1 Collinsella aerofaciens | reverse complement strand
TGGGGATGACCCTGCGTCCCCGCGCGGGCGCCCCCGGTTATCCAACCTCTTCGATAGGAGCTTTTCCCACATGGCAGACATCGCATTCGAGAAGGACCTCTCCGTCGCCGAGACCGGAATCGAGGGCCTCAAGGTCGTCGACCTCGCCGTCCACGGCGACTCGCGCGGCTGGTTCAAGGAGAACTGGCAGCGCGCCAAGATGACCGCCCTGGGCATCCCGGACCTCAGGGTCGTCCAGAACAACATCTCCTACAACGACAGCCGCGGCGTCACCCGCGGCATCCACGCCGAGCCCTGGGACAAGTTCATCTCCGTGGCGCGCGGCAGCGTCTTCGGCGCCTGGGTGGACCTGCGCGAGGGCAGCGAGACCTACGGGAAGGTGTTCACCTGCACGCTCGACCCGTCCAAGGCCATCTACGTCCCGCGCGGCGTGGGCAACTCCTTCCAGGCCCTGGAGGACGGCACCGCCTACACCTACCTGGTGGACGCCCACTGGTCCCTCGAGCTCAAGAAGACCTACACCTTCGTGAACCTCGCCGACCCGGAGCTTAACATCCAGTGGCCCATCCCGCTGGACCGGGCCACCGTCTCCGAGGCCGACCTCAACCACCCGATGCTCAAGGACGTCGTCCCCATGGCGCCCAAGAGGACGCTCGTCACCGGCTGCAACGGCCAGCTGGGCCGCGCGGTGCGCGCGCTGGCGGAGGAGCGCGGCGTCGCCAAGGACTTCGACTTCTGCGACATCGACACCTTCGATATGTCAGACCCGGACGCCTACACACAGTACGACTGGTCGCTCTACGGCACCGTGATCAACTGCGGCGCCTACACCGCCGTGGATAGGGCGGAGACCGCCGAGGGCCGTGCGACCGCCTGGAAGGCCAACGCGACCGGCCCCGCCCTCCTCGCCCGCACATGCTCTGATCACGGGATCACCCTCGTCCACGTGTCCAGTGACTACGTCTTCGACGGCACCGCCGAGGTGCATGACGAGGACGAGCCCCTCAGCCCGCTGTCCGTCTACGGCCAGACCAAGGCCGCCGGCGACATCGCCGTGGCCGGGTGCCCGCGCCACTACATCATGCGCTCCAGCTGGGTCATCGGCGAGGGCCGCAACTTCGTCAAGACGATGAAGGGCCTGTCCGACCGCGTCGCCGACCCCGAGGACGGGCTCGAGCAGGTCACGGTCGTTGACGACCAGCTGGGCCGCCTGACCTTCACGCGCGACATGGCCGAGGCCATCTTCCACGTGCTGGGGACGCACGCCCCCTACGGCACCTACGACTGCACCGGCTCCGGCACCGTCAAGTCCTGGGCCGATATCGCCCGCGCCGTCTTCGAGGCCGCCAACGGCAACGGGGACAGGGTCGTGCCGGTATCGACCGCCGACTACTACGCGAGCGCCGAGGGCCCCGTCGCCCCGCGCCCGGTCCACTCCGCGCTCGACCTGTCCAAGCTCGAGGCTGCCGGCTTCCACATGCCCGACTGGGAGGAAGAGCTGGGGGAGTACATCAAGACGCTCTAGCCGCTATTAACTTTTCGAGAGTAAAAGCCGCCGTTCTTTAACGGCGGCTTTTCTTGTTGGTGGCTATCTGCGCAGTGGTGCCAATAGTATTTTGCGGAAGATCTACCTCTCGCTTGGCATGGAAGTAGGGTGGCCGGGCTGGTCGTCGTAGGCGTATTTGCTGTACACGTTGACCTCCCACTGCTTTTTTTCGACCTTTGCTACAGAATCTAGGATGAAGCCGGTCGCAAGGCTCAGGCCGCACAGGAACATAAACGAGGCGGCGAGCATAGCGGTGGGGAAGCGCGGGACGAGGCCGGTCTGGAAATATTCGACAACGATGGGCATGCCCAGGGCGAGGCCGAATACCGCGAACAGAAGCGCAACGAGGCTGAAGAACTTCAGCGGGCGGTAGTCCTTGAACAGCGTGCCGATCATCGCAACGACTTTAATGCCGTCGCTTACGGTATTGAGCTTGGACTCGGAACCTTCCGGACGGTCGCGGTACTCGATGGGCACATCCTTGATGCGCCAGCGGTGGTCGACGGCGTGGATCGAGAGCTCGGTTTCGATCTGGAAGCCCTCGGAAAGCACAGGGAAGGTTTTAACGAACGGGCGGCTCATGGCACGGTAGCCGGTCATGACGTCATCGAAGCTGTAGCCATAGATCCACTTGATCATGGCGCGGACCAGATTGTTGCCAAAGCCGTGGAAGGCACGCTTGTTCTCCTCGGCATAGGTGCCGTTGGAAAGGCGGTCGCCTACGGTCATATCGGCCGTGCCGTTGAGGATAGGCTCGCAGAGGGCTTTGGCCGCCTCGGCGGGGTAGGTGTCGTCTCCGTCGACCATCAGGTAGCAATCGGCGTCGATGTCGCGAAACATCTGGCGGCACACGTTGCCCTTTCCCTGGCGCGGCTCAAAACGCACCGTGGCGCCGTGCTCTGCCGCGATGTGTGAGGTGTCGTCCGACGAGTTGTTGTCATATACGTAGACCGTCGCTTGAGGAAGCTCGCGATGAAAGTCGTCGACGACCTTACCGATTGTGAGCGCTTCGTTGTAGCAGGGGATGATGACGGCGATGGATTCAGAATTCACTCAATGCTCCTTACTCATTCAATCCTTGAAAGTATAGCCGTTTGGACTTGTCATCCTTAGATGTGGGTTAGTTCTCCAGTTTTGTTGCGCGAATCGTTTGCAGGGCCGTCGGGTCTATACTGTTCGTTTGTCAACGATTACGAGTAAAGGAGTTGCATCCGTGTCGGATCAGACAAAGCAACAAGAAACTCGCAGTCTGCCTGCGACGTTTGCTAAGAACGAATTTGAGAAGGACGCGTTTATCCTTCGTCAGCTGGTTACCAAGGATTTTAAGATCAAGTATCGCCGTAGCGTTCTGGGCGTCGCATGGTCGGTGCTCAATCCGTTGCTGATGATGATTGTCATGGCCATCGTGTTCTCGACGATTTTTGCCCAGGGCCGCAATGGCTCGATTACGCCCGAGATGTACCCGCTGTATTTGATCGTGGGTAACGTCACCTTTGCCGTCATGTCCGAGTCTACGAACCAGGCTCTGACGTCGATCGTGGGTGCTGCCCCGCTGCTCAAGAAGGTTAAGGTGCACCGCTGGGTCTTCCCGGTGCAGAAGGTGCTCTTCTCGCTGGTTAACTTTGCCTTCTCTCTGGTCGCCGTAGCTATTGTTATGCTGTGGTTCCGTGTTATGCCTTCTTGGCACCTTATTCTGCTGCCTGTCTGCCTACTGCTGCTTATGTGCTTCTGCATGGGCCTGGGCATGATGCTCTCCGCCCTCACGGTTTTCTTCCGCGATGTCATGCATCTGTGGAGCGTCGTCATTACGGCTTGGACCTACATTACGCCCATCTTCTGGACGACCGACTTCGTTGCGCAAATGCCGCATCTCGTGCGCATTCTGGTCTATGCGAACCCCATGTATAACTACCTGCAGTTTATGCGTGATATCTTCCTGTTCCAGACTACGCCCTCGCTTATGACGTTTGGTATGTGCGTCGCTTGGGCGGTTCTTGCGCTTGTTATTGGCTACACCGTGTTCCATAAGTCCGAGCGCAAGTTCATCCTCTACATCTAAGGAGTGCTGTGATGACTGAACCTGTTGTTGATTACAGCGAGCAGCCTCTGGCTGTCGAGGTCGACGACGTCACCATGATCTTTAACATGGCGTCCGAGTCGCTGACCAACCTCAAGGAGTACTTCATCAAGCTTGCCAAGCACGAGCTGTTCTTTGAGGAGTTTAGGGCGCTTAAGCACATCTCGTTCGATATTCATCGCGGCGAGGTCGTGGGTCTGGTCGGCACCAATGGCTCCGGCAAGTCTACGATGCTCAAGATTATCGCTGGCGTGCTTGAGCCTAGCGAGGGCAGCGTTAAGGTGCACGGCAATATCGCACCGTTGATTGAGCTTGGTGCCGGCTTTGACCCCGAGCTGACTGCCCGTGAGAACATATATCTGAACGGCGCCCTGCTTGGCTATACCAAGGAGTTCATCGACGCCAACTTTGACGGCATTATCGAGTTCGCTGAGCTGCAGAACTTTGTCGATATGCCGCTTAAGAACTTCTCCTCGGGCATGGTGGCGCGTATCGCCTTTGCAATCGCGACGATTACCGAGCCCGATATTCTGATCGTTGACGAGACGCTGTCCGTCGGTGATGTGTTCTTCCAGCAGAAGTGCGAGGCCCGCATCCAGCACTTTATCCAGAGCGGCGACGTGACGGTTCTGTTCGTTTCGCACTCTATGGAGCAGGTTGAGCGCATCTGCCAGCGTGCCGTTTGGATTGAGAAGGGTGACCTTCGCATGGACGGCCCGGTCGATGAGGTCTGCAAGGCGTACCGCGAGCAGTTCAACTAGGTTATAATTACTTGCGCTTGACAGGCTTGCGCTTGCTTGGGCGTGCGGTTATTTGCTCCATTAGCTCAGTTGGATAGAGCAGGGGACTTCTAATCCCAAGGTCGACGGTTCGAATCCGCCATGGAGCACCATCGTTTATTAAGCCCAGACCGCTTGGTGGTCTGGGCTTTTTTCATCTTGTGTGCTGCTGGAGCCGAGCGCGAGCAAGCCGCTGCTGTTTGTTGGGGTTGGCATTTTACTTTTCGAGATGCTCCCTCAGCAGCTCCAGCGCGTGGGCGTAGCCCTGGAGGCCTTCGCCGGTGATGGTGGCGAAGCAGGCCAGACGGGCGTAGCTCACCTGGCGGAAGTCTTCGCGGGTCTCGACGGCGCTAATGTGGACCTCCACAGCCGGGATGGCGACGGCTTTGAGGGCATCCAAGATGGCCACGCTTGTGTGCGTGTAGGCGGCCGGGTTGATGACGATGCCGTCGACCTTGCCGTAGGCCTCCTGGATCTTGTCGACGATGCTGCCCTCGTGGTTAGACTGGAAGACATCGACCTCGTCAAAGCCCTGTGCGGCGCCCGCTTCCTGGCAGATCTGCACTAAGCGGTCGTAGTTGTCGCTGCCATAGATGCCCGGCTCGCGAATGCCGAGCATGTTGAGGTTGGGGCCGTTGATGACGAGTGCTTTCATGGTTGCTTCCTTTGCGGTTGAAAAACCACCACAAAGGTGCCTGTCCCCTTTGTGGTGGTTTTGGTTAGAGAGCGGGTGGGAGGGTGTCGAGGAGGGCATGGGCGGTGTTGGCAGCGCAGTCGCGTGAGTCGATGATGTAGTCGGCCCAAGCGCGATAGCGCGGCATGCGCTGTTCGGCCAGCTTATCGATTCCGTCGCGTGCGGTGATGGGGCGGCCCTTGTGTGCGAGCTCATCGAGCTTACGGTTGAGCATCACAATCTGGCTGTTTTGGTGCAGTAGCGGGTAGTTCTCGTCGCGCGTGACCACGCCGCCGCCGGTGGAGAGCACCAGGCCGCTGCGCTTGGAGATGTCGGCCAGCGCCGCCGTCTCCTGCTCGCGGAAGGCTGCCTCGCCGCGCTCGACGATAAAGTCGGCACAGGGCATGCCCAGACGCTTCTCAAGCGCGGCGTCCAAGTCGATGTGCTCGCGACCCGTGCGCAGGGCAATCTGCTCACCCACGCGGGTTTTGCCCGAGCCCGGCATGCCAATCAGGGCGATGTTCTGCTCTTGGCGCGACAGGCGCTCCGTTACGTTCAGGATACGCTCGCGCGGGGTGACCTGGCCGGTATAGCGCTCGACGGCCTGTGCCGCCTGTGCCACGAGCATCAGCAGTCCGCCGATGTAGGGGATGCCGCGGCGCTCGGCCTCGAGCATCAGGCCCGTGCGGGCGGGGTTGTAGACAATGTCGATGACGCCTTCGAGCGCATCGAGTCCTTCGAGCGTGCAGGGGGCGTCGGGGCAGTGGGGGAACATGCCGGCAGGCGTGCAGTTGACGAGCAGCGCGGCATCGGATTGCTGCGCGATGTTGTCGTAATTGACCTCGCTTGTGCGACCCACGGGTACGACGATGGCGCCCAGGTCGGCGAGTACCATGCTGGCCGTAGTGCCGGCACCGCCGGTGGCGCCGAGCACGAGGGCCTTCTTACTGGCAACCTCTACGCCCAGCTCCTCGACCAGGCACTGAAAACCGAAGTAGTCGGTGTTATCGCCGCGCAGGCGGCCGTCGGGCAGGCGCGTGATGGTGTTGACGTTGCCCATGCGCTCGGCGAGCGGGCTCAGCTCGTCCAGGTACTCCATGACGGCGCGCTTGTAGGGGATGGTCACGTTGGTGCCCTCCCACTCGTCGCCCGTCATAAAGGCCGCGAGGTCCTCGGGCTCGCGCTCAAATCGCACGTAATCGAGCCCAGCGAGCTCTTTGTAGATGGTTGGGGTGTAGCTGTGGCCCAACACGCGGCCCAGCACTCCGTAGGGGCGGGTTGCGGCGGTATCGGTCATCTAGAGCACCTCCGTGTAGCTGCCAAAGTAGGTGAAGCTTTCGCACACGTCGTCGATGGAATCGAGCAGGTCGTCGAGGGCCTTGCTGCCAAAGGGGCAGTCCAGATCAAAGTAGAACATAAACTCAAAGTCGCGGCCGGGGATGGGGCGGCTCTCGAGCTTGATGAGGTTGATGTTGAGTGCGTAGAAGCGCTCGAGCACGCGATAGAGGGCGCCCGGCTCGTTGGCCGTGGTGATCATGAGCGAGGTGCGATTAGCGCCGGGGTAGACGCGCGGCTCGCGGCTGATGACGACAAAGCGCGTGTAGTTGTTGTCCGAGTCTTGGATATTGGGCTCCAACACCTCGAGGCCATACAGCGTGGCACAGCTGCGCGATGCGATGGCGGCAACATCGGTGCGTTCGGAGTTGGCGACCATCTCAGCCGACATGGCCGTGTTGGGGTACTTGGTGGCGCGCAGGCCGTGGTTCTCGATAAAGCCGGCGCACTGGGCAATGGCTTGGCCGTGGCTGTAGACCTCGCGCACGTCGGCGAGCTTGGTGCCGGGCTTGACGAGCAAGTTGTGGTCGATCTTGAGGCGAAGCGAGCGCACGATGTGGAAGTCGAACTGGGCGAGCAGGTCGTAGACGGCGTTGACCGAGCCGGCGGTGGAGTTCTCGATGGGCAGCACGCCAAACTCGCAGAACCCGTCGCGCACAGCGCGCATAACGCCTTCGAAGGTCTCGAAAAACGCGATGTCGGGCACGTCGAAGAGCTTGCACGCGGCGATTTGACTGTAAGCGCCCTCAACGCCCTGGCAAGCGACGGTGGCAGTTTGAGGGAAGGGCGTGTCGGAGGCTGCAGCCGTGGCGTGGGCCTTTTGCGAGACAGTGATGCCCTTGAGTTCGTTGATGTAGCGCTGCTGCTCGGCCTTGCTCATGCTCATGAGGAGACGGAACAGGGTGATGGTCTGCGCCTCGTAGCGCTCGGGCGCGCGGCTGGCGAGGTTGTTGAGCTTGGAGCGCTCGCGGGCGGGGTCGAAGACGGCCTTGCCCATCTCGATTTTTGACTTGGCGACTTCGGTGGCAATGTCCATGCGCTCGATAAAGCTGTTGAGGAGCGTGGTGTCGATGCCATCGATGGCCTGGCGGATATCGGCAAGGTCCATGGAGGCCCCTTTCACGTAATGGCAGAGTTGACGGGCAACCCAGGTGAGTCGGGTTAGCGCTGGGCGGCGTCCTCGAGGAGGGCGTCCCAGATGGCGAGCGCCGCGGCTGCTTCGGCAACGGGGACAGCTCGGGGGACGATACAGGGGTCGTGGCGGCCGTGGACCGAGAGCTCGGCATTTTCCATGGCGTCCATGTCTACGGTCTGCTGCTCGCGGCCAATGGAGGGCGTCGGCTTTACGGCCATGCGCCACATGACGGGCGCGCCGGTGGAGATGCCGCCCAGAATGCCGCCGGCGTTATTGGACTCGATCTCGATCTTTTCGGTCTCGGCATCGATGCGATACGGATCGTTGTTCTCGCTGCCGCGCATGGCGGCCACGGCAAAGCCCATGCCAAACTCCACGCCCTTTACGGCGGGAATGCCAAACGCGATTTGCGCGATGCGGTTCTCGATGCCGTCGAACATGGGGTCGCCGATGCCCGCGGGAAGCCCGTAAATGCCGCACTCCACGATGCCGCCGATGCTGTCGAGTTCGTCGCGCGCGGCTAGGATCTCCTCGCGCATGCGGCCGGCTGCGGCGGCGTCAATGCACGGCAGATCGTTCGTAAGGATCGCCTTGCGGTCGGCCTCGCGATAGGCCATATCGTCCATCGGCAGGTCGGAGATGCCGCCGATCTGCGCGACGTGCGCCATGACCTGAATGCCGCGGGCCTCGAGTGCCTGCAGCGCAATGCCGCCAGCGATGCATAAGGGTGCCGTTAGGCGGCCGGAAAAATGCCCGCCACCAGCGACATCGTGCATGTTGTGATACTTCACGCGCGCAGGGAAGTCCGCATGTCCGGGACGGGGCTTGCGGCGCAGCTCGGAGTAATCATTGGAGCGCGTGTTGGTGTTCTCGATAATCGCGGCGATGGGCGCGCCGGTGGTATGTCCATCGACAACACCGGCGATGATGTGGACGGCGTCAGCCTCGCGGCGTTTGGTCGCGGTCTCGTCGCGACCGGGGGCGCGACGGTCGAGGAAGGCCTGCAGCTTCTCCTGGTCCACGGCGATGCCCGCCGGGATGCCATCGAGCGAGCAGCCGATAGCGGGGGAGTGCGACTGGCCGAAGATGCTTAAGTGCAAGACGTTGCCAAAAGTCGAGGACATGCTAATCCTCCTCGAGCGTGACCTTGCCGCCCAGTAGGCGGTAGTGGTCGAAGAAATCGGGATAGGACTTGTTGACGGCCTCGGCGCCGTGGATCACGACCTCGCCGGTGGCGCGGCTCGCGGCGATGGCGGCCATCATGGCGATGCGGTGGTCGTTGTGCGAATCGACCTCGCCGCCGGTGAAGGCATCGACACCCTTGATGATGAGGTCGTCACCGGCGATGCGCACCTGCGCTCCCAGCGCGGTGAGCTCGCGGGTGGTGGTGGCCAGGCGGTCGGATTCCTTGATGCGCAGGCGTGCGCAGTCACGGATGAACGTGCGGCCCTGAGCCAGCGATGCCACGGCCGAGATGACGGGCACCAGGTCCGGAATGTCGTGGGCGCTCATCTCAAAGCCGGCGAGCTTGTCGGACTGCACAGTGGCGGCGTTCGTGGAGCGCACGATGCGGGCGCCAAAGCGCGAAAGCGCGGCGAGCACGTTGCGGTCGCCCTGTGCGGAGCTCAGCGACACGCCCTCGACGGTGATGGGGTCGGTGCCGATGGCGCCGGCGCACAGCCAAAAGGCGGCGTTGGACCAGTCTCCCTCGACGGCTACGCTGCCGGGCGTGCGGTACGATCCGCTGTTTACGCGGAAGTTCGTGACCTCGGGCTGGCCGTCCCTGGCGGGAATACGCTCGACGTTGACCTCGACGCCAAAGGCCTTCATGGCCTGGATGGTCAGGTTGATATAGGGGCGGCTCTCGATGAGGCCGGTCACTTGCACACAGGAGGGCTGGGCCAGTAGCGGGGCCGCCAGCAGCAGGCCGGAGATATACTGCGAGCTCACGTTGCCCGGAAGCACAAAGGTGCCCGGGCGCATGCGGCCGCTCGTCTTGAGCGGAAAACCGCCCAGACCCTGTAGGTCGCAGCCGGCGGCGATGATCTCGTCCGAGAGCGGGGACAGCGGGCGGGCGCCCAAGCGTCCCTGACCCACAAAAGTTGCTTCTGCGCCCAGCGCGCAGGCGACGGGCAACATAAAGCGGAGCGTGGAGCCACTTTCGCCGCAGTCAAGCGTTCCGCCGGCAAGTGCCTTAAGCAGGCCAAACTCAATGCTCTTCATAGTGGGGTGGACCTGGAAGCCGTCCTCGACGGTCTCGATGCGAGCACCCAGGGCCGTAAGGCAGCGCACCGTGGCCTCGATGTCGGCGCAGGTGGTGTTGCAGGTGACGTGCGTCTCGCCGTTGGCAAGCGCAGCGCAGATGATGAGACGGTGCGCCATCGACTTGGACGCGATGGCGGGAACGGTGCCCTTAAGCGGGGACGGGGTGATGCGGGCTAGCATGCGGATGCGTCTCCCTTCTGGCCGAGGCCCTCGGCAATGAGTTCGTGGAAAGTGGAAAGCGGCGTGCGGTCGATGCTGCAGCGGCCAATGCCGTGCGGAATCACCAGGTCGATGGTGTCGCCCGCGCGCTTCTTGTCGTGGAGCGCCTCGGCAAAGACGGCATCGGCATCTAGGTCACAGCGGGTCTTGAGGCCATGGCGGGCGCAGAGCTCCTCAATACGACCGGGTAGTGCAGCATCGCAAACGCCGTGCAGGGCCGCGGCGCGCGTGATGATGCCCATGCCGATCGACACGCAGTTGCCGTGTCCGAGCTCAAAGTGCTCGCAGGCCTCGACGGCGTGGCCGGCGCTGTGTCCAAAGTTGAGGAGCTTGCGCTGGTTGGTCTCGCGCTCGTCGGCGACGACCACGGCGCGCTTGATGTCGATATTGCGGGCGATGATGAGCGCTACGCGGGCCACATCGCGGTTGAGTAGCTCCAGCGTGAGCGGGGTCTTCTCCAACTCGGCGAAAAGCTCCGGGTCGGCGATCACGGCGTGCTTGACGACCTCTCCGCAGCCGTCGGCGAACTGCTCGGGCGTAAGGGTGGCCAGGCACCCCACGTCGGCGATAACCACGCTCGGCTGCCAAAAGGCGCCGGCCAAGTTCTTGCCGGCAGCCAGGTCGATGGCGGTCTTGCCGCCCACCGACGAATCCACCATGGCGAGCAGACTCGTCGGGATCTGCACAAACTTGCAGCCGCGCATGTAGGTGGCGGCCACAAAGCCCGCCACGTCGCCCACGACGCCGCCGCCGAGTGCCGCGATCACGTCGGAGCGCGAAAGCTCGTGCTCGGCCACAAACTCTAAAATGGCAATATAGGTTTCGGCGCGCTTATGGGCCTCGCCGGCCTCGAAGGTGCAGATGCTCACCTCGTAGCCTGACGCCTCCAGGCTCTGCTTAACGGGCATCTGGTAGAGCGGGCCCACGTTGGTGTCCGTCACGATGACGGCCTTGGTACCGCCGGCAGTGGCGCGCACGAGCGGTCCCGCCTGCTCCAGCAAAAACGTGCCAACATGCACCTGGTAGGGGCGTGCAGTGTCGATATCGATGGTAATCGCCATAAGCTTCGGTCCTTTCGACCTGGCGTGATAGGTGGTCTAGTGGGAGGTCTCGTCGTCGAGCGCGCGCTTAATGCGGTCGCCCTCGGCAAGGAGATTCTCCAGATAGCGCTGGTCGCGGTCCTTGAGCGCACGGCTGTAGGCGCCAAGCGACTCGATTAGATGGTCGATCTCGAAGGCGAGCGCGTCGGCGTCGTCGATCATGAGCTCGGACCACATTTGCGGGTTGAGGTGCGCCACGCGGGTGAGATCGCGGTAGCTACCGGCCGAAAAGCCGTGGTGGACCTGGGCGGTCGGGCTCTTTACGTAGGCGTTGGACACCACGTGCGCAAGCTGGCTCGTGAAGGCGATGACGCGGTCGTGCTCGGCGGCGCTGGTCACGCTGAACTTGCCAAAGCCCAAGGGGCGCACCGTCTCGCGCACCTGGCCCAAAAGCTCCAGTTTGAGTGCATCGTCCACCGCGGGCGGCACGAGCACGAGCGGCGCGCCCTGGAACAGGTCGGCGCGGGAGTGCGCATAGCCCGAGTACTGCGTGCCCGCCATGGGGTGCGCGCCCACAAAGTAAAAGCCGTGCTCGCGGGCAAGCTCAAAGGCGCGATCGCACACGATGCCCTTGACGCCCACCGTGTCGATCACCACGGGGCCCATAATGGCCTCGGTGTCGGTGGCGTCGGCGAGTGCCTGGGCATGCTCCTCGAGCCACTCGATGCAGGCCTCGGGGTAGCAAGCCAGGACGATGATGTCGCATTCGCCGAGTGTCTTGTCGTTGAGCTCTCCGGCGACAGTGCCCATGCTGGCGGCCGTCATGACATCGTCATCGGGGTCCCAGGCCAGCACGCGGACGCCCGCCTGCGCATAGCCGCGGGCAAAGCTACCGCCGATGAGGCCAAGGCCGACGATGCCGGCGCACTTGGGGCCGCCCTGGTTAACGCGCGCGTTTCTCACCGTACCCATGGGCTACTCCATGGTCTCTTGGCAGACAACCTCGCGGATGGCTCGGATGCGGCGCATGGTGTCGTCGAACTGATCGGGGGTGAGGGCCTGGGCGCCGTCGGACCAGGCTCGGCTCGGCTCGTCGTGGACCTCGATCTCCAGGCCGTTGGCACCGCAGGCGGTCGCGGCGAGCGCCATGGGCTCAACGTAGCGGGTGTAGCCGGTGGCGTGGCTGGGGTCGGCGACGACGGGCAGGTGCGATAGGTGGTGCAGCACCGGCACGGCGTTGAGGTCAAAGGTGTTGCGGGTGCGGGTCTCGAAGGTGCGGATACCGCGCTCGCACAGGATGACGTTGTCGTTGCCCTCGCTCATGATGTACTCGGCTGCCATGAGCAGCTCATCGATCGTGCCGGACATGCCTCGCTTAAGCAGGATCGGGGTCTGGGTCTTGCCGACCTCCTTGAGCAGGGGGAAGTTCTGGGCGTTGCGGGCGCCGATCTGCATGACGTCAATCTTCTTGTTCAAGAAGACCTGCACGTCGCGCGGGTCCATGATCTCGGTGACGATCGGCATGTCGAGCTCGGCAGACGCCTCGCACAGCAGGTCGAGGCCGGCGGGGCCCATGCCCTGGTAGGCGTAGGGGGAGGTGCGGGGCTTGTAGGCTCCGCCGCGCAGCATCGTGGCGCCGGCGGCCTTTACGCGGCGTGCGATGCGGATGAGGTTCTCGCCCTCGACGGAGCAGGGACCGGCGATGACCTGGAACTGGTCGCCGCCGATCTTGACGCCGTGACCGCAGTCGATGACGGAGTCCTCGGGGTGGAACTTGCGGTTGGCGCGCTTGAATGGCTCGGAGACGCGCTGCACGCGCTCGACGACATCCATGGACTCGAGCAGGAACGGGTCGATCTTGGTCGTATCGCCCACCAGGCCGATAATCGTCTCGTTCTCGCCGCGCGAGACGTCGGTCTTCAGGCCTTTTTTCTCAATCCAGCTGACGATATGGCTGACGGCCTCGTCGCTGGCGCTCTGCTTTAGAATTGCAATCATGGTGTGCCTCTCACCTCGATGGATAACTTTTGCAAAAACGGCCCGCATTGCGAGCCGTGAATATATGGTGCATGAGAGTTTATACTATCCGACTCGCTTTTGCCTTCTAAAGTGGGCCGTTGCGCCGCGTCTTCCTCGGAATTGCAAAGCTTTTTCTTTTATTTTGATAGCCCGTGGCGCACTTGGGTATAATGCCAAACGTTGGCCCTATTAGCTCAGGGGATTAGAGCGTCTGCCTCCGGAGCAGAAGGCCGTTGGTTCGAATCCAACATGGGGCACCATCGAACGTAAGACCGTCCGAACCTCGCATGGTCCGGGCGGTTTTTCTTATACCGACGCGACGTGATGGGACGTGGTATGGCAGCAACGGATATCGAGCGCGGACTCTCGACCGCCGAGGTCGAGGAGCGCATCGCCGCCGGTAAGATCAACCGCAACATGGAGCTCAAGACCAAGTCGGTCAAAGAGCTCATCATCGAGAACCTCTGCACGCTGTTCAATTTGATCAACGTGATCTTGGCGTTCCTGGTCATTTTGACCGGTTCGTTTAAGAATCTGACGTTCCTGTTCGTGGTGTTCCTCAATACCGCCATTGGCGTCATTCAGTCCATGCGTTCCAAGAAGATGGTCGATAAGCTCACGCTGCTGACCTCCAAGAAGGCCATCGCGGTGCGCGACGGCGCCGAGGTGGAGCTCGACTTGGACCAGATCGTGCTCGACGACATCATTCGCTTGGGGCGCGGCGACCAGATTCCCGCCGACGCCGTGGTGGTTTCGGGCGAGGCACTCGTGAACGAGAGCCTGCTGACGGGCGAGAGCGACCTTATTAAGAAACAGCCCGGTTCCGAGCTCATGAGCGGTAGCTTTATCGACTCGGGCCTGCTGCGCGCCCGCGTGATTCATGTCGGCGCCGACAACTACGTGGCCAAAATTAATAACGAGGCCAAGTACGTCAAAAAGGTTAATTCCGAGATCATGAACGCGCTGAACGCCATCGTGCGCTTTGCGAGCATCATCATGATCCCGCTCGGTTTGGCGTTGTTTGCCTCGAGTGTGAGCGAGCTGTGGGATGCCGCGGGAACCCCGGGCGATAGCGCGCTTTCGTGGTGTTTCTCCGAGCTGTTGGCTGGTCATGTGCCTTCGTCGGCGCTACTGTCCACGGTGGGCGCCCTGCTGGGCATGATCCCGCAAGGCCTGGTGCTGCTGACCTCGTCGGTGCTCGCCATCGCCACGGTGCGCCTGGCCCGCCGCAAGGTGCTGGCGCAGCAGCTCTACTGCATCGAGACGCTCGCTCGCGTCGACGTGCTGTGCCTGGACAAGACGGGCACCATCACATCGGGCCGCATGGAGGTCGAGGGCACGTATCCGCTGCCGGTTGAGGGCGTGAGCCTAGGCGCCGGCTCGGACGAGGCGGCCGTTCCCGTCGATACCACGGTGCTCGATTTTGCGCTGGCTAACGTCGCGCGTGCGACTTCGGCCGATGCCAACGAGACCTGCCAGGCGCTGCTCAACTATTACGCCGATCGCCCGGTCGAGGTGTCTGAGCCGCTGTCGGTCATTCCGTTCTCGTCGTCTAAAAAATGGAGTGGTGCTTCGTTTGCGCAGGGCTCCTATGTGATGGGCGCCGCGCAGTTTGTGCTCTCTGATCGTGCGTTTGCCCAGGTCGAGAACCGGGTGGCCGAGCTTGCCGATACCTGCCGCGTACTTGTGGTGGCGCGCGTGGACGGCTTTTCGCCCGATGGCGATATGGTGGGCGAGGCCGAGCCCGTGGGTTTTGTGACTATTCGTGACGAGATTCGTACCTCGGCAGCCGAGACTATCGGCTACTTTAACGAGCAGGGCGTGACCCTCAACGTGATCAGCGGCGACGACCCGCGTACGGTGTCGTCGATCGCGCGCGTGGTGGGCGTGCCGGGCGCCGATGCTTACGTGGACGCGACAACCCTCGATACGCCGTCCAAGATTGATACGGCTGTGGACCGCTATCACGTTTTTGGGCGTGTGACGCCGCAGCAGAAGCGCGAGCTCGTACAGGCGCTCAAACGCCGCGAGCACACCGTGGCCATGACGGGCGACGGCGTCAACGACGTGCTGGCGCTCAAGGAGGCCGACTGCTCCGTCGCCATGGCGGCCGGCTCCGATGCCGCGCGTAATGTGGCCGAAATCGTACTCGTCGACAACGATTTTGCCTCGATGCCCGCCGTGGTGGCCGAGGGCCGTCGCTCCATCAACAACCTGCAGCGTTCGGCCTCACTGTTCCTGACCAAGACGCTGTTCTCGATGGGCCTGGCGGCGCTGTGTATCGCGCTGCCGCCGTACCCCTTCGAGCCCATCCAGATGACGCTCATTAACTTCTTCTGCATCGGCGCGCCGGGCTTTGTGTTGGGCCTGGAGCCCAACAATGCTCGTGTGAAGGGTGCGTTTTTGAGCAACGTACTCAAGCGTGCACTGACGGCGTCGATTGCGGTCATTTTGGCTGCGGCGCTCGACATCTTTGTGGCGCGCGTGTTTGGCTTTAGCCAGCTCACGCTGTCTACGATGTGCCTGCTTACGTCGTGCGCGGCGAGCGTCAGCCTAATCTGGCGCATCTCGCAGCCTCTCACGCCCTTACGTGTGGTGCTCTTTGTGTTTGTAGTCGCCGGCATCCTGGTGGGCGTTATCGGATTCCCGGAGCTGCTGTCTATTGCCAACCTGTCGATGGGCCAGATGGTTATCTTGGCTGTTATCGTGGTCTTTACCTGCTCGGTGTTCTTTAAGCTCGCCACGATGATGGATTCGCTCAAGCCGCGTCGTCGTCATGCCGCAACTGGTTTTGGGCGTGGTGTGCGCGTTCACCTGGGTCGCGGTGGCGGCAAGGTGAGCTCGACGGGTTCGACGGCCGAGCGTTTTGCCAAGCGCGTCGCCGCCGACATGGCGCAGCGCCGCGAAGATCGCACCGCTCGCGAGGCCGAGGCCCGTGCACTCGAGGGCGTGGCCCAGGCCCAGCCCAAGAACAAGAAGGGTGCCGGAGCCAAGCGCTCTCGCGTGACCAAGTCCGCCCAAGGCATCAAAGTCTCGATGCCAAGCAAAAAGAAGAAGTAGCTACGCGCCCTGGCGATGTTGAATTGGTGCCTTGTTCCTGTGGGGCCGTGGCGATGTTATGCTCTAACCTCGATTGTTTGAATTGCTTCGAAAAGAGGATGCCGTGATCTGCCCGCATTGCCTTAAGACTATCGAGGACGGCGCCTCGTTCTGCCCCTACTGCAACGCCTATGTGGGTCCGGGCGATGGTCCCGAGCACACCGAGTTCGTGTTCTGTGAGGGCTGCGGTGCCCGTCTTTCTCCGCATGATCGTACGTGCCCCAAATGCGGACGCCCCGCTCCGGGTATCCTCTCCGAGGACGCGGCCGCATCCGACCTGGCAGCGGGCCGCACGGCGGGCTTTCCGCGCCTAACGCAAGAGCAGATCGATACCGAGGTGCCTCATGCGCCGGCCTCTGCCGCTGCGGTGCTTTCGGACGCCGCCGATCCTAACGAGACCTGCGTGCTGCCGGCTTTCGATAAGGATTTCGGTATCCCCAAGGTCGATATTCCCACGCCGGTTTCCCTGCATGACGATGCTCAAAAACCCAAGCGCAAGGTGCATCCCGACGAGGACGCCTATCACAAGCACAAGCGTCATATTCCCAAGCCGCTCATCGTCATCGCGGTCCTTGCCGTCGTTTGCGGCGGTGCCTATTGGTTCGTGACGGCCGATCCCATGGGTGTCATGCCTGGCTTCTATGACCAGTTTGGTCAGGCCGCGCAGACGACCTTCCCTACGCGCCAAAAGGGCGAGGCGACTGAGGACGATACCAAGCAGGACGATTCTGCCGAGGTGGTCCAGGAAGAAACCGTGCTTACCGATGATCAGCTCTATACCAGGCTCGACGGTCTGTATCAGACCATCGTGTCCTACGGTGATGAGGACCAGATCGGCGAGGTCATCGATTCCTTTAACAACGGCTATCTTCGAACGCCGCTGTCCACCCGCCAGGAGTTGTCGCAGAGTGCCTACGCCCTGCGCGACCAGATCAAAAAGACGCAAGATGAGCTCAACAACCTTAAGCACCAGGACGATACGGTCTATGCGGATGACATCGCCCACTTAAAGCAGCTTGCCGAGTGGATGTACGAGCGCGTCGACGTGATCTGCCAGAGCTGGGATATCTCGCTGGCCATTCCCGATGGCGAGTCGATGGGTTCCCACCAGAGCGAGATCCTGGCGCCCATCGCACAGGGCGGCAACAGCGCGCTGAATCAGTACGACGCCAACGTGGGCTCCTGGAAGCCGCAGCAGCGTTCCTAAAATTAGTTCGCCATAGTCGGCATAACCTACGTGCGCAATTGATGTAAGCGCATGCTTATTGCTACAATTCGTACAAATATGCTTTAAACGCACGAGGAAGGAACCACATGTTTGGTTTTAAGAAAGAGCTCTACACGCCCGAGTATCAGCTTGCCGGCGACGAGTGCGCCGTAATCGAGACGTCGAAGGGTACCATCAAGGTCAAGTTTGACGGCGAGGGCGCTCCCATTCATGTCGCGAACTTCTGCGAGCTTTCCACGATGGGTTTCTATGATGGCCTTAAGTTCCATCGTTATGTTCCCGGCTTTGTCATTCAGGGTGGCGACCCCAATACCCGCGATATGTCCGGCGCCGACGTCGCTGCCGGTCTTGAGGGCCCCGACGGCATGCCCGGTACCGGTGGCCCCGGCTACTGCATCAAGGGCGAGTTTGCCACCAATCCGCGCAACAGCCATGTCGATGGTGCCCTTGCCATGGCACGCTCCATGGACCCCGATTCCGCGGGTTCGCAGTTCTACTTCTGCTTGGGTGCCCAGCATAACCTCGATTCCGGTTACACCGTCTTTGGTACCACGGTCGAGGGTCTCGATGTGATTTCGCAGCTGCGTGCCGGCGACGAGATCGTCCATGTCGAGATCGTTCACGAGTAAAGGGGACTTCCTTGAATAGCCAGCTGATCCAACAGGGCCGCGCCGCTTACCGCGCGGGTGATTTTTCCGCTGCAGCCCAGATGCTTGGGGCGGCAAAAACTCCCGATGAGATTATGGGCGAGGCCGATCACCTTCGTGGCAACGCCTTGATGCACCTGGGTATGTATGCCGAGGCCGCCGAGGCCTACGCCGCCGCCCTCAACGACGGCACCTACGGCAAGCGCGGCGCGCTGCTCACCAACCGCGGCAAGGCGCTCGCCGCCGTGGGCGACTACACGACGGCCGCTCAGGCGTTCTCTGCTGCCACGCAGGATGCTTCCTATGCCACGCCGTTCAAGGCCTATCTGGGCCTGGGTAATGCGCTGTTCCAGTCGGGCGACTATGCCAACGCGGGTACCGCCTTCCGTCAGGCTGCCATCGACGGCGCCAATCCGGCTCCTGCCGCCGCGCTCGGCGAGCTTGGTCGTTGCTTCATTAAGCTCGGCCGTCCGGCGGATGCCGTGGAGACCTACCGCACGGCTATCGACTTTGCCGGCCCCCGCGACGACACGCGTGCACTCAACGCCGGCATGGGTCAGGCGCTTTCTGCCGCCGGCTGTCCCTCCGACGCACTCGACGCCTTTAACGCCGCTACTGCCGATGGCATCTACCAGCTCACCTCCGAGCAGGCCGATGAGCTTGCCCGCGTGCACGATTCGCTTGCCGCGCTGTCTGCCCAGACGGCTATGGCCACGGCTCCGGCGCCCGCGATGGACGCTCCTGCCGTCGATCCACTCGATCCTACGGGCGCGACCGGTCAGTTTATGCCCGATCCCTCGGACACTGGCTTCTTTACGCTGTCCGAGTCCGAGATGGTTCAGCAGGACCGTCAGGATCGTAAGCAGGCCAAAGTCCGTCGTCGCCATCGCCACACGGGTCTCAAAGTCTTCATCGTGCTGCTTCTGCTCATTTTGATCGCCGCGGGCGGTCTGGGCTTTGCCTACACGCGCGGCTTTGGCTTCCCGTCCCAGGAGTCTGTCGTTACCGATCTGTTCCAGGCTGCCGGCGACGGTGACACGGCAAAGGCCGAGTCTTGCCTGGCCTCGAGCCTGTCCGAGGACGCTAAGTCGATGATCATCTCCTCGATTCCGCAGGGTGCCACCGTGTCCGTCGAGGGCATGGATCAGTCCATGACCGAGACGACCGCTAAGGTGAAGGCATCGCTGTCCAAGGGCGGCGAGCAGGAGTACACCGTCAAATTCGTGCGCTCTGACAACCATATCGGCTGGGCCGTTTCCTCGCTCGATATGGATTTCTCGGCTGCTGACAACCAGTAGTGACCTTATGGGATTTAGCTTTGCCCGGCGCTTCACCGCAAGTGAGGTGCCGGGCTTGCGCTAGTATGATGAGCTAGTAGTTTTCCAGCAATCATCCAACACATCAGGAGTTGCGTTGTTTTCTTTGATGGATATGTTCTTCGGTAGCTATGCGGGCGATCTTGCCATCGACCTCGGCACCGCAAATACGCTTGTCTCCGTGCGTGGCAAGGGCATCGTCATTCGCGAGCCCTCTGTTGTCGCCATCGACAAGAACGACGAGCGCATCCTCGCGGTCGGTATCGAGGCAAAGCGCATGCTCGGCCGTACGCCCGGCAACATCGTGGCCGTTCGTCCCCTGAAGGACGGCGTCATCGCCGACTTCGATGTTACCGAGGCCATGCTCCGCTACTTTATCGACAAGGCGTCCGAGAAGCGCTATCCGTGGACCCCGCGTCCGCGCGTTGTCGTCTGCGTTCCCTCCGGCGTCACGTCTGTCGAGAAGCGTGCCGTCTTTGAGGCTACGATCCAAGCCGGCGCTCGCCAGGCCTACCTGATCGAAGAGCCTATGGCCGCCGCTATCGGCGCCGACCTGCCCGTCGAGGAGCCTACCGGCTCCATGGTCATCGACATCGGTGGCGGTACCACCGAGGTTGCCGTTATCGCTATGGGCGGCATCGTCGTCTCGCAGTCCATCCGTATTGCCGGCGACGAGTTCGATCAGGCCATCCTCACGCACGTTCGCGATGCCTACAACCTTGCCATCGGCGAGCGTACGGCAGAGGACATCAAGATCAAGGTCGGTTCCGCCGTGCCGCTCAAGGACGAGCTCGACGTCGAGGTCAACGGCCGCGACGTGATCACCGGTCTGCCCAAGACCGTGCGCATCGAGAGCGAGGAGATTCGTCGCGCGCTCAACAAGCCGCTCGACGAGATGGCCAAGGCCGTCAAGGACGCACTCGACGCTACGCCTCCCGATCTTGCCTCGGACCTTATGTACTACGGCATTTTGCTGACTGGTGGCGGCGCGCTGCTGCGCGGTCTCGACGTGCGCCTGCGCGATGAGACCGGTGTTTCGGTCAACGTCAGCCCCACGGCGCTCGATAACGTCGTTAACGGCTGTGCCCGCGTGCTCGAGGCCAATGCGTTTGATGGCGGCTTCGTCCAGACCAATGCTTAATTTCCAAAAGGTGGATTCCATTTGGCACGATCTTCGGGTTTCTCCACAAATCTGAATACCAAGCGACAATCAACGGGTATGCGCCCGTTGATTGTTTTCAGCCTGATTTCGGTGTTGCTGCTCACGTTTTACATCCGCGAGGGCGAGGCAGGGCCGATTCATGCCGTGCGTTCGGGCGTAACGACGATTACCTCTCCGGTGCGCTTTGTGGGCTCGGCTGTGGCGGCTCCCTTCAATGCGATTGGCAACGTGTTCTCTAACCTAACGGCGTCGCAGGACACGCTCGACGAGCTCAAGAAGCAAAATGAGGAGCTGACCTCTAAGGTCGCCGAGCTTTCTGAGGCTCAAAAGACTGCCGAGCGCCTGGAGGGCCTGGTCGGGCTGCAATCGACCTACAACCTCAAATCGACCGCAGCTCGTATCGTTGGTGCCTCCGGCGATGCCTGGACCTCGACCGTTACCATCGACAAGGGCTCTGCCGACGGCCTTACCATCAACATGCCCGTGACGAGTTCTGCCGGTGTTATCGGCCAGATTATCGAGGTATCGGCCAAGACCTCTACCGTGCGCCTGATTGGCGACGAGAACTCGGGCGTGTCCGCCATGGTGCAGGACACGCGCGCCCAGGGTATGCTGCAGGGTCAGGCTGACGGCACGCTGCGTCTTGAGTACGTGAGCGTCGACTCCGATGTTAAGGTTGGCGATATCATCGTGACCTCTGGCATCGGTGGCGTGTTCCCCAAGGGCCTTCCGCTTGGCACCGTCTCGTCGGTTGAGAAATCGGCAAACGACGTGTACTACACCATTGTGGTGCGCGCTCAGACCACGGCCGAGAACAACGAGGAAGTGCTGGTCATCACCTCGCTGACCGACGAACAGTCGGCCTCGGATGAGGACGTGAGCACGGCCAACAGCACGCCGCAGGGAACGTCGCGCGATGCTGCGACCAAGACGAAGGACGAGAGCTCGGATGACAGTTCCGACACGTCCGAGACGACCGATTCTGGCTCGAGCGAATAGGGGGCATGTCCATGGATCTACACGAGCAGGGGATGAGCTCCCGCACGTTTGTAATCGCCGCCATTGTGTGTGTGCTGCTGCAGGCAGGCCTGGCACCGCAGATCTCCATTGCGGGAGGTCGCGTCAACTTCATGATTATCCTGGTGTGCCTAAGCGTGTTCTCGGGCGACCCGACCCGTGCCGTCGTGTGCGGTTTTTGCAGCGGCTTGTTTTATGACCTGTCCGCTGCCGTGCCGGTGGGCGTTATGTCGCTCCTGCTGACCGTGGGTTCTTTTGCCCTGGTGCACAGCGCCGTCGGTCAGACGGGCGGTACCCCGAGTGCGCGCGGCGTCACCGTGGGCGCCTTTGCGCTCGTCATTAATGTGATCTACAGCATCATCTTGCTGTTTATGGGTTTGGAGACGAGCTTTGTCGTGGCGATCTTCGGCCATGCGCTGCCGTCCTCGATCCTGACGGGTCTGGTTGCCATTCCGTTTTTGATGTCCGGCGTCGTGCCGCAGTCCGGCTATGGATTCTCCGCACGTGGCGGACGCCAGACGGGTATGCGCTTTAAGCCCAAGACCCGCAAGCTCAAATAGGGGAGGCCCGTAGATGTCTTCCCAGATGACGGTTATTATCGCCGGTATCGTGCTGGTTGTGGCCATCGTGGTCGCGCTGCTCATCATGCGTCGAGGCGATTCCCGTTTTACCTACGATACACAGCATGGAACGGCCCCGCGCGCCACCGAGGGCGAGGGCAATACCGCGGCGACCGCCTTTAAGGGCCGCTTTTCCATCCTCACCACGGGTGTGGGCGCGATGTTTGCGGCACTTGCCGTCAAGCTGTGGGGCATGCAGATGGTCTCGTCGGACTATTACGAGAAGCAGGCCAATAGTAATCAGACTCGCACCGTTACCACACCCGCTGTGCGCGGCCGCATCCTCGACCGCAATGGCGTGGCGCTTGTCCAGAACCGTCCCTCACTTGCTGTCGTGGCCTACCGCGACCTTGCCGAGGATGAGGTTCTGGTTCGCCATCTTGCCAACGTGCTTGGAATGCCTTATGTGGCGGTCCTTCGCAATATTCAGGACAATACAGAGGGCGCTCAGAGCCTGCATACCATCGCGACGGACGTCCGTCGCTCCACGGTTGCCTATATCAAGGAACACGCCGGCGAGTTCCCGGGCGTCAAGATTGCCGAGCGTACCGAGCGCCAGTATCCATACGGCGAGACGGCATGCCATATCTTGGGCTATACCGGCACCATTACCTCCGAGCAGCTCGAGGCCCAGAATAAGAAAACCTCTGGCGATGATGATGCTTCTGCTGGCAAGATTACGTACCAGTCGGGCGATATCGTGGGCCAGGCGGGCGTTGAGAGCTACTACGAAAACCTGCTGCAGGGTATTCGTGGCGAGCAGACCGTCAAGGTCGATGCCTCGGGCAATGTGACCGGTCAGGCCGGCGCCGTGCCCGCGAAGGCCGGCTCCGACATTAAGCTCACGCTCGACCTTAAGATCCAACAGGCCTGTGAGACGGCGCTGGCGAGCGCTATCGAGCTTGCCAAGACCACTGGCTACAGCAATGCCGGCAACGGCGCTGTGGTGTGTCTCGATCCCAACAATGGCGAGATCCTGGGCATGGCGAGCCAGCCCAAGTTCGATCCGTCCGTCTTTATCGGCGGCGTCTCAAATGACGTGTGGACCGAGCTCAATGATGACAAGGGTTCGCACCCGCTGCTCAACCGCGCCATTAGCGGACAGTACATGTCGGCCTCGACCATCAAGCCGCTCTCGGCACTGGCCGGTCTTGAGTTTGGAACCTACACTTCAACGCAGACAACCAACTGCACGGGTTATTGGACGGGTCTGGGCAAGGCTTGGGGCAAGCGCTGCTGGCTGACGTCTGGCCACGGCACCATGACGCTGCAGTCGGGTATCGCCAACTCGTGCGACCCCGTCTTCTACGACATGGGTAAGGCGTTCTTTTATGACGAGCAACATCCCGAGGGCCTGCAGGAGGTCTTTCGTCGCTGGGGCCTAGGCAAGACCTGCGGTATCGATCTGCCGAGTGAGGGCGCGGGTCGTATTCCCGATGCCGAGTGGAAAGAGTCATACTTCACCGACGCCTCTGCCGAGGACCGCAAGTGGAATGCCGGCGATATGACCAACATTGCTATCGGCCAGGGCGACATCCTGGTGACGCCCCTGCAGATGGCGTGCGCCTATATGGGTCTTGCCAACGGCGGCAAACAGTACGTGCCTCACGTATTTTTGTCTGCCGTGTCGCGCGATGGCGACGGCGATGCCTATAAGTACAATGGCAAGGGCAAGAAGAAGCGCCTGGAGGCCAAGATCAACAGCGATTCGGATTTGGCTCTTGTTCGCAACGGCATGCACGACGTGATTTACACGGCATCGACGTCCCTGGCGGCGCACTTTGGCACCCTGACGCCGCAGGTATACGGCAAGTCGGGCACGGGCGAGAAAAGTGGCGAGGACGAATACGCGTGGTTCTGCGCCTATGCACCGGCCGACGATCCCAAGTATGTCATCGCTACCGTCCTGGAGCAGGGCGGCGGTGGCTCAGATACCGCGATGCATGTCGTGCGCGACGTGCTCGGCGTGATTTATGACGAGCCCGATACCTCTTCGGCCTCGGGCGATTCTTCGGTTCGATAGGAGGTTGCGATGGATTTTTCTCCGGCGGATCTGTTCCGTTCAACCAAGACCGGCTCTCGCAGCAGCCTGGACCGCGTCAACAAGCAACTTTCGGCCTCGCGCGGCACGTTTCGCCAAAAGGTGCATATCGGTGTGCTCGTGGCTACTGTGGCGCTCGTCGCCTACGGTGCCATCATTATCTGGTCGGCTTCGCAGTTTAAGGCCGATGCTTCGTTCTCGCGCCATTTGCTGGGAATTGGCATCGGAGCGGTGCTGGCGGTGCTCGTCTGGCGAACCGACCTGCGCGGTATTTCCAATTTCTCGACGGCGTTGCTCGTCATCGACCTGATCGTGATCTTCTCGCCCAAGATTCCGGGCCTGTCCTATACGGGCGGTCTGGGCATGACGGGCTGGATCAAGATTCCCGGTATCGGCTTGACATTCCAGCCGGTTGAGCTTGCCAAGCTCATCACCATCTTCTTTATTGCTACGCTTGGCTCGCAATATAACGGTCGCATCGATACCGTTCGCGACTACGTCAAGCTCTGCGGCATGCTGTCCATTCCGTTTTTGGCCGTCGTTGCCATGGGCGACCTGGGCTCGGGCCTGGTCGTGCTTGTTTCGGGCGCCATCGTCATCTGCATGAGCGGTGCACGCCGCGAATGGGTGCTGTCGACTCTGGCCCTGCTCGTGGGCTTGGTGGCCCTCGTTCTGGCGCTCGATTCGGTCTTTGATTCGTTGCTCGGCCACGATGTGCTCATCAAGCAGTATCAGATGAACCGTCTGACGGTCTTTATCGACCCCGATAATGCCGATTCGGACGATGCCTACAACCTGCAGCAGTCGCTTATCGCCGTTGGCTCGGGCGGCTTCTTTGGTAAGGGTTTGGGCCATGCGACGCAGTCGGCCGGCGGCTTTCTGCCTGAGTTCCACACCGACTTCGTCTTCGCCTTTTTGTCCGAGACCTTTGGCTTTTGCGGTTCCTTTTTGCTGCTGTGCTTGTACGTGCTGCTCATCTTCTCGACGATCCGCGTTGCCTTTAAGTGCGAGTCTCTGTTTTTACGTCTTTCGTGTGTGGGCATCGTTGGCATGTGGGCGTTCCAGACCTTCGAAAACATCGGCATGTGCATCGGCATGATGCCGATTACCGGTATTCCGCTACCGTTTATTAGCTTCGGTTCGTCTTCGATGATGATTCAGCTGCTGACGGTGGGTATCGTACAATCCATATGGCGGCATCGTTCGGGCGCCGCGTAACCGCTGGAGGGGTTTGCTATGAAAATTCCCGTAGATAAACTGACCCGCGCTTTTAAGATGGGCGCGTCCGTTAAGAAGGATTCCGATACGCCGGTGCGCGTTTCGGTCTATCTGGATTCGTCCGCCTCGCGCTTTCTGGCCGAGACGGTGCGTGACGCCTTTGTGCCGCAGACGACCTCGGGCATTGTGCGCGTCGAGCGTCTGGGGGAGGAGCGAATAGCTCCAAAGACCGATACCGATGTGGTGCTGGTGCTCTCGTGTGGTTCCGACCGCTTGGAGAGTGCCGTGCAGGAGCTCGTGATCGCCGGCGCGCCCGTGTGCGTGCTTGCCGAGTCTGCTGTGGAGGTGCCGTTTATCGAGGAGTCCACGCCCATGCTCGGCGTGGTGGCGGCAACCGATAAGACGTATCTGCTCGAGACGCTTGCCCGCTGGATTCTCGATCGCACCGACAAGGAAACGGCTTTTGCGGCGAACTTTGCCTTCATGCGCATCGCGGCGGCCAATCGTATTATCACCTCGTGTGCGCTCACCAATATGGCGACCGGTGCGCTGGTGTTTTTGCCGGGCGCCGATTATCCCGTTATGGCGCTGGCGCAGGTGGGCATGCTCTTTGAGCTCGCTGCCGTCTTTGGACGCGGCATTAAGCCTGAGCGCGGCTACGAGGTCGCCGGCGTGCTTGCCGGCGGTCTTGTGATCCGCGCGGTCACCCGCGCGCTCGTCAAGCAGACGCCGCATATTGGGTTTGCCGTCAAGGCGCTCACTGCCGCCGCGGGCACCTATGGCATGGGCCGTGCGCTCGTTTCACTCTACGAGCGCGATGTTGACTACGGCCGTGCCAACGAGGTGGTCGCTGCCACGTTCTCCCGCGTTCGCAATCTGGTGACCACGGTCGCTGGCGCTACCCGTCCTATGGCGTCCTACCAAGACGCATCCGATCTCGCTGCTTAGGGGTTTTCCGTTGCGCGTTGCATACCAAGACTGTTTTCATTTAATTGAGCCGTTGCTCGCCAAGGTCGAGAAGCCGAGCCGCTATATCGATCACGAGTGGGGCACGCTTTCCAAGGCCGATGCCGACTACCGTTGCTGCCTGATCTACCCGGATGTGTACGAGGTCGGTCTGCCCAACCAGGGTATCGCCATCCTCTACAACATCCTTAACCAGGCCGAGGGCATCTCCTGCGAGCGCGGCTATGTGCCGTGGCCCGATATGGGTGACGCCATGCGCGAGGCAGGCATTCCGCTGCTCTCGCTCGAGGGTGCAGCGCCGGTCGCTTCGTTCGATATCGTCGGCCTGCATGTGCCGCACGAGATGGCGGTGACGAACTTCCTCGAGGCACTCGACCTCGCTGGCATTCCGCTGTTAGCGGCCGACCGCACCGAGGACGACCCCATTATCATCGCCGGCGGCCCCTCGGTGTACAACCCCGAGCCGTACGCGGCCTTCTTCGATGTTATCCTCATCGGTGAGGGCGAGGAATCGCTGCTCGAGACCTGCCAGCTGCATCGCCGCCTGCGTGACGAAGGAGTCCCGCGCGCGCAGATTGTCGAGCAGCTTGCATCTATTGCCGGCAACTACGTGCCGTCACTCTATGAGGTTCGTCACGACGAGCCTTGCTCGCCGCATGGCTACACCGTGCCGCGTGAGGGCAAGGATGCGCCGACCGTGGTCTACAAGCGCGTCGTCGAGGATTTCGGCGCCACGAATCCGCTGTCGCAGTCGTGCGTGCCCTATGCGCAGCTGGTTCACGACCGCCTGTCTATCGAGATCCTGCGCGGCTGCGCCCGCGGCTGTCGTTTTTGTCAGGCCGGCATGACGTATCGCCCGGTGCGCGAGCGCTCGGCCGACCAGATCGTCTCGTCGGTGATTCAGGGTCTGGAAAAGACCGGCTATGACGAGGTGTCGCTGACCTCGCTCTCCACGACCGACCACTCCTGCATTCGCGACGTGCTCGGCAGGCTCAACCGTCGCCTGGAGGATACGGGTATTCGCGTGTCTATTCCGTCGCAGCGCCTGGATTCGTTTGGCGTGGATATGGCCGAGTCGGTCGCCGGCGAAAAGAAGGGCGGCCTGACGTTCGCGCCCGAGGCCGGCAGCCAGCGCATGCGCGACATCATTAACAAGAACGTGACCGAGGAGGACCTGGACCGTGCGGCCAAGGCGGCCTTCGAGGCCGGCTGGAACCGCATGAAGCTCTACTTTATGATGGGCCTTCCCGGCGAGCGCGACGAGGACATCGTGGCCATCGCCAATCTGGCCGATCACGTGCTGGAGCTCGGTCGTTCCGTGGTGCCCAAGGCTCGTCGCGGCTCGATCTCGGTGTCGATCTCGGTTTCGGTCTTTATCCCCAAGGCCGCCACGCCGTTTCAGTGGTGCCCGCAGCTCGACTATGAGGACGTCAAGCGTCGCCAGAAGTTGCTTATCACGAGCGTTCGCAACCGTGCTGTCCGCGTGCATTACCACGATGCCGAGACCTCGCTCATCGAGGCCGCGCTGTCCCGCGCCGGTCGTGACATGACGCCCGTCATCATCGACGCTTGGCGCTCGGGCTCTCGCTTTGACGCCTGGGTAGAGCATTTCTCGCTCGATAACTGGAAGGAGGCTGCTGCCAAAAACGGCATCGACCTCAATGAGCTCGTGCACCTGCCCTACGAGTTGGACTGGCGCCTGCCGTGGGAGCACGTGAGCCCCGGCTGCACGCGCGGCTTCCTCGAGCGCGAGTACCGTCGCTCGCTCGAGGGCGTCACGACTCCCGACTGCACCCGCACGTCGTGCACCGGCTGCGGGATCTGCCCCACGCTCCACGCCAAGAATGTATTGATGGGTGATCGCGCATGAGTGAGCGCCTGACCGACAACCCCTCGCTCTTTAGGCTTCGTGTTCGCTATGGCAAGCGCGATCGCCTTAAGTACCTGGGCCATCTCGAAGTAATCCATACCATTGAGCGCATTGTGCGCCGTGCGGGACTTCCCTATGCCGTCACGCAGGGCTTCTCTCCGCACATGCGCGTGGGCTTCTCTTCGGCGCTGCCGGTGGGTACGTCGTCGACCTGCGAGTGGTATGACCTGTTTATGACCGAGTTCGTGGCGCTCGACGAGGCGTTTGAGCGACTGTCTGCGGCATCTCCGGCCGATCTGGCGCCCATCGAGGCGGCGTACATCGACGTGCGCACGCCGGCGTTGACGGCGCAGCTCACGCGCCTGTCGTATCGCATCGACCTGCACTTGGATCCCGAGGCGCCCGTAAGCGCCGACGAGGTGCGTCGTGCGATCGACACACTGCGCGCGGACCATGGCATCGACTACGCGCGCGGAAAAAAGAGCAAGCGCTTGGATTTGGATCACACGCTCGTTGGCTATGAGCTCGCGGTGGGGGAGTGTGAGGACCATCTGGTGCTCATGCTCGACACCCATGCCGACAACGAGGGCTCCATGCGTCCGGAGATTTTGCTTTCTGCTGCTGATGTTTTGTTGCAGGGCTTGACCCCGGGCGTCGATGCACCTATTGTTTCCACCGGTATGCAAGACCTCGTGACCATCTGCTCCTACGATGTCGAGCGTCAGAATCAAGCATGCGAGGACGACGAGGGCCGACTCGTCAGCCCCATACCTGTGCGAACTTGTGGATTTGCTCCACATACTCGTTGACGGGGGTATTTTCGCCTGCTACTATATTCGGCTGTTGCACTAACTGATGCATGAAGGGCAAGTAAACATGTACGCAATCGTTAACACGGGCGGCAAGCAGTACAAGGTCGCCACCGACGATGTCATCACCGTCGAGAAGATCGAGGGCAATGAGGGCGACAAGGTCACCCTGCCGGTTATCTTCCTCAACGATGGTAAGAAGATCGTCACCGATCCCGACAAGCTGGCCAAGGCCAAGGTTACCGCTCAAATCGTTGAGCAGTTCAAGGGCGAGAAGCAGCTGGTCTTCAAGTTCCACAAGCGCAAGCGCTATCGTCGTCTGAAGGGTCACCGTCAGCAGCTCACCAAGCTGAAGATCGTGAAGGTTCAGGCTACCTCCCGCGCCAAGAAGGCTGTCAAGGCAGAGGCTGAGGCTGTTGCCGAGGCTCCCGTCGCCGAGTAGATTACACTCGTAACGAAAGAGTAGGTATACACAATGGCACACAAAAAAGGACTCGGTTCCTCCCGTAATGGCCGTGACTCCCGCGGTCAGCGCCTTGGCACGAAGCGCTATGCCGGCCAGACGGTAACCACGGGCACGATTCTCGTCCGTCAGCACGGCACGCACATCCACCCGGGTGAGAACGTTGGCCGTGGTAAGGACGACACGCTGTTCGCGCTGGTCGACGGTACCGTTGAGTTCCACAAGGGTATCAAGCACAGGGTCAGCGTACGCCCGCTCGCGAACGCGTAATTCACCCTTCATAGAGCACATATGTGGGAGGCACTTGAGTTTTAGGATTCAAGGGTCTCCCTCTTTTTTGTAGGAGGCGATTCTGTTGTCACAGTTCACCGATATCAGCCGCATTAACGTGTGCGGCGGCGACGGCGGAGCCGGATGCATGTCGTTTAGGCGCGAGGCATTTGTCCCCAAGGGCGGCCCCGATGGCGGCGACGGCGGTCGTGGCGGCAATGTCGTCATCCAGGCCGATGCTCAGCTGTCTTCGCTGATCGATTACCGCTTTAAGCATCACTTCCGCGCCGAGCGCGGCACGCACGGGCAGGGTGCCCGTCGTAACGGTAAGAGCGGCGAGGACCTGATTCTCAAGGTCCCTATGGGTACCGTGGTACGCGAGCTCGACCCCGAGACGCAGACCCCGATGTTCGAGATTGCCGACCTGGTGCACGACGGCGAGCGCGTCGTCGTGGCGCCCGGCGGTGCCGGCGGTCTGGGCAATACCCACTTTGTGACGTCGGTGCGTCGCGCTCCGGCCTTTGCCCAGCTCGGCGAGCCTGCCGAGGAACACTGGATCGAGCTCGAGATGAAGCTTATGGCCGATGCCGCGCTTGTGGGCTTTCCCTCGGTGGGTAAGTCATCGCTCATTGCGCGCATGAGTGCCGCCCGTCCCAAGATTGCCGACTACCCGTTTACCACGCTCGTGCCGAACCTCGGCATGGTGCGTGCCGGCGAATATTCTTACGTCGTTGCCGACGTCCCCGGTCTCATCGAGGGCGCGAGCGAGGGCAAGGGCCTGGGTCACCAGTTCCTGCGCCACATTGAGCGTACGGCCCTGATCATGCATGTCGTCGACATGACGGGCGGTTTTGAGGATCGCGATCCGGTTGAGGACTATCGCATCATCAACCGCGAGCTCGAGCAGTATGGCGCCGAGCTTTCGGAGCGCCCGCAGATCGTTGTCGCCAACAAGTGCGATGCGCCGGGCACGGCCGATAAGATTGCCGACCTCAAGCGCGCAGCGCTCGACGATGGCCATATGTTCTTTGCCGTGTCTGCCGTGACGGGCGCCGGTCTCAATACGTTGATGCTAGCCGTAGGTGAGCAGGTGGCCAAGCTCCGCGCCGAGTTGGCGGTCTCCGATGAGCCGGTCGACCTGCGCGACGATGAATGGGAGCGCCGTCGCCTGCAGCGAGAGAAGCGTTTCCGCATTGTCCAGGAAGAGCCCGGTGCCTTCCGCGTGGTCGGTCGTGCCATCGAGCGCATGGTCATTCAGACCGACTGGGAAAACGAAGAAGCCGTCATTTACCTGCAGCATAAGTTTGCGCGTATGGGTGTTGACGACGCGCTCGAGAAGGCCGGTTGTCGTGCGGGCGACGAGGTCCGCATTTGCCAGCGCGCCTTTGACTTTGAGGGCGCCGAGGACTTCTCGGAGTACGAGGAGCTCGAGGATGCTGGCGAGGACGTTGCCGTTGAAGCCATTGACGTGGCCGATGCTGCGGATGAGGGCGTCGAGGTTGTCAATGCGGCGGATGCCGCGGGCGATGCCGAGACCTCGGAGGGCGAGTAAGCCATGTCGCTGCGCGGTGGAATCGGTCTGCCCGAGCTTCCTCTAGAGGACGGGCAGGAGTTTAGGCTCGGCATTATGGGTGGCACCTTTGATCCCATTCATTACGGGCACCTGGTGACCGCCGAGCAGGCGCGCGAGTCCCTCGACTTGGACGCTGTGCTCTTTATGCCGGCGGGCTCTCCTGCTTTTAAGCTTGACAAGCCGGTGACGCCTGCCGAGGACCGTTATGCCATGACGGTCCTCGCCACCGCCGCGAACCCGGCCTTTTTGGCGAGTCGGTTCGAGATCGACCGTCCGGGCGTAACCTACACGGCCGATACGCTTCATGCCCTTCGCGACTTTTATCCGCCGCAGGTAAAGCTCTACTTTATTACGGGCGCCGACGCGATTATCGATATTGTTACCTGGCATGATGCCGACCGAATCGCCGAGCTTGCCACGTTCATTGCGGCGACGCGACCGGGCTTTGATATCGATACTGCTCGCGCGCGAATCAAAGAGTCGGGCCTGCCGTTTGACGTGCGCTATATCCAGATTCCGGCGCTGGCGATTAGCTCGACCAACATTCGTAAGCGAGTTGCCCGTGGCATGAGCGTGCGCTATCTTACGAGCGAGTCCGTTCTCGGCTATATTCGCAAACGCGGGTTGTATGCCGATCTGGGTCAAGAAGATTTTGAGTGATGGGGGTCTACGTTGTCGGTAGAGGATCAGTTTGAGGGCGATGAGCGCGCGCTCCTCAAGCGCATTCAAGAGCTGCTCGATGTGCGTATGAAAGATAAACGTAAGCGCTACGTGCATTCGCTCGGGGTTGCCGAGACTGCGCTGCATCTAGCCGAGGTATACGGTGTCGACCGCTTTGATGCCGCCGCCGCCGGCCTGATTCATGACTGGGACAAGGTGCTCTCCGACGACGAGCTGGTCACGCGCGCTCTGCATTACGGCATTAAGATTGCCGGCTCTCCGTCTGCCGCGACGCCGCTTTTGCATGGCCCGGTTGCCGCCTATGAGCTTCCGCAGCTTTTTCCCGAGCTGTCGCCGGCGGTCTTTCAGGCTGTCGACCGTCACACCGTGGGCGCCTGCGATATGACGCCGCTCGATATGGTGGTCTTTGTTGCCGATGCCATCGAACCCAACCGCCATGGTGATTATGCCCACGCGCTGCGCAAGATGGTGGGGGAGTCGACGCTTGACGAGTTGTTCTTCTCCTGTTTTGCGCAGGGTCTGGTCTACGTGATCCAGTCCGGGCGCTATCTTTATCCCACGGCTATTACGATTTACAACCATTACGCCCAGCTACGCTAGCTCGGGTGCGTCTAGAAAGAGGTATTCCATGGCCGACGAGACCATGACCGACGAGCAGATTCTTGAAGGTGTGGAGCACAAGAGCTTCGTTGCCACGTCCGACCGTACCGCCGCCTCGCTGTCCACGAGCGGTGTCGCCGCCGAGGATGTCGCCCGCGCCGCCGCGCAGGCTGCCTACGACAAGAAGGGCGAGGACGTTCAGGTGCTCGACCTGACTGAGCTCTCCGACGTGTGCGACTACTTTGTGCTCGCCACCGGTACCAACAACCGTCAGGTCGATTCTATCGTCGACGAGATCGAGGAGAAGGTCGCCGAGGCTTGCGGTGAGCACCCGTTCTCCATCGAGGGCCGCGAGCAGAAGACCTGGATGCTCATGGATTACGGTTCAGTCGTCGTCCACGTCTTCACCCCCGAGGCACGTGACTTCTACCGTCTCGAGAAGCTCTGGGGCGACGCCCCCCAGCTCCCCCTCAACCTCCTCTAGAGCTTTGCTTGGGCCAGGGCTTTTTTAGCTACCCTTATCCGTTTGCCGGGCAGTTGCACCATTTGCAGCTGCCCGGCTTTCTTTTGCCCAAAAGTAGCTAATTTGGGACGGGGCTTTTTTAGCTACCACCTACCGTTCGCCGAACAACGCGATTTGTCGCACCCAGTACGTTTTTTTCTGCTCTGGCTCGGGTAACGTAATTCTTGTCTGTAGAGGAGGGAATGCGTATGACTCGGACTGCGCGAGAAATCTCTGAATATGGCTTTTACCATGTCGTTCAAAAGGGGTGTGGTGGTCAGCTGATATTTGAGGATGAGGATGATCGACTCTATTTGATTCGGCTGATTGCTTCGAAATGCCAGAAGTTCAAAGTTGATGTCATCGCGTGGTGCCTTATGGATAACCATATTCATCTTCTGCTTGACGATGAGCATGCTCATCTGAGTGATTGCATGCATTCGATTACGACGGGGTATGCCATGTATTTCAATTCTAAGACAGGCAGAAAGGGTCCACTCTTCCAGGATCGATTTAAGAGCGTGCCGATTCTTGATGATGATCAGCTGCTCAGCTGCGTTCGTTACATTCACGATAACCCTGCGAAAGCCAGAATTGACACTGCTTCGCTCTATCGCTGGAGCAGCTTTAGCGAGTATATGGGCTATCCGGGTATTTGTAAGACTGATTGCGTGCTCGAGTTGCTCGGGAATTCCCAGAGGTTTTTTGCATTTAGTACCTCGGGCGAGCCCAATGGCTATTGCTTCCGTTATGGCGCTCACGTGAGTGATGCTGACGCGCTTGAGTTTGCGCAGGCGTTGCTCAAACCTTACGAGCCTCACCATCTCAAAGCTCTGCCAAAGGGCGTGCGTGATGACTGTATCCGCAAGCTCAAAAGCGAGGGCTTTTCGATCAAGCAGATCGTGCGCCTCACGGGCATCGGCCACTGCACGATTCAAAAAGTCAAAGTTGAAAAGTAGCTCATTTCAGGCGGGGTAATTTTGCTACGGCCACCAAACCGGGCATCCGGGGTAGTCAATTTGGGACGGGGCTATTTTAGCTACCCTTTGCCTGACGGTGAATGATTGTGGGCCGGGATGAAGTTCAACCGAGATATAGAGGTAGCTAAAATAGCCCCGTCCCAAATTGACTACCCATGCCGTGTCGGACGGAAGGCAGCAAAAAGCCCCGTCCAAAAAAGATTAGTTTTTGAAGCGGGATTGGCGGCCGAAGGAAAGGGCGGTGTCGCCGAATTTGTCTCGGACGGCGTCGATGGCGACCGAGAGGTCGCGACGGTCGCTGGATTGGGCTCCGCGGTCGTCGACTTCGCAGAACAGGTCGGTCTGGATGCCGCCCTGATGGTCGAAGTCGCTCATGCCGATGCCCGCCAGGCGCACATGCATGCCTTCCTGCCAGATGTTGTCGAGCAGCTCGAGCGCCACCGCTACAAAGATGTTCTCATCGTCGGTCGGATGCGTCAGCCGGCGCTGTGCCGTACGCCCGCTGCCATACGAATACTTAAGCTTGAGCGTTACCGTGGCACCCGTCAGCCCCTGACGGCGCAGACGGCGTCCCACTGACTCTCCCAACAGCGCAATCGCCGCTTCGATGTCCCCGCGCTCAGTCAAATCTTTCGCAAAGGTGCGTTCATTGCTGACCGACTTGACCTCGCGCTCTTCATCGAGACTTGTGACTTCGGAGATTTCGAGCCCCAGCGCACGTTGGCGCATGCGTTCGCCGTTGACGCCAAAAATAGAGGCCAAGGTGGATTCCGGTGCGCGTGACAGCTCGCCAAGCGTGTAGATGCGCATGCGGCGCAGCCGTTCCTCGGCCGAGCGTCCGATGCCGCTCATAGCAGATACCGGCAGCGCGGCCAAAAAGCGCTGCTCGGTTCCAGGGCGCACGATGGTCAGCCCAAACGGCTTGTCCCGCTCGCTTGCGATTTTTGCGACCGTCTTGTTGCAGCCCACGCCAATGGAGCAGGTCACCCCCAGCGCTGCCACGCGATCGCTGATGCGCTGCGCAACCAGCAGCGGGTCTTCGGGCGCAAAGCGACCCGGTGTGATATCGATAAAGGCTTCGTCGATGGATACGCGTTCAACGCGCGGGGTCTCGTCGGCGAGAATCGCCATGACCTGCGCGCTCACCTCGTGGTAGCGATCAAAGTGCCCGTGCGTCCAAATGGCTTGCGGGCACAGGCGCCGCGCCTCGGCCGAGGCCATGGCAGAGTGCACGCCAAAGCGACGCGCCTCATACGAACACGTGGACACGACGCCACGCGAATCGGCGTCTCCGCCCACGATGAGCGGCTTTCCGCGCCATTCGGGATGATCGAGCATTTCCACGCTCGCAAAAAACGCATCAAGGTCCATCAGGCCCACCGCCGGACCCGTCCAGGGAGGCGGCGTGACGCCCATGGCATCCTCATAACCGTATGTATGTTCGCGTCTTTCCATGTCATGAGTATACCGCGCAGCTCATGTGGGGTGCGTGTATGTGCTTGCAAATCCCGAATTCTTGTCTAAGATATGGATTTGCCCTCGACTACACCGAAGAAGTTGGTCTCACGGACTTCACCTGCCCGCGTCGATGGCGTATTATGTTCAACTGTTTGTTTGTAGTTGCAGCCTAAAGCTGCTTGGTTGGAGGAGTTTCCTTTGGCAGTCAAGATTCGCCTTGCTCGTCACGGCGCTAAGAAGCGTCCGTACTACCGTGTCGTCGTCGCCGATTCCCGCGCCCCGCGTGACGGTCGTATCATCGAGGAGGTTGGCCGCTACAACCCGATGACCGCCCCCAAGACCATCAACCTCGATCTCGAGAAGATCGCCGACTGGCAGTCCAAGGGCGCTCAGCTCACCGACGCCGTCGCCGCTCTGGTCAAGGCCGCCAACGAGGGCGAGAAGACCGAGACCGTCGTCAAGAAGTCCAAGAAGCAGCTCGCCAAAGAGGCCGAGGCCGCTAAGGCTGCCGCTGAGGCCGCTGAGGGCGCCGAGGAGTAAATCGTGCCTGAGGTTGACGCTGCACAGCTCGAGGGTGAGGCAATGCTCTCAGATCGCATCGCCGATCTCGTCGAATATCTCGTTGTTCAGATCGTCGACGACCCGGATTCCGTGAGCCTTGAGGTCATCGATGGTGACGACGCCTCTACGATTGAGGTTTCGGTCGCCGAGGATGACGTCGCTAAGGTCATCGGCCGTCGTGGCCGTACCATCAAGGCCATTCGCACGCTCGCCCGTGCACTGGCCGCTCGCCTCGACACTGCTGTCGAGGTAGAGGTTCTGGGCTAGGACCTTGAGGTTCCAGTACAAAAACATCGCCCGTGTTGTCAAGCCGCACGGAAGGAAGGGGGAAGTCCTCGCGCAGCCGCTGCGGGGGCTTCCTTCTGTATTAGAGCCGGGTATGCGCGTCGCCCTGACGCCGCCGGCGCTCAAGCGCGACCGCTTTTGCACGGTCGTGTCCGTCACCGATACGGGCGATGGCGATCTGGTCTCGTTTGAGGGCATTGACGACTTGACGGCCGCCGAGGGCATCACGGGATGCTACGTGCTGGCAAATCGTGACGATTTTGAGCTCGATTCGCTCGACGCTGCCTATACCGACCTGATGGGTCGCGAGGTGGTCGACGAGCGCTTCGGTTTGCTCGGCACGATCGTAGAGATCATGTCGACGCCCGCTAACGATGTTTGGGTTGTTGAGGGCGATCGGTACGGCGAGGTACTGATTCCCGTGATCGAGCAGGTCGTGCTCGATCTTCCCGACACAGGAACAATTTCCGTCCACGTTATGGACGGCCTGATCGATATGGACAAGTAGGGAGGACAACATGCTGATCGAGACCCTTTCGGTCTTTCCCGAGATGTTTGAGCCCGTCATGTCCACATCGATCTTGGGCCGCGCCCGCAAGGCCGGCCTTTTTGATTTTAAGGCGTATAACCTGCGCGACTGGACGCACGACCGCCATCGTACCGTCGATGACGAGCCGTACGGCGGCGGGCAGGGCATGCTCATGAAGGTCGAGCCTATTGCCGAGGCCATCGAGGCCATCAGCTCCGAGGGTCCCAAGCCCACCGTAGTGTTCTTCACCCCCTGTGGCGAGCCCTTTACGCAACATGTGGCCGAGCGCCTGCTCAAAAGTGAGCGCCTGCTGTTTGTGTGCAGCCGCTACGAGGGCGTCGACGAGCGTGCGTATGCGTATGCCGATGAGCGTCTGTCGATCGGCGACTACGTGCTTACGGGTGGCGAACTTCCCGCTATGGTCGTTGCCGATGCCGTCGTACGCCTGATTCCCGGCGCCCTGGGCGACGAGATGAGCAATGTGGACGAGTCGTTCTCGACCGCCGAGGACGGAGGCCTGCTCGAGTACGCGCAGTACACCCGTCCCGCCGAGTTCAACGGCGAGGGCGTGCCGCCGGTGCTTGTGAGCGGCGATCACGCCAAGGTCGATGTCTGGCGTCGCAAGAACGCCATCGAGCGCACCTGCCGCTGGCGTCCCGACTTGATCGAGACGGCGCGGCTCACGCCCGAGGAGCGCGCTTACGCGCAGGAGATTTTGGACGCTTCGTATTCGCAGAGCGAGGAGTGAGAATGGTTCCATCGCAGCATTCCGCGTTGAGGGGCGCTTTTGAGTGGATCGCGGTCATCGCGATCGCACTGGTCGCCACCTTCTTGATTCGCTCGTTTGTGGTCGAGCCCTTTGTGGTGCCCACCGGCTCCATGGAGTCCACGATCGAGATTGGCGACCAGATCCTGGCACAAAAGGTGAGCCTCGAGCTCGGTCAGCCCGTCAAGCAGGGCGATATCGTGGTGTTTCACAACCCCGATGGCACCTCCGAGCATGATGTTCTTGTCAAGCGTGTTATTGCCACGGCCGGCCAGACGGTCGACCTGCAGGATGGCAAGGTGGTCGTTGACGGCCAAGCGCTCGACGAGGACTATACGACGGGCATGAGCTGGCCACTTTCGGTCCAAGCACCCGGCACTCAGGTAAGCTATCCCTACACCGTTCCCGACGGGTGCGTGTGGGTGATGGGCGACAACCGCGAAAACTCTGCCGACTCACGCTACTTTGGTCCCGTCGATCGCTCTGATTTGATTGCTGTGGCACTCGTTCGCTACTGGCCGCTCAACCGCATCGGCGCTATCGACTAAAAACCGCTATAGTACAGTACCTAACCGTGTAATCGTTTCGACGAGGGGATATTAGAGGCATGAACGCTTCATCGCTTTCCTTCCAAGACATCATCCTGCGCCTCCAGCAGTACTGGGGCGAGCAGGGCTGCGTCATTATGCAGCCCTATGACTCCGAGGTCGGTGCCGGTACCTTCCATACCGCGACCACGCTGCGCTCGCTCGGTTCCGCCGAGTGGCGCACCTGCTATGCGCAGCCCTGCCGCCGTCCCGCCGACGGCCGCTACGGCGAGAACCCCAACCGCATGCAGCACTACTATCAGTTCCAGGTGCTCATCAAGCCTTCTCCGGTTAACGCCCAGGAGCTCTACCTGGGGTCTCTTGCCGCTATCGGTCTGGACCCCAACGACCATGACGTCCGCTTTGTCGAGGACGACTGGGAGAGCCCGACGCTCGGCGCCTGGGGTCTTGGCTGGGAGGTCTGGCTCAATGGCATGGAGGTCACGCAGTTTACGTACTTCCAGCAGGTGGGCGGCATCGAGGTTGACCCCGTGCCCGTCGAGATCACCTATGGCCTGGAGCGTATCGCCATGTACGCCCAGGGCGTTAACTCGGTCTACGACCTGGTGTGGAGCTACCTGCCCGACGGCACGCCCATGACCTATGGCGACGTGTTCCTCGAGAACGAGCGCGAGTTCAGTGCCTATAACTTTGAGGTCGCCAACGTCGAGATGATGCGTCAGAAGTTTGACGACTACGAGGCCGAGTGCCACTCCTGTCTGGAGCGCAAGCTGCCGCTGCCGGCGTACGACTGCGTCATGAAGTGCAGCCACGCCTTCAACCTGCTCGATGCCCGTGGCGCGCTGTCCGCGGTCGAGCGTGCCAACTACATCCTGCGCGTCCGCGCCGTCGCCAAGGCGTGCTGCGAGGCCTACATGGCCGAGGTCGCCGGAGTCAACGAGAATGCCGACCAGGAAGGCGAGGTGGCGTAAGCCATGGCAGACGCTAAGGATTTCCTGTTTGAGATCGGTACGGAGGAAATGCCCTCTGCACCGCTGAACAATGCCGTCAAGCAGCTTGGCACCATGATCGCCAAGGGTCTCGACGAGGCCGGTCTGGCCCACGGCGAGGTCCGCGTGATCTCGAGTCCGCGTCGCCTGGCTGCACTCGTTGCCGACGTCGCCACCGCGACCGATGAGGTTCACGAGGTCAAGCGTGGCCCCGCGGCCAACATTGCCTTCGACGCTGACGGTAACGCCACCAAGGCCGCCCAGGGCTTTGCCCGCAAGTGCGGTGTGGCTGCCGAGGACCTGGTCCGTCGCGAGGATACTGACGGTCGCGAGTATGTGTTCGCCGAGAAGAACATTCCCTCCGCTCCGGCTACGCCGATCCTGACGTCTCTGTGCGAGAAGACTATCGCCGGCCTGCAGTGGCCCAACTACCGCAGCCAGCGCTGGGGTCACGAGCATGCGACCTTTGTTCGTCCGGTCCGCTGGATCTGCTGCCTTCTGGGCGAGGACGTTGTGCCCGTGTCGTTTGCCGACGTGACGAGCGGCAACACCACGCGTGGTCATCGCGTGCTTGGCCCCGGTGACCATGTGGTCGCTAGCCCTGCCGTCTACGAGCAGGTGCTCGAGGATGCCGGCGTGCTTTCTGCCGAGCGCCGTCGTGAGGCCATCCTCGCCGGTATCGCCGAGGTCGAGGCCGCCCGTCCCGGCTGCCATGTCGATACGCCCAAGAAGGTCTTTGAGGAGGTTATTAACCTCTGCGAGTGGCCGACGGTGCTCGTCGGTACCTTCGATGAGGAGTTCCTCAAGGTCCCGCACGAGATTATCTGCGAGTCCATGCTCACCAACCAGCGCTACTTCCCGATCTATGACGGCGAGGGTAAGCTCACGCGTGAGTTCGTGGTCGTTTCCAACAGCAAGCCCGAGAATGCCGAGCGCGTGATCGACGGCAACGAGCGCGTTGTGCGTGCACGTCTGGACGATGCCAAGTTCTTCTACGAGGAGGACTTGAAGATCTCCCTCGACGAGTTCCGTGAGCGTCTGGCCAAGGTTGCCTTCCAAGAGAAGCTCGGTAGCGTGCTCGCCAAGTCCGAGCGCATCGAGCAGCTCGCGCTCGCTATTGCCCGTGAGGCACACCTGGGTGCTCACCTGGCAGCCGATGCCGCTCGCGCCGCGCACCTGTGCAAGGCCGACCTGGTATCCAACGCCGTCGTCGAGTTCACGAGCCAGCAGGGCGTGATGGGCGGTTATTACGCGACCGCGATGGGGGAGAACGACGAGGTCGCTCATGCTATTCGCGATCACTATCGTCCTCGCTTTGCCGGTGACGAGCTGCCCGAGGGCACCGCTGGCTGCATCGTGGCCTGCGCCGATAAGCTCGATACCATCGCCGGTATCTTTGCCATCGGCGAGCCCCCGACCGGCTCTTCGGACCCCTACGCGCTGCGTCGTGCCGCTATCGGCATCATCAACATCCTGCGCGACCGCTTGCCGATCGACCCCACGTCGCTCATCGACTTCGCCCTCGAGCTCTATAGCGAGCAGGGTATTGAGTTCGACGCTGCCAAGGTCGCCCAGCAGGTTCGCGACTTCTTCCATGGCCGCCTGGTGAGCATGGCCCGCGACGAAAAGATCCCGGCCGATACCGTTGCCGCCGTCTCCGCGGTGCATATCATCGCCCCGTCCGTCTTCTTCGCCCGCTGCGCCGCCCTCGACGAGGCCCGCAAGAACGACGCCGAGACCTTTGACAACCTTGCGACCGCCTATGCCCGCGCCGCACACATCTCCAAGCCCGAGCTGGGTGCGGAGTACGACCGCGGCCTGATGGGCGAGGCCGGGCTCGCGCTTGCCGATGCCTCCGAGGCTGCTCAGACCGCTGTCGATGCCGCCCTTGCTGCCGAGGATTACCCGGCCGCATTTGCCGCCCTTGCCGCCCTGCGCGCGCCCATCGACCGCTTCTTCGATGAGGTTATGGTCATGGACAAGGACGAGCAGCTCCGCGATAATCGCCTTAAGCTGCTCAACCGCTTCGAGGCCGTTTTCTCCGGCATCGCCAACATCGGTGAGCTTGCCCGCAAAAAGTAAGCCAGCCTGCGCATAAGCGCAAAAGGAGCCCCGCATGGATTGCCCGGTCACCGCTCGTCCCACCGTTATCGTTATCTCCGACTCGCTCGGTGATACCGCTTGTGAAGTGGTGCTTGCGGCGTCCGGGCAATTTGATGAAGGGGCTTTTCTTCTCTTGCGCCTGCCCAAGGTGACCTCGGTGGAGCAGGTGGAGTCGTTTGTGGGCCCGCGCGTCGATGCGGACCATCGCGATATTGCCGTGTTTCACACCATTGTCGATCCGGCGCTTCGCGCCCGCGTGCTCGATTACCTGGGTATGCTGCATATTCGTTCAGTCGACCTGATTGGCCCGACGCTTGCCGTGCTGTCGTCGCTCATCGGTGTGCCGCCCAAAGGCGTTGCGGGCGTGATTCACAGGACCGATGACCGCTATTTCCATCGTATCGAGGCCATGGAGTATTTCGTTGAGCACGATGACGGGCACGGCTGCGACGATCTGTCGGGAGCCGATATCGTGCTGCTGGGCGTATCGCGTACGTCCAAGACGCCGCTGTCGATGTATTTGGCCTATCAGGGCTACAAGGTCGCCAATGTCCCACTGGCGCATGGCATGGAGCCGCCCAAGTCGATTTACGAGGTCGACCCGATGCGCCTGTTCGGCCTGATTTCGACCGTCGATGTGATTTCCGAAATTCGCGATAGCCGCTTGGGCGATGACTACGCTCGTGCCGTTGCCGGCTCCTATGCCGAGCCTGAGAGCGTGCACAGCGAGCTCGATGAAGCCCGTGCGCTCATGAAGCGCCTAGGCTGCTTTGTGGTGCGTACCGACGGCAAGGCCATCGAAGAAAGCGCTGCCGAGATCATTAGCCACTTGGAGGAAATCCAAGAAGTCCGTGCCCGCCGCGCCGCCCGTCGAGCCCAGCAAAAGTAGCTAATTTGGGACGGGGTTTTAGCTACCCCGGCTGAAGTCGCGACCATTTTGGTCGATTGCCTGCGGGGGCAGCTAAAAAAGCCCCGTCCCAAATTAGCTACTTATGGTAAAGCGATTTAGCAAGAAACTAGCATTTGACCTGCAAGTTTGCTGCATTGGTATCTTCATAAGGTAACCACCTTTACCTACCGTTTACCGCCAGTTTTAGCACGTTTACCAAACCGCGCACCCTCTGCTCAAGCCTGCCCAAAACGCGCCGTATAGTTCCCTCACGGCCCGCATCCGGTGGGTCGATTCGTTACCACGGTCGTGCGCGTAAGTGCATGGAAGGGGAAGTATCGTGAGCGATTGCAAGAGGGTTTACCGTTTTGGAACCGACGCCCAGGGCACCTGTGTCACTGAGGGCGACAAGTCCATGAACTTCGTGCTTGGCGGCAAGGGCGCAAACCTTGCCGAGATGAGCCGCATCGGCCTGCCGGTTCCCGGTGGCTTTACCATTACCTGCCAGACTTGCGTCGAGTACTCCGGTGCCGGCAACGTGTGGCCCGGGGGCGCACTCGATGAGATCGTTGCTGCCGAGGCGGACCTCGAGGCCCGCTGCGGCAAGAAGCTCGGCGACGCCTCCGATCCGCTGCTCGTGTCGGTTCGCTCGGGCGCTCCGTTCTCCATGCCCGGTATGATGGACACGGTCCTCAACTTGGGCCTCAATGACGATTCCGTCCAGGGCCTCATCGCGCAGACGCAGAACCCGCGTTTTGCCTGGGATAGCTACCGCCGCTTTATCCAGATGTTTTCCAATGTCGTCATGGGCGTTGATGCCGACCTGTTCGAGAACGCGCTGACCCAGGCCCGCCTGGTTGCCGGCGTTCGCGTCGATTCCGAGCTTTCGGCCGAGGATCTGCAGGAACTCGTCGAGACCTTTAAGGGCATCTTCTCCGAGAACGTCGAGGCTGCCCTGTATCCCGAGCTCGAGGTCGCTGACGGCAAGCCCGTCTTCCCGCACGACCCGGAGCTTCAGCTACGCCTTGCCATCCAGGCCGTCTTTGGCAGCTGGATGAACGAGCGTGCGTGCATCTACCGCAAGCAGCATGGTATTTCCGACGAGCTCGGTACCGCCGTCAACGTCCAGGCCATGGCCTTTGGCAACAAGGGCGAGACCTCTGCGACCGGCGTCGCCTTTACGCGCAACCCGGCCGACGGCACCAAGGAGTTCTACGGCGATTTTCTGGTTAACGCCCAGGGCGAGGACGTCGTCGCCGGTATCCGCAACACCGAGCCCATTGCCGACCTCAAGACCACCCCGGGCCTCGAGTCCGCAGGTGAGGAGCTCGAGCGCGTGTTCCTGACGCTCGAGGATCATTATCGCGATATGTGCGATATCGAGTTCACCATCGAGCAGGGCAAGCTCTGGATGCTCCAGACCCGCGTGGGCAAGCGCACCGCCACCGCCGCCCTGCGCATCGCCATCGAAATGGTCGAGGAAGGCCTGATCACCCGCGAAGAGGCCGTGAGCCGCATCGATCCCGCGCAACTCGACCAGCTCCTTCACCCGCAGTTCAACGCCTCCAAGAAGTACGAGGCTCTCGCCAGCGGTCTTAATGCCAGCCCCGGTGCCGCCGTGGGCGAGGTTGTGTTCTCGAGTGATGACGCCGTCGCGCGCGCCAACGAGGGCCACAAGGTCATTCTGGTTCGTTGGGAGACCAACCCCGACGACCTGAAGGGTATGGTTGCCGCCGAAGGCATTCTGACCAGCCACGGTGGAAAGACGAGTCATGCCGCCGTTATCGCTCGCGGCATGGGTACGCCCTGCGTCTGCGGCGTTGAGCGCTTCCATATCGACGCTGCTGAGAAGGTCGTGCGTATCGAGGGCAGCGACCGCGTACTGCACGAGGGCGATGTCATCTCCATCGACGGCACCCAGGGCATCGTCGTCGACGGTCCCGTCGACCTGGTCTCCGCCGAGCTTACCGGCGACCTGGACACCATCCTGTCCTGGGCCGACGAGATTCGCCTGGACGAGACCTGCGGCCATGCCAACCATGTGCGCGTCAACGCCGACAACCCCGAGGATGCCGAGCTCGCCCTCGAGTTTGGTGCCGAGGCCATTGGCCTATGCCGCACCGAGCACATGTTCCTGGGCGATCGCAAGAACATTATCCAGAGCTTCATTCTGTCCGATGATGAAGCCGTGAAGCAGCAGGCCCTGGCCGACCTGCTCAAGGTTCAGACCGAGGACTTCCTGGCGATGTTCAAGACCATGTCCGGTCGCGATGTGGTCGTCCGCCTGCTCGATCCGCCGCTTCATGAGTTCCTGGATAATCCTCGCGAGCTCGAGGTCGCCATCACCAAGAAGGAAGCCGCTGGCGCCAGCGAGAAAGAGCTTGCCGTCCTGCGCGCCCGCTTGCGTCGTATCGACGGCATGGTCGAGTCCAACCCGATGCTCGGCCTACGGGGCGTGCGCCTGTCCGTCGTCTTTGGCGATCTGCCGCTCATGCAGGTTCGCGCCGTCGCCACGGCTGCTGCCCACCTTATCAAGGAGGGCGTCGACCCGCGCCCCGAGATCATGGTTCCGCTTGTTTCCATCACGGCCGAGCATGTCCAGACCCGCGAGGTTATCGAACGCGTGATCGCCGAGGTTTCTGACGAAGAGGGCGTCGAGCTCAATATTCCCGTGGGCACGATGCTCGAGCTGCCGCGCGCCTGCATGGTCGCTGACGAGATCGCCCATTACGCAGACTTCTTCTGTTTTGGCACCAACGACCTCACCCAGACGACCTTCGGTTTCTCGCGTGACGACGCCGAGGCTAAGTTCATCCCGCTGTACATGCATAAGAAGATCTTGAAGGACAATCCCTTCGAGACCATCGACGCGGCGGTGCTCGAGCTGGTGCGCATGGCTGTCGAGAAGGGCCGCGCCACCAACCCGGGCATGCACTTTGGCGTGTGCGGCGAGCACGGCGGCGACCCCAAGTCCATCAAGGGCCTGTTTAACGTGGCCGACGTGGACTACGTGTCCTGCTCGCCCTACCGCGTGCCCCTCGCACGCCTGGCTGCCGCTCAGGCCAAGCTCGAGGCCAAGCGTTCCGCCTAACGTTTTGGGTTTAGACGCCTAGCGTAGCCCCCCCCTTCATGCCGCCCGTCTCATTCGTGAGACGGGCGGTTGTCATGTGCGGGTTTTGTCTTTTTGTCTGCGTAAAAAATTGTTCTTGCAGCAGAAACCCGCGCGTGTATACTCGAATACGTTTGTTCAACTACGTGCCGGCCAAGGTGGTACGGCACCTCTAGAAGAGTAAGGAATTGCACATGGATTACATCCGCGCAATCGAGCGTCAGCAGATCCGCGAGGACATTCCTCAGGTTCGCGTCGCCGACAACGTCAAGGTTCACTACCGCATTAAGGAAGGCGACCGCGAGCGCATCCAGGTCTTCCAGGGCGACGTCATCCGCATGGCCGGCGCCGGTGCCCGCGAGACCTTCACCGTCCGCAAGATGTCCTTCGGTGTCGGTGTTGAGCGTACCTTCCCGCTTCACAGCCCCAAGATCGCCAAGCTCGAGGTCGTTCGTCATGGTCGCGTCCGTCGCGCCAAGCTGTACTACCTCCGCGACAAGGTGGGCAAGGCTGCTCGCATCCCCGAGAAGCGCTAAGAAGATCGCAGCGTCTGTCCACTCGTTTGGACACAAGGGTCACCTTCGGGTGGCCCTTCTTTTTATCTGATTTGCATGCAAGGAGGGCCTGGTATGGCCAACATGACGAGCTCGGTTTCGGCATCGCAGGTTGCCGGAGAGCTGGCGAGCGCAACGTTTGAGGAGATCCCCGCCCTCGTGGAGCATTATCGCGAGGACCCGCGCCAGCAGGTGATCAAGGCTTGCGAGCGTGCTCTTAAGCGCCATGCCAAGGAACTTGCCGAGCGCGAGCGCGTCAATGACATGTACGAGCTTATGCATGAGCTTGGCGGTGATGGTGTGGTCGTTGGTGTCGACGAGGTGGGTCGCGGATCGGTGGCCGGTCCTTTGACGGTATGCGCCGTCTGCCTTCCTATGGAGCCGCGCGTCTGGGGCATCAACGATTCCAAAAAGCTCACGCCTGCGCGCCGCGAGCTGCTCTCTGTGAAGATTGCCGAGGTGGCGACGGCGATCGGTTTTTGCCATATCGCGCCTAAGGATATCGATGAGATGGGCATGGCCCGTGCTATCCGTACCGCCGTTGCGGGCGCCGTGGCCGATACGGGGCTTGAACCCGACTGCGTCCTCATGGATGGCAACCCCTTGGGCGCCGTTCCCAACGAGCGCGATGTGGTGAAGGGCGATGCCAAGATCGCCTGCATCGCCGCGGCGTCCATCATGGCCAAGGTCACGCGTGACGAGATGATGGTCGAGTACGACGCCGAGTATCCCGAGTACCATCTGGCCGAGTCGAAGGGCTATGCGAGCCCCGAGCACATCGAGGCCATTCGCAAACGTGGACTTTGTCCGCTGCACCGCGTGAGCTTTTGCGGAAACTTTCTGCAGACTGAGCGCCTTTTCTAGGTCAATTGTGGAGACAGGGACCTCTGGGGTTTTATAAACCTGCTGGTAGCGGGCCGTGTGCAACAGCATTGCTGCGTACGGCCCTTTTTTTGACGGCATTTGGTCAGCTTTTGGTTTGCTTCCTGTACTTACCCGCATGAAAGGTGCCCTCATCATCGGGGCAATGCAGTGTGCGGGAAAGGAGACCCCATGAGTGCCGCAAGCAAAAAGAGCAAGACGCAGCAGCTCAAGGAGCGTTGGGAAAACGGCGAGCTCGACTGCGGGGCGATGACGCCCGAGTTTATCAAGGGACTCAGTCCCCGTGAGCTGGGCATGCTGGGCGAGCTGACCACCATCGACTACTTTAACGAGCGCGGCTACACCTTGCTGGAGCAGGGTTATCGTTGTACCGAGGGCGAGGCCGATCTGGTGCTGCTCGATGAGCTTGACGATGTCGTGGTGATGGCCGAGGTCAAGACCAGGCGCGTCGCCCTGGATTGCACCACGAGGGTCTTTCCGGAGGAGGCCGTGGATGCCCAAAAGCAGCGTCGGTATCGCCGTATCGCAAGTTGCTATCTCATGGAGCACTATCCGCTCAAGGCGATCCGCTTCGATGCAGTGGGTGTCACCATTCGCGGCGGGCATATCGCCGAGATCGAGCATCAGTACAACGCGTTCGATTGGCAGGTGTCGTGATGGCGTTCGAGACGTTTGCCGTTCACGCGGCCTGCATCCGCGGCGTCGAGGCGATTCACGTCACGGTCGAGGTCTCGCTTGCCGGCGGCGTTCCGGGCATTCAGATGCTCGGCATCCCGAGTATGGAGGTGATGGAGTCACGTGGTCGTATTCGCTGTGCGATGCGCTCGGCCGGCTTTGAGATCCCGCGCTCGGGCATTACGGTCAATCTGGCGCCCGGCGATATTCGCAAGACCGGTAGCGGCTTTGATCTGCCCATCGCCATCGCGGTTCTAGCGGCCGATGGTCAGATTCCCCGCGACAACCTCGATCGTTGTCTTATCGCCGGCGAGCTCGGCTTGGACGGCACGGTGCTTCCTGTCAAAGGCGAGGTGGCGTTTCAGCTATTGGCTCGCGACATGGGGCTGTCTTTTATCGCCGGCAGGTCCGACCAGCATGTGCCACTCGCGGGCGTGGATTGCGGCTTTATCGACCATCTGTCTCAGCTTGCTTACGGCATGGGCGATGCCGCACGGCACTACTTGGATTCCGAGGGTGTCGAGGCGACCTTTGAGCCCGAGCTCGACTATGCAGACGTGCTGGGGCAGGAAGTCGCTAAACGCGGCATGGCGCTTGCGGCGGCAGGAGAACTCGGCTTGCTCATGATCGGGTCTCCGGGATCGGGCAAGACGATGCTCGCACGCCGTATGACCGGCATCCTGCCCGAGCTTTCCGTTGAGGATCAGCAGGAGGCGCTTTGCATCCATTCGGTTTTGGGTGAGAACATTGATGGCTTGTTGGCGGGGCACCGCCCCTTCCGCAGTCCCCACCACAGTATTTCGACCGCGGGCCTTATCGGCGGCGGGCGCCCGGTGCACCCGGGTGAGATCAGCCTTGCTCATGGCGGCGTGCTCTTTTTGGACGAGCTTGCCGAGTTTCCCACTGGCGTGTTGCAGACGCTGCGTCAGCCCATCGAGCGCGGCTACGTGAGGATCGTACGCGTCGACGGGGCTTTTACCTTCCCGTCGCGCTTTCAGCTGCTGGCTGCGAGCAATCCCTGCCCCTGCGGCTTTTTGGGCGATCGCGAGGTGCCGTGTCGCTGCTCGGCGGCGATGGTCGAGCGCTATCGGTCTAAACTGCGCGGTCCTTTGGCCGACCGTATCGACATGATGATTGATGTGACCCGTCCCGACCCTCAAGTGATTATCGAGGGTGCGGAGGGTATGTCGTCGGCCGAGTTACGTGACTACGTTGTGCGCGGTCGCGCCTTTCGAGCCTGGCGCGAGTCCCGTATGGACGATGCGGATGCCGAGGTCGAGGATGACGAGACGCGGTCCATTGACGGCGTCGTTTCGACCTTTGAGCTCGATGATGCGGCGGAGAAGTGTGTGCTCGGTCTGTCCAAACGCACGCATCTCACAGGGCGTGGCATCGTGCGCCTGGTTCGCATTGCGCGTACGATCGCAGATGTCGCCGAGAGCGAGCAAGTGACGCAGGACCACGTGCTCGAGGCGGCGATGTACCAGGGAAGGAGGGACCAATGATGGCCGAGGGGACATTCGAGCTGCATCCAGGTGATGCGTTGTATCCCGAGACCGTTTTGGAGCTTTCTGATATACCCCAGACGCTTTATGTGCGCGGCAACCCCGAGGTGCTTTCGACGCCCGCGCTCTCCATCATCGGCGCGCGCAAGGCCTCGCCGTATGGTCTTGCCGTGGCAGAGCTTGCGGCGAAGGTGGCGGTTGAGGCGGGAGTGACGGTTGTTTCGGGCGGCGCGGTCGGTTGTGACCAGGCCTCGGGTTGGGCTGCGGTCAACGCCGGCGGCAAACACGTCGTGGTGCTGGGGACGGGCGCCGACGTGGTCTACCCGCGTTCGAGCGCGGGGCTGATTACTCGCACGCTCGATACGGGTGGCGCGGTCGTGTCGATCTCTCCGTGGGGCATGGGTCCGCGCAAGTTTGCCTTTCCGCGCCGCAATCGCGTGATCGCGGCCCTGTCGCAAGCCCTCTTTGTTTCCGAGGCGGGTATGCCTTCCGGGACGTTTTCTACAGCCGAGGCTGCTATGGATTTGGGGCGCGAACTTCTTGCCGTGCCGGGGTCGATCCTATCGCCCGAGTCGCGTGGCACGAATTACCTCATTGCGAACGGTGCCTGCTGCATCGTCGACGAGGAATCTATCGAGATGGCTATCTCACGCATCTACGGAACCCTGCGCTACTCGCGCCCCGATGCTCCCGGCATTGCCGACCTGGATCCAACGCAGCAGACCGTGATGCATGCGCTCATCGCCTCTCCGCTCAAGGTCGACGACATCGCGGCGCTCGTCTCGCTCGATGCTGTCGGCGTACTCAAACTCTTGGGTTCGCTTGAACTCGAGGGCCTTATCGAGCGCATGATGGATGGAAGGTATGCGCCCTCCAAGTTTGCCCTTCACGCCCAGACACCCTTCGGTCACAATGGAAAACGTGTCAATTAGAAAGGTGTTTGCAGATGCAGTTCGATCAGGTGACAGTTATCGGTGGCGGTCTGGCGGGTTCGGAGTGCGCGATCCAGCTGGCAGATCGCGGGTTTGCCGTAAAGCTGTGCGAGATGCGCCCCCAGGTGAGCTCCCCGGCCCACCATACCGATCACCTGGCAGAGCTCGTCTGCTCCAATTCGTTTAAGTCGACCCGTCCGGATTCCGCGGCTGGTTTGCTGAAAGCTGAGCTTGAGCGCATGGGTTCAGTCCTGCTCGATTGCGCCCATCGCGCGGCTGTTCCCGCCGGTGGCGCCCTGGCGGTCGACCGCGTCAAGTTTTCCGAGCTTGTCGAGGCCGAGGTTGCCGCTCGTCCCAATATCGAGGTCGTGCACGGCGAGGTCACGCAGATTCCCGAGGGTCACGTGGTCATTGCCGCGGGCCCGCTGTGTTCACCGGCGCTGAGCGAAGAGGTTATGAAGCTCGTCGGTGGCGATGCCCTGGCATTCTTTGATGCGGCGGCGCCGATCGTCGATGCCTCCACGCTCGATATGGACGTTTTGTTCTCGCAGTCGCGCTACGAGGAGCAGGGGAGCGGCGACTATCTCAACGCTCCGCTCAATAAGGAGGAGTACGAGGCCTTTATCGAGGCGCTTACCACGGCCGACCGCGTGGTGCTCAAAGACTTTGAGGGCGGCGATCTGTTCCAGGCCTGCCAGCCTGCCGAGGAAGTTGCGCGCACCGGCAAGGACGCCATTCGCTTTGGCGCCATGAAGCCCGTCGGCCTCACCGACCCGCGTACCGGACGTCGCCCTTGGGCGGCGATTCAGCTGCGTGCCGAGAACAAGGAGAAGACCGCCTATAACCTGGTGGGCTTCCAGACCAACCTGACCTTTGGCGAGCAGAAGCGCGTCTTCCATATGGTGCCGGGCCTGGAGAACGCTGAGTTCTTCCGCTACGGCGTCATGCACCGCAATACCTTTGTCGACGCCCCGCACGTGCTCGATGGCACCTTTGCCGTGCCTGGTACCGGCGTGCGCCTGGCCGGTCAGATCACCGGCACCGAGGGGTACATGGAAGCCGTGGCGACCGGTCTGCTCGCGGCGCTCAACACCTATGCCGAGGCTATCGGCGCCGCGGGCGTCGAGTTGCCCCGCGTGGGCGCCCTGGGCGCGCTCGTGGGCTATGCGACCGATCCTGCCACCGTGGGCTACCAGCCCATGCATGTCAACTTTGGCCTGGTGCCGCCACTCGAGGATGGTAAGCGCCGCAGCAAGCGCGACCGCTACCAGGCCTATGCGGACCGTGCGCTCGAGGCTCTTGATGCCTATCTGGCCACTCGCCCCGATCTGTTTGGAGGCGACCGGTCATAGCCTTTGACCTGTACGATGTCGTCGACTCGTTTATCGCCTATATCGCACGTGTCGAGGGTCTTTCTCCCAACACGGTGACGGCCTATGGCTCGCGGTTGGAGCGCTTTGCTGCCTGGTGCGAGCGCGAGGACGTCGACGCTCGCGCCGCCGACGTGCGGACCGTTCGCTCCTATTTGGCCGAGTTGTCGCGTGACCAGGTGGCGGCTCGAACCCTTGCGGCGCATCTGTCTGCCATTCGCTCGTTCTATCGCTGGATGGCTGCCGAGGGGATTGTCGAGGGTGATGCGGTCTCGGCGATCGCATCGCCCAAGCTGCCGCGTGACCTGCCGGGCGTCCTTACGACCAAGCAGGTTGAGGCGCTGCTCAAGACGCCTGATACCTCAACACCCGCGGGACTGCGCGATGCGGCGATGCTCGAGCTGCTCTATGCCTCCGGCGCGCGAATCTCGGAGCTCGCAGCACTCAATGTGGAATCCATCGCTTGGTCCGAACGCACGCTGCGACTTTGGGGCAAGGGGAGCAAAGAACGTATCGTCCCTCTGTATCGTCGTGCGCTCGAGGTGACGCGTCTCTATATTGAGGAGGGGAGGCCGGAGTTGCTCGCTCGGGCAAAGCGCCGTGACCTCGCTATCGGGCCGCATCCGCTGCTTATATCGGCGCGCGGCAATCGCATGAGCGCCGCCATGCTCCGGCGGCGGTTCCATACGCTGGCGACGCTCGCCGGCATTCCGGCCGACATCGCCCCGCATGCGATGCGCCATACCTTTGCGACCGACTTGCTCGAGGGCGGTGCGGACTTGCGCTCGGTTCAAGAGCTGCTGGGTCATGCGAGTCTGTCCACGACGCAGATCTACACGCATCTCACACCCGATCGGCTCAAACGTGCCGTGGCTCAAGCCCATCCCCGCGGCGAATAGTGGCTGGGACGTCTCGCGCCGCACTCAGGTGTGTGGTTTTGATTGCGGGTTGGCAGGAAGATGCATTCCTGCTATCATTCATCGGGTTGCTTCACGGCAACATGTTTTTATCACGCACGCGCGGCTACTTCATACCGTGGTGCCCGGGCTTTGGTAGCACATGTCCGGGTTGGTTTTGGAGGATGACCCCGCGCGGAGGCAAACCACAGGAGGTTTAACATGGCTACCAAGATTAATATCCGCACCCTGCTCGAGGCCGGCTGCCACTTCGGTCACCAGACCCGTCGCTGGAACCCCAAGATGAAGCCGTTCATCTTCGGTGAGCGCAACGGCATCTACATCCTCGACCTCAAGCAGACCATCCTCGACGCCGACCAGGCCTACACCTTCGTCAAGAACGTCGCCAAGGGCGGCAACGTGCTGTTCGTCGGCACCAAGAAACAGGCTCAGGAGGCCGTCAAGAACGCTGCTGAGCGCGCCAACATGCCTTACATCAACCAGCGTTGGCTCGGCGGTATGCTGACCAACTTCGTCACCATCCGCTCCCGCATTAACCGCATGGAGGAGCTCGAGGCCATGGTCGAGGACGGCCGCATGGCTGTTCTGCCCAAGAAGGAGCAGGCTGTGCTCGGCAAGGAGCTCACCAAGCTCCAGACCAACCTCGGTGGCGCCCGCGACATGAAGGGTCTGCCCCAGGCTCTCTTCGTCATCGACACCAAGCGCGAGGAGAACGCCATCAAGGAGGCTCAGCGCCTGAACATCCCCGTCGTCGCTCTGATCGACACCAACTCCGATCCCGACGAGGTCGAGTACGGCATCCCCTGCAACGATGACGCTATCTCCGCTGTCACCCTTATGTGCGAGCTCATGGCTGACGCCTGCCTCGCTGGCTCCGGCAAGGAGCAGGTCTCCGAGGCCGAGATGGCCGCTGAGCCCAAGGCCGAGTAAATCAGTCTTAGTTAATTCTTTTTCATCTCTTTGAAAGGAACCACAATGGCCCAGATTACCGCCGCTATGGTCAAGCAGCTCCGCGAGATGACCGACTCCCCGATGATGGAGTGCAAGAAGGCTCTCGTTGAGGCTGACGGCGACATGGACGCCGCTGTCGACGTTCTGCGTAAGAACGGCCTTGCCAAGGCTGCCAAGAAGGCTGGCCGTGAGACCAACGAGGGCGCTGTCGCCGCGTTCGTCTCCGAGGATGGCAAGACCGGCGCTCTGCTCGAGCTCTCCTGCGAGACCGACTTCGTTGGCTCCAACGCCAAGTTCACCGGCTTTGCTTCCAAGGTCGCTGAGGTTGTCGCTACCACCGAGCCTGCTGACGTCGACGCTCTGCTCGAGAAGCCGATGGGCGAGGAGACCGTTTCCTCCGAGCTCACCGAGATGATTCACATCATGGGCGAGAACATGAAGATCTCCCGCTTCGCTGCTCGCAAGGCTGAGAACGGCGCGCTCGCTTCTTACATCCACATGGGTGGTAAGATCGGCGTCCTCGTCGAGTTCGCCTTCGAGAAGGCCGAGACCGCTCAGGCTGAGTCCTTCAAGACCTTCGCTCACGACGTTGCCCTTCAGGTTGCCGCCGTCGCCCCGATCTGCGCTACCCGCGATCAGGTTCCGGCCGAGACCGTCGAGCACGAGAAGCAGATCTACATGGCTCAGGCTGCCGAGTCCGGTAAGCCCGAGGCTATCCAAGAGAAGATGGCTGTCGGCCGTCTGGAGAAGTTCTACAAGCAGTCCGTGCTCACCGAGCAGGAGTTCATCAAGGACAGCTCCCTCACCATCAAGAAGTACGCTGAGCGGGTCTCCAAGGAGCTCGGCGACACCATTACCGTCGTTGCCTTTGACCGTCTGGTCCGTGGCGAGTAAATAAGCTCTTGTAGCTGGTAATGAGCAGGCTGTGGGTTTTACTCACAGCCTGCTTTTTCATGGCTCTTCTTAGAGCCTTTGATAGAATGTTGAGAGTTCAATCTAAAGGAGGATCGCTTTGTCCGACATCCGATATAAACGCGTGCTTCTTAAGCTTTCTGGCGAAGCACTGATGGGCGACGGCCAGTATGGCATCGACCCCAAGGTTACCGACCTTCTTGCCAAGCAGGTCAAGGAGCTGCTCGCCGTTGGCCATGAGGTCGGCGTCGTTGTCGGCGGTGGCAATATTTTCCGCGGCATGGCCGGCGCTGCCGGTGGCATGGAGCGTGCTCAGGCCGACTACATGGGCATGCTGGCAACCGTTATGAACGCGCTCGCCCTGCAGGATGCCTTCGAGCACAACGATGTTCCCTGCCGCGTTATGAGCGCTATCCAGATGAACGAGATCTGCGAGCCCTATATTCGCCGTCGCGCCATCAACCACCTTTCCAAGGGCAACGTCGTTATCTTTGCCGCCGGTTCGGGCAATCCGTACTTTACGACCGACACCGCCGCGGCTCTTCGTGCGTGCGAGATCGGCGCCGAGATTCTGATTAAAGCCACCAAGGTTGACGGCATCTACGACAAGGATCCCGTCAAGTGCGCCGACGCCGTCCGTTTTGACAAGATTACCTATCACGAGGTGCTCATCCGCGGCCTGCGGGTTATGGATTCCACGGCTACGGCACTGTGCCAGGACAACCGTATGCCGATTTTGGTCCTCAACATCGATGGCGAGGACACCGTCAAGCGCGCGCTCGCGGGTGAGCCCGTCGGCACGCTCGTCTATCAGGAGGATTAAGCATGGCAGAGAACATCACCGCCCATATGGACAAGTCGCTCGAGTCCCTCAAGCATAACTTCTCCAAGGTCCGTACCGGCCGCGCCAATGCCAACATTCTGTCCGACATCACCGTCGATTATTACGGTGTTCCCACGCCGGTCACGCAGGTTGCCGCCGTCAAGACCCCCGAGGCCCACATGCTGCTCATCGAGCCGTGGGACAAGGCACTTATCAACGCTATCGTCAAGGCCATCGGCGCTTCCGATCTGGGTATTACCCCCAACTCCGATGGCACCGTCGTTCGTCTGCCGTTCCCGGCTCCCACCGAGGAGCGCCGTCGCGAGCTCGTCAAGGAGTGCCGCGAGTACGCCGAGCAGGCCAAGGTGTCTATCCGTAACATCCGTCGCGACTTCAACAACAAGCTCGAGCGCGATGAGGAGCTCACCGAGGACGATGTCCGTCGCGAGCAGGCCAAGGTCCAGAAGCACACCGATGAGTATGTCGCCAAGGTCGAGGAGCTTCTGAAGGAAAAAGAAGCCGAGGTCATGGAGATCTAAGGTGCAATACGACGAGCATAAACTGGTCGAGTACTTTGCCGACGCCCCTGCGGGCGTCGGTTTTTCCGACCTTGACCTCAATAACATTCCGCACCATATCTCGTGCATCATGGACGGCAACGGTCGTTGGGCCACGTCGCGCGGTCTTGCACGCACTGAGGGCCACAAGGCGGGTATCGTCTCGCTGTGCGAGATCATTACCGCCTGCGTGCGCCTGGGCGTCGACGTGCTTTCGGCCTATGCGTTTTCTACCGAAAACTGGAACCGCCCGCAGCATGAGGTCAACGTCTTGATGCACCTGTTTGCCAAGACGTTCATCGACGAGTTGCCGCTTCTGAAGCGCGAAAACGTGCGCGTTGTCTTTTTGGGTGATATTTCCGCGCTGCCCAAGAAGACCCGCGACGTTTTTGAACGCGGTCTTGCCGAGTGCGCCGATCACACCGGTATGACGCTGGCGCTTGCCGTCAACTACGGCGCGCGTGCCGAGATTACTCGCGCTGTCCGTCAGATCGCACTCGACGTTGCCGCCGGTAAGATCGACCCTGCCGCAATTGATGACGACATGGTGGCTTCTCACCTTTATACCGCCGGTCTTCCCGATCCTGAGCTTGTGATTCGCACCTCTGGTGAGCTGCGCCTTTCGAACTATCTGCTGTGGCAGGTGGCTTATTCCGAGTTCTACGTCACCGATACCTATTGGCCCGACTTTGATCGTTGGGGCCTTGTCGACGCCATTTTGGCCTATCAGGGCCGTGACCGTAGGTTTGGTGGACTGAGCAAGACCGAGGAGGCTTAATCGTGTCCGATCGTCCCAAGGCATCTGCTCCCAAGATGCCTGCGCGCAAAGCTGCCACTTCGGGAGCGCCCGCAGCGAAGAGCGGCACCGGTTCGTGGCTGGCGGGCTTTATCACCCGTGCCGCCGCCGGTATCGTCTATGCCGTTGTCTTTATCCTGTGCCTGGTTTTGGGTATCGTGCCCACGGCCATCTTTGTTTCTGTCATGAGCGGTCTGTGCTGCTATGAGTTTTTCCGTATGACGAGGCTCGATGGCAAGATGGCTAACGAGCGCATGGGTATCGCTGCCGCCGTACTCTTTCCGCTGTCGGCGTTGGGCGATTCGATGTTGCTGAATGCCCTGCTTTTTGCCCTGATGCTCGCTGTGGGCATTTGGTATGTCTGGTCGCCGCGTACCCGCATCTCTGATGTGGCCGTGACGCTCATGGGTCCCATCTACACTGGCTTTATGCTGTCGGCTATCGTGCTGCTGCGCGATGCCGTGCCCGGTTTTGCCGGCGCCCTGCTTTCGGTGGGCGTTTGCGCGTCCCTTTGGGTCTCCGATTCGTTTGCCTACATCGTGGGTAGTCGTATCGGCCAGCACAAGATGGTTCCCAAGATCTCTCCCAAAAAGAGCTGGGAGGGGTTTGTCGGCGGCATCCTGGGCTCGGTTTTGATTTGGCTCATCCTGTGGGCGACGCACTTCTACAAGCTCAGCCTGCCCTATGCGCTGCTGTGCGGCGTGGTCGTGTCCGTTCTGGGCGTTATCGGCGACCTCATCGAGTCGCGCATCAAGCGCGGTGTGGGCGTCAAGGATTCCGGCAACCTTATCCCGGGCCACGGCGGCATGCTCGATCGTAGCGATTCGCTTATCTTTGGCTGCATTACCGCGCAGCTGCTTTTGATGATCGGAGGCGTGCTGTAATGTCCTTCCAGACGACGTATGGCCCCGATGGACGTCTCCGTGTTGCCATCCTGGGTTGTACGGGCTCTATCGGTACCCAGGCGCTCGATGTGTGCCGCCAGCATGCCGATCGCCTGCAGGTGACGGCGCTGTCCGTTAACTCCAGTACCTCCGAGCTCGTTGCCGCTGCCCGCGAGTTCTCGGTTCCGGCGGTTGCCGTGGCCGATGTCGCTCATGGCGATGACGCCGTGCTGCAGGAGTTGCCCGAGGGAACGAAGCTCGGCGTTGGCGCGCAGGCGGTTTGCGAGCTCGCGCGTCGCGACGATGTCGACTGCGTGCTCGTTGCTATTGTGGGCGCCGCCGGTCTCGAGGCGAGCCATGCGGCTTTGACCTCGAATAAGCGTCTTGCCCTTGCCAACAAGGAGTCCCTCGTCGTCGGCGGCGACTTGCTTATGCCGTTGGCGCAACCGGGCCAGCTTATTCCAGTCGACTCTGAGCACTCCGCCATCTACCAGTGCTATCTGGGGGAGAACCCGCGCGAGGCTCATTGTATTTGGCTCACCTGCTCGGGCGGTCCGTTCTTTGGCCGCACGCGCGACGAGCTAGATCGCGTGACGCGTGCCGATGCCCTCGCACATCCCACGTGGGCCATGGGTGCTAAGATCACCATCGACTCCGCCACCCTCATGAATAAGGGCCTGGAGCGCATTGAGGCCATGCATCTGTTTAACTGCGACCTCGATTTCATTAACGTGGTCGTGCAGCGTCAGTCCAAGATTCACTCTATGGTCGAGTTTGCCGACGGCTCCGTGATGGCGCATCTCGGTGCTTCCGACATGCGTATTCCCATCCAGTTCGCGTTCTCGTATCCCGAGCGTTGGGATACCCCGGCGCCTCGTATCGATTTCCGCGAGCTGGGGCAGCTCACGTTTGATGCTGCCGACATGGATACCTTCCGCTGTCTGGCACTGGCCGAGCGTGCCGGCAAGACGGGTGGCACCATGCCGTGCGTGCTCAATGCCGCCAACGAGGTCGCCGTCGATGCCTTCCTGCACGATGGCTGCAGCTTTACCGATATCGATCGCATTGTGGAATCCTGCATGGATGCCCACGATATGCAGGCGGTCGATTCGTTTGAGCAGCTTCGCGACATCGATGCGTGGGCGCGTGAAAAGGCTGCGCAGGTACTCGCCGCAACCCGTTCCTAACCCATAAGGATTGCTTTTTCGTTTTATGGATACTGTTCTGAGCGTTCTCTCATCGGTCTTTTGGGGCCTGCTGATGCTTTCCGTCCTCGTGTTTTTGCACGAGGGCGGCCACTTTTTGGCGGCGCGTGCCTGCGGCGTCCGTGTGACCGAGTTCTTTTTGGGCCTGCCGTGCCGCTTTGACATCCATTACACGTCGCGTCGCATTGGAACCAAGTTTGGCGTGACCCCGCTGCTGCTGGGTGGCTACGCTGCCATCTGCGGTATGGATCCGACCGATGTCTCCTGCGCCGATCGCGTGCTCGCGGCTATCTACCGTCATGGTCGCGTGACCGTGGCCGACCTTGCTGTCGAGCTCGAGCTTTCCGAGGAGGATGTGCTCGAGGCTTGTGCTCTGTTGCTGGGCTGGGGCTCCATCGCTCCCTGGTATGAGGAAGGGGAGAAACCCTCGCCGAGCTACTATCCCACCAAGTATCAGACGCTGCCGCGAGACGCGGCGGGTTACACCACCTTTGACGGCCGCCGGTTCGATCGAGAGCATGCGACTACCGAGGGCGATGTGTGGGAGCTGCCGTGCGGCGAGGCTGATTTCTTGGCGCAAGAGCGCTCGCACACTTATCTTGGCCAGGGCTTTCTCAAGCGCGCCTTTATGCTGCTCGCGGGCATTCTCGTCAATATCCTGACGGGTTTTTTGCTGCTTATGAGCATCTATTCCATTGCGGGCGTCACCGTGCCGATCGATACCAACGTGATCGGTCAGGTTGACGAGGGGTCTATTGCCGCCAAGGCGGGTATCGAGGCTGGTGATGCGATCCTTTCGGTTGACGGTGTATCGTGCTCCACATGGATGAACGTTTACGATGCCATCGGCAAGGCCGCCGGTAAGGACGATATCGCCATCGAGTACGAGCGTGACGGCAAGCAGCATTCGACCACGGTTGCGCTCAAAGAGGACGAGCGCCTAGGTGTGTATGCCTCTACGCAGGTAGTCCGTTTGGACCCCATCACCTCGGCGCGTCTGTCATTCTCCTATGTTGTGCAGACCGCGGAGGGCGTGATGCGCCTCCTCCAGCCGCAGCATACGATGGAGATTCTCGATCAGTCTTCTTCGATCGTGGGTATTAGCGTTATGTCCTCACAGGCTGCTGCTGCCGGTCCTGCCACATTCCTTTCGTTTGCCGCCCTCATTTCGTTCTCGCTTGGCTTTATGAACCTGCTGCCCATCCCACCACTCGATGGCGGCAAGCTGGTCATCGAGATCATTCAAAAGATTGTGGGCCGCGAGCTTCCGCTCAAGGTCCAGACGATTGTGAGCTATGTGGGCATCGCGCTCTTTGTGCTGCTGTTTGTCTATATGCTTCGTTCCGACATCCTTCGATTTATTCTGTAGGGGAGTGTTTGGATTGTCTTTATCCCATCCTTTGCCTCGCGATTTGACGCGCCCCGTGCATGTGGGCGGTGTGCAGATCGGTGGCGGTGCGCCGGTGGTGGTCCAATCCATGACCTGCACCGATACCGCTGATGCCAAGGCAACACTTGCGCAAGTGTGCGCGTTGGCGCAGGCTGGCTGCGATATCGTGCGTGTGAGCGTGCCCACTGAGGCCGCGCTTGAGGGTTTCCGCGCCATCTGTGCCGAGTCTCCGGTGCCAATCGTTGCCGATATCCACTTTAACCACAAGCTGGCCATTGGCGCTGTGGAGGCCGGTGCCGCCAAGCTCCGCATCAATCCCGGCAACATTGGCGATTGGGCCAAGGTCGATGCGGTGATCGATGCTGCGGGTTCTGCGGGCTGTGCGATTCGCATTGGCGTGAACGCGGGCTCGCTTGAGCAGGATATCGCCGAGCGCGACGACCTCACGCAGCCCGAAAAGCTCGTGATGTCGAGCGAGCGCTTCGTCAAGCACTTTGAGGACCGCGGCTTTACGAACATTGTGCTTTCGGCCAAGGCCCACAGCGTGCAAACGACGCTCGATACCTATCGAGCCCTGTCGCGTGAGATTCCCCACGTTCCGCTTCACCTGGGCGTGACGGAGGCGGGGACCAAGCTCCAGGGCACCATCAAGAGCTCTGTAGGCTTGGGTATCTTGCTTTCCGAAGGCATTGGCGACACCATGCGTGTGTCGCTCACAGCCGATCCGGTCGAGGAGCCGCCGGTTGCCTGGGGTATTCTGCAGTCGCTGGGCCTGCGTCGCCGTGGCCCCGAGATTGTCTCGTGCCCCACGTGCGCCCGCTGCCAGGTTAACCTCATTCCCATCGCCGAGGAGGTCACCGAGCGGCTTAAGAACTACTCCGCGCCGCTTTCGATCGCCGTGATGGGGTGTGCCGTTAATGGCCCCGGCGAGGCTTCTGATGCCGACCTGGGCGTTGCTTGCGGACGTGGTCAGGCCTTGCTCTTTTCGCATGGCCAGATCATTGGTAAAGTAGCTGAGGACCAAATTGTCGACGCGCTTATGGCCGAGGTCGACAAGCTTATTGAGGAGAAATAAATGACCCGAGCAATGTATATGTCTAAGCTCTATGCGCCGACGCTTAAAGAGGATCCGGCGGACGCTGAGCTCGCCAGCCACCGCCTGCTGCTCCGTGCCGGCATGATCCGCAAGGAGGCCGCCGGTCTGTATTCCTACCTGCCGCTTGCTTGGCGCTCGATCCGCAAGATCGAGAACATCGTGCGCGACGAGATGGACGCCGCCGGCGCCCAGGAGCTTATGATGCCTATCATGGTCGACGCCGAGTTGTGGCGCGAGTCCGGCCGCATCGACGCCTATGGCAAGGAGCTTGTGCGCTTTGACGACCGTCATGGTCGCGAGTTCGTCCTGGGCCCCACGCACGAGGAGACCGTCACGGCCCTGGTGCGCAATGAGCTGCGCTCCTACAAGCAGCTGCCCGTTAACCTCTACCACATCCAGGATAAGTTCCGCGACGAGTTCCGCCCCCGCTTTGGCCTGATGCGCGGTCGCGAGTTCATCATGAAGGACGCCTACAGCTTCTCCGCCACGCAGGAGAGCCTGCAGGAGGAGTACGACAAGATGAAGCAGGCCTACGCTAACATCTGCGAGCGCTGCTATATCAAGGCCCTGCCCGTTGTTGCCGACTCCGGTGAGATCGGTGGCGATACCTCCGTCGAGTACATGGCTTTGGCCGACGCCGGCGAGGCTTCGCTCGTCTACTGCGACGATTGCGGCTTTGCTGCCGATGACGAGGCGGCAAGCACCAAGGTCGTCGTGACCGAGGGTCCTGGTGGCGGTACGCTCACCAAGGTTGAGACTCCGGGCATGGGCACCATTGAGGCTGTTGCTAAGTTCTTTGGGTTCCCCGAGAATGGCACGCGCAAGTCGCTGGCACTCATCGACGCCGAGGGCAAGCCGGTTGTGGCCATTGTCCCGGGCGATCACGAGCTCAACGATTGCAAGGCCGAGCATGTCTTTGGCAAGGGCTATCGCATGATGACCGACGAGGAGCTTCAGGCGAACGGTCTGCATAAGGGCTTTATCGGACCGGTTAACCTGCCCGAGGGCATTCGTCTGGTGTGTGACGAGAGCCTGCGCGAGTCCAAGCAGTGGGCCTGCGGTGCCAATGAGGTCGACTATCACTTTACCGGTGCCTGCCCCGAGCGCGACTTTACCGTCGACGAGTGGGCCGACCTGGTCACCGTCGTTGCCGGCGACCCCTGCCCGCACTGCGGCAAGCCGCTCTCCGCTGCCCGCGGCATCGAGGTCTCTCAGGTCTTCCAGCTTGGCACCAAGTATTCCGAGGCCATGGGTGCCACCTTTATGGACGAGGACGGCAAGGAGAAGCCGCTCATCATGGGTTGTTACGGCGTGGGCGTGTCCCGCTCGCTCGCTGCCGTCGTGGAGCAGCACAACGACGAGCACGGCATCGTCTGGCCGGTCTCCGTTGCCCCGTTCGAGGTCGCGGTGATTCCGCTCGATCCCAAGAAGGAGGAGTGCGCTACCGTCTGCGAGCAGATCGTTGATGGCCTGTGCGCCGAGGGTATCGAGGTTGTCGTCGACGACCGCGACGAGCGTCCCGGCTTTAAGTTTGCCGACAACGACCTTATGGGCTTCCCGTATCAGGTCGTTCTGGGTAAGCGTGGTCTCAAGAATGGCACCGTTGAGCTCAAGGACCGTGCCACGGGCGAGCGCGAGGACGTGGCGATCGATGAGGTCGTCGCCAGGGTTGCCGAGCTTGTTAAGGCGGCTCGCCGTTAATCGACGATTTCGCTTGTAGTTCGATATACGGGACGGCCCCGCATTTCTCCAGATTGGGGAGATGTGGGGCCGTCCTTTTATCTTGTGGCATCCTTGATATCTAAAAGGAAAACCCCGCAGCCCATATGAGCTGCGGGGTTTTCTTGTGCCTCCGATGCGAAATGAATCGCTCAGAATTTACTGATAATCGACGACGTCGATCCAGTTCTTCAGGAACTCATCGTTCACATTGCGCTTACGAGCGAGCTCGGAGGCGGCGACGATGCTCGTCCACTGACGCACGACCTGCATGGGCATGTCGGCGCGGTCGCAGTAGAGCTCCAGGTAGGCCTCGGCCTGATCCTTGCTGTTGAGGGCGAAGAGCAGGTAGGTGGTGGCAACGTCGGCAGCAGGGGAGCCCTGGGTGGCGTGTGCCCAGTCGCACACATAGAGCTGGCCGTCGTCGCCGACGATGACGTTGGAGGGGTTGAAGTCGCCGTGGCAGACCTTGAACTCCCTGGTCATGCCGTCCAGACGCTCCTGAAGGTTGTATCGAGTGGTGGCATTGAGCTGATCAAGGCTGTCGATCATGCGGGCGTACTTGTCGCGCTGACGGTTGAGCAGCGGGGAGGTGTAGCCGTGGATCTCGATCTGGAGGTCGACGAACATCTCGAGGTACTCACCAAAGCGCTGGGGCTCGGCAGTCATCTTCTCGGCAAGGGTGGTGCCCGGAACCTTCTCGGTCACGAGCGCCCAGCCGTTGGCGTTCTCGAGCTGGGAAACCTCGAGAGCCTTGGGGCTGCGGATGCCGCACTCATTGATGCGGGCAAGATTCAAAGCCTCGTTGAACACGTCGGAGACAGGCTTGGTCTCGTTAAAGACCTTGACGATCTTGTCGCCCAGGTCGTAAACGACCTTGTTGCCACGGCGGACGAGCTCGGTCTTGGAATCGGGTAGCAGCATGGTTGCATCCTTTCAACGATGCGATAGAAGCGACGGCGGGGGTGTGTGAAACACCCGTGCACCCCCGCCGTTAAAAACCGTGCTAAAACTAGCAGACGGCGTAATCCTGGGGCTCGCGGCCGTAGTAGGCGTCCAGGTAGAGCTCCTTGATCTCGCTCATGAGCGGGTAGCGCGGGTTAGCGCCGGTGCACTGGTCGTTGAATGCCTGCTCGGTCATCTCGTCGAGGGTGTCGAGGAAGTACTGCTCGTCAACACCGTAGTCGGCGATGGTCTTCTTGACACCGATGAAGTCCTTGAGCTCCTCGAGCTTCGTGATGAAGTTCTCGAAGACCTCCTTGTCGTCCTTGCCCTCGATGCCGCAGTACTTGGCCATCTCGGCGTAGTTGTGCAGCGCGTTGGGGTAAGGATACTGGGAGAACGTGCCCATCTTGACGGGAGCCTCGGCGGCGTTGTAGCGCATAACGCGGGTCAGGATGACGGCGTTGGCGATGCCGTGGGGCAGGTGATGGAAGGCGCCGAGCTTGTGAGCCATGGAGTGGTTGAGGCCCAGGAAGGCGTTGGCGAAGGCCATACCGGCCATGCAGGAGGCGTTGTGCATCTCCTCGCGGGCATGCGGGTCCTTGGCGCCGTTCGTGAAGCTGGAGGGCAGGTTCTCAAAGACGAGCTTGGCAGCGCGCTCGGAGAGGCCCTTGGTGTAGTCGGAGGCCATGATGGAGACGTAGGACTCGATGGCGTGGGTCATGACGTCGATGCCGGAGGCAGCGGTCAGACCGCGCGGGGCGGTCATGCAGTTGTCGGCGTCGACGATAGCCATGTTGGGGAGCAGCGCGTAGTCGGCGAGCGGCCACTTGATGCCGGTCTCCTTGTCGGTGATGATGGCGAACGGCGTGCACTCGGAGCCAGTACCCGAGGAGGTCGGGACGGCGACGAAGTAGGCCTTCTTGCCCATCTCGGGGAAGGTGAAGATACGCTTGCGGATGTCCATGAAGTCCATGGCCATGTCCTCGAACTTGCACTCGGGGTGCTCGTACATCATCCACATGATCTTGCCGGCGTCCATAGCGGAGCCACCGCCGACGGCGATGATGACGTCCGGCTCAAAGAGAGCCATCTGCTTGGCGCCGCGACGTGCGCACTGCAGCGACGGATCGGGCTCGACGTCGTAGAAGCAGTCGTGGGCGATGCCCATCTCGTCGAGCTTGGCCTCGATGGCGCGGGTGTTGCCATTCTTGAAGAGGAACTGGTCGGTGACGATGAAGGCGCGCTTCTTGCCCATGACGTTGCCCAGCTCGTCGAGGGCGACGGGCGTGGAACCCTTCTTGAAGTAGACCTTCTCGGGAGCGCGGAACCACAGCATGTTCTCACGGCGCTCGGCCACAGTCTTAACGTTGATCAAGTGCTTCACCCCAACGTTCTCGGAGACGGAGTTGCCGCCCCAGGAGCCGCAGCCCAGGGTCAGAGACGGCTTCATGCCAAAGTTGTACAGGTCACCGATGCCGCCGTGCGAGGACGGGGTGTTGATGACGATGCGGCAGGCCTTCATGACGTGCTCGAACAGGCTGATCTTCTCGGCCTGGGCGGGGTGCACGTACAGAGAGGCGGTGTGGCCCGGGCCACCGGCGAGCACCAGGTGCTCGGCCTTGTCGACGGCCTCCTGGAAGTCCTTGGCGTGGTACATGGCCAGGACCGGGGAGAGCTTCTCGTGGGAGAACTCCTCCTTGGCGGGATCGGTGGAGGTGACCTCGGCGATCAGGATCTTGGTCTTGGCGGGAACCTCGATGCCGGCGAGCTCGGCGATCTTGGCAGCGGCCATGCCGGGGATGCGGTGATCGAGAGCGCCGTTCTTGAACATGGCGGCACGCAGGGCCTCCATCTCGGCACCCTGCTTGACGAAGTAGCAGCCGCGCTTCTGGAACTCGGCCTTAACCTGGTCATAGATGCTGTCGATGACAGTCACGGACTGCTCGGAAGCGCAGATCATGCCGTTGTCGAAGGTCTTGGAGTGGATGATGGAGTTGACGGCGAGCAGCACGTCGGCGGTGTCGTCGATGATGACCGGGGTGTTACCGGCGCCAACGCCCAGGGCGGGCTTGCCCGAGGAGTAGGCGGCCTTGACCATGCCCGGGCCACCGGTGGCGAGGATGATGTCGACGTCGCGCATGACCATGTTGGTCAGCTCGATGGAGGGGACATCGACCCAGCCGATGATGCCCTCGGGGGCACCAGCCTTGACGGCGGCGTCAAGCACGAGCTTGGCGGCGGCGATGGTGCACTTGGCGGCAGCCGGGTGCGGGGAGATGATGATGGCGTTGCGGGTCTTCAGGCTGATCAGCGTCTTGAAGATTGCGGTGGAGGTGGGGTTGGTCGTCGGGATGACGGCGCCCACGATGCCGATGGGCTCGGCGATCTTGGTGATACCGTAAGCCTCGTCGCGCTCCAGGACACCACAGGTCTTGGTGTTCTTGTAAGCGTTGTAGATGTACTCTGCGGCGTAGTGGTTCTTGATGACCTTGTCCTCAAGAACGCCGCGGCCGGTCTCCTCGATGGCCATTTTCGCCAACGGGATACGAGCCTTGTTGGCGGCCATGGCGGCCTCATAGAAGATCTTGTCGACCTGCTCCTGCGTGTACGTAGCAAAAAGCGCCTGGGCCTCTCGCATCTGAGCGAGCTTAGCCTCAAGCGCCTCTACGTTGTCCACAATTGCGGGAGTAGTGTTTTCCGGTGACTTTTTCACCATTTGTGTCTCCTTGCGATCGGAGATTTACCCTACAAGATGCATGATAGCAAGAAATAATTCGGTGAACGGTCAGATTCCCGTAAAAGACAAACTAAAACGCTTCAATCAAATGAACCGTTTCAACTAAAACTATGCCCAATGCATCGCCTCGCTCATTGGGGACAGACATCGATTTGCCATTTTGCCGTTCTGGGCCTGTTTTTGCCGCTCATTGGATATAAATAGATCACAGGCTCAGCATTTCGCGTTCCTTCTCTCCTTTTAGGTGTTGCCTGTTCAGTTTTGAAAGGAGAGATTTATGCCTCGATGCGCCCGTGCCGTTTCGCTCACCGGCTATTACCACGTCTTTGACCGTGGCAACTCTAAACAGATTATTTTTGAAGATGACTCCGACCGTTATCGTTTCTTATCGGATATCTCGGACAGGTTTGCGCGCCATGACGTGGCGGTGTTAGCTTGGTGCCTTATGGACAACCACTTCCATTTGATGATTGATGACCCATTTGACAACCTTTCAAAGGCAATGCAGTGCGCGCTGACGGCATATGCTAAGTATTTCAATGGGAAAACGGGGAGAACGGGACATCTGTTTGACAATCGCTATTCGCGTGTTGCGGTTGAGTCGGACACACAGGCGGTGCAGCTACTCGATTATATCCATCTCAATCCTGTGAAAGGTGCGATCGACTCTCTCGAAGCATACCGCTGGTCAAGCTTTAGGGCATACCAGCTGGGCTACGATCCCTTTGACATCTGCGATGCGGCCCCTATGCTCGATATTGTCGGGGGGTCTCGTCACTATTGTGAGCATCTTAAGGAAGTTGCCGGGCGGATCTGGTCAGTTGAGATTCTTCCACGCCGACGGATCCTCGATGAGGATGCTCTTTCCGTTGCGCGCGAAGTCCTTCCGAGCATAGATCCTGCGCTGCTCAAGGCCCTGCCACGCCCCGATCGTGATGCGTGTCTGCTGAGGCTCAGGCGGGCACATCTCACGGTCAAGCAAATTGCCCGTATCACCGGCATCGGCGCTACAAGCGTGACCAAGGCCACCGTAGGCTGGAGGGAGGCTGCGTGAGGCAGGGGCCGAACCGTTGCCGGCATGCGTAATGTCTGTCCCAAATGCGTGAAAACACTCATGTAAGTCTGTCCCCAATGAGTGCAAAAAGGCGCCCTCATTGGGGAGGGCGCCTTTGGTAAGTTCTATATGAACGCGAGGTCTTTGACCCGGAGAGTCCGAGGTACTTGTTGGTAAGACTTTATTTAGGAGCGCGCAACCTTGCCGGACTTGAGGCAGGTGGAGCAAACGTTCATCTTGCGACGGTGACCATCGACGACGACGTAGACGCGCTGGATGTTGGGGCGGAACTTACGGTTGGTGACGCGGTGAGAGTGGCTGATGGAGCGACCGGCAACGGGGTGCTTACCGCAAACTTCGCAAACTTTGGACATAACTGACCCTCCTTGGGCGACAAACGAACATGTCGCGTTAACAAACAAGCCTGAACTATAGCACAGAAGCAGCTCCCTGTGCGTAATCTACACAGAGATATTCCTCTTTTGGCGATAGTGCTCACGCCACGGCCCTGGACGTAGATCCGATTTGCGTGCAGCAGAGGGGATTATGCCAGCTCGTGCGTGCGTTTTCAAGCTCGTCCCACAAATATATATAGGTTTATGGAGCATTGGGCTCCGTTTACGGATTGCTCTGTATTTATGCTCGCATTTAAGCTCGAGGTTGGCTACACTATCTCTTGACCATTAAAGGGGTACGAGATACCCGCATGGAATTACATTGCTGCCAAAGAGCAGCCCTTCCTGTGGGTGTCTGGTCCGCTTTGAGCGGTCGGGCATCTATTTTTTTGACTGTGTCAGCAGTCAAGACATGTGAGGAAGGAGATCGATGGGCACGACTTCCCCCAAGGCGGTCATCATGGACGAGACCGCCGTCAATCGAGCGATGACCCGCATCGCGCACGAGATTCTCGAGCGCAACGAGGGCTGTGAAGATCTCGCTCTGGTCGGCATCGTCACGCGCGGCGACCTTCTGGCAAAGAAGCTCGCCGAGGAGATCAAGGAGATCGAGGGCGTCGACGTTCCGCTCGGCAGCCTGGACATCAGCTTCTACCGCGATGACTATGCGACCAATTTCGCTCCCGCGATCCACGCTACCAACATTCCCTTCAGCGTCGACGGCAAGCGCGTCGTGCTGGTGGACGACATCCTCTATACGGGTCGTACCATCCGCGCCGCTCTCGACGCCGTCATGGACCTGGGCCGTCCGAGCCGCATTGAGCTGGCAGTTCTCGTTGACCGCGGCCACCGCGAGCTCCCCATCTCGCCGGACTTTGTCGGCAAGAACGTTCCCTCGTCGCATGAGGAGAACGTGCACCTATATATGAAGGAAGTCGACGGCCACACCGCCGTCGAGATTAACGACGTCGCGCCGGGTTCCCACGTGGGCTCCGCGCCGCTGGGAGGTGAGTAGTACCGTGGCGTTCAACCATAAGCACCTGATCGACATTACCGAGTACTCCGAAGAGGACATCAAGCTCATCCTCGAGACCGCCAAGGCGTTCTCCGAGGTCAACGAGCGTGCCATCAAGAAGGTCCCCACGCTCAAGGGCAAGACCATCGTCAACATGTTCAACGAGCCCTCGACGCGCACCCGCAGCTCCTTCGAGCTCGCCGAGAAGCGTCTTTCGGCCGACAGCCTTAACTTTGGCGGCTCCTCGACCTCCACGGTCAAGGGCGAGAGCCTCGTCGACACCGTCGAGACCCTCAACGCCTATAAGATCGACTGCATTGTCGTGCGCGATAAGCACGCCGGCGCTCCCTACATCGTCACGCAGAACTCGCCCGCAAGCGTCATCTGCGCCGGTGACGGCAAGCACAACCATCCTACGCAGGCCCTGCTCGACCTGTACACCATCTGGGAGCACAAGGGTGACTTCCATGGTCTGAAGGTCGCCGTCGTCGGCGATATCGCCCACTCCCGCGTCTGCGGCTCGCTGATCCCCGCCCTTAAGATCATGGGCTGCGAGACCTACGCCGTCGCCCCCGGCACGCTGCTGCCGCCGTCGCCCGAGGTCTTGGGCTGCGACCACGTGACGAGCGACCTCGATTCCGTCCTGCCCGAGCTGGACGTCGTCTACATGCTGCGCGTGCAGCAGGAGCGCCTCGAGGGTGCCCCGTTCCCGACCATTCGCGAGTACCACAAGCTCTTTGGCCTGACCAAGGACCGCGAGAAGCTCATGAAGCCCGATGCGATCATCTGCCACCCGGGCCCCATCAACCGCGGCGTCGAGTTCGATTCCTATATGGCCGACCACCCGCAACGCTCCGTCATCCTGGAGCAGGTCTACGCCGGTATCTGCGTGCGTATGGCTATCCTGTATCTGCTGCTTGGAGGTGCCGATAATGGCCTTGCTTCTTAAGAATGCCCACGTCGTCGACCCGTCCGTCGAGCTTGACGGTGTCGTTGACGTCCTGATTGACGGCGACAAGATCGCCGAGGTCGGCGAGAATCTCGCCGTCGAGGGAGCCGAGGTCCGCGACCTTTCCGGCAAGTACCTCGTCCCTGGCCTGGTGGATATGCACGTTCACCTTCGCGAGCCCGGCTACGAGGTCAAAGAGGACATCGAGAGCGGCACCCGCGCAGCTGCCAAGGGCGGCTTTACCGGCGTGTGCGCCATGCCCAACACCGATCCCGTCACCGATAACGGCACCGTCGTGGAGTTCGTCAAGTCCCGCGCTGCCGAGGTCGGTCACTGCCGCGTCTATCCGTCGGGTGCCATGACTCGCGGTCTTAAGGGCGAGGCCATGTCCGAGATGGGCGATATGGTCGCCCACGGCGCCGTCGCCTTCACCGACGACGGTCGCGGCGTGCAGGGCGCGGGTATGCTCCGTCGTTGCATGGACTACGGCAAGATGTTCGGCAAGGTCTTTATGAGCCACTGCCAGGACGAGGACCTGGTCGGCCATGGCCAGATCAACGAGGGCAAGGTCTCGACCCGTCTGGCTCTCGAGGGCTGGCCGGCTGCCGGCGAGGAGCTCCAGATCGCTCGCGACATCGAGATTGCCAAGCTGACCGGTGCCAAGCTGCACATCCAGCACATCTCCACCGCCCATGGCCTGGAGATCGTGCGTGCCGGTAAGGCCGCTGGCGTTCAGGTCACCTGCGAGGCCACCCCGCACCACATGTTCCTGACCGAGAACGACCTGGACGAGACCTACAACACCTCGCTCAAGGTCAATCCGCCGCTGCGTACCGAGGAGGATGCCGAGGCCATCCGTCAGGGCGTCATCGACGGCACCGTCGACGTTATCGTCACCGATCACGCTCCTCACACCCCGTGGGAGAAGGCCCGTGAGTTCGAGCTTGCGCCCTTTGGTATGATCGGCCTCGAGACCTCGCTGTCGCTCGTACTCACCGAGCTGGTCAACACGGGCAAGATGAGCATGGGCCGCATGGTCGAGCTCATGGCCATCAAGCCGCGTGAGATCCTGGGTCTCGACCAGGTTCAGGTCAAGGCGGGCTCCGTTGCCGACCTGACCGTGTTCGACCCCTCCGCAACCTGGACGGTTGGCGAGGACGGTTACGAGTCGCGCGCCGAGAACTCCGGTTTTGCCGGCCGCACGCTCACCGGTCGTGCCACCGATGTGTTTGTCGGCGGTAAGCAGACGCTTGCCGACGGCTGCATCTGCTAGCATAGCCTTATCGCTTTTGTGCGCGGCGCCCTTGCGGTGCCGCGCTTTCTATTCGTTTGGACCATGCAACCGCATGGGGGATTGGAGCGTTTATGCCCACACCTTCCACTGCACGCATGCACGACTTCGAGGTCGTCTCGAACCGGGAGATTGCCGACGGCGTCTTCTCGCTCGTCATCTCGGCCCCCAAGCTTGCAAGTGCGCTCAAGCCCGGTCAGTTTGTGAACATCGCCGTACCCGGCGATGCGTCCTCGCTGCTTCGCGTGCCCCTGAGCTACTACCGCGCCGACGCCGAGGCCGGCACCGTCGAGCTGTGGTACGCCGTCGTGGGCGACGATACCCGTCGTTTGTCCCAGATGGGCCCTGGCTCCACCTCTAACCTGCTGGGCCCCGGTGGCCGTGGCTGGATGGTACCCGAGGGCACCAGGAAGGCCCTGCTCGTCGCCGGTGGCATCGGTGTTCCGCCCGTGCTGTGCCTTGCCGACAAGCTTGCCGAGCAGGGTGTGGCCGTCGACGTGTGCCTGGGCTTTGGCACCGCGTCCAAGGCCGTGGGTGTCGATGAGTTCCGCGCGCTGGGCGCCACGGTCAACGTTTGCACCGATGATGGCACGCTGGGCACGCACGGTTTTTGCACCGACCCGGCAGCCGAGCTGCTCGGCGAGGGCGGCTACGACTATGTGGCCAGCTGCGGCCCCGCTGTCATGATGAAGAAAGTCGCCGCCGCTGCCGCCGAGGCCGGTGCGTACTGCGAGGTGTCGCTCGAGCGCATGATGAGCTGTGGCTTTGGCGCCTGCAACACCTGCAATGTCGAGACGGTCGACGGTATGAAGGGTGCTTGCATGTGCGGCCCCGTGTTCGATGCTTCCAAGGTGGTGGTCTTCTAGTGGGTACCGTGAACATGGCCGTCGATTTCGGCGGCGTCAAGATGCAAAACCCCATCAACACCGCAGCCGGTACCTTTGGCTACGGTTGGCAGTTCCAGAACTTCTTTGATGTTTCCCAGCTGGGCGCCATCACCACCAAGGGTTGCGCAGCCGAGCCCTGGCCCGGCAATCCCGCGCCCCGCATGGCTGAGATTCCCGGCGGCATGATCAACTCCGTGGGCCTTCAGAACCCCGGCGTGGCCGCCTTTGCTCGCGAGTCCGGTCCGTGGCTCGAGCAGCTCTCCAAGGACGGCTGCCAGGTCATCTGTCAGGTTGCCGGCCACTCCGTTGACGAGTTTGTCCGCGCACTCGAGATGTATGTCGAGCTGTGCCCCTGGGCTGCCGGCTACGAGATCAACGTGAGCTGCCCCAATATCGCCGCCGGCGGTGCCGCCATGGGCTCCACGCCCGAGGGCGCCTCTTCCGTTATGGCTGCCTGCCGCAAGGTGACCGATAAGCCGCTGTTCGTGAAGATGGCGCCGGTCAACGTCGCCGAGATCGCCAAGGCCCTCGAGGCTGCCGGCGCCGACGGCCTTTCGGTCATCAACTCCATCCAGGGCATGGCCATCGACGTCCATACCCGCAAGTCCCGCGTTGCAAAGCCCAAGGGCGGCCTTTCGGGCCCGCTGTGTCATCACATCGCCGTGCGCATGGTCTGGGAGGTTGCCCAGGCCGTCGATATCCCCATCAACGGTGTCGGCGGTGTCATGACCGGTGAGGATGCGGCTGAGTTTATCCTGGCCGGCGCCACCTGCGTGTCGGTCGGTATGGCCAACTTCGTCGATCCGTGCGCTTCGCTCAAGATCGCGCACGAGCTCGAGGCCTGGGCCGAGTCCCAGGGCGTTAAGGACATTAACGAACTGGTAGGTGCTTTCGAATGCTAGAGACCGATGCCCGCGACCGCGTAATCGTCGCCCTCGACTGCGACCGTGAGCGTGCGCTCGAGCTTGCCCACGAGCTTTCGGGTCATGCCGCCTGGCTCAAGGTTGGCATGACGCTCTATTACGCCGAGGGTCCCCAGATCGTCAAGACATTCAAGGACCTGGGCTTTAAGGTCTTCCTTGACCTTAAGTTCCATGATATTCCGCATCAGGTTCGCGGTGCCGCCCGCTCGGCCTCGCTTGCCGGTGCCGATCTGCTTTCGGTCCACGGTTTGGGTTCGGGCGCCATGCTCGCTGCCTGCCGCGAGGGTGCCGAGGAGGCGCGCGAGGACCGCGCCAAGCTCGTCGCCATCACCGTTCTTACGAGCATGAATCAGGATGCCTTGAGCGAGATCGGCGTCGAGTCGCCCGTGGCCGAGGAGGCCGCCCGCCTGGCAAAGCTCGCTCAGGCCAACGGCATCGACGGTATCGTGTGCTCGCCGATGGAGGCTCACGACATGCGTGAGCTGTTGGGTCCCGATGCCCTGATCGTGACTCCGGGTGTGCGTCCGGTTGGTGCCGCCCTTGGTGACCAGTCCCGTGTGGCGACGCCTTCCCAGGCTATCGAGCGAGGCGCAAGCCACATTGTGGTGGGCCGTCCCATCACCGGTGCCGACGATCCGGTTGCCGCCTTTGACGCCATCGTCGCTGAGCTGGTCGAAAACGTCGCGTAAAAGATTCCCCTAAGTCACCACTTTTGGGTCTCATTAGCACAAAATAGCCCCTGTGCCTGCGTAAACTTTCCCATCCTTTGTGTGGAATCGCAGGTCAGGGGCTTAACTTTGGGCGCAGTATATTGCACTTTTTGCGGGTATCGTCTAACCTATGGAGCCGCGATTGGGCATTTTGTACGTTCTACGTGCTAAAATGCCAATTATTGAATCAGATATAACCCAACTATTTGGAGGTACGAATGGCACTCCCTCAGCTTACCGATGAGCAGCGCAAGCAGGCTCTTGAGAAGGCTGCTGCCGCACGTCACGCCCGCGCTGAGCTTCGCGAGCAGATCAAGAAGGGCGAGAAGTCCCTCGAGTCCGTGCTCAACTCCGATGACCCCATCGCTTCCCGCATGAAGGTTTCCACCCTCATCGAGTCTCTTCCTGGTTATGGCAAGGCCAAGGCCGCCAAGATCATGGAGGAGCTCGGTATCTCCGCTACCCGTCGCGTCCAGGGCCTCGGCGTCCGTCAGCGCGAGCAGCTCCTCGAGCAGCTGACCAAATAAGTGAGCGCTCAGGATTCCAAGCTCTTTGTGATTTCTGGACCGTCAGGCGCAGGCAAGGGTACGCTCGTCACTCGTGTGCGCGAGCGCCGCTCGAACCTGGGCCTGACGGTTTCGGCTACCACGCGAGCACCACGCAAAGGTGAGGTCGACGGCGTCAACTACTTTTTTCTGACGCGCGAGGAGTTCGACCGCCGCGTGGCAAACGGCGAGTTTGTTGAGTGGGCCGAGGTCCACGGTAACTGCTACGGCACGTTGGTGAGCGAGGTCACATCCAAGCTCGCCTCGGGCGCGTCTCTGATTTTGGAGATCGATGTCCAGGGCGCCCTTCAGGTGAAGGAGCGTTTCCCCGAGGCCGTGCTGATCTTTATCAAGCCGCCTTCGCTTGAGGTACTCCGCGAGCGTCTAGTCGGTCGCGGTACCGAGACGCCCGAGACAATCGAGCTGCGTATGGCAAACGCCGCCGATGAGCTTGCCCTTGCCGACCGCTACGACGACGTCGTGGTTAATGACGATCTCGACCGCGCGACCGATGAGCTCGTTCGCGTTCTCGATATGCATGAAAGGATCTGAGGTCCGTGTCCGTTGTAAAGCCTTGCATTGACGATCTTCTGGAGAAGACCGATCACAACCGCTTCCTGCTTGCTTCGCTTGCCTCCAAGCGCGCCTGCGACATCAATAGCATGCTCCGTGGCCAGCACAACCGCGTGCTTGCCGTCCAGGATGTCGATGACATCACCATCGGGCTTTCCGGTGCCGATACCATCTCGATGGCTATGGACGAGATTGTCGACGGCGACATCTCTTACGACGAGGCCCGTTACGAGAAAGCGCTCGGCCACAAGGTTGCTGAAGCCTAAATGGCGGCTCGCGTCTGCCTGGTCCACTATCACGAGGTTGGACTGAAGGGTAAGAACCGCGCACATTTTGAGCATATCCTCATGGACAACATCAAGGCGGCCTTGGCCGCCTTTTCCGTGAATGCCGTGTCTCGAATTTCCGGTTATATCCTCGTGACCTTTAACGAGCATCAGGCCGACGAGGCGGCGCGTGTCATTCGCACCGTTCCCGGCGTTGCTCGTGTGTCTTTGGCGTATCACACCAATCGCGACCCTCAGGAGTACTGTGCTGCCGCCGTGAAGGCGCTGCGTGAGTTTGGTTCCTTCGATTCGTTTAAGGTGCACGCCAAGCGTTCCAATACCGACTATGAGCTCACCTCGATTGACATCAATCGTCAGGTGGGCGAGGTGCTGTGCGAGGCCTTCCCCGATAAAAAGGTTCTAATGCACGACCCCGATGCGATGGTGCACGTACTGGTGGTCCAGGGTAGCGTTTATGTGTACGCGCGCTCCGAGCGCGGCGTGGGCGGTCTGCCGGTGGGTTCTGCCGGCAAGGTCGTGACGCTGCTGTCGTCGGGTATCGATTCTCCGGTGGCGACCTGGATGCTCGCACGTCGCGGCGCGGTGTGCGTGCCGGTACATTTCTCTGGTCGTCCGCAGACGCCCGATACGAGCGAGTATTTGGTGCAGGACATCATCCGTGCGCTTGAGCCGGGTGTCCAGATCGGCCGCCTGTACGTGGTGCCGTTTGGCGACTGCCAGCGTGAGATTTCGGTCACCTGTCCCAGCAACCTGCGCGTGATCATGTATCGCCGCATTATGTATTCGGTTGCCGAGCGCATTGCACACATCGAGGGCGCCAAGGCTATCGTGACTGGTGAATCGCTCGGTCAGGTTGCCTCCCAGACGCTCGAGAACATCATGGCCGTCAATGAGGCCGTGAAGATCCCCGTGTTCCGTCCGTTGATCGGTTCGGACAAGCAGGAGATCATCGCACGCGCTGAGGAGATCGGTACGTTCGATATCTCGACCGAGGCTGCTCCCGACTGCTGCACGCTGTTTATGCCGCGCCGTCCCGAGACGCACGCTAAACTCGATGCCGTGCATGAGGCCTGGGAGTTGTTCGATCACGAGGAGATGATCGAGCGTCTGCTCAAGCAGACCGAGTACATCGACTTCGAAAGCAACACGTATAAGGCCCCTAAGACCTTAAAACGCAAACATTCGGAGCTTGCTCCGCGTGAGATTTACCAAGATCACGAGTAAATTTGTGCATAGACCGATGATGCGCCTGCATCGTCGGTCTTTTGCTATCTGGGCTTTTTGCGGCTAAGTGCTCATTTGCTGACGTGTGCCTGAATAAATGGACAGATTTGTGCAAGGTTTTGGTCGGTATTTGGTTTGACCGCTAAAACCGGTTTTGGAGCGTGGCTGTTGCAGGGCTTTTTTCCTGACACGATGGTGTTGGGAGGTTTTGCTATGGCGCAGCGCGAACAACACGAACGGGTCAAAAAGATGGACCGCTGGGCGGACAAGCTGCTCGGTCACAAGGCAGTGGTGATGGCGATACTGGTCGTCATTGCGATGGCGAGCGGCTTGGCGATGGCGAGCCTTGGCGGCGGTACTGGCGGCGTGTCGTTTGAGCGCACTGATGGTTCGGGCTCGTTAGTGGAGCCGGGATCCGGCGATGCCTCGAGCGGAAAGACATCCGAAGGCTCTTCGCCTAAGGCGTCTGCCGCGGCAGAGGTCTATGCCGATGTTGATGGCGCCGTTGTGTCGCCCGGTGTATATCGCCTCAAGGACGGAGCGCGGGTGGCTCAGGCGATTGATGCCGCCGGCGGGCTGGCGCCTGAGGCAGACGTTACGGGGCTCAATCGGGCATCTAAGGTCACTGATGGACAAAAAATCCACGTTCCAACGGTAGGGGAGCAGCAGGCGTCTATTGCGGAAGCCGGTGTTGATGGCGGGGCTTTCGCATCATCGGGCGTGAGTGGCGCAACAGGACTGGTAAACATCAATACGGCAAGCGCGGCAGAGCTACAGACGCTTTCGGGCATCGGCCCCTCCATGGCCCAGTCGATTATCGATGAGCGGACAAAGAACGGTGCTTTTGTCTCGGTTGACGATCTGATGCGTGTGTCGGGAATTGGCGAGAAGAAGCTTGCCAAAATCAAAGATTGCATCTGCGTATGAGTGCGACCGAGCGCGAGCATGTGATGCCTCCGCGGCCCCTGATTCCGTGGACGATGGCCCTGTGTGCCGGCATGTGCATGAGCTGCGCCTTGGTGCTCAACGTGGCAGCTGATGCGCTGCTGAGGGAGCAGGCGCCGGCGGTCGGGTCGCTATGGGCCATTCCCGTTGCGGCGGCGGTATTCGTTGTGCTGGCTCAATCTTGTGCGCGGCTTGCCCCTTGGAAGCGGTGGCTGTATGCCGCGTCCGTCGGTCTCGTGGCGGGAGCGGTCGTCTCGGCGTGGTGGGCTGTGGGCGCGTTAAGCGCCTCGAAGGCGCTCGACGGTCGAGCGGCAAGCAGCCTCGAGTTTGTCGTGCAGGGCGATCCATCCATAAACGACGACGTGTATTCCTATACCTGCGAGGCACGTGCGGACGGTAAGAACTTGGCAACGGTTCGCCTATCGTGTGACCGCGAGCTCAAGGTCGGGGCGCACGCGCGTGTTATCGGTCGCGTTTCACGTTTTGAGAACGATGCATATGGACGATCGCGCGTGCTCCGAGGCGAGGTGCGCAAGGTTAAACCCGTTCGGATTGTGTCGGTCGACGAGGGCTCTCCGGGGCCGCTGCTTCGGCTGCGAAATGGGCTGCTTGCGTCCATCGCGCCTGCGACCGACCCGGCGCGTGCGCTCATAGCCGGTGTCGCCTGCGGTCGTTCGGCCGAGCTGCGCGCCCAGCCGGCGGGCGACTGGTTTTCGGTGACGGGAACGGCGCATCTTATCGCCGTCTCGGGCAGCCATTTGGCTATCGTGGGGTCTGTAATCGAGGGTGTATTGCAAAAGACTCGGTGCTCACGTGGTCTTCAGCGGGCGATATTGGCGATAACGCTTGTGGGCTACGCTGCTTTTACGGGCGCGTCTCCCTCGGCCGTGCGCGCGTGCTGCATGGTGTTCGCGACGCTTGTCGTAAATGGCGCAGGGCGTCGCCGGCACGGCGCATCGGCACTCTTCGCAACCATATCCATCTTTGTGCTACTGCGGCCGACGGTGCTGTTCGAGATTGGCTTTCAGCTTTCATGTGCCAGCGTCTTAGCCATTCTGTGCTTTTGCCCCTATGGGACCTTCGCTTTGGGTGGGCTGGGTGTGCCATCGGGCGTCGCCAGCATGCTTTCCGTCACGCTGTGCTCACAACTGGCGACTCTTCCCATTACCATTCCCGCTTTCGGTACGTTCTCGCTCATTGCTCCGCTGGCAAATGCGGTCATCGGTCCGGTGGTGAGCGTACTGCTTGCTGTGTCGATTGTGATGGTTCCCTTTTCGCTCGTGGCACCGTTGCGGACTTGGGCGCTCGTTGTGCCCATGATTGCCGCCCGTTGCGCGCTGTTCTTCGAGCAGCTGTTTGCCGCCGTGCCGGGTGCATCCGTGAGTGCGCCGCCCGATAGCATGTGGATTTACCTAGTGCCGTGTTTGCTGGCGGTTCTGCTGGTCTGGTGGCCGCGTCCCCGTGCACGTCCTATGGCGGTGGGGCTTGCATGCCTGGTGCTCTTGGCTGCGATTCCGTACGTCTACTGGGATCGCTTCGCTCCGCCTTCGGTGACAGTGCTCGATGTGGGCCAGGCCGATGCGATTCTTATCCGCCAGGGCGGCGTAGTAGCGCTCGTCGACTGCGGGCTCGACGAGCGCGTGGTAGCGGCGTTGGTTCGCAATAACGTGCACCATATCGATGCCGTCTTTGTGACGCATTGGGATGAGGACCACTGGGGTGGTCTGCCTGCCGTGCTCGAACAGTTTTCGGTCGGAACGATTGCCGTGGCGGCGGATGCGCTGGAGGATGCTCCTGCCGAGGTATTGAACCGACCTGGCGTGGAGTATCGGCAGGTGCGCCGTGGGGATACGGTCGACATCGGCTCATTTTGCGCCCGTGTGATGTGGCCATTCGAGTCCGTGGATGGCGAGGGAAATGAGGACTCGCTTGTCCTGCTGCTCTCTTATGTTCAGGAAGGCAAGAGCCTGCGCATGCTCCTCACCGGTGATGCCGAGCTCGACCAAGAACGGGAATTCGTGCAGGAGGTGGGGGATATCGATGTACTTAAACTTGGGCATCACGGCTCCAAGGTTTCAGTTGATGGTGAGTTGCTGGACGTCCTGAAGCCCGAGCTTTCCCTTGCGAGTGCGGGCGAGGGGAATCGATACGGCCATCCGTCCGATGCCTGCATCGATGCCGTTAAGGAAGCGGGTGGTGTGTTCGCGTGCACCATCGAACACGGCGACATTACCGTCACGCCGACTGCGAATGGCTTTGCGATGCGATGCCAACGACCGTGATGCTGCCGTTGGCGCGGGACCAACCCCTGGGCTAAAATGGCACGGTACGAATTCGAGAGTCTGCGGGAGGGGAGCGCAATGTCCGAAATCGGTCTGCTGCCGGCATATCTGATCGTCGGTACCGACGGAGTCAAACGCGATCACGCCGTCTCGCGTATGAAAGCGCGTCTGGAAAAGACGGGCATGGTCGAGTTCAACCTCGACGAGCGCGATATGACCAAAGACCCCGATATCGAGTCGATTATCGGATCGCTCAACACCTTTCCCATGGGCAGCGAGTTTCGCCTGGTAATCCTTGATGGCTGCTCAAAGCTCGCTAAGGCTGTCTCGGAGCCGCTCGTCGAGTACCTCGCAAGTCCCAGCCCCACAACGGTCTGCCTCATCATCGCCGACTCGCTTGCCAAGAACACGCGCCTGTATAAGGCGATCGCCAAGATCGACAAGAAGGCCGTGATCGATTGCTCCGGCACCAAGCGCTGGGAGCTACCGCGCCGCGTTCAGCAGATGGCGACGCAGCATGGCAAGTCGATCTCGACGGCGGCCGCCGAGGAACTCGTCTCGCGTTCGGGTGAAAACACTCGCATGCTCGATAACGATTTGGCTAAGCTTGCCCAGATGGTCGAGGCGCCCCAGATTGAGCTTGCCGACGTTGAGCGCTGGATTGTACGTACGGCCGAGGTTCAGCCCTGGGACTTTCTCAATGCGGTCTCGGCCCGTGACATGCGCCGCTCGCTCGAGCTCTTCAATCTACTGCCCGCCAAGAGCTACGTGTGGACTTACACATTGCTGTGCGGCCGTATTCGCGAGCTTATCGTTGCCAAGGCGCTCGATGCGCGCGGACAGGGTCGTGAGCTGGCCGCAACGCTTAAGCTCCAGTCCTGGCAGGTCAAGAATCACCTGACCTGGGCTCGCCGCTTTTCGATGGCAGAGCTCGTCGCAGCGCTCGAGGGAGCGGTCGATGTGGAGCTCGCGCTCAAGGGTTCGGCCGATTCTCAGACCGCGCTTTTGCTCTGGATTACGAACATCTTGAGAAAATCGTGATGATACCTGCCTATTTGGCAAATTCGTTCTATCCCTTTGAGGGGGAGCGTGCTATAGTAGGCGCTTGCATGACCTCACCGTGTCTCAGAGGTGTCATACATTTTTTGCAAGGAACTCGAAAGGAACTCCAGAAGTGGCAAACATCAAGTCTCAGAAGAAGCGTATCCGCACCAATGAGGCAGCTCGCATGCGTAACAAGGCTGTCAAGTCCGAGCTCAAGACGCTGACCAAGCACGTCCAGTCCGCCGTCGCCGAGGGCGACGCCGAGAAGGCCCAGGCCGCCCTCAAGACCGTCACCAAGCGTCTCGACATGGCTGCCGCCAAGCATGTTATCCACAAGAACCAGGCTTCCAACCGCAAGTCCGGTCTTGCCAAGCTCGTGAACAGCATCAACGCCTAAGTTGTAAATTTCACACCACACAGATTACGCGCATAAATGGAGCCTGTTTTATGGAACAGGCTCCATTTTTTGTATCGCTCGGGTAAGATAGTCCGCATGAATACTTCAAATGACATTTCCCACATCCGCAACTTCTCGATTGTTGCGCACATCGACCATGGCAAGTCAACGATCAGTGACCGCATCCTCGAGCTCACCCATACCGTCGACGAGCGCGACATGGAGTCGCAGCTGCTCGACACCATGGATATCGAGCGCGAGCGCGGCATTACGATCAAGTCCAATGCCGTTCGCGTGTCCTATGACGCCGACGATGGCGAGACGTATCAGTTCAACCTGATCGATACGCCGGGCCACGTGGACTTTACCTATGAGGTCTCGCGCTCGCTGGCAGCCTGCGAGGGCGCGGTGCTCGTTGTCGACGCCACGCAGGGCGTCGAGGCGCAGACCGTCTCCAACGCGACGCTCGCCATGAACGCCAATCTGGACATTGTGCCGGCCATCAACAAGATCGACCTGCCCTCGGCACACCCCGACGAGGTTAAGACCGAGATCGAGGATGACCTGGCGATCCCTGCCGATGATGCCGTGTGTGTCTCGGGCAAGACCGGCGAGGGCATCCACGATCTGCTGGAGTCCATTGTCTTTTTGATCTCCCCGCCCAAGGGCGATGCGAACGCGCCGCTCAAGGCACTTATCCTGGATTCGTACTTCGATGAGTATCGTGGCGTCGTCGCCACGGTGCGCGTCTTTGACGGCTCAATCAAAAAGGGCGATAGCCTGCGCATGATGCAGGCAAAGGGCGACTTTTTGGTCGATGGCGTGGGCGTCAAGCGTCCCGCCGAGACCCCGGTCGACGCGCTCACGGTCGGCGAGGTCGGATACGTGGTCACGGGCCTGAAGGACCCCGAGGCCGTTCGCGTGGGCGATACCCTCACGTGGGCGTCGAATCCCTGCCCCGAGCCGCTTCCCGGCTACCGCGAGGCCAAGCCCATGGTCTATACGGGCCTGTTCCCGATCGATAACAAGGACTACGAGAACCTGCGTGACGCGCTCGATAAGCTGCACGTCAACGACCCGTCGTTGGTGTGGGAGCCCGAGACCTCGGTGGCGCTCGGCTTTGGCTTCCGCGTGGGCTTCTTGGGCCTGCTGCATATGGAGGTCGTCAAGGAGCGCCTGGAGCGCGAGTTCAATCTTGACCTCATTGCCACGAGCCCCTCGGTGGACTATCACGTGTACAAGACCGATGGCGAGATGATCGATGTCCGCAGCCCGCAGGATCTGCCCGAGGCTACGCGCATCGAGCGCATTGAGGAGCCCTACCTCAAGGCAAAGATCATCTGCCCGCCTGAGTACACGGGTGCCGTCATGCAGCTCGCCATCGAGCACCGCGGCGTTACGACCGACATGATCCACCTGACGAGCAAATCGGTCGAGATGCGCTTCGATATGCCGCTCGCCGAGCTCATCTTGGACTTCTTTGACCAGCTCAAGAGCCGTACCAAGGGCTATGCCTCGCTCGACTACGAGTTCAACGAGTACCGTCCCTCCGAGCTCGTTAAGCTCGATATCTTGCTTTCGGGCGACGAGGTGGACGCGCTTTCGTTTATCGTTCACAAGGACAAGGCCTATGGCCTGGCCCGCGGTCTATGCGACAAGCTCAAGGAAATCATTCCGCGCCAGCTGTTCGAGGTGCCTATTCAGGGTGCCATCGGCAACAAGATTATCGCCCGCTCCACCGTCAAGGCGCGCCGCAAGGACGTTTTGGCCAAGTGCTATGGCGGCGATATCTCGCGTAAGCGCAAACTGCTCGAGAAGCAGAAAGAGGGCAAGAAGCGCATGAAGGCCATCGGTTCGGTCGAGGTCCCGCAGGAGGCCTTTATGGCGATCCTCAAGGTGGACGAGTAGGTCCATGGCGCTTTGTGAATACAGTACGCGGTTGCTGGGTGCCTATGCCGAGCAGCCGTTCCTTATGGCTCCCATGGCCGGCGTGACCGACCCTGCCTACCGCATCATGTGCCGCCGCCGCGGTGCCAACCTTGCCTATAGCGAGATGGTGAGCGTGGCGGGCCTTGCCTATGCCAGCAACAAGACCTGGCGCCTGGTGCTACCGGCCGACGAGGAGCAGCAGATTTGCGTGCAGCTCTTTGGCTCCAAGCCCGAGCAGTTTGCGAGTGCCGTCGCTGCTGTCGAGGAACGCGTGGGCGATCGCCTGTCATTGATTGATATCAACATGGCCTGTCCGGCGCGCAAGGTCGTTACCAAGGGCGAGGGCTCGGCGCTTATGCGCACGCCCGATCTGGCCGAGAAGATCGTCGAGGCGGCGGTGGGCGCGGCACTTGTGCCCGTGACTGTAAAGATCCGCAAGGGCTTTTATGCCGAGGACCGTAATGCCGCGACGTTTGCCCAGATGCTCGAAGGCGCCGGTGCCGCCGCAGTCGCCGTGCACGGTCGTTGTGCCACGCAGCTCTATACGGGCCAGGCCGATTGGTCTGTCGTCGATGAGGTTGCCGACGCTGTCGAGATTCCCGTGATTGGTTCGGGCGATGTGTTCTCGGCCGAGGACGCTGCTGAGCATCTGAGCGGCTCGGGTGCCAGCGCGGTGTTTATCGCGCGCGGCATCTACGGCAATCCATGGGTGTTCGGCGATGCCCGAGCCCTTGCACTCGATGGCACGCCGGTTCCTTCTCGCTCCTCGGTCGAGCGCCTGGAGGCTCTGCGTGAGCACCTGACGTTGACGCACGAGCTTCTGCCGCTTATGTCGCGCGCCCGTACGTATGCAAGCTGGTACTTAAAGGGCATGCCCCATGCCGCCGCCTGGCGCGCTCGGGTGGTGCGCTGCTCCACGTACGAGGAGTTTATGGCGCTGGTCGATGATATCGAGCGCGACGTGGTGGCCTGCGAGGCCGCGCTTGCCGCCGGTGAGTCGGTGCCCGCTCATCCGCTGGAGGCTTAAGGGTGGCCGTTACCGCGCTGTATGTGCACGTGCCGTTTTGCGCTCAAAAATGCCGCTATTGCGATTTTGACTCGCGCAGCTTCGCTCCGTGCGACCTGGGTGCTGCGCTCGATGCCTATTTTGAGCAGCTGTATGCACGCCTCGATGCCTTTGGAGACGCCGGGGCGCTTGCGCAGGTCCGCACCGTCTATCTTGGCGGCGGCACGCCGTCGCTGGCGGGGGAGCGTCTGGTAGAACTCGCCCGGCGTATCTCTGCGTGGTGTAAGCCCGTTGAGTTTACCTGCGAGGCTAATCCTGAGTCACTGACCTCCGAGCTTGCCACTGCGCTTGCCGAGGTTGGTGTCACGCGTGTCTCTCTGGGCGTCCAAACGCTCGATAACACCGAACTTGCGACCATCGGCCGTATTCACGATGCCGATCGGGCGCTTGAGGCTATCGCGACGGTGAAGGATGTTGGGCTCGATGCGTCGTGCGACCTTATGTGTGGACTTCCCGGCCAGACCGCAGCGAGTTGGAAGAGCACGCTCGATGACGTGCTGGCGGCGGCTCCGCACCATGTGTCGGTCTATCCGCTCACGCTCGAGGAGGGTACGCCGCTTTACCGCATGGCGTGCCGTGACGAGTCGCTCGAGCCCGATGAGGATTTCCAAGCTGCATGCATGGACGTTGCGCGCGAGCGGCTGTGTTCGGCGGGCTACCATCCGTATGAGGTGGCGAGCTACGCGCTCGATGGGCATGAATGCGCTCACAATATCGCCTACTGGACTGGTCGGGGCTATCTGGGTTTGGGCCGTTCTGCCGCGGGTATGCTCGATGCCGAGGATTTCGATCGCTTGGCTGGACTGTTTCCTGACGTTCCTGCTCGCGGTGATGCACACCGCGTGCGTCTGGTGCAACGTGATGATGGCGCGACGGCGTTTGAGGCCGAATATCTGTCGCAGCGCGAGGCTGCGGCCGAAGACATGATGCTCGCTTGCCGCATGACGCGCGGTGTTGCGTCCGATCTGTTGGTTCGCGCGGCTTGTGTCATCCCAACGGGCGAGCTGGCGGCGGCCTGCGACCGTGCGCTCGAGTTGGGCCTTGCCACCTGGGTGACCGATCATGTTGAAGGACATGCGGGGCGCGTCACCTCAAAAGACGTTATCGCAGGTCGCGCCCGTGCCCGTTTAGCGCCGACCCACCTGGGCTGGCTCGATGGAAATATGCTGTTCGAGCTGTTTTGGGGTCTAGCCTAGGCCGCTCGGGTAGAATTACCGCAATATATACGCTGCTGTGAGCAGGAGGTTGCCGCGCATGGCGACGATGAACGAAAAAGATTACTACGAGATTTTGGGCGTCTCCAAGGACGCCACCTCGCGTGATATTCAAAAGGCTTTCCAGCAAAAGGCCCGCAAGCTCCATCCGGACGTCAATAAAGAGCCGGATGCCGAGGAAAAGTTTAAAGAGGTTTCCGAGGCCTACGCCGTGCTCTCGGACGAGCAGAAGCGTGCGCGTTACGACGCCATGCGGTCGGGTAATCCCTTTGCCGGTGCACCGACGGCTTCGCCCTATGGCGGTGGCTATGCCGGCAGCGCCGGTTACGGCAATCCCTTTGACGGCGGTTTCCCCTTCGGGGGCGCCTGGGGCCAGCCCCGTCGCGGCCAGGCGGCCTACAACCCCGAGAGTGGCGCCAACGTGGTCGTCGATATCAAGCTCGACGCCAAGGAGGCTAAGGGCGGTGCCCACAAGACCGTTCGCTACACCCGCTTTGACACCTGCGGACATTGTGGCGGATCGGGCTCCGTTTCGTCAGAGCATGCCCACACCTGTCCGAGTTGCGGTGGTCGCGGCCATATCGATGTTGACCTGTCCTTCCTGTTTGGTGCGGGCACGTTCCAGACGGTTTGTCCTGAGTGCGGCGGTTCCGGCAAGGTCGTTGCCGACCCCTGCCCCGATTGCAGTGGCAGCGGCCGTGTCCGTGTGACCTCCGAGCAGACGATTGAGTTTCCCGCCGGCACGCATGATGGCGACGAGGTGCGCATCCCCAACATGGGTCACGCCGGCACGAACGGCGCTTCGGGCGGCGATCTGGTCGGTCGTGCGCACGTCGAGGCCGAGCGCCTGGAGGGTAAGGCTCGCACCGGCTTCTACCTCATGGGCATTATCGCTCCGTTTTTGGTGCTGTCGGCCATCTCGGGCGTGTTCTCCGCCTTCGCCATGATGTGCTTCATTCCGTTTGCCATGGGCTTGTTCATGGTGCTGTCGGACGGCGTGCTTCATCGCAGCCTGCTGTGGTGGAAGCGCGGCGCGATGCAGTTTGCCAATGGTTTTGCCAACGGCTTTATGTTTGCGCTCGTGTCGGTCTGGTTTGCGAGCTGCTCGCAGCAGGCCATGCTTTCGCCCTACGGGATGCAATAACATCAAACCCTCTGTTTGCGGCCGGCCCAGCTTGGGTATAGGACGCACTGTGACAATAATGAAAGTTGGAAGGATTCGGTCGTGTCGGAAAATAGGGATTACTACGAGGTACTTGGCGTTGACAAGGATGCCGACGCGCGGACGATCAAGCGCGCGTTTCTAAAGAAAGCCCGTACGGTACACCCGGATGTTTCGGACGACCCCGAGGCCGAGGCCAAGTTCAAAGAGCTCAACGAGGCCTATTCCGTTCTTTCCGACGAGCAGAAGCGTGCTAACTACGACCGTTACGGCACCGCTGACGGCCCTGGTGGCTCTGGCTATGTCGACATCAACGATATCTTTGGCGGCATGGGCATGGACGACCTCTTCTCGTCGTTCTTTGGCGGCGGTGCCGGCGGTGGCGCCCGAAATCGCCGCGAGCGTCGTCGCGGCCGCGATATGGCCATTTCCCTTTCGGTGACGCTCGAGGAGGCGGCGCTCGGCTGCAAAAAGACGATTAGCTACGACCGTCTTGCCCCTTGCGATGACTGTAATGGTACCGGCAAGGCCGAGGGCGCGACCGAAAAGCAGTGCAGCCGCTGTCACGGCACAGGCTATGTGACGACGGTCCAGCGTTCTTTCCTGGGCCAGGTTCAGTCCTCTTCGCCCTGTCCCGACTGCCACGGCGAAGGCACGGTCATCGATCATCCCTGCGAGACCTGTGATGGCCAGGGCCGCACGCCTTCTCACGAAAAGATTGACATCGATATTCCCGCCGGTGTTTCGACCGGTCGTCAGCTGCGCGTGAGTGGTTTTGGCGAGGCTGGCCTTCGTGGCGAGCCGTCAGGCGACCTGATCGTCAACGTGCGTGTCGCCGACCACGAGCGTTTTAAGCGTAATGGCGATGACTTGTATCTGGTGAGCGATATCTCGATTGCGCAGGCCGCGCTCGGTTGCGAGATTGAGGTCGAGGGCATTATGCCTGACGAGGTCGTCAAGGTTGCGGTTCCCGCCGGCACGCAGTACGGTGACACCGTGAGCGTCAACAATTACGGCATGCCGCGTATCGGCGGTGGCGGTTCGCGCGGTCGTCTGGTCGTGCAGCTGCGCGTTGTCGTCCCCACCAATCTCTCCAACAAGCAGCGCGAGCTGCTTCGCGCCTTTGCCGACGAGATGGGCGATGACGTCGCATCCGGTAAGAAGTCGGTGACCGACCGTATCAAGAGCGCCCTCGACGACATCCTCGATTAAGGAGCCCGTGTGCTCGCACCCCATATTTCCGTCGTCAACCTCGGTTGTCGTGTCAACCGGGTTGAGTCTGACCGTATCACTGCCGATCTTATGCGCTTGGGTTTTGCAATGGTGGAGCCCCGGGACGCCGAACTGATCGTTATCAATACCTGTGCCGTGACGGGGGAGGCCGAGGCCAAGACCCGCAAGGCCGTCCGTCACGCCCTGGCATATCCGGGCGAGCCTTACGTGGTCGTAACCGGCTGCGTCGTCAACCTGCATCCCGAGGAGCTGTTGGAACTCTCCGACCGCGTGATCGCCGAACCATCCAAGATTGACGTCGCCGAGCGCGTCTGCGAGGTGCTGGGTGTCGAATCCGATAGCGTGCCCGCCTGCAGCGATGGCGACGTGGTCGATGCGCTCGGCCGTTCGCGGCTGGGCGTGAAGATCCAGGATGGCTGCAACCACCGCTGCACCTATTGCATCGTGTGGAAGGCCCGCGGCCCCGAGCGTTCCGTACCCGTCGAGTCCGTGCTCGAACAGGTGCGTGAAGCTCAGGAGGCCGGCGTGCCCGAGGTCGTGCTGACCGGCGTGAATCTGGGCGCCTATGACGGCAAGAGCGCGACCGACGAACATGTTGAGATCGATGAGTTGCTCCAGGCCATCATGGAGCGCACCGAGATCGCCCATGTGCGCATCTCCTCGGTCGAGCCCATGGATATCTCCGAGCGCCTGCTTAAGGTTATGGCGCGCTACCCGCAGCGTATCGCCCCGTTTTTGCACCTGCCCGTGCAGTCCGGCTGCACGGCGACCCTGCATCGCATGGGCCGCCCCTATAGCGCCGAGGCCTTCGAGGACACGGTGCGCATGATTCGCGCCAACCTGCCGCAGGCGTCTCTTTCGTGCGACGTTATCGTCGGTTTTCCCGGTGAGACGGACGAGGAATTCGAGGAGTCGCTGGCACTGTGCCGCCGTGTGGGTTTCTCGCGTATGCACGTGTTCCGCTACAGCAAGCGTCCCGGCACCCTTGCTGCCGAGATGCCCGGCCAGGTGCCGCCCGAGGTTATGGCCGAGCGCAGCCGCCGTATGCGGGCCGCCGCACAGGAGCTCGCCATTGCCGACGCTCGTCGTCGCGTGGGCACGGTCGAGCGTGCCGTGCTCGAGTATGGTGACAACCTGACGCTCGGCTCGTTCCATCATGCCCGTCTTGACGATACCTGTGGACTTACAGCCCCGTGCCTGCTCGATGTTGCTATCATCGGAGTCGATGATTCCGGCTTGGTCCATGCACGCAGGGAGGTTCATGGAAGCCTCGAAGATTAGACTTACCGTTCCCGAGGGAATTGATCCCTCGCGCGTTTTGGGCGCCGGCGACGGCGTCCTTCGTGCGCTCGAGAGCTTGGTTCGCGCTCATGTGGTCGCCCGTGGCGATAGCATCGCCGTGAGCGGCGACCCGGACGAGGTCGAACTCGTGGCGCGCTTTTTCGAGCACGCTTTTCGCGAGGCGGCCGCCGGGCGCACGCTGTCTGCCGACGATGTCTCTCGCTGCCTGGCTGTCTTGCGCGACGGTGAGCACGAGGCTACGTCGCTTCGCGATGACGTGCTGCTTTCGTATCGCGGCCGCGTCATTCGCCCCAAGACGCTCGGGCAAAAGCGCTATGTGGATGCCATCCGCTCGCATACCATCACGTTTGGCTTGGGTCCTGCCGGTACCGGTAAGACCTATCTGGCTATGGCGCTCGCCGTTGCCGCGCTCAAGCGTCACGAGGTGGGCCGTCTGATCTTGACACGTCCGGTTGTCGAGGCGGGGGAGAACCTGGGCTTTTTGCCCGGTACCCTTGAGGAAAAGATCGATCCCTACATGCGCCCGCTCTACGACGCCCTATTTTGCATGATGGATCGCGAGCGCACCGATGAGCTTATGGAGCGCGGCGTGATTGAGATCGCCCCGCTTGCCTACATGCGCGGCCGCACGCTGAGCGATGCTTTCGTGGTGCTCGACGAGGCGCAAAATACCACGCCCGAGCAGATGAAGATGTTCCTGACGCGCCTGGGCTTCAACTCCAAGTTTGTGATTACCGGCGACCTGAGTCAGCGCGACCTGGTGGGTCGTCGTGGTGGTTTGGCCGATGTCGAGAAGATTTTGGGCCGTGTCGACGATGTCGCATTTTCGCACCTGGAGCGCGCCGACGTGGTGCGCCATGCCTTGGTGGGACGTATCGTCGAGGCATATGATTCTTATGATGACGTGCGCGAGCAGCGCCCGCGCGACCGAAAGGAGTCCCGTTGAGTGTATTGATCAGCAACGATGCCGAGCTCGATACGCTGCTCGATGCCCAGGAGGTGGAGCACATCTGCGAGGTTGTGCTTGCCGCCGAGGGCGTTGAGCGTGAAGTCGAGATTTCCCTTTCGTATGTCGACGAGGACGAGATGCACGAGCTCAACCACGAGTGGCGCGGTATCGACCGCACCACCGATGTGCTCTCGTTTGAATGCGACTCGGCCTTTGACGAGGATATTCCCGCCGACGAGACGCTCGAGCTCGGCGATATCATCTTGGCCCCGCAGGTTATTGCCCGTCAGGCCCCCGGTTTTGGCAATAGCTCCGCTGACGAGTGTCGTCTGATGCTCGTACACGGCATGCTGCACTTGCTGGGCTATGACCATATCGAGGACGACGAGGCCGAGGTCATGGAGGCCCGCGAGGACGCCATCCTGCGCGATCTGGCGTTCGAGCGCGGCGAGGACCCCAAGCTAGTCCACGTCGGCCCCATCACCAACCACGCCCACGACTAGGAGCCGTCTATGATTCCCGGATCGAACAAGGACCATCCGTCCTTCTTAAAGTCGTTTTCCTACGCCATGGAGGGCTTCGTTACCGCCGTCAAGACCGAGCGCAACATCAAGGTCATGCTCGTGGCGGGCGTGTGCACCGTCATTGCCGGCTGTATCGTGGGCCTCGACATTGCCGAGTGGGCCACGATTATCATCTGTTGTGGCCTGGTGATTCACGGCGAGCTGTGCAACACCGCTATGGAGGCTATCGTCGACCTAGCGACCCAGGAGCTCCATCCGCTGGCCAAGCGTGCGAAGGACATCGCCGCCGCCTCTGTTTACATTCTTTCCATCACCGCCGCAATTGTGGGCGTGCTGGTATTTGCCCACGCGCTCGGCTTTATTTAGAAAGGGATTCCCATGTCCGACAATATGCAGTCTGCCGATGAGATTTTGGACGACGAGTCCCTGGACGCGGTGGATACCGAGGAGCTCGAGGAAGTCGAGGAGTTCGACCCGTTTGAGGGCATGAGCGATGAGGAGCTCGACGCCCTGTGCGACGAGGACGACAACCTCGCGGGCTTTGGCGACGTGGAGCCCGGTTTCCGCAGCGGCTTTGTGGCCCTGGTCGGTCGTCCCAACGCCGGCAAGTCTACGCTGCTCAACGCCTGCTATGGCAAGAAGGTCGCCATCACTTCGCCGGTGGCCCAGACGACCCGCCGCCGCATGCGCGCCGTCGTCAACCGTCCCGGCTACCAGCTGGTCTTTGTCGATACCCCGGGTATTCATAAGCCCAAGGACGGCCTGGGATCCGAGCTCAACAAGAGCGCGCTGTTCGAGCTGAACGATGTTGATGTCGTCGCGTTTTTGATTGATGCCACCAAACCGATCGGCAGGGGAGACGCCTGGGTTGCCGAGCGCGTCAGATGCGCCCGTTGCAAGAAGGTCCTGGTGCTCACTAAGGCCGATGAGGCCGACCCCGCACAGGTCATGGAGCAGCTCAAGGCAGCCCACGAGCTCATGGAATATGACGACGAGATCGTGACGTCGTCGGTCAAGAACTTCAACGTCGATGCCTTTATCGAGACCGTTGCGCACTTTTTGCCCGAGGGTCCGCGTTGGTTCCCCGAGGATATGGGTACCGACGCTTCCGACGAAACGCTCGTTGCTGAGTTTGTGCGCGAGAAGGTCTTGCGCCGCACCCGTGATGAGATCCCGCACTCCGTTGGCGTGATCTGCGATGCACTCGAGCAGACCAAGAAGGTACTGCGCGTGCACGCCACCATTTACGTCGAGCGCGAGGGCCAAAAGGGCATCATCATCGGCAAGGGCGGCGAGATGATCAAGCATATCGGTATCGACGCCCGTCGCGATCTTGAGCGTATCTTTGGCACGCAGGTCTTTTTGGAGCTGGACGTGAAGGTCAAGGCCGGCTGGCGTGACGACGAGGCCCAGATTCGCCGCTTTGGCTACAACGCCGAGGACTAAGGGCGCGCGGCGCGCATGGCAGGCTCCCGGACATATCGCACGAAGGTACTCGTCCTCGACAAGACGAAGCTCAAAGAGACGGACTTGATCCTGACGATGCTTGACGAGCGGGGTCGGCAGGTTCGTGCCGTGGCAAAGGGCGCCCGCAAATCCGGTGGACGCCTGGCTGCGCGCTGCGAGCTGTTCTGTACCGTCGATATGCTGCTTGCGCATGGACGGTCGCTCGACGTGGTTTCCCAGGCCGAGCTTATGGAGGCGCCGCTCGGCGTTGCGCCCGATTACGAGACGACATGCGCCGCAAGCGCGATCGCCGAGGTCGCGCGCGTGTGCTCGTTCGAGGACGCCGAGGACCCGTTTACCTTTGCTATCACGCAGCGGGCGCTCACGCTTGTCGGCAGCGGGCTCGACGCGGCACATATGGACCTACTTGTGGCGGCATATGTCTTTAAGCTGCTATCGCACGTTGGCTATCGTCCCGATTTTTCGGCCTGTGTGCTGTGCGGAGACCCCATGCTGTCGTATTTTTCAGCCCAGGCGGGCGGTCTCATGTGCGGGTCGTGCGCGTCGAGCGTTCCAGGTGCCGAACTGGTGTCGACCGGTGAGACCGCATGGCTGCGCGCCCTCATGTCCATGACCTTCGATGCGCTCATGGCCGAGCGAATCGACCCGCATACGGCGGCATTCCTGCTCGGGCTTTCGCATGTTTGGGCTGCGACGCACACCGATCAGCGCCTCCGCGCGATGGAATTCATGTTGGGTCGGTGATGATGCGCAGGCGCGGGCTGCTTGTGGTAACATACCGACCTGTTGGTACCTCGACCTTGGTTGTTCGCTCCACCGGCGGCTTCCCAGTCCGAGGCGAATCGAGTCGCCCGTGGGCGACGCAAAACGAAAGGTGAAACAATGACTGTTTCCAAAGAGCGCAAGGCGGAGCTGACTGCCCAGTTCGGTAACACCCCGGTCGACACCGGCAACCCCAAGGTTCAGGTCGCCATCCTGTCCGAGCGCATCAAGGAGCTGACCGAGCACATGAAGTCCCACCAGAAGGACTTCCACACCCGTCGTGGCCTGCTCATGCTCGTCGGCCGTCGTCGTCGTCTTCTCTCCTACATCAAGAAGAACGACATCGTCGAGTACCGTGAGCTCATCAAGGCTCTGGGCATCCGCGACAACATCCAGTAGGATTTGTACATGCTAAGAGCGTCCTGCGCAGCGGGGCGCTCTTTTTGTGTAAGGGCGCGAACAATCACGCTCTGAAGCGTGGCGGGGGCAGGGGGCCCGCGTCACATGAGAAGCCCGCAGACAAGGGGTCTGCGGGGTTAAGGAGAACAATGACACTCGTATCCAAGACCTTTGAGCTGTACGGCAAGACCTACACCTTTGAGTCGGGCGAGCTTGCCAAGCAGGCCACCGGCGCCTGCCTGGTCAAGCAGGGCGACACCACGATGCTCGACACCGTGGTCGTCTCCAAGGAGCGCAAGAACTACGACTTCTTCCCGCTGACCGTCGACTTCAACGAGAAGATGTACGCAGCCGGCCGCATCCCGGGTGGCTACCTCAAGCGTGAGGGCCGTCCCAGCGAGAAGGCCACGCTCACCGCGCGCATGATCGACCGTCCGATTCGCCCGAGCTTCCCGGACGGCTTCCGCAACGAGGTACACATTGTCGCTACCTCGCTCGTCGCCGACCAGGTCAACCCCTTCGACGTCATCAACGTCATGGGTGCCTCCCTGGCCATGACGCTCGGCGGCGTGCCCTTCGAGGGCCCGCTTGCCTGCGTGCGCATCGGCCGTAACGTGGAGACCGGCGAGTTTATCGTCAACCCCACCTACGAGGAGCGCGAGAACTCCGATCTGGACCTGGAGCTGGGCGGATCCGCCGACTTCATCTCGATGGTCGAGGCCGGCGCCGAGGAGATCTCCGAGGACGACATGCTCGCCGCTATGAAGTTTGGCCAGGAGGCCCTTGCTGCTTTCTGCCAGGCTCAGGACGAGTTCGTCGCCGAGTGGGAGCAGGTTAACGGCCCCATCGTCAAGAAGGAGTACCCGCTCGACCAGCCCGTCGAGGAGGTCCAGGAGCGCATCTTCGCCCACTACGACGAGATGGCTGCCGCCCTTCGCGACGCCGACAAGCTCTCCCGTATCGGTAAGGTCGAGGCTCTGAAGGAGTCCATCCGCGCCGAGTTCACCGAGGAGGAGCAGGCCGCTTGGGAGCGCGAGATCCCCGTGGCGCTCAAGAAGCTCGAGAAGAAGGCCATGCGCACCATGGTCGTCGAGACCGGCGAGCGCGTCGACGGCCGTGCTGCCGACGAGATCCGTCCCATCATGGTGAAGGACAACTACCTGCCGCTCGTTCACGGCTCTGGTCTGTTCCAGCGTGGCCAGACCCAGGTGCTTTCCGTCCTGTCGCTCGGTATGCTCAACGAGGGCCAGCGCTTGGACACCATCGAGCCCACCGAGGGCAAGCGCTACATGCACCACTACAACTTCCCGCCTTTCTGCACCGGCGAGACCGGCCGCATGGGCAGCCCCAAGCGCCGCGAGATCGGCCATGGCAATCTGGCCGAGCGCGCTCTGCTTCCGGTGCTTCCCGACGAGAACGAGTTCCCCTACGCCATCCGCGTCGTCTCCGAGGTCATGGAGTCCAACGGCTCCTCTTCGATGGCTTCGACCTGCGGCTCCACGCTCGCCCTTATGGACGGCGGCGTGCCCATTAAGCGCCCGGTCTCCGGTATCGCCATGGGCCTGATCCAGGAGGAGGGCAAGACCGTGGTCCTGTCCGACATCCAGGGTCTCGAGGACTTCCTGGGCGACATGGACTTTAAGGTCACCGGCACCACCGAGGGCATCACCGCCCTGCAGATGGACAACAAGGCCACCGGCCTCACCTTCGACATCCTGGCCCGCGCCCTGCAGCAGGCCAAGGAGGGTCGCGCCTTCATCCTGCAGAAGATGCTCGATGTGATCCCCGAGCCGCGCCACACCACGCGCAGCACCGCTCCGCGCATCGTTTCCATCCAGGTTCCGACCGACAAGATCCGCGACGTCATCGGTTCCGGCGGTAAGGTCATCCGCGGTATCCAGGACGAGACCGGCGCCTCGGTCGACATCCAGGAGGACGGTACCGTCTTTGTCGGCGGCACCGGCGAGTCCGTCGACCAGGCCGTCGAGCGTATCAAGCTCATCATCAAGGTTCCCGAGCCGGGCGAGGAGTACACCGGTCGTGTGGTCTCCATCCAGCCCTTCGGCGCCTTCGTCAACCTGCTGCCCGGTAAGGACGGCCTGCTGCACATCTCCCGCGTCGCCAAGGGCCGCGTGGAGAAGGTTGAGGACGTCCTCAACGTGGGCGACGAGGTCAAGGTCGTCGTCATCGAGGTCGACGATCGCGGCAAGATCTCGCTCGATCGTCTTGATAAGCCCGAGGCCCCGGCTCGTGCCGAGGGTGCCTCCGAGGGCGACGGCGAGCACTTCCAGCGTCGTGAGCGTCCGCGTCGCGAGCGCTCCGAGCGCAGCGACCGTCCGCGCCGTCCCGGTGACAACGGAGGCCGCAAGCCCCGCCGTCACCACGACGCCGAGTAACAGCCGCACATAAGCAGTTCAACAAGGGCGACTCCGCAATGGGGTCGCCCTTTTGCTTGCGCCCGGGAGGGACGCATATGAAGTTTCCTGCTCTACAGTCCTGCGCAAGACGGAAAGCACATTAAGTGCTTTCCTTTGCGTGCGGAACTCGCGATAA
>NZ_JAQLEM010000059.1 GCF_028209885.1 Collinsella aerofaciens | reverse complement strand
GCACTGGGCCTGCCTGATCGACCGCGACGGGGAGGTGCTGGCCAGCGCCCCCGTCCGCAACAGGGAGGCCGAGCTCGACGCGCTGTTCGCCTCCGCGCCCGCCGGCACGCTCGTCGTCGTCGACCAGTTCCGCAACATAGGGTCCCTCGCCGTGAGGCGGGCCCGCGCCGCGGGGCTCGGGGTCGCCCACCTGCCCGGGCTCGCCGCCAGCCGCGCCGCGGGCCTGTTCGCCGGCGAGGCCAAGACCGACGAGCGCGACGCCGCGGTGATCGCGCGGACCGCCCTGGGCGTGCCGGACTCCCTGTCGGGGGTCCCGGGCCGCGGCGAGGTCCTCGAGGCCGCCCGCGCCCTCTCGTCGCAGCGCGACCACGTCGTCGCCTGCGCGACCAGGGACAAGAACCGCCTGCGCGCGGTGCTGCTCGAGTCCTGCCCGGCCCTCGAGGCCGCGGTCGACCTGTCGGACCGGCGGTGGCTGGAGCTGCTCGCCGGGTTCGGCGGGGCGTGGGGGATCGCCCGCTCCGGGGCCGAGGGCCCGCGGGCCGAGGCCGCCGGGGAGGCCGCGGCCGCCTCCACCGCGCCCCCGCCGGCGCTCGTCGAGGCCGAGAACAGGCAGGTCAGGTTCCTGGCCGCCCGGATATCGGAGGCCCTCGACGAGGCCGGGGCCCTCGAGGCCGAGACGGCGGCGCTGCTCGAGGGCGACGAGACCTACGCGTGCCTGCTCACCGTGCCCGGCATCGGCCCGAGGACCGCGGCGCAGCTCGCGGTGTCGGTCGACATCGGGAGGTTCCCGGACCACGACCACCTGGCCTCGTACTGCGGCATAGCCCCGAGGGTGAGGAGCTCCGGCACGTCGGTGAGGTCGGTCAGGGCGTCCAGGCGCGGCGACGCGAGGCTCAAGTCCCTGCTGATCTTCTCGTGCAACAGCCTGGTGAGGTCCTCGGGGCGCTACGGCGAGTACTACCGGGCCTGCAGGGCGCGGGGCATGGGGCACGGGCGGGCGCTCAAGGCCGTCGCGAGGAAGCGGCTCAGGGCGATATACGCCGTGATGCGCGACCGGGTGCCCTACCGGGAGTAGCCCCGACGGTTGACAAAACTATAGGAACACCCAACTTCTATTTCCCCTTGCACCAAAAACCGCCCCGTTCTCGGTTTTGAGGACGGGGCGGTTTTGCTTACCTGGATTGTTCGAGTTCCTTATGCAAAGCGGGCGACGAGCTCCTGGAGCACGTCGGTCATCTTGACGAGCGAACTGACCGGGACGAACTCGTTGACGCCGTGGTAGCAATAGCCGCCGGTGGAAAGGTTGGGGCAGGGCAGACCGCGGAACGACAGCTGCGCGCCGTCGGTGCCGCCACGAATCGGCAGCACTTGGGGCTCAACGCCGCAGGCAAGGTAGGCTTCCTTGGCAACATCAATAAGCTCGGGATAGTCGCGAACGATCTCGGCCATATTTCGATACTGCTGCTTAATCTCGACCGTCACGCGCTCCTCACCCAGACGCTGGTTGAGCATCGAGGCGGCGGCATCAATAAGGTCGAGTTTCTGCTGGAACTTGGCGGCGTCATGGTCGCGGACGATATAGCGCGCTGTGGCGTGATCGACGGTCGCAGATACACCCTCAAGGTGATAAAAGCCCTCGTAGCCTTCCGTATACTCCGGGCGCTGCGCGTAGGGGAGCAACGCGTTGAAGTCGCAGAACAGATTGCCTGCGTTGACCATACGGCCCTTGGCGTCGCCCGGGTGGATGGACTGGCCCTCAAAGCGGACGGTCGCCTCGGCGGCGTTAAAGCACTCCCACTCCAGCTCGCCGATGGGGCCGCCGTCGACCGTGTAGGCGTACTTGCAGCCAAAGGCATCGATATCCAACAGCTCGGCTCCGTGGCCGATCTCCTCGTCAGGGCAGAAGCAAATGCCGAGTGCGGGATGGGGCAGAGAAGGGTCCTGAGCGATACGCGCGACAAGCGACATGATCTCGGCGACGCCTGCCTTGTCGTCCGCGCCCAGCAGCGTGGTGCCATCGCTGCAGACCAGGTCCTCACCCGCGAGGTCAGTCAGGGCGGGAAGCTTGGCGGTACCCATGGCAACGGGCTTACCGTCAACCGTGCCGCAGACCAGGTCGCCGCCTTCGTAGTGTACGATATGCGGCTTCACGCCGGCGCCCGGTGCAACTTCGGTGGTGTCGAGATGGGCGATCAGGCCCAGGGCGGGCTTGTCCTCAGCGCCCGCACTTGCGGGGATATGCGCGCAGACATAGGCGTGCTCGGTCACGTGGGCATCTTCCGCACCAAGCTCGCGCAGCTCTTCAGCCAGCACGTTGGCAAGGTCAAACTGAACGGCGCTCGAGGGTACCTGGTCACAGTTTGCATCCTCGGACTGCGTGTTGATCTGGACGTAGCGCAAAAAGCGCTCGAGGACATCGGGGCTCGTGGTGGTGTTTTCCATAAAGACCGCTCCAATCTTGGTCGTCGTGTGCAACAAGAACTCTAGCACGGTATGCCACGGCATACCACGACGCTTGGATGGGGTAGAATCAGCCATTGAATGCAGAAGGGACGGAAGATCATGGATACGACAAATAGCTCGCGCGAACTGCATCTGACGGTGGCGAACGAAGACTACTTGGAGTGCATGGTTCGCATTGAAAGCGAAGAGGGGGAAACCAACGGTGTGCGATCGGTCGACATCGCGCAGCGCCTTGGCGTCTCCAAGGCATCGGTCAATAAAGCGGTTTCGGCGCTCAAGGCATCCGAGCTTGTCGAGCAATCGCACTACGGCAAGGTAATCCTGACCGATCGCGGCCGCGAGGTTGGCACGGCTATCTGGTACCGTCATCGCCTCATCCGCACGTTTTTGGTTCAGGAGCTCGGTGTCGAATTTGAGCGAGCCGATTCCGAGGCCTGCATGATGGAGCATGCGCTATCCGAGGACACGATGAGCCGCTGGCTCGCCTATCTCGAAAAGCAGGGAATCAGCGTCGAGGAATAGCGGGATATATATGGATACGAGTTATTACAACCGCTTTGGTGCCGAGGAACTTGCGCGCCGCTTGTCGAGCGAGACCTTGTTGGCGCAGGGCCCCATGGGCAGTGTTCTGTTGAGTGAGTACGATGCCGCCGACATTCCACCGGCGTTTTGGAATCTGGCAGAGCCGCAGACCGTTTCTCGTATCCATCGCTTGTATGTCGCCGCCGGCGCGCAGGTGCTCATTACCAACACCTTTCAGGCATCAAGCTATGCCCTCAAACACGACCAGATTGCGCCGTCCGTGGCGGAGGTCAATCGCGGGGCCGTCGACGATGCCCGCCAGGCGCACCCTCAGCTGCTGCTGGGCTCGATGGGCCCGATCGGTATTGAGTGGTTTGCCGAGGACTCTGCCGAGTATCGTGAAATCCGAGGCATTGCGCGCGAACAGGCGCACGCCTTGCTCAATGCCGGCGTTGACGGTCTGCTGATCGAGACGGTGACGTCTATCCGTAATTTGCAGCCCATGCTTGCCGGCGCTCGAGATGCCGCCGACGGCATGCCTGTTCTGGTGAGTTTTGTCGTTGACGATAAAGGCGACCTGTTGGGCGATGGCCTCAACATCGAGGCAGCCGTTTTGTACGCCGAAAAACACGGCGCAAACTCGGTTGGTGTTAATTGCTGTTCGCTTGCGGCCGCGAACGCGGCGGTGCCCAGGATGGTTGCATCGGCGACTACTCCCGTCACGGTGCGTCCCAACGTGGGCGATCCGGTCCAGACTCAGGATGGCCCCGTATGGCACGAGAACCCCGAAGCTTTCGCGCGCGCATGCATCGAATGGAGACATGCCGGCGCCGCAATGGTGGGCAGTTGTTGTGGAACCACGGCAATCACTACGGCAGCGATGGCCGAGGCGCTCGATATATAAAGGGTAAAACCGCTCCATACGGGGCGGTTTTTTTATTGCCTGCATGTCCTCGGCAGCATTTGCCCAAATGGTGAATGCTGGTGCCGGCAGGTTGCCGAGTGCATGTTGCGGGTATACCCCATGCGTACCATGATCCAAACACTGTGAGGTGTCTGCGCGTGTGCGCGATAATTCATTTTGGAACTGACGGTTGGCGCGCTCGCGTCGATGAGGACTTTACTGCCGATAACGTTGCCCGTATCGCCGATGCCGTCGGCGAGTTGTGGCAAAAGACCAATCCGGGCAAAACGGTATATATAGGGTTCGACACCCGGCCCCTCGCGAGCGAGTTCGCTGAGCTTGCGGCGGGCGTGCTAGCAGCGCACGGGCTGGACGCCGTGCTCGCTTCGCGACCTGTTCCGACCCCTGCCCTTACGTGGGCGGCGGCTTATGACGGTGAGGCGTGCGGCGCGCTCATGGTGACGGGGTCCCATCATCCGCAGGGTTATCTGTGCCTCAAGATTCGCATGGGTGACGGCTCGACCGCCAACCAGGATGTCATCGAAGAGCTCGAAGAGACCATGGCTCCCGAGCCAATGGGGATCGAAGGGCAATATCGCACCGCGGATATTATTCCTGACTATATGCAGGCGGTGGCATCGTTTGTCGATGCCGAAGCCATCCGCGCCGCGCACCTGCGCGTGGTCGTCGATCCCATGGGCGGCGCAGCCCAGGGCTATCTAGCCGACTTGCTGCGCGAGCTTGGCGTTGAGGTGCACGAGATTCACGCCGGGCAGGCGTCTGACCAAGAAGATATCTGCCCCGACCCCGTTGAGCCTTGGGTGGACGCTTGCGAGCGCACGGTTATCGAGGACGGAGCTTGCGCTGGCCTGGTGACCGACGGCGACGCCGACCGCATCGGCGCGGTTGACGAGCGCGGCAGATATATACATCCGCATCAGATCATGGCGCTCGTTTTGGGCGACTTGGTTCAATTTCGTAATTTGGAGGGGCGCGTCGTCGTCAATCTTTCGTGCTCGACGCTCGTGCGTCGCATTGCCGAGGCGCTTGGCTGCCGCGTGACCGTCAAACCGGTCGGTTTCAAATATATAGCGGCGGAGATGAAGAAGGGCGGCGTCCTCATAGGCGGCGAAGAAGCCGGTGGTATCGGCATTGCCGCGCATATGCCCGAGCGCGATGGAATCCTCGCCTGTCTGATTCTGTGTGAGCTTATGGCAAAGACGGACGCGCCTTTGGGCGTTCTGGTCGACCAACTCGAGGACAGTTTTGGTAAGACGAGTTACGGTCGACGCGATTTACGCCTTGAGGCCGAAGATGCCGAAACGTTACGAACCCTGCTGCCGGGCGTAAACCCCAAGTCGATTTGTGGCAAGGTGCCGCAAAACGTTAGCCATATGGATGGCTTGCGTTTGGCATTCGAGGATGACACGTGGCTGCTGGTCCGTCCTAGCGGGACCGAACCGGTGGTGCGCGTCTACGCCGAGGGGTTCTCGGTGGAAGAACGTGATGAGTTGCTCGATGCTGGCTGTGCTTTAGCTAGGGGGACGTATCCGCTTTAACCATGAGACTGCCTTATATAAAGAGATGCTCGGCGAGCGGTAGGTAACGGCTGGCAAACGTTAGTCGGATCCCAAGATGTGTAGGAAATGTGTACGTCCAGATTCCCGCCCCCGGGGCCCCTCCGGTCTGGCAATATATCTCCTTGCCGCGCGGCCCGGTCGGACCGGGAACCAGCGCAGGCGTGCACCTTGAGAACCGGATACTGCGAGGATGGACACACCAGTTGTGTCGCATCCGGGCAGACATCGAACCATTTGAAATGGTCTAACTTGGATTTGTTTTTCGCAAGGCCGCCGAGAGGC
>NZ_JAQLEM010000058.1 GCF_028209885.1 Collinsella aerofaciens | reverse complement strand
ATGTCGTGCTTCACCCTCAAGTCGACACGCATAAAAAGCCTCCCATTTCTCATGTCCAAGAAATGGGAGGCAGTTCAATAAGCTGCTCGGGGGCCTTGTTGCTTATGGCCGGATGATTTCTAGCCGACCGTATCGTCAGGCGTGGGCGAGGGGTCGGGAGTGGGTGTAGGCGTAGGCGTAGGCGTGCCGCCATCGCCGCCGGTCGAACCACCAGTGGAGCCGCCCGTCGAGCCACCGGTCGTACCGGTGCCGCCGGTGGTATCGCCGCCCGTGGTCTCGGTGGTCGTGGTCGTCGTGGTAGTCGTCGTGGTGGTTTCGTCTTCGTCCTTGTTCTCGTCCTTGTCCTTGTCGTCGTTTTCCGTCTTCTTGGCGTTGTTGGTGCCGTAGAACTTCCAGACGCTGTTGTTCTTGTAGGTGGGCGCCGTTCCGGTCGCAAACTCCTCGCGCTCGGTACCGGTCAGAACGGTGTTCATAAATCGCTTAAAGACAGGCAGGTTGGTGCTGTCGCCCAGCAGGTCCGTGCCGTATTTTTGGATGGGGATCTCGCCCGCGGAATAGCCGGTCCACAGGGCGCACGCCAGCTGCGGGGTATAGCCGCAGAACCACAGGTTGGTGGTGTTGTCGGTGGTGCCCGTCTTGCCGGCATAGGGCTGGTTGACGCTCAGGGCACCGGCAGCACCCGTACCGCCGCCCTGCATGACGCCGGACAGAACATCGGTGACCGCGGCGGCCTCGCCCTCGGTAAGCACCTGTGAGGGATTGTCGGTGTGCTGGTACAGCACCGAACCGGTACGAGAGTCAATCTCGGTGATGGCGATCGGCTGGCGATAGTAGCCGCCGTTGGCAAACGTCGCGTAGGCGGCGGCCATCTCGAGCGGCGAGATCGAGCCGGTGCCGAGCGTCATGACGGGAACATCCTCGATGTTGTCCTTGGCGGGATCGATGCCGAGCTTTTTGACGAGCGAGATGATCTTGCTGTTGCCGACGGCTTCTGCCACCTGGATGTAGCCGGTGTTGGAGGAGTATGCCGTCGCCTGCTTAAGCGTGATGTTGCCATAGCTATGGTTGGCGTAGTTTTGGACCTCGGTCGTGGTGCCCTTGGCCTTGAGCGGCGAGTTGCAGTTGAGGGTGACGTTGGGGTTCATGCCGTTTTGGATGGCAGTTGCCAGCGTAAAGGCCTTGAAGGTGGAGCCGACGGGACGCTTGGCCGTGGCATGGTTTACGTGGTTCTCGTCGGCGTTGTAGTCGTAGCCGCCCACCATGCACTTGATGTAGCCGGTCTTGGGATCGACGACGACCATGCCCATGTCCAGGCCGTCGAGCGAGAGCGTGTCGAGCTGCTCGCGAACGGCATTCTCTGCCACCTGCTGCATCGTGGGGTCGATGGTGGTCTTGACGGTCAGGCCGCCCTTAAAGAGCACGTCGGTCGAGAACTCCTGCTCCAGCAGCTGCTTAACATAGGCGACAAAGTAGGGCTGCGAGTATACGTCGACGCCGCTGCCCGAGATTTCGGTCACGTTGAGGGTGATGGGCTCGGCCTGTGCGGCATCGTGCTCCTCCTGCGTAATGTGGCCCAGACGCAACATGTTGTCGAGGACCTTGTTGCGACGGGACAGCGCCAGGTCGGGGTTGACCGTGGGGTCGTACTGCGAGGGCGAGTTGGGAAGGCCGATGAGCAGCGCGGCCTCGCTCAGGGTGAGGTCGGCGGCGCTCTTGGACAGATAGGTCTCGGCTGCGGCCTCGATGCCGTAGGCGCCGTGGCCGTAATAGATGGTGTTGAGGTACATCATGAGGATCTCGTCTTTGGAGTACATATCCTCCATCTTTACGGCGATGTAGGCCTCGCGCACCTTACGCTCGATGGTCGAGTCGAACTGCTCCTCCTGCAGGATGGTGTTGCGCACCAGCTGCTGGGTGATAGTCGAGGCGCCTTCGTGCCCGCCGCCGAGGGTTGCCACCGCAGCACGCGCGATACCCCACAGGTCGATACCGCCGTGCTCGTAGAAGCGCTCGTCCTCGACGTCAACGGTGCCCTGCAGCACGTAGGGGGAGACCTCGTCCTTGGTGATGGACTTACGGTTTTGCGTGTAGAAGCTCGCGATCTTGTTGCCGTTGCAGTCGACGATCTCGGTGGGCTCGCTCACCAGATACGCGTTGGCGTCGGTGTAGTCGGGCAGATCGGACAGCCAGCGGTTGACGTTGCCGACCATGCCGATGCCAAATGCCACGCCCGCAATCAGCAGAAAGCCCAAAAACGAGAGCAGGATTATGGGCAGAGCATGCGTCTTTGAACGGCTGTGTCCCTGTCGTTGGCGAGGACCCATATATTGACCTCCAGGTATGTCGTGCCGGACGGTGGATGTGCCGTCGGGGCAGGATGGACATAAGTTATTACACGATAAACCAAACGGGGTGCGCGAGGCCTCGTGTATGCTGGAAGACGGCATTTTTCAGAGTGAATGCATACCTTGGTAAGGAGTTTGTCGATGGCGATTCGGACGATGGGGCCGAGCGGACAATACGAGACTGGATTGGATGCTGCTGGTGCGGCGCTGCCCGAGTTGCTGGCGCCGGCGGGCGGGCTCGACCAGATGCTTGCGGCCATCGCCGCGGGTGCCGATGCCATCTATGCGGGGTTGGGCGGCTTTAACGCCCGTGTGAGCGCCCATGGCTTTACGGATAACGAGTTTGCGCGCGGCTGCGCCGTGGCGCATGCCCATGGCGTGCGTGTGTACGAAACGCTCAACGTGTACGTGTTTGACGATGAGTTGTCCGACGCGGTGGTGTTGGGAGCTCATGCACTGGAGCTGGGTGCCGATGCTCTGATTGTCGCCGATGCCGGGTTGGCCTGCGCGCTGCGCGCGGCGATTCCCGGGGTCGAGATTCACCTGTCTACGCAGGCGGGCGTTCATAGCGAAGGCGCCGTGCGGCTTGCCGCCGATGAGCTGGGGGTCGAGCGCGTGACGACGGCACGCGAGCTGACGGTCGACGAGATTGCGGCGCTATGTGCCACGGGCGTGCCCATCGAGGTATTCTGCCACGGTGCGATTTGCATCGACTATTCGGGGGCGTGCGAGTTCTCGGCCCTGCGGCGTGGGCGCTCGGCGATGCGCGGCGACTGCACGCAGCCGTGCCGTCTGGCGTACGACCTGGTGGACGAGGCTGGACAGAGCGTTGTCGCCGTCGAGGGAGATCGCCTGCTGTGCCCGCGCGACTATCTGGGTATTGCGCATCTGCCCGCGCTTGTAGATGTCGGCGTGGCGTCGCTCAAGATCGAGGGGCGCATGAAGAACCCCGATTACGTATTCAACGTGGTGCGGGTGTGGCGCCGGGCACTCGATATGCTGTGCGACGGCGCGTGGGATCCCGGTGCCGTGGAAGAGCTTGAGCGCGAGCTGGGAAGGTCGTTTAACCGTGGGTTTACCGATGCGTACCTGCGAGGGCGTTCGGGTGCCGAGCTGATGAGCTTTGAGCGCGCGATTAACCAGGGCGTGCGCGTGGGGCGCTTGGTCGCTGTGGGCCACGAAGAGGTGACCGTTGAGCTCGACGCCGCCGTGGCGGCGGGTGACATGCTCGAGATCCGGTTTTATCCGGGTGTCGACGCGCGTCCCGATGTGCCCAAGCGCTGGCCGCAGGTGCCCTGCCCGGTGGATGCCGCAGCGGGGGAGCGCGTCGTCGTGCATTGCAAGCGTAAGGTGGGCACGGGCTGCGAGGTATACCTGATTCGCAGCGCCGGCGTGTTGGATCAGACGGCGGCGGTGTTGGAGTGCATGCGGGCCGAGGCGGATGCGATTGCGCCCGTTGCTCGTGCCGTTGAGGTGCTGCCCTTTGAGGACGTTGCGGTGGATGGCGGTGCGTCGACGGAGTTGGTGGAGTGCGCGGTTCCCACTCGCATGGTTTTTGCTTGGCAGCTGATGGATGCCGACCCGCGCGGAGAACTCGATTTGTCCGACGCCGTTGTGGTGCTTGACGAGGTGTGCCGCGTGAGTGATGCTGACCGGACCCGCTCACTGATGCAGCGTGCCGGGCGCGTCGTCTGCCGCAACCTGGGACAGGTGGTGATCGCTCGCGAGCTGGGCGTGACGTTTGACGTGGCGGCGCCGGTGTTCTGCGCGAATCGGGCCACGCTTACCTGGCTGCGCGGACTCGGTGCGGGGCGGGTGTACTTGCCGGCCGAGTTGCTCGGCAATGATGCGGAGCGTATTGCCGAACTGGCTGCTGAACCCGGCGTCTTGGGTCCGGTCGACGCCGACCGTCCCGAGCTTATGGTGTGCGAGCACTGCCTGCTGACCGCCGAGGGCGTCTGCGCCACCGATGCGACGGGACAGGTTCGTTGCCGCGACTGCTTGCGTCGTCGGCAGGTACGCTATCTGGTCGAGCGTGACGGTACACGTCTGCCAGTTGCCATTGACGCATGCGGCAGGACGAGGATTTTCCTGTCGTAGGTGCTGCGTCGCGTCAGTTTGTTATCATAAGAGAGTTTATGGACTTCCAGCACCGCCGTTTTCGGCGAGGGTGCTATAGCAAAAGGAGGATACCCAATGCTGTCTGTTGACGAGCAAATGCGTATCATCACCTCGGGCGCCGCGCAGATCGTTCCCGAGGCCGACCTTCGCAAGAAGCTTGAGAAGGGCGAGCCCCTCAACATCAAGCTCGGCGTCGACCCCACCAGCCCCGACCTGCACCTGGGCCATGCCGTGCCGCTGCGCAAGATGCGTCAGTTCCAGGACCTGGGCCACAACGTCACCCTCATCATCGGCAACGGTACCGCGTTGATTGGCGACCCTTCGGGCAAGAATTCCACCCGTCCGCAGCTTTCGCAGGAGCAGATCGAGGCCAATGCCGAGACCTACGTGAGCCAGGCCATGAAGATCCTGGATCCCGAGAAGACCACCATCGTGCACAACGGTGACTGGATCCTTTCGATGGATCTGGCCGGTCTGCTGCAGGTGTGCTCCAAGTTCACCGTCGCCCGCATCCTCGAGCGCGACGACTTTACCAAGCGCTACCAGTCTCAGACGCCGATCGCCCTGCATGAGTTCCTGTATCCCGTGATGCAGGCTTTCGACTCCGTGCAGATCAAGGCCGACGTCGAGATGGGCGGCACCGATCAGCTCTTCAACCTGCTCGCTGGCCGTGAGCTCATGGAGAAGATGGGCATGGAGCCGCAGATCGCGCTCACCATGCCGCTGCTCGAGGGCACCGATGGCGTGCGCAAGATGTCCAAGTCCTATGGCAACTACATCGGCCTGACCGACGCTCCCAAGGATATGTTCGGCAAGACCATGTCCATCCCCGACGAGATGATCGGCAAGTACTATCGTCTGGCCAGCTCGCTCACCCCGGCCGAGGTCGACAAGATCGACGCCGCCCTGGCCGATGGTTCTGCCGATCCCTACGAGCTCAAGCGCGCTCTGGGCCGCGACCTGTGCGACACCTACCACGGCGCCGGCGCCGGAGACGAGGCTCAGGCCGAGTTCGACCGCGTGTTCAAGGAGGGCCAGCTTGCCGACTTCCCCGAGAAGCATGTCGAGCTGATCGTCAACGACGAGGGCCAGATCTACCTCGCCGGCCTGCTCAAGGACTTGGGCCTTTCGGCGAGCGCCGGCCAGGCTCGTCGCGATATCGACGGCGGTGGCGTCAAGATCAACGGCAAGGCCGTGGCTCCCAAGAGCTACAACATCGATCCCAGCGCCCTCAAGCTGGGCGACACCCTTTCTGTGGGTAAGCGCAAGGGCTTCAAGTTGATTTAGTTCCGCCGTTCTACCGAACGGCGGACCGGCCGACGCTGCGCGGGCCGCATTTGGACAATCTGACGTTCAACTTCAA
>NZ_JAQLEM010000057.1 GCF_028209885.1 Collinsella aerofaciens | reverse complement strand
GGGTCCGTGGAACCCGAGATCAGGGCCGCCCCCGAGGGCCAAGGCTCCGCCTTTACAGGACGTATATTATCAATACAGTTATTTTACACCCCTGCGGCCATCTGTATAACGTGTTTTACACCTATACGGCGAATGGTGTGCTAGAATGTATAACGTGTTATACAGATGATTGGGAGGTGCACCGTGGCAACTGCTACCGCGGCATTGAGGATGCCCGAGGACTTGGCAATCAGGTACGACCGTTTGGCGAAATCAACGGGACGCACGAAGACTTTCTACATGACAGAAGCGCTCGCTGCCGAGATTGACAGGCTTGAGTACGAATACGGCCTATTGAAGAAGGTCGAGGATTACCGGGCCGGCAGGCTTGAGACCGTGACGCTCGACGAGCTGGAGGAAAGCCTTGGCTTGGCGGATTGAGATCGACAAGGACGTCCAGCGTTCGATGAAGAAGCTGGACAAGCAGATCGCCAGGAGGATCGTGGCGAAACTTCATGAGATTTCACAGCTCGAAGACCCGAGAAGCATGGGAAAGGGATTGACCGAGAACAAGTCAGGTCTCTGGCGCTACAGGGTCGGTGACTATCGGATAGTCGCCGATATCGAGGACGATGTTCTCGTCATCCTTGTTGTCGATGTTGACCACCGAAGCAAGGTCTACAGGACTCGCAGGTAGGCGGGTCGACACCGCTAACGAAACGGGGAGGGGTTTTGACCCTCCCCGTTTTTACGCTTGCCACCACGGACGCCCATCGTACGGACGACCGTCGGGCAGCCTGTCGTACTCGCGCGGCCCCGTCTCCAGCAGCTCCTTGGCGCGGTCTGGGTCATAGCGCACATCCCAGGGAGAGCAGTAATACCATGCGGAATTGCCTCCGTATCGGGTAAGCCGCCACCGAGCTTCGGCAATCGGGACGAAGCCGAGATCGCACCACTGGTAGGCGGTGTGGTCGCGGCGGCCCTCCTGCAAGGTTTCCTCGTCGATGTGAGCCCCCCAACAATCGAGAAGGTCTTTGCGATGCTGTTCCGCGCGGGCGGCGCCCTCGATGCGCCCGCACTCATCGGCCTCGCGCTTCGCCTTGGCGTCGGCGCGGCGGCGGCGGTTGACCGCCTCGACGTCCTTTTTCGCCCAGGGGCGCGTCTGCTCGATGTTGTAGAACATCGCGGTCGTGTTTCCGTTCGGGGAGCGCCAAGTGCGCTCCACACCATTTCCGAGCTGGCCTTTCTTGACATGGCGGTGCTTCTTCTCCCACTGTGCCGCGGTGCGCAGCTCGACGCCGTCAATCTCAATCATGGCGGCTCACCTCCTTGGGCAGATCGCAGTCGAGGTATACGCGCACGTACCTGCTCTCGCCGCGGTTCGGGTACTCGCGGGAGCGCTCCAGAACGCACCCCGCCGCCTGCATCGCGTCGGCGATGCGCTGAACCTCGTCGGGCAGGCCCTCAAGACGAACCCTGACCATGACAACCTCCTTGCCTTGAACCCTGCGCCACCGTCCGTGGCGCAGCCTAAGCGTACGGCTCCGAAAAAGTCCGAAAAAGTCTAGTTATCGCAGGTCAGACGTGCCATCGCGCAGGCGCACATGCACGCGTATATTTACACGTGCGACCCCTCAAAAATATTTTTTCGCCAACCTCCGCGGCGACCGCGGGCGGCGGGATTGCCGCCGCGAACGGTCATGGCCATAGCCGGCGCCGATGTAGCTGAAGCTACCGCGGCGGCTAGTGCTTGTGGCCGCGGGGGCGTTTCTGTTCGGCCTGCGGCGGCTCGGGCTTGCGAGGCGCGGGGTCCTCGCCCGCGAGCCTGTCGCGCTCGTCGGCGAGGCGCTTGCGCTCGACCGCGAGCTCGGCGGCCTTGCGCAGGCTCGCGCCCAGCGCCGCGGGCGCGCCGCCGCGCTGCAGCTCGCGTATCTGCTCGTCGAGTGCCGCGATCTGCTCGTCGAGCTGGCCCAGCATCTCGGCCTTGGTGTCGGTCTGGTCGGCAGTCGCGGCAGTGACGCGCTGCTGGGCCTCAACCGCGGCCGCAGCGGTGGCCATGGCCACGCGGCGGCGCTTCGCGAGCGCGGCCTTGCGCTTGCGTTCGCCCTTCTTGGGACGCACGCGCCACGCCTGCTCGGCGGTGTTGCGCTGGCGCTCGAGCGCCGCGACCTCGTCGCGCAGCCGCTCAAGCTCGGCACCCTCCTGGCGCAATTCGGCGCGGAGAACGCGCAGGCGCTCGTTACGGGCCCTGATTTCATCGTTCTGCTTCACACGGTCGGCATGCCCGATCAGGCCGACGCCACCCTCGTGAATCGTCGGTTCCTCGGCCAGACCTCTTTCCTTATTACTGCGATGGTCGATGACCTGTGGCACAACGCCCGCCGCCGCGGCCGCGGCTGCCAGATGCCTGTTGGCGATTTTCGCCCAGGCCTCGCGCACCTCGTCCATCTCCTCGCGGCCCACGGCGTAGGCGCTCTGCCCCTCCCTGCGGTGCATCTGCACTGGCCTCTTGCTGGTCCTATCCTTGGTGCCAAGCCCCTCGGCCTTGGCCTGCTTCATGGTCCTGCGCTGGCCGTCCTCGAAGTTGTACAACTTTTGCCACCCCGCGGCCTTGGCCGACTTCCACTCCGTCGCGCGGATGGGTGCCTGCTGCCCATGTGCATCCTGGCACAGATACCAGCACTGCCCCTTCTCGGCCTTGGTCCTCTGGATGAAGCCCTGAGCGCCAAGGTCGAGCGCGGAGACGAGGACGTGAGCGTGGGGGTTCCCGCCGCTGCCGTCATCATGTATCGACCAGTCGCACGCCTTCGCGGGGAACATCCCGCAGAAGTCGCGCACGCAGGCGCGGCGCCCGTCCTCGTCGAGCTCGATCGGCAGCGCGAATTCGTAGCGTTTCGCGACGAGCGTCTTGCCGCCGCCGCCCTCGACCCAGACGCGCTCGGCCTCGTTCCAGAGCTCGCCGCGGCCCACGGGCGGGACGCCGGCGGGAAGGGCAAGGCCCTCGTCCAGGACGCGTTCCTTTCTGGCGTAGTCGCAGACCTCGCCCGTGCGCTCCTCTATGAGTGTCTGGCCTGACTGGTAGGCGGCCTTCTTGACGGCCCCCGCCCCGGTGGCAGGGGAGCAGCCGCGCACGTTCAGGTGATAGATAGCCATCGGTCGAGTTCCTTTCTTGGCAAAGGGCGCAGTCGCGCCCTGCGCAGCGGTGCTGGTGCCATGAGCCGCGGTCGGCAAATGGCGCTGGCAGCGCGGAGCGCAAGGGAGCGGGACGCGACCGCGCAGCGGTGCTGGTGCCATGAGCCGCGGTCGGCGAATGGCGCTGGCAGCGCGGAGCGCAAGGGAGCGGGACGCGACCGCGCAGCCCCTCCACCGTGGACGTGAGCCGCCCAAGGCGAACGGGCGCGATGGAGTGGGCGGAGAGCCGTCCGCAGGACCGCACGCCACGCTGGACTTTTGCCGCGGCAAAAGTACTGCGAAGTGCGCACTACCTCTGGTAGTGACGAGTCCCACTAGTGAAATTGTACGGCGCATTGGGGTAAACTTGCAAGTGAATGACACCCCACGACAAGCAAGGAGAACGGGCATGACGGAAGGAGAACGGGCATGACGGCATCCATCAGCGAGCAGATCGCGAAGAAGAGGGCGGCTGCGGAGAAGAAGGCCGCCGAGGCTGCGGCGATCAAGAAGGAGATCAGGAAGCTCGAGCAGAGGCAGGCGGCGGCCGAGCGCAAGGCGAGGACGCACCGCCTGGTCGAGGTTGGTGCCATCTTTGAACAGGCCACGGGCCTCACGTTCGACACCGAGGACAGCCGCGCCATCCTGTCCGAGGTCCTGAACCAGCGCCTGCGGTACAACGACGGCAGCACATCGACCCGAGGCGAGGACATCGCCGCGGCCTGCGGCAGCAGGCAGGGCGGGGGCCAGCAACAGTGAACGTGAAACTCTATTACGCGCCCGAGCGTGACACGGCGGGGCGCCCCGTAACCTACTCAGACGGAGGAAGGTTCGCCGGGTTCGTTCGCCGCGGCAGGATCGAGAGCTATTACACCAGGGCCGACGGCAGCGCAGCGATCACCATGGAATACTTGGGCGTCTCCCCTGACGGCCTGAAAGTCGAACTGTGGTCGGCACTTGAGGACGATCCCGGCGACGCACTCGACAGCCGCGCCGCCGCCTGCGGCGATGAGCGCGGGTACGCCGCGGCGTCTGAGGCCGCGGCGCGTACGACCTCAGACTCGCGCCAGTTCGTCCGCGCCCTGGCGGCGATGCCCGAGGAGCTGGCGGCGCAGGGCTACCGCGCGGCGGATCCATTCGACTTCTTCAACATCGCGGCGTCGACCCTGGGAATCTACCGCGTCGACGTCGACGGCGAGGTCTACTGGCCGGCAGGCGAGGAGTGACCGAGCGAAAAGGGCCCGCGAGTCGTTAAGAAACTCGCGGGCCCCGCTATTCTTGTCTCCCCGGCCCGAGCAGCTTCATGGCCATGCGGCCGCGGCGCCACCACGGCGTGGCCGCGATCGCCTGTTGGCGCTCGGCGAGCGATGCGAGCTTTCCGGCGAGCTCCGCGACCCTGGCGTTCGCCTCGGCGAGTTGCGCCTTGGCCTCGGCCTCGGCGCGGGCGGCGCGGTCGCGCTCGGCCGCAAGCGCCTCCATCAGCTCGGCGTTGCGGGACCGTTCGATTTCCAGTTGGGCGGCCAGGGAGTCAACCAGGGAGTCCGGGGCGGGTGCAGCGGGCGCGTCGGCTGGCTGGCGGGACGGTTTGCCGGGGTTCTTCAGGGCGTCGGCGATGGCCGCGGCGGCAAAGTCATCGAGAAAATCGGTGTTCCCGTTTCGTGAAACATGGTTTCCCAGTCCCAGCTTCTCGATGTAGTTCGCGACTGTGCGCTTTGAGACGCCCAGTTCAGACGCTATTTCACGCTTCGTTATGCCCATTGTTCAACCTATCGTCAATCGGGAATGTTTCCCGGGAAACATCGGGAAGTTTCACGGCGGTTCCCGATGATTTTACCTCGACCATCGCGGGGTTGTACAGCTCGTACAGATCATCCGGCTTCGGTTTTTCCGACTCGGCGGCGTCCTTCGGCACATCGCGCAACCACTTGATGACGGTCGGGCGTGAGATGCCGAGAGCACGGGCGATCTCACTATGGTTGGCGTCGGGGTGCGCCGCGGCGTATTCGCGGACGAGGTCGGCCTTTGGCTTTCGTCCATTGCCCTCGCGCCAGTTTGTGCCGTTGAACCTGTCATTGACCTCTTGGACAGCCCGGGCACCAGCAAGATGCACATCCTGCTTGCGCCCGTTCCTCTTGTTTTTCGGCAGCTCGATGGCGGTGCGCCGCTCTATGCGGTCGCGGGTGAGCTTATGGATGATGGGGTCGTAATACGACGCAATCGCGGCGAGCGCGTCATCCTCGGTGAAGTGGTTGTCCTCGCGCTCGGTCAGGTCCTCGAGCGTCGGCACGAGCGCGAGCGCGTCGGCCTCGAGCTCCTCGTACGGGATACCGCACTTCTTTGCGTACGCCGCGAGCACGTTCAGGCACCAGTAGCGGTGGTGGTCGGTGGCCTTCGTCTCGACCTCGCCGAGCCACCAGTCGTACAGGTCGCGCTTGCAGGTCCAGCGGCCGGGGGCCTTGCCCTCGACGATGCGCGCCTGGTACCACTCCGGCCAGAGCTTCTTGGCGCGCTCGATGGGCGTACGCCCGGCGGTGCGCATGAGCTCTATGAATTCGGCGCGGTCCTTGCCGCCACGGACCCCGGCGTATCCGAGCAGGTAATCCATGCTGCAGAGCCAAGGTTTCCCATCCTCGCCGTTGTGCACGAACGCCACGGCCTCGTACTTGTCCTTGATTTTCGATCTCTCGGTCTTGCCGTTCAGCTTCGTCGGGGTGCCGGGCATCCTGAAGGGCTGGTAGATGCCCTGGTGCTGGACGTCCTCGAGCGTCGAGACGGTGTCGCGCCAGATGTAGTCCGTGAGCATCGCCTTGAACTCCTGCAGAAATGGCACGACACGCGGCACCAGCGGGATCGGCTGGTCGAGGACGTAGTAGAGGTGGAAGCCCGTGCCCGAGTTCACGAGGAAGGTCGGTTGGGGGAGGGACACCCATTTGTCCGCGGCGAGCTTCGGGTCACGGCCGTTGCGGAACTGCTTGAGCATGTTCTTCAGCTCCTGCACGCCGACGCCGTCGAGGTCGATCGCGAACGCGTGCAGGAACCGGGCGTTCGCGGCAACGCGGCTCTTGCCGAAATACGACACGGGTGCGCAAAAGACGGACTCGTTCTTCCTGTTCGAGTCGACGACGCGCTCCTCAACTCCGTCGAGGTCGTCGGTCAGCGTGAACCGCTCGACCACGGGGACATCGTGCTCGATGCCCGTCTTGGTCTTGACCGTCTTGGTCCTGTTGGTGATCTGGATGGCGATGCCGTTGGGATGGCCGCCGCCCTTCTCGCGCCACGGGACCTCCTCGCCGCGGGGCTGCAGGAAGCCCTCGGGGAAGATGGTCCTCCAAAAATCGTACGGGCTGACCCATTCCCAGGACGGATAGTCGGACAGAAGGATGTCGTTCTTCTCTATGTAGGCATGGCGCTGGGCTGCCCACCAGGCGTCATCATGCCCGGGTTTCTTCTTGCGATCTGCCACTGAACACCATCCCCCATACCAGCCGCCCCCGAGGGCCAAGGCTCCGCCTTTACAGGACGTATATTATCAATACATTTATTTTACACCCCTTCGGCGAAAAAAATCGGGTCCGTGGAACCCGAGATCAGGGCCGCCCCCGAGGGCCAAGGCTCCGCCTTTACAGGACGT
>NZ_JAQLEM010000056.1:1829-7461 GCF_028209885.1 Collinsella aerofaciens | reverse complement strand
GGCGACACCGACATCAACATCATCGACACCGCCGAGTTCGCGATCCCCGGCCTTGACGACGAGTTCCGCGTCATCGTCTCCCCGTGGATTCTGACGGTGCTCGTGACCGACCGCCTGGCTCGCTACTACGAGACGGTCACCAAGCACAACCTCAAGTATCGTCGCTACTATCACCAGTTCGACTACTAAAGAAAACGGGTGCGGGAACGTGCCGGGCTATTGAGAGGAACACAGAATGAGACAGTACATCATCGCCAGCCATGCGCACTTCGCCACCGGCATCAAGGAGAGCGTCGAGCTGCTCTCGGGCGCTCGCGACAACGTCCACGATCTTTCGATGTTCGTCGATGGCCGCATGGACGTGGCCGAGGAGGCCCAAAAACTGCTGGCAGGCATGTCTGCCGACGATGATGTCGTTGTCTGCACCGACCTCTTTGGCGGTAGCGTTAACAACGAGTTCACCAAGATCGTCCAGACGCGTCCCCGCACGTACCTCGTTACCAACATGAACCTTCCTCTGCTCATCCAGCTGCTGTTCTCTGACGAGTCGGCGCCGGTTGAGGAGACGATTCGCGCCATCGTCGCTGCGGACGATACGCGCGTGAAGTTTGTCAACGATCTTTTGGTCGATGACGAGGAGGAGGAAGAGTTCTAATCCGCAGCACCTACTGACACGCCGTATGACGGCACAAGACCTTTGGGGGGTCACATTATGATTCAGCTACTTCGCGTTGACCATCGCCTGCTTCATGGCCAGGTCGCAGTTTCCTGGGTTCAGGGCCTTGACTCCAACTGCATCTTCTGCGTGGGCGATAAGGTCGCTAACGACCCGGTGTGGAAGACGACGCTCAAGATGGGCAAGCCTGCCGGCTGCAAGCTCGTCATCAAAGATATGGAGCATGCAATCGAAGCTATCAACTCGGGCGTGACCGACAAGTACAAGATGATCATCTGCGTCGCCACTATCGCTGAGGCAAAGCAGCTTGTTGAGGGCTGCCCGCAGATCAAGTCGGTCAACCTGGGCAACACCAAGCCCAAGGACGAGAAGCGTCCCGACGCTCGTCAGGTCTCTCGTCAGATCTTCCTGACCGCGGCCGAGGAAGCCGATGTGCGCGAGATGCTGGATCGTGGCGTTGAGGTCGAGATTCGACCCCTGGCCGATGACCCCAAGGTCGACTGCGCCAGCGTGCTCTAGGCGTTCAATTTCGAAGAGTCTGAGCTCTTCGTAGTGTCCTATATGGAAAGGGGGATGTATGCTTACCCAAGCAATCCTCATCGGACTTATCGCCGCATTTGGTAAGTTCGACTGCCAGCTCGGTACGCTCTACGCGTTCCGCCCCATCGTCCTGTGCCCGCTCGTGGGCCTGGTGCTGGGGGACCTGCAGTCCGGCCTCGCGATCGGTGCGAGTCTGGAGCTGCTGTTCATGGGCTCGATCTCCATCGGCGCCTACGTGCCGCCTGATGAGACGATCGGCGGCGTGCTCGCCTGCGCCTTCGCTATCCAGCTGGGCCAGAGCACCGAGGCAGCCATCGCGCTTGCCATGCCCATCGCCACGCTGTGCCTTGCCATCAAGAACATCCTTAACGCCGCCCTGCCGATCCTGGTCGACCGCGCTGATGTCTACTCCGGCCAGGGCAACCTTAAGGGTGTCTATGCGATGCACTTCCTGATCGGTTTGACCGGTATCATCATGGCGTTCCTGCTGTGCTCGCTGTCGTTCTATCTGGGTGCTGACGCCATCCAGGGCCTGCTCGACTTCATCCCGCCCTTTGTCCTTGCTGGCTTTGGCGTTGCCGCCAACTTCCTGCCTGCCATGGGCTTCGCCATGCTCGGCCGCCTGGTGCTCACCAAGCAGCTCGTGCCCTTCTACTTCCTGGGCTTCCTGCTGTGCTCCTACGCCAACGTGCCCGTCCTGGGCGTCGCCCTGATCGCCATCATCATCGGCATCGACAAGTTCGACCTGCTCGGCCTGGGCGGAGCCCAGCCCCAGCTCTCCGCGGAAGGGGATGAGGACGATGACTTCTAGTCCCGAGAACAAGATCACGCGCTCCGACCTCGTCAAGAGCGCCGTCAACGTCGGCGCCCTGGGCATGGAGTTCTCCTGGACCTACTACAAGCAGATGAACATCGCCTTCTGCCTGATGGTCGCCAACATGCTCAAGAAGATCTACGCCGGCCGCCCCGACGACTACGCCGCGGCCCTGCACCGCCACTGCGCGTTCTTCAACATCACCGTCCAGTTTGCCCCGTTCGTCGGCGGCATCGCGATGGCCATGGAGGAGAAGGTCGCCCGCGGCGAGATCGAGCCCGAGAGCGTCAACGACGTCAAGGCCGCCCTCATGGGTCCGCTGTCCGGCATCGGCGACTCCATCTTCCTGTCGACGCTGCGCGTGGTCGCCGCCGCGGTGGGCATCAGCCTGTGCCAGGCCGGCAACCCCTTCGGCCCCATCGCCTTCCTGCTCATCTACAACGTCCCCGGCTTCGCGCTGCGCATCTGGGGCGCCGTCAAGGGCTACGAGCTGGGCGTGGGCTTCCTGGACGAGGCCCAGAGGACCGGCCTCATGCAGAAGATCATGACCTGCGTGGGAATCGTGGGCGTCATGGTCGTGGGCGCCATGTGCAAGGACATGTTCTGGGCCAGCATCCCGGTGGCCATCGGCTCGGGCGACGACGCCCAGACCCTCCAGGACATCCTGGACGGCATCATGCCCGGCATGCTCGGCATGATCGCCTTCTGGCTGTACTACTGGCTGCTGTCCAAGAAGATCAACCCCATGGTGCTGATCGTGGCCACCATGGTCGTGGGCATCATCGGCGCGTTCTTCGGCGTGCTGGCGTAGGTTCCTGCGTTCTATTCTGCCCCCAAGGGAAACGGCGACCCATTGCGGTCGCCGTTTTTTATTACCGAAAGCTAGCCGGAGGTGCTTCGTGATTCGATCTGACAATCCATCCGATAATGGCGTGAGCGGGGCGATGTATCTATTTGGCACGGCGCTCTTGTGGAGTTTTATCGGCATCCTCGTTCGCGCCAATTCGCAGTCGGCTCTTTTGATCGGTGCCGTTACGGCAATATTTATGGCGCTCTTTATCCTGCTCGTCGGTAGGCCTGTCCTCCGCGTCAGCCGTCTTATTGCCCTTGTGGCCGTCTGCAACTTCGTGACGGGCACCACGTTTAACTTTGCCAACCAGCTCACGACGGTCGGCAACGCGATCGTTCTGCAGTACACCTCGATGATTTTCGTTATCGTGTATCAATCGCTCGCAACCCGCACGTTGCCCTCGCCTGCGAAGATTGCCTCCGTGGTGGTTGCTTTTACGGGTATGGGACTTTTCTTTTTAGGCGATTTGAGTGCCGAGGGCATGCTCGGCAACCTGCTTGCCGTCATTTCGGGAGCCACCTTTGGGCTGTGTTTCTTTTTGAACTCTCGCCCCGATGCGTCGCCCATGGTGTCCTCGCTCATCTCCTGCGGTATCTCGATGCTGCCGATCGTCTATTTTGCTGGCGCCCTAGACTCCGTGAGACCATTTGAGTGGGGGCTCATGCTGGTGCATGGCCTTTTTTGCAGTGGCCTTGCGAGCGTGCTGTATGCCAAGGGAATCGCGCGCACCAACGCGTTTGCGGCCAACTTGGTTTGCATGAGCGAGGTCGTGCTCGCTCCCTGCTGGTCGGCGCTCTTCTTTGGCGAGGTCTTTCGCTGGAACGAGTTTTTGGGCGCGGCGATTATCGTTTTGGTGATTGTGGCCAACTTGGCATCCGATGCCTTTGGCGATGGCTTTCTGGTGGCGCTAGTCCGCCATCGAAACAAAGAGCGCGCCTGATGAGATACGTCTGCCGTTTACGGTAAAAAACACCCCGCTGAGCGAGTGGTATTAAATAGTAAGAACCTGCATATCTATAATTGGTATCAAATCATTTGTGCCTGGCATGGGTGTTAGCAGCACACCAGGTACGCTTCGAGCCGTGGAATCGAACTCCCGGAATTGATATCAACAACGCGCGCGACGGGAGTGACGACGGTTCGATATTCCTTATTGGGAGGAATTATGCTTGTCCAAGCAATCCTCGTCGGCTTAGTTGGAGCTTTTGGATGCCTCGACTACCAGCTCGGCACCCTCTACGCGTTCCGCCCCATCGTCATGTGCCCGCTCGTGGGCCTGGTGCTGGGGGACCTGCAGACCGGCCTTGCCGTTGGCGCCAGCCTGGAGCTGCTGTTCATGGGCTCGATCTCTATCGGCGCCTACGTGCCGCCTAACGAAACCATCGGCGGCGTGCTCGCCTGCGCGTTTGCCATTCAGCTCGGTCAGGGTACCGAGACGGCTATCGCACTCGCCATGCCCATCGCCGTCCTTTCGCTGACGATCGGCAACATTACGGATGCTGGATTTTCGATCATTGTTGACATTGCTGACAAGTGCGCTGCCAAGGGCAACCTCAAGGGTATCTACGCGGCACATTGGAGCATGGGCCTCTTTGGCTGCCTTGAGTACTTCCTGCTGTGCGGCGGCGCCTTCTATCTGGGTTCCGACGCCATCCAGGGCCTGCTCGACTTCATCCCGACCTTTGTGATCGATGGCTTTGGCGTTGCAGCCAACATCCTGCCTGCCATGGGCTTCGCCATGCTCGGCCGCCTGGTGCTCACCAAGCAGCTCGTGCCCTTCTACTTCCTGGGCTTCCTGCTGTGCTCCTACGCCAACGTGCCCGTCCTGGGCGTCGCCCTGATCGCCATCATCATCGGCATCGACAAGTTCGACCTGCTCGGCCTGGGCGGAGCCCAGCCCCAGCTCTCCGCGGAAGGGGATGAGGACGATGACTTCTAGTCCCGAGAACAAGATCACGCGCTCCGACCTCGTCAAGAGCGCCGTCAACGTCGGCGCCCTGGGCATGGAGTTCTCCTGGACCTACTACAAGCAGATGAACATCGCCTTCTGCCTGATGGTCGCCAACATGCTCAAGAAGATCTACGCCGGCCGCCCCGACGACTACGCCGCGGCCCTGCACCGCCACTGCGCGTTCTTCAACATCACCGTCCAGTTTGCCCCGTTCGTCGGCGGCATCGCGATGGCCATGGAGGAGAAGGTCGCCCGCGGCGAGATCGAGCCCGAGAGCGTCAACGACGTCAAGGCCGCCCTCATGGGTCCGCTGTCCGGCATCGGCGACTCCATCTTCCTGTCGACGCTGCGCGTGGTCGCCGCCGCGGTGGGCATCAGCCTGTGCCAGGCCGGCAACCCCTTCGGCCCCATCGCCTTCCTGCTCATCTACAACGTCCCCGGCTTCGCGCTGCGCATCTGGGGCGCCGTCAAGGGCTACGAGCTGGGCGTGGGCTTCCTGGACGAGGCCCAGAGGACCGGCCTCATGCAGAAGATCATGACCTGCGTGGGAATCGTGGGCGTCATGGTCGTGGGCGCCATGTGCAAGGACATGTTCTGGGCCAGCATCCCGGTGGCCATCGGCTCGGGCGACGACGCCCAGACCCTCCAGGACATCCTGGACGGCATCATGCCCGGCATGCTCGGCATGATCGCCTTCTGGCTGTACTACTGGCTGCTGTCCAAGAAGATCAACCCCATGGTGCTGATCGTGGCCACCATGGTCGTGGGCATCATCGGCGCGTTCTTCGGCGTGCTGGCGTA
>NZ_JAQLEM010000056.1:0-1730 GCF_028209885.1 Collinsella aerofaciens | reverse complement strand
GAAGATCAACCCCATGGTGCTGATCGTGGCCACCATGGTCGTGGGCATCATCGGCGCGTTCTTCGGCGTGCTGGCGTAAGGGCCTGGCTGCATAGATTTTCGTTGCAACCTGGAAAGGGGATGGAGCAGGCCTATGCCCTCCATCCCCTTTTTGTATAGAAGGAGTTCGTATGTTCGCGAAGGATCGCGAAGCAATGCGCCTGACGCCGGCAGAGGTCAGGCTGATTCTTATTGAGTCCCTGCAGTGGTGCGCCAACAACGCGGTCTACTTTTTGGGGCTTATCGGTGCGGCCACGTATGATCTGGCCGGCACGGCCTTTTTGGTTGCCGCCATTACGCTCGTGCGTAATCTTATGACGTCGGTGGGCAATATGGTGTCGGGTTCGGTCATCGACCGCTTTGGACCGCGCCGGACGTCATTTGTGACGTGCGTGATTACGGCAGTGCTATCGCTTGGCGTGGGGTTGGCGCCGTTGTCTGTCCCCGGGCTTGTGTTTGCCGCGTGCGTCTTGGGACTTGCGGGCGGCTTTATCAACACCTGCACACATGCGTTTCCGGGATACCTGGAGTCGACCACCGAGGGCCGTACCCGCGTGAACGGCCTCATGGTGTTCTACAGCAATATCGCCTATACCGCTGGCCCGCTGCTCGGTGGTGCCATCGTGAGCTGTTTTGCCACGCAATCGGTCTATCTGCTCATGGCGGGCATGATGGGTGTGGCGGCCGTGCTCTCCTTGGGCTGTCACGAGTGTGTTGCTCCCGCAAAAGGGGAGAAGCCGAAGGGCGGTATTCTGGGCGGCATGGCCGAGGGTGCGCGACTTACGTTTCGCGACCACGACCTGCGCCTCATCTTTATCTCGGGCTTTTTGGGTTTCTTTGCGTTTGGCGCGTTCGATTCGCTGGAGTCGTTGTTCTACCGCGATGTGCTCAACGTGGATATCGTCTGGCTGGGCTGGCTGTCCTCGGTCGTGGGCCTCACTTCCTCGGTGGGCGCGTTCATCCTGACCAAGCTTTCTGCTCGCCATGTCAACCTGCGATTGTTGCTCGGCGCGCTCATGGCCGTGGGCATTGGGTCCATGGTGTACGTGGGCACCGATATGCTGGGGGTCGCGATTATCGGTCAGGCGATTAACGGTCTGGCCTGGGGATTCCTGGAACCGCTGCAGATGATCTTGATTCAGGAGCGCGCCGACATCAAATACCTGGGACGCATTACCGGCTTTGTGCGTTTTGGCCTGATGAGTGCCGGCGTGCTGCCGCTGCTGGCGGCTCCTTTTTTGGCGGAGGCTTTGGGCGTCCAAGCGGTGCTATTTGGGGCATCGACCATTATTGCGCTGGTAGGAACGCTGTTCTTTGTCACACAAGGGAGGCGCCAGAGGTGTTAGCTATACATTCAATTCTAATTTAATACCACTCACCAGAGAATTTCGACCGTTCACCGAGGATTGGAACAGATTGATAAGTGGTATTAAAAACACCTTAGGTATATGTCTATAATTGGTATCGAAAAGAAACGCGATGTATAGAGTCGCGTGCAGGACAGAAAGGAAAAGCCATGAAGGAAACCGAGAAGATCGAGATCATGCACTTTAGCCAGGAGGGCTATCTCGAGGACGGCAAGAACGTCTATGAGACCGGCAAGAAGATGATCGAGCTCGCCGACAAGGTCGCCGACGAGGGCTACGACGCCGTGTTCCTGATGGGCGTCGGCGGCACCTGGGACGAGCTCA
>NZ_JAQLEM010000055.1 GCF_028209885.1 Collinsella aerofaciens | reverse complement strand
GCCGCTGACCGGTGGACGGCACCGAGCCGTACGCTTGAACTGAGAAGGGGGAGGCCTCGCGGCCTCCCCCTTTTTTGCGTTTACGGGCTTTTGTTTCACATAGTAGCTGTGTTTTATAACCCTCGTTTGTCGCATCTTCTGTGAACGGGCTACAATAACTTAGTCTGTGCGATATGGAGGTGAACATGGCTGAAGCTGGTATCGGCGTTGATATCGTCGAGATTTCCCGTATGAAATCAATTCTTGAAAAGACGCCGTCGTTTGCTCGGCGTGTGTTTACCGAAGAAGAGCGTGCGTATTGCGATGCATCATCGCGTCCCGCTGCTCACTATGCGAGCCGCTTTGCTTCGCGCGAGGCGGTGCTTAAAGCTCTCGGCACGGGTTTTAGTCAAGGCGTGGGTCGCAAGGATGTTTCGGTAACGCGTGATAAACTCGGCAAACCGAAGGCGCTGCTTTCGGGCCGTGCTCTCGAGATCGCTCAAGAACTGGGTGTTGTTGAGGTCGCTCTTTCCATTACGCTTACAGGAGACTTGGCCGTTGCGAATGCCATCGCGATTACCGAAGATGCTCGGCCTAAGCCAAAAGAGGAAAAGGTGAGTACCAAGAAACGCGTTGCGCAGACATTTAAAGAGGCTCGCTCTGTATTAGATGAGCTCGAGCAGCTGCAGAATTCAGCATTGACGGAGCACCTGGGCGATGCTTCGCAAGATACGCTAGGAGCATAGATGAAACCGGTTTTGAGTACCGAAGAAGTCGTTCGTCTCGAGGACATCATCGAACGCGAAGGGACTTCGAAGGCCGAGCTTATGGAGCTAGCGGGTGAGTTTGCCGCCAACGAGGTCTTGAAGCTCAATCCCGATCGGGTTCTCGTTCTGGTCGGTTTTGGTAATAATGGCGGCGACGGTTGGGTTGCCGCCGATATCCTGAGCCACAAGGGTGTGGACGTGGATATCGTTTCTCCGGTTGAGCCGGATGAGATTCCTGCTGCTCTGGCACGTCATGTTGCTCGTCGTACTGCCGGCCGCGATGTGCACGTTTGCGTTGGCCCCTCGCGTGACGAACTCGAGGTTTTGATCGATAAGGCCGATGTTGTTGTCGATGCCATTTTTGGTACCGGATTCCACGGGAATCTGCGTGCGCCGTTCTCCATCTGGATTCCTACGGTCAATGAATGCGCCGATTGTGTCGTATCCATTGATGTCCCCTCGGGCCTGAATGCCGAGACGGGCGTTGTTGATGACGACTGCATTCGTGCCGAGCATACGGTGACGATGATTGCGCCCAAGATTGGTCTGTATAGCGCTGATGGCCCTGAGTATGCTGGCGATTTGATCTGCGGCAATCTTTACGACCGTCTTGACGAGGTCATCGATGATGTCGACCACGCCGCCGAGATTGTCGAGCCCGGTGACTTAGTTGATTACTTTGCTCCACTACCTACGAATATCGATAAGTATTCCCGTGGCTCTGTGCTTATTGTCGCCGGATCTGCGCAATATCCTGGTGCTGCCATTATGGCGGCCAAGTCTGCAGCTCGCGCGGGTGCTGGTTACGTGGCAGTCGCGGCTCCTGACGCCTGCGCCAATCTTATTCGCATGGCACTTCCTTCGATTCCCGTCTTTGCGATTCCGTCTGATTCCCGCGGCTCCTTTGGCGCCGCTGCGCGCATGACGGTGTGCGAGATTGCAAAGAAGTACAGCTGTGTACTGTGCGGTCCCGGTATGACGACATCTGCCGGCGCTATGCAGGTGGTTTCGGGCTTGCTCGAGCTTGATGTACCGCTAATTTTGGACGCCGATGCACTCAACTGCCTTGCTAAGATTGCCATTGACGGTATTGATAGTAATCCCGAGATGTATCGTCGCGAGCAGCCGTTGGTTATGACGCCGCACTATCGTGAACTTTCGCGTCTGGTTGCCGGTGACGAGGTGAACGACCTTGGTACTGCGATTGCAGCCGCGCAGAAGGTTGTCTGGGCTGCAGGCTCTGACAATCTGGTGGTCATTGCCAAGGGGCCGACGACGGCTATCTGTGGCGTTGAGCGTGTGCTGCTGCCGCTCTCGGGTCCGGCTTCTCTGGCAACTGCCGGTTCGGGTGATGTTCTCGCGGGTATTTTGGCCGGCACGCTTGCCACCATGCGCGACGAGATGGATCGTTGGGAGTTGCTGTATTCGTACGCCGTCGCACTTCACAGCTACGCCGGTTTTGCCGCGGCGACGGAGTATGGTGAGAAGAGCGTCATCGCGACCGATCTTATCGACTTGATCGGTCCGGCCATGGAACTGGCGGCAAAGGATGCGCTCGAAGATCTGGGAATCATGGACGAAGGGTCGGATGACTAATCATGAATAAAGCCGATTTGACGCGCTGGTCCTGGGTCGAGATCGACCGCGGGGCGCTCCGTCGCAACACGAGGGCCTATAAGAACTTGCTGAATCCACGTCAGCGCCTGTGCTGCGTGGTCAAGGCCGATGCTTATGGTCATGGAGCTGTTGAGTGCGCCAAGATCATGTATTCGGCCGGTGCCGACATGTTTGCCGTGGCGACGGTTAACGAGGGCGTTGAGCTCCGACAGGGCGGGATTACGAAACCCATCCTCATCCTAAGCGAGCCGCCTATCGAGGCCATTCCGACGTTGCTCGAGTTCGATATCATGCCTTCGGTCTATACGTCTGATTTTGCTCTTGCGTATGGCGAATGTGCCGTCGCGGCGGGCAAAGTGGGCAAGTATCATCTCGCCATCGAGACGGGCATGAATCGTATCGGCGTTCACTACACGCAGGTGCTCGACTTTGTCCGCGGTATAAATTTCCATCGCGGTATTCAGTGCGACGGCGTATTTACGCACTTCGCCACGGCCGATGAACCTTCGGGCTGGGACTACAAGCTGCAGTGTCAGCGCTTTACCGAGGCCGTTCAGGCCATTAAGGATGCGGGTTTTGAGTGCGGTATCGTGCACTGCGCCAACACGCCGTCCTCGATGCTCGACCCCTCGATGCATTTTGATATGATTCGCGCCGGCGTTGGCTTGTATGGCATGCAGCCGTGCGAGCTGAGTGGCCGCGTGATGCAGCTTGATCCCGTTATGAGCGTCCATGCGCGCGTGACGCGCGTGGCACACCCTGCGATGGGTGAGGGCGTGGGCTACGGTTTTACCTACCGCGTACCGCGTACGCGCGTTCAGATCTGCACGCTGCCGATCGGTTATGCCGATGGCCTATCGCGTACGCTTTCCAATCGTATGGATGTGCTGTATCGCGGCGAGCGTGTGCATCAGGTTGGCAATATCTGCATGGACCAGTTTATGGTCGCCATTCAGTCCAACCCGGCACACGAGATTCCCGAGGCCGAGTATGGTGACGAGATGATCATTGTCGGCCGCGATGGCGATGCCGAGATCACTATGGACGAGATGGCCCGACTGCGCGGAACGATTAACTACGAGGTCGCCTGCGGCTTTGGCATGCGTCTCGACAAGGTCTACGTGTAGGAGCCGCTATGGGCGTCATGCACATCCCCGGCCATACCCATCAGGCACCACGTGAGGTCGCACTCGAGGAAATTGAGGCCGTTCTGGGCGATTGTCACCTCTGCCAGCTCTACCAGTCGCGTCACAATATCGTGTTTGGCGTGGGAAACCCCCGCGCTCGCGTGATGTTTATTGGTGAGGCGCCGGGCCGCAATGAGGATTTGCAGGGCGAGCCCTTTGTGGGGGCGGCAGGCGAGGACCTCAACGGCATTTTGTCGCTGGCGGGCCTCAAACGCGAAGACGTCTACATTGCCAACGTGCTTAAGTGCCGCCCGCCGGGAAACCGCAATCCGCGTCCCGAGGAAGTGTTGGCTTGCTCACCGTTTTTGCGTGAGCAGATTCGAAGCATCTGGCCCGATATTATCGTGACGCTCGGCAACCCCGCGACGCACTTTGTGCTTAAGACCGAGATTGGCATTACTAAGCTGCGCGGCAGGTTCCACCAGATGGGGCATTTTGTAGTAATGCCCACGTTCCATCCGGCAGCAGCGCTGCGCAATCCGGCGTGGCAGGAGCTGCTGGAGGAAGACTTTAAGATGCTGGGCGACTATCTGGAGCGACATCCCGCACCAGAGGACGCCTCGGAATAATAAGGAGCATATATGTCCCTGGAGCGCCTGGGGGTAGGTACTTACAAAACGACTTGCGCTGCCGATACGGAGTACTTTGGCGAGCTAATTGCACCGTGCCTTGAGGACGGCGATGTGCTCATCCTGACCGGTGGCCTGGGAGTGGGCAAAACTCACTTTACCAAGGGCGTCTCGCGCGGGCTGGGCGATGGGCATATGGTTACGAGCCCTACGTTTGCGCTCATGGCCGTTCACGATCAAGGTCGTATTCCGCTGTTTCACCTTGATCTATACCGCCTGGAGCACGCTTACGAGCTTGAGGATACGGGCATTTTTGACGTGCTGGGCTATGAGGGCGCTTGTCTACTGGAATGGGGCGAGCAGTTTCAGGATGAGCTGACGGACGAGTATCTTTCGGTGACGCTTAAGCGCGACGAGGACGATAGCGACGTGCGAACGATAGCGCTGGAGGCGCACGGCGAGCGCGCGAAGGAGCTTTCCCATTTGATAGATAAGGCTGTACAAGATGAGCTTGCATAACGACAGCGCGCTGGTGGTGGCGCTCGATACTTCGACCGACATGCTTGCCTGCGCGGCAAGCTGGATTGATGCGCAGACAGGCGAGGCGAAGCTGGTGAGTGGCGACCATATGTGCCGTCGCCATGCCAATGTGGAGCTCGTGAATACTGTTGATGGCGTACTGAAGCAGGCCGGCCTGGATCGCAGCGATGTTGGTTGCTACGTGGTCGGCCGCGGCCCGGGGTCGTTTACGGGCGTGCGCATCGGCATCTCCACTGCCAAGGGCCTCGCGCGTGGTGCCAATGTTCCGCTGCTGGGCGTGTCGACGCTCGACGCTTGCGCTTGGACGGCGTGGAAGGCTGGCGTGCGCGGCAAGCTTGGTATCTTGGCCGACGCTATGCGCGGTGAGGTATATCCGGCGCTGTATATGCTGGTCGATGAGGGCCCCGAGCGTCAATTTGAGCGCGAACACGTGGTCAAGGCCGCCGTGGCGCTCGATGAGTGGCGCCAAGCAGCGGACTGGGACCAGGTTCAGCTGACCGGTGACGGTCTCGTGCGCTATGGCAAGCTGCTGGGTGAGGACGAGACCGCCCGCTGCGTGGAGCGCGACCTGTGGTGGCCTTCGGGCGAGGGCTTGCTGCTCGCGCACGCTGCGGGTGACGGCGATCCGGCTCGCGTCCTGCCGATTTACACGCGCCTTTCGGATGCCGAGGAAAACGAGCGCAAGCGTCTTGGTCTTGCCGAGAGTGCGCAGAGCGAAATTACGGGCGTTGCCGATGAGCTCGCCGGTCGTCATCTGCAGTTCCGTCCCATGGGCGCGGCGGATGCCGAGGGCGCGAGCACACTGGAGGCTGCCTGCTTTGAAGGTGCCGGACACGAGGCGTGGACGCCGGGCGTGTTCCTGTCCGAACTGGGCGAGGACGTCGCTGCGCCGCGTAGTTGGTGGGTGGCACACGACGACGGCAAGCTACTGGGCCTTGCCGGCGGTATGGTCGTGGACGGTGATGTGCAGATTCTGGATGTCGCCGTCGACCCGGCACATCGCCGTGAGGGCATTGCCCGCAAGCTGCTGTCGCATGTGAGCTATGATGCCCAGATGCTCGGCTGCACCACGGCTTCGCTCGAGGTCGAGGACGGCAACGAGGGCGCCATGGCGCTCTATGCCGCCCTGGGCTTTACCGAGGCGGGGCGTCGCCGTGGCTACTACGGCGCCGGCAAGGATGCCATCGTCATGACGGCGCCGTTGCCTCTGGTGCTTCCGGTCGACAACGCCTCGCCCGAGCCAACGGCTGCCGAGCAGCGCGTATGGCCGCTGGCCGCGCCCGATCGCACCGTTGAGGAACGTGCCGAAATCGAGCGCCGTCGCCTGGTGCTTGCCATCGAGAGCTCCTGCGACGAGACGGCCGTGGCGATTATCGATGCAGATGGCAATATGCTGGCCAACCAGGTGTCGACGCAGATTGATTTTCATGCCCGCTTTGGCGGCGTGGTGCCCGAGATCGCCTCGCGCAAGCACGTTGAGGTGATTGTGAGTGTCGTAGATGCGGCGCTTGAAGATGCCGCGGCATCGCTTGGCCTTGAGGGCGGAGCGATTGCGCCAAGTGAGCTTGCCGCCGTGGGCGTGACGCAGGGTCCAGGCCTGGTGGGCGCCCTGGTGGTGGGCGTCGCCTTTGCCAAGGGCTTTGCATATGCTGCCGGCAAACCGCTCGTGTGTGTCAATCATCTGGAGGGTCACCTGTTTGCCAACCTGTTGGCGCAGCCCGACCTCAAGCCGCCGTTCATCTTTACGCTTGTCTCGGGCGGGCACACCATGCTCGTGCACGTAAAGGCATGGGGCGACTACGAGGTGCTTGGCGAAACGCTGGACGACGCCGTAGGCGAAGCTTTCGACAAGGTGGCAAAGGCCCTGGGCCTGGGCTATCCCGGCGGCCCCATCATCTCCAAGCTGGCCGAGACAGGCAACCCCAAGGCGATCGATTTCCCCCGTGCGCTTAACAGCAGGGGAGACTACCGCTTCTCGCTTTCGGGTCTCAAGACGGCGGTGACGCTCTACATCGAGCAGGAGACCAAGGCCGGGCGCACGATTCACCTGCCCGACCTGGCGGCCTCGTTTGAGGCGGCGGTCTTTGACGTGCAGTACAAGAAGGCCAAGAACGCCCTGCATGCCACCGGGTGCAAGGAGTATTGCATTGGCGGCGGCGTCTCGGCCAATCCGCATCTGCGCGAGATGATGATCAAGAAGCTTGGACGTCAGGGCATTCGTGTAACGGTGCCGCCCTTGTCCGCCTGCACCGATAACGCCGCCATGATCGCGGAGGTCGCTCGCCGTAAATTCGACCGAGGTGAAATCTCGTCGTTCGACGTCGACGCCGATCCAAACATGACGCTGTAGTCGTACGGGTGCGGTCCCCGACCGGAGGGGCCGGATATAAGGTTTCCTGCTCTACAGTCCTGCGCAAGACGAAGGCCACATTAAGTGGCCTTCTTTGCGTGCGGAACTCGCGATAAACCTTATATCCGGCCCCTCCGGTCGGGGACCTTTCTGTATCGATATAACTTCCGAGCTGGTTTGGCGTCGACAACGTCCAGCAAGGTTAACAAGCCAGCGTCGAATTTCCGGCGTTCTTTAGCTGAAAGAAAAAGTTGGTGTGCGGAGCTATGCTCCGCACATTTGGGATGGGAGCCCCTGGGAGCGGCGGGAGCCGGGCGGCGCATATGAACTTTATCGCGAGTTCCGCACGCAAAGGAAAGCACTTAATGTGCTTTCCGTGATCGCGTCGAAAATGTTGGTGTAAGGGCGGCGCCCTAGCGCCCGTTTAACGAAGAACGGCCTTCGTCCTAGAATCT
>NZ_JAQLEM010000054.1 GCF_028209885.1 Collinsella aerofaciens | reverse complement strand
ACCCCGGAGGAGTTCCGGAGACAGTCCCTTGCGGCGTAGTTCTTATTTAAGCCGTCCAAGTTTTGGGGTGCAGTTCAGGATTGCGGGGGCTTTGCGATGAAAGAGATCAGAAGCAGAAAGCGGGGAGGACATAAAACGAGTCCGTCGCGCTGTAGCTGTAGCAAATACCGCCGCTTTGAACATAGCGAAAGGATGTGGAGCTGCGCGGTCTCACGGAACGAGTCCAGTGGCTATAGCCTGATGCACCGGAATAGTTCGACCCCGTCACGCCCTTGGATTTGTAGCACTCGTACTGGATGCCGTCAGATTGCATATCCCCGTATACTTCGGTTGCCGAGAGCAGAAAAACCTTGTCGGTCGTCGCCGAGGGGGCACCGCCCCCGTTACCGCCAACGTTATCGGTTGTCTTTGTGACGGGTTTCACCTTTGACTGGAGCTCGCTGGGCAGGAGCAACCAGAGGTCACCGCTGTTGAGGCGGGTACGGAGCTCGGACTTATCCCAACCACCGGCATTGGTGTCCGTAGCGTTCATCCTCTGGCTACCCAAGGCAGAGTTGGTCGCCTCGAACGTCAAGCCTGCCATGCCGCTACCATCGGCCAAGTCGTCGTGGTTGATGCCGATGATACGGTACTCGAGCGTCTTGCCATTGGTCAGCTTCATCGAGAACTTGGTGCCGGCATCCATGGCGGCCTTGGCCTTGGCGTAGGCGATAGACGATGTACCGTTCTTGGCAATGTCTTTGGCAACCGCCTCCTGCTCGTCGAGGGTCCAGTCCTTCGCGTCCTTGGCGATGGCCACCTGGACGGCCGCGGAATCGGCGCCTGCGGAGCCGCCACCGGACGCGCCTCCCTCGACGCCGCCGACCGTCCCATTGTTCACCGTGTTGCCGACCAGGTTGAACTGGTTTCGGATGGCTCCGGCCACGCCGGGTCCCGCGAACACGATGACCAGGCCGATGACGGCAATGATCAGGACGTACTCGATAATTGATTGCCCTCGGAAGCGGGTCGTTTCAGGAGCGACCCCCCCCCCCCGAAGGTTAATTGCCGCTGCATGCATATACGGCTCCCTTCACTCGGGGTTTGCAATACGAGCCGAGCGTAGGGCTATTCCAAGTATTTGCAACGGTCTTGCCGCTGCGGCAACGATGACGGCAGGGGAGAAAGTCATGCGCTATTAGCGCGGCTATAACGTCCGCTTCGAATGCCGACCGTATTCATATCGAGGCAGCCATTTCATACCTTCAGAAAGACAACTGAAAGCCGCAAAAAAGCGGGACCCGGCTATAAGCCGAACCCCGCCCAAGAGAAGCCTTTAGAGCCGAGACAGACAACGCGTGTGGACAATCACTCAGCCTCCACCGCCATGCGCACGACCTCTTCCATCGGGTAGCGAGTGCCGCCGTCCCCGTCCAAAGCCTCGTTGTAGGCCTCGATGTCCGCCATGTCCTCAGCCTTCTCGAACGCGGCCCTTCTCACGAACTCGGAAAAGGTCATGCCCGTGGCGTCCGCATGGCCCTGAATCAAGGCCATTTCGCCCTCATCGAACTTGACCGCGATCTCGCGCATCGCCATGGTCGCTCCCGTAAACGCCGTCATCGAAGTGAATCCATTATCCACCCACCGTATACGCCCCGAACTCGAAACACCAAGCAGGATGGACTCTATACGAGGACGCAGCAGAGGTAATGGCGGGGGAGTACGGCAGGCGCTCTGAGAGCCGCTGTATGACCCCATTTCTCTTCAATCCGACTACCCGTGCCATGAACCTGAAGCCGTTCGTTCGGTCGCCAAAAGAAAGCACGCGCGGGGTAACGCGGGCTTTGCGCTAGACAAGCTAGAAGCACCAGGCGGGGGAGACGCAAAACCAGCCCGGCGCGGAGTTGCTGTCCGACGGATTGCCGCTGCTGTCGACATGGAGGAAGCCCTTCGAGGCGTTCGGAAACACCGAACGCTCCCACCAACCGCTGCCAATGGCAATGGCAGAGTTGGGATTATAGTTCTCCGTCACCTTGCCTTTGAAGGCCTCGTACTGGGTGCCCTCGGAGGAAGTCCAGGGATAGGATGCCCAATAGGAGGTGGGGGGCGATCTCAGAGTAGCTGAGCAGGAACAGCTTGTCCGAGGTAGCCGTCACGGCGGCGTTCTTGTTCTCATCACCGCCCCCGACATTGTTCGATAGCTTTTTGACGGCCTTCACCTTGGACTGGAAATCGGAGGGCATCAGATTCCAGATCTTGCCGGAGTTCATTTTCTGACGGAGTTCAGACTTCTCCCAACCGCCGGCGTTGGTGTCAATCGCGTTCATGGGGGACCAAATGCCCGTCGTGGTGGTGAGGAACGTGAGGCCCGCCTTGCCGGATCCGCCTGCAGGGTCATCATGATTGATGCCGATAATGCGGTAAGTCAGCGTCTTGCCATCGGTGAGCTTCATCGAGAACTCGGTGCCGGCATCCATCGCGGCCTTCGCCTTGGCGTAAGCGGGCGACGCCTCGCCCTTGGCGGCGATGTCCTCGGCAACTGCCTTCTGCTCACCGAGGGTCCAGTCCTTCGCGTGTCCTTCGCGTCCTTGGCGAGCGCCGCCTGGACGGTCGCGGAACCCGCGCCGTTACCGCTGCCGGAACCGCTCGGTTCCCAAGTCCCACCTGCTGTCCCGTTTACCAATACTCCCGCCACCGTGTTGAACTGGTTCCTGATTGCCGACGAGACCCAAGGGCCGGCTATCATCACAACCAGGACGATAATCGCGATGACCAGAACGTACTCGATGGCTCCTTGGCCTCGGAGGCGGGTATTCCTAGGAGATACCCACCCCCCGAAGGTTAATTGCCGCTGCATGCATATGCGACACGCCCTTCGCATGGGGATTGATATTGCATGCAGAGCGTACGTTAAATCGAACCGACTAGCCCGTAACGTGCCGCTGAGGCAACGGCGGCACGGGTGCCCGCGCCACATAAACTGCTTGCCGTTTTGTTTCTTCAGACCTACTGCCACGCCTTCGGGAGGATAACGCCGGGGGCGCAGTGATTGAAGTCACTATGATTGGCATAGGTTGGGACATTCCAATCGGAACAGTCGAGGTTTAGATTTTTGCAATAGCTAAACATGCCGAGCATATCCATAACATCTGAGGTCTTCCACCCTGGTCCAAATTTCACGCTTTTCAGCGAACTGTCGGTGGAAAAAAGGAGACGTAAATCGCCGGCTTTCCGCGTCGACCATCCGGGGATGTCAATCTCCTCGACCTTGTAAAGGTTTTTGAGCGCCGAGTCGAATTCGACGACCGAGGACGTATCCCAGCTTGAAATACTGAAGGAAGTCGCATTGCCGCAATACGCGAATGCGTGCTGCAGATTTGTGCAGTTCGACATGTCGAACTTTGCCAGATCAAAGCTCTTGCAGTTCTCCATGTACTGAAAGCAAAATGCCAACGAGTGGATTTCTATGCCATCGCCAATGGCCTTTACGGCCACGATATTATTTCTGTTAGGCCACCAGGGGGCAGTCGTCTTGCCGTCGTTTCCCACGGTCGCGGTGGCGTATCCATTTTCGAACCCCGTATACACCGCCGTCACGCGGCGGCTGTTGAGCATGTCACCGACTCTGGGGACCCCGCGGCGCTTGTAGAACATGAGGCTGTGGTCGTCCTCCGAGTACACGGCGAACGCTATCCCGTGAACGGGGTCCACGATGTCGGCGTCGGTCAACGACCCGTTGCCGCCGCCCGTGCCGCCCGACTCCCAGATCCCCTTTGAGATTCCGTTGCCGAGCGTCCCCGCCACCGTGTTGAACTGGTTTGTGATCGCCGACGAGACCCACGGTCCCGCGATCAGCACCACCAGGACGATGATCGCGATGATCAGTACGTACTCGACTGTCGACTGCCCCTTCGGGCGGCGGGTAAATCTGGGAGATACCCCCCCCCGAAAGGAATTTCCGCTGCATGCATGTGCGGCTCCTCTCGGATTGCTTTGGCTGATGCTGCAGAGGATAGACGCGATTACTAAGGATGAGTCAACAATGCCGCAGCGGCATTCACACTAAGAGGGTAAGGCGTTCGGAGTGACATCCCGTTCCAAAACGTATACTTGATTTAAGGCGGAGTGGAATGTGGGCGCGCAAGGAGATGCGGAATCGATGAGAGCCTCAAAAAAACTACTGCAGTGTTATCATCTTTCATCCTCTCTATTCTTCCATTTCTGATTCTATGGGCGGCTTGGTCAGTCCTCCCTGATACAATTCCCGCTCATTGGAGTGGGGGTGTGGTTGATCGATGGGGTAATAAGCTTGAATTGCTGGTTGTTCCGCTGTTTTCTCTGATTGGTTCTATTGCAATTTCTGTGTACCTTATTGTTTCCACGCGGCGAAGAGAGTTCGCGGATTTCTCTGCTCGAATGCGACGGGACTTTGTTGCGTGCTATATTTCTAGTCTTCTTTTATCGACAACCTGCTCAGTGAAAATTGCCGTTTGGGTTCAGTTGATTCTTACGCAAAGCACTGCGGTTGATGGGGGACTTGGACTATCGATCCTGTATTCCCTTCCCGGGCTATATGTGATCTTGTGCACTTTGCCGCCTTTTTATGCGAGCGCCGAGAGCAAAAAGGCAGAGCGCCTGATAACAGTTCTTATTGGCTGCGCGGAGATTGTTCTTTGTGGAATAGTGCTTGAAGGTTCGGCTGCCTCTTATGCGATGATTGGACTGATGATTCTGTTCTGTGCGTTTGAGATTGTGTCACAGGTAAGGGATAGCCGGTCCTTATGAGTTGAATTACGCGCGTGCGGATATAAAGGTTGGCATGTTAAGCTGGTCGTTTTCTCGTTCTGGGACATTTGCAGTAGGATGAGTGGGACTGGGCGCGCTGCGGTGTGATGGTGACGGTTGAGACTTGTATCGCTGCAAATCCGCTGATGCACATTTTGCTATTGGGCTTGAAGGTGGGACCTACAGGCCTTTGTTTGGGATGTTCCGGTCGTCCAACACGTGTTGCACGGCTTTATATTGTTACGCTCGTTCGGCGCTCCGTTGGAGCATTTCCGGGTTTGTCGGCATCATGACTTGGCCAAGTGACACGCTTGCCGGGACGGTTGTAACGCCGCGCCGGTTCCGTGTGCTCCTTCGTTGTTGGCCTGTCCAGCCGGGGCGGATTCGGCCTCATGTTGTGGCGCACGGCCTTCAGGGGCTTCCCCCTGGCGAGTTATGTTCGTCCGTATGGGTAAGGGTCGGGTTGAGCTGACAATCCCGTGTCGGAAGGGGCTTGCACCATGCGCGCGATGACAGAGATTAAGTGGCTGGACGGCCGTGTGACGAAGGTGCCGGAGCTCGCCCTGGGCGATGCGCTCGGCGAGAGCGTCCAGGCGGAGCTCGATTTCGGGTTCGACGACGTGTTGGAGGGCCTTTGGGTTGAGGTGCGCCATCATGAGCCGGATGAGGACTCGGACGGCGACCCGCGCGGGAGGGGCTGCGCACTGTACGCGGACTGCCGGTACAGCCTGGTCGAACCGTCGGACCTCGACCGTGTCTTCTGCATCCTTTACGAGGGGCAGCCGAGGGTCCAGCCGCGTCGCGGGGGAGCTCGTGAACCTTTCGCGGGCCTGCGCGTTGTCCTGCCTCATGCTCGGATCTCCCTACCCGCCAGGCGCCCTCGAGGCCCTGGCCGCGTGCGCTCGATACCTCTGCGGTCCGGCTTTCACGTCCGACCTCGCCGCCCGCGTCCGCGCGCGGATCCCATCCGGCCTCACGCGCTTGAATATCGAGCTGAGCCCAAACGATGACCCACACCCCATCGGTCTTCATGATGATGCCTCGATGAGCCAGCTCGCCCAGAGCTTTCGATACAGTCGGTTGAGTCGAACAGACTTTTTTTCGAGCTTGTCCTGACGCATGAAAAGACCTTTTGTAAGTTCTTTTCCGTTGGCATCCTTCCTATTAGGCCCTTTGGACGTCTGGAAGGAGCAAATCATGATCAGAATCGCAAGCTGGACGCGATTCTTCGCGACCGCAAATAATGAGTCGTAGGATGGCCTGTTGATTCCACTCAGGATCTCGCTCTTTGCAATCTCATCCTGTCGAACGTCAAGCGCCGCCTCCATCTCGCTAGGCGTCTCGGCCTGATCGGCAACCGATGGAGCGTCCGTGTCTAAAGGCCACGGGAGGCCACGGCCTTTTTGCGGTTTGTAGCTACTTGTACTCATGTTGATTCCTCCGGTGCGAGGCTATCCAACCCAATTGCCGACTGTGCCCATAATATGGTTGATTTCCGATCTCAGCCGAACACATTGAGCGGATAGGCCGTTCCCGCAGTTAGCCGAACGCCCCCGAGGCCCCATTCAGGCCACGGGGCGTCGTTTTCCCAGTTGAAGGAACGGTGGAGATGTGTTTCGATGGGTCCGGTGGCCATGCTCCGCCCGCCGCCCGGCACCTCTTCCCAGACTCAGCCGGACGGTCGGTCCGTCTATTCCGTTTTCGCCCTTAGGCTAGGCCAGCGGGGCATCGCCCCTCTCTGCGCGCGCCCTCTCGGCGGGGCCGGCGGGGCCGACCTGTCGGTCTACGACGGGTTCCTGAAGGGGGCGGTCGCCGATGGCAGCTAGCGAGGAGCTGGCCCGCAGGGTCGTGGAGGCCGGGCGGTCGTGCTCGCTCACCACCGCCGTCCTGGAGGAGTGGTCGAGGCTCGGCACCCCGAAGCAGGTGGAGTACCTGGCGGGCTACCTCGAGGCGGAGAGGTCCAGCCGCGAGGCCTCGAAGCGCGCGACGCTGCTCAGGCGCTGCGCGCTGCCGGCGCCCAAGACCTTCGACGGCTACGACTGGTCGGCCGTGTCGTGGCCGGAGGGCATGGGGCGCGAGTCGCTGCTCGCGCTCGACTTCGTCGAGCGCAGGGAGGACCTCGTGCTCATGGGCGACGTCGGCACCGGCAAGACGCACATGGCGTCGGCCCTCTGCGCGCTGGCGTGCGAGAGGAGGCTCGAGGCGCGCTTCTTCACGGCGTCCTCGCTCGTGATGCGCCTGAGGCGCGCCCGCGACGACGGGAGGCTCGACCGGGAGGCCGCAATCATCGGCAAGGCCCGCCTGCTCGTCATCGACGAGCTCGGGTTTCTCCCGCTCGACGCGGACGGGGCGAGGCTGCTCTTCCAGGTCCTCGCCGACGCATACGAGAGGCAGTCGGTGGTATTCACCACGAACCTGGAGTTCAGCAGGTGTGGGCGGTGTTCGGGGACGACCAGATGGCCGCCGCCCTGATCGACCGCATCGTCCACCACGGGAGGCTCGTCCAGTTCCGCGGCGAGTCCTACCGCGTCCGCCATGCCCTCATGCAGGAGGGCTAGCCGCTCAAAAAGCGTGCGCGCTTCCGATGCTGCGACTGCTCAATTTCCGATGCTCTTTTTGCTCAAATCCTCTTGACGAAACACAGAATACGTGCGGGCGGCGCTTGCAGCCGATCGCACGGTACCGGCCGCACCCGTTGCAGCAGCGCGGCCACGCCGCCAGGCGCGGGCAGGCCGCCGACAGGTCGGCCGAGCCGTCGACGCGCTCGCCGCGCCTGGACTTCGGCGCCGTCACGAACCTGTGCGACGCCGTCTGGATTGGCTACACTGATGTGGACAGTTCCGGGAGGGGCGCGAGAGACGGGAGGGCCGTATATGAGGGACCCCAGGC
>NZ_JAQLEM010000053.1 GCF_028209885.1 Collinsella aerofaciens | reverse complement strand
ACCCCGGAGGAGTTCCGGAGACAGTCCCTTGCGGCGTAGTTCTTATTTAAGCCGTCCAAGTTTTGGGGTGCAGTTCAGATAGATACGAGTAGGGGCTCTTCCGTACATGGTCGGGAGAGCCCCTTATTACGTTTCGGATTGTTTCTTATGACTTTGGGGATTGAGCGTTTTATACGATTCAGTATAATTTTAGATAGATACTAAAATATAACTGAAATGAAAATGGTGATTGTACATGCTGCTAAATTGTCTCCCAAAAAGGCTCTTCTCTTTAGAGCTCGCCATCGACCCGGAGCCAGTTGAGATACAGATTCCTCGCATGTATCTTGAGCGGTTTTCGCTTCACTTGGCACGGCTTGGCGTGTCTGAGCAAGGCCGTTTTATTGTCGCCGAACCAAAAGAGCCGCCCAGTGTGATTTCGGCGCGAAATCTCGTCAATGCAGTGCGAAAGTTAGATACTCGCCCGGTGGCAATTTGCTGGGATGCTATGGATTTAGGTTTTATGCGCGCGCTTTCTTCGGAGGGAATCGCATATATTCGAGATGAGCGAAATGCGTTCCTGCCGTTTATCGGAGCCGTTATTTCCGATGAAGTGCTGGGCGCTTCTCCCGCTGCCCCGCTTTCGCCCCAATCTCAACGAATCGTCCTAAATCTCATCGCGGGACGATGGGTTGACTGCTCCGCCGGCGACCTAGCGCGTCTGTGTGGCAAAAGCGCGGCAAGCGTCAGCGGCTATCTTTCGGAAATCGCCGCTATTGCTCCTGGGCTAATCGCACGGGACGGCAAAAAGCGTGTGCTGTCCGATGCCGATTTGTCGACCGAGGCGCTGTTAAATGGGTTTGAGGACTATCTTCGCACACCAGTTTTAGAGCGAATCCGGCTCAAGAAGGTCATCGAGAGAACAGAGCTACGTGCCGTTGATGCGCTGCTTTCCGGTGTGTCTGCCCTTAGCTATATGTCCGACCTTGCTCATAATGATGCTGTCCCAACCGTTGCTCTCGAAAAGTATCAGGTAGATGCCTTAAGAGGGCACATGGGCGACAGATGGTTGGAGGCCCAGTGGTACGAACCGGCCGCTATCGAGATTGAGATCTGGTCGTATCCCGTGGACGCGCCGTCCGATATTAGTTTTGACACGTCGGGTTTGCAGTGTGTCGACCCGTTTTCCTTATACGTTGCTTGCGCAAAAGCAGATTACAAAGAAGATCGTCTGCTCGACGCGGTCGAACAGCTCAGGAGGACGATATGTCAAAAGTGAGGGGAATAGAGCGATTTGCTGATGCCATGAGCGGCTGTAAAGGCGGTTACGTCCTTATTGGCGGGGGAGCCTGCAGCGTTCTGTTTGACAATGAGGGCGATTCGTTTAGAGCTACCGAAGACTTGGATGTCGTCGTAATTGTTGATGGGGAAGGCGTTGAATTTGCCACTGCATTGTGGGCATTTATCAAAGCTGCCGGATATGAGACTGGAAAAGTCGGCGATGGAAAGTGCACTTACTATCGGTTCTGTTTGTCCGAAGGATCAAGGCAAGTCCTAGACTATCCCGGCCAAATTGAGCTATTTGCCCGACATCCTGATTTTGTGCTCGAAGATGAAACGAGCGAGGTAGCTCCTCTTTCCTTTGACGGGGCCGTATCAAGTCTCTCGGCAATTATTCTCGACGATGGCTACTACGAATTTATTCGCGATAACGCTACGAACGTAGAGGGCATTACGTTGCTCGATGCACTCCATATCATTCCCCTTAAGATGCGTGCGCACATTGATATCAACAGAAGTTATGAAGAGGGACGTCGTTGCAACAACATTGATCGGCGGAAGCACCGTTCGGATGTTGCTCGACTTGCTGACTTGTTGTCGCCTTCGGCGCGTTTGGAGCTAACGGGGCAAATGAGGGTTGATGCGGAGGTTTTTCTTACGGACTTTGCTTCGTATGTAAATCGGCAGACCAACCGTAAGGAAAGGGCGCGGCTTCAGGACACGTTATCGTTTCTCGAAAAGGTCTACCTATAGGCACCTTGATTCGTTATGTATAGCAAGGGGCTCTTCCGTTGATGAACGGAAGAGCCCCTTGCTGCGTTTTGATTGTCGTTACTAGCCAGAGGCTCGCCGGGAAGGGGCGCGGGGTTTGGTCGATCGCGAGTTCCGCACGAGCCGGAGAGCACTTAATGCGCTCTCCGTGCGAGCAGGACTGTCCGAGCAGGCGATCAAACCCCGCGCCCCTTCCCGGCGGGCGCTCGGGGACCGGTAGCTTACAGGTGGCTGATGATCAGTTCCATTTTGCCTTCGAGTTCGATCTGGTCCACGGTGCTCGGAGCCAGCAGGTGGCTTCCCTTGTGGACGGGGTCGCCGCAGACGGTGCCTTCGCCGTCGATGACCGACAGGCACATGAAGGGCCAGCGCTGGTCGAGGGTCTTGTTGCCGTCAACACGTACGCGATCGACGGTGTAGCAGGAATTAGACTCGAGTTCGGTCACGCCGTCCACCTCGGGCGCGGTCACCGTGCCGTTGGTCGGAGCCTGAGCGTCAAAGTTTATGCAGTCGAGGCTCTGCTCAATGTGCAAGGGACGCAGTTTGCCGTCGGTGCCGGGACGGTCGTAGTCGTACAGGCGATACGTCACGTCGCTCGACTGCTGCGTCTCCAAAATGAGCGTGCCGGTCTTGATGGCATGCACGGTACCGGAATCAATCTGGAAAAAGTCGCCCTTGTGGATCGGCAGCACGTTGAGCATGTCGTCCCAACGGCCCCCCTCGATCATCTGTGCGGCCTCGGCGCGGTCATGCGCGCGCTGGCCGACGATGATCGTGGCGTCGGGCTCGCAGTCCAGCACATACCAGCACTCGGTTTTGCCCAGGCTGCCGTTTTCGTGCTTGGCGGCGTACTCGTCGTTGGGATGAATCTGGATCGAAAGGTCATCCTTGGCGTCCAGAATCTTAATGAGCAGCGGGAACTCCTTGCCCTCGCAGTTGCCAAAGAGCTCGCGGTGCTCGGCCCACAGCCACGAAAGCGTGTGGCCTGCATACGGGCCCTCCGCAATCTGGCAGTCACCATTGGGATGGGCCGAGATGGCCCAGCACTCACCGATGGGACCCTCGGGAATGTCGTAACCAAATACGGTTTCGAGCTGGCGACCGCCCCAGATCTTCTCGTGGAAGATCGGCGTCAGTTTAATCAAATCGGACATGTTCATACCCCATTGTGTTGCGCGGGCGCTGTGCAAAACAGCTCAAAGCGAGCGCTCGCATGACTACAAAAATCTATGCCAACGTTACGTTGTGCAGCTCAAAGCGGTCGCCAACGTTACGCGAGACCGAATACTCAAAGGCGGCACCGCTGTCCAAAAAGCCAATCTGGGTGAGCTCGAGCAGGGGAGAGCCAAGTTTGGTGCCCAGACGCTCAGCTTCTTCCTCGGTTGCTGCCACGGCGCGAATGGTGCGGTGGAAGCTCGAAATTTTCAGCCCACATTGCTCGCGGATGAAGCGGTAGACCGATCCGTACAGGTCCTTCTTTTTAAGGCCCGGAATCAGCTCGAGCGGCATGTAGGTGTACTCGATAACGATGGGCTTCTCATCGGCCTGACGCACGCGCACGACGTGATAGGCAAAGTCATCCTCGGCAATTCCCAGCTGGGCTGCGATGTCCGCTGGTGGATTAACAATCGAGAAATCGTAGACCACCGAGGTCACCTTCTCCCCGCGGTGCTCATATGAAAAGCCCTGGGCACGGTCGTTTTTGCCCTGGAAAAACGCCTGGCCGGGAAGTCCCGCCGTGTCCTTAACGTAGGTACCCGATCCGCGCCGGCTGGTAATAAGACCTTCCTCGGTGATTTGCTCGATAGCCCGTTTGACGGTGATTTTGGAAACGCTATAGAGCTCGCAGAACTCAACGACGGTGGGAAGCTTGTCGCCCGGTTTAAGAGCGCCATCCTCGATACTTCGACGAATATCTGCAGCTATCGCCTCGTATTTGGGAATCATGGAACCTCCTTTCCGACATATCTGAATACAAAAGTAAGTATAACCCCCAACAGGGCACCCATATTACTTTTATATAAGAAGTTCGAGAAAGAAAAAATAAAAAGACGCTTTACTTTTAAAATTAGAGCGCTATAGTTTAAGCAACGAACGGAATCCTACCGCAGAACAGGATCGACCGTTTGGGGACGGTTTTGTTTTGGCGGGTTGGATATCGGTATGACCGGTGCGCGCCCGCGCCGGATAACCTGCCAAAGCAAATCCATCTCCAACCGGAAGCTCTAGAACACGAAAGCGAGGACTTTGATGGCACAGTATCAGCTGCCCAACGACTTCTTCTTTGGCGCTGCTATGTCCGGCCCGCAGACTGAGGGTCAGTGGAACCAGGGCGGCAAGCTCGAGAACCTGTGGGACACCTGGTCCATCCAGGATCTGGGTTCGTTCTACAACTGCGTTGGCTCTTATGCCGGCAATAACTTTATGACCAAGTACCAGGAAGACTTTCGCATTTTGAAGGACTTGGGCCTGAATACCTATCGCACTTCCATCCAGTGGAGCCGTCTGCTCGATGCCGACGGCAACCTTAATGAGGAGGGCGCTGCGTGGTATCACGAGCTGTTCCGCGCCTCTCGCGAGGCCGGCCTGGAGCCGTTTGTCAACTTGTACCACTTTGACATGCCCACCTACCTCTTTAACCGTGGCGGTTGGGAGAGCCGTGAGGTCGTCGAGGCTTACGCGCATTACGCCGACGTCGCCTTCCACGAGTTTGGCCAGGAGATTAAGTACTGGTTCACCTTTAACGAGCCCATCGTCGAGCCCGAACAGCGCTATCAGGAGGGTGTGTGGTTCCCGCAGCTCCACGATTTTAGCCGCGCCCGCACCGTGCAGTATCACATTTCGCTGGCGCACGCGCTGGCCGTGGCCAACTACCGCCGCGCCTATGACGAGGGCGCCGTTCGCAGCGATGCCAAGATTGGCATGATCAACTGCTTTACTCCGGTCTATACCAAGGAGAACCCCAACGAGGCAGACCTCGAGGCCGTGCGTATGACCGGCGGCATCAACAATCGCTGGTGGCTCGACCTTATTACCAAGGGCGAGCTTCCTGCCGACGTGCTCGGCAGCCTGGCCGAGGGCGGCGTTAAGCTCCCGTTCCGTGCCGGTGACCAAGAGATCCTCAAACAGGGTGTTGTCGACTGGCTCGGCTGCAACTACTACCACCCCACACGCGTTCAGGCGCCGTCGAGCAAGATCGACCAGTACGGCCTGCCGCACTTTGCCGACGAATACGTATGGCCCGACGCTGTCATGAATGAGAGCCGCGGCTGGGAGATTTACCCGCAGGGCCTTTACGACTTTGGCATGGACTGCGCCAAGAACTATCCCGACCTTGAGTGGTTTGTTTCCGAGAACGGCATCGGCATCATGGACGAATACAAGAACCGTGACGCCGAAGGAATCATTCAGGATGACTACCGCGTCGACTTTGTACGTCAGCACCTGGAGTGGGTGGCCAAGGCCATCGATGAGGGCGCCAAGTGCCGCGGATACCATTATTGGGCCGTCATCGATAACTGGTCTTGGGCCAATGCCTTTAAGAATCGCTATGGCTTTGTCGAGGTCGATCTGATGGATGGCTACAAGCGCCGCCTTAAGAAGTCGGCAGCCTGGCTCAAACAGGTTGCCACGACCCACGTGGTTGATTAGCGTCCGGACGAACGCCCAGACCGCGCGCCGCCGCGCGCAACACATGGCACATCTGGTGGCAGAGGGCGACAGGCCACCGTGCGCATAGGAAAAGGCCGGATTTGAAAGTTAGGAGCAATCATGGCCAGTGACAACGGAAAGAGCTTCCTCGACAAGTTTGCCGAGGTCTCTGCGAAGGTGGGAAACCAGGTTCACCTGCGTTCCCTGCGTGACGCCTTCGCGACCATCACACCGCTCTATATCCTTGCGGGTATCGCGGTTCTTATTAACAACGTCGTGTTCCCTCTGTTCCCGCTCGATGCGGCGGGCCTTGCCAACCTTCAGACGTGGGGTTCGGCAATTACGCTGGGCACCCTCAACGTCTCTGCCATTATCTTGGCCGGATTGATTGGCTACAGCCTCGCTAAGAACAAGCGTTTCGATAACCCGCTCGCTTGCGTGGTCGTCGCTATCTCTGCTTTCGTCATCATGATGCCGCAGCAGATCACCGCCTCGCTTGCCGCTACGAGCCCGCTGCTCACCGACAAGATCACCTCCGCCGAGGTCACGGGCGCCCTTTCGACTGCCAACACCGGCACCAACGGTCTGTTCTCGGCTATTATCATCGCCCTGCTCTCCGTCTCGCTCTTCATCAAGATTTCTGGCGTCGAGAAGCTCAAGGTTAAGCTGGGCGAGGGCGTGCCTCCCGCGGTCTCCAACTCCTTCAACGTCATGATCCCGATGCTGCTCAACCTCGCGGTCTTCGCTCTTGCCGCAGCCCTGCTCGCCGTGTGCGCCGGCACCGATCTGTGCGCCATCATCTCCACGTGCATCTCCAACCCGCTCAAGAGCATCATGAACGCCGGTCCGTGGGCTGTTATCCTCATCTACACCCTTGCTAACCTGCTGTTCTGCGTCGGTATTCACCAGTCCACCATCTCTGGCGCTACCGTCGAGCCGATCCTGACCATGCTCATCGTCGACAACATGGCTACCTTTGCCGCCGGTGGCACCATCCAGCCCGATCACTACATGAACATGCAGATCGTTAACAGCTTTGCCCTCATCGGCGGCTCGGGCTGCACCCTCATGCTTCTGCTCGACACGCTCCTGTTCTCCAAGAACAAGGCTTCCGAGACCGTTTCCAAGATGGCTATCCTGCCTGGTCTGTTCAACATCAACGAGCCGGTTATCTACGGTTACCCCATCGTGTACAACCTGCCGCTCATGATCCCGTTTGTCCTTCTTCCCGACCTGTTCATCGGCATCACCTATGGCCTTACCTGCGCAGGCATCATCAGCCCCTGCATCGCCCAGGTGCCCTGGACCATGCCTCCCGTCATCAATGCCCTGCTCGCTACGGGCTTTGACTGGCGCGCCGGCGTGTGGCAGGCTCTCGAGATTGTCATTGGCATGGCCGTTTACCTGCCCTTTATGAAGATTTCCGAGAAGGCAATCGCCAAGCAGGAGGCTCTCGCCGAGTAGAACGCCTAACGTTCGCCCCTTTCACCTTTGCGGGCACCGGTACGCGGTGCCGGTGCCCGCACCTCTCTTTTGCGTAAGGGCGCAGAAAGAGGGCACAATAACCGCAAGGAATACAACCAGTCGTCGTCTGCGCACCGCGCAGTTACAAGGAGGAAACCATGAAGAAGATCATGCTCTGCTGCAATGCTGGCATGTCCACGAGCCTACTGGTCCAGAAGATGCAGGCCGAGGTTGCAAACCGCGGTCTGGATATCGAGATCGAGGCTCGTCCCATGAACGAGGCTCACGATCACCTGGACGAGTGCGACATGCTGCTGCTTGGTCCGCAGATCGGCTACACCAAGGGCGATTTTGAGAAGGAGGCCGCCGGCCGTTTCCCGGTCGAGGTCATCAACATGGTCGACTACGGCCGCATGAACGCCGCCGGCATCATCGACCACTGCGTCAGCGTGATGGGCTAGGTGCTCCGCATGGAGGATATGAACGAACTGCAGATGACCTGCTTCGAGATCATCAGCTACGTCGGTACCGCCAAGAGCATGTACATCAATGCCGTGCAAAAGGCCAAGGAGGGCGATTTTGACGCTGCCGAGGAGCTCATTAAGCAAGGCGACGAGGCCTACAACGGTGGCCACGATGTTCACATGGCGCTTTTGAAGAAGGAGGCCAACGGTGAGCGTAACGGCGAGGCCCCACTGATCCTGCTACATGCCGAGGACCAGATGGCCGGCACCGAGACCATGCGCGTCATGGCCACGGAGCTTATCGAGATCCACAAGCAGCTGCAGGCACTCAAGGCCTAGCCGGCGTTATCGCCGCGGCGGACCGTGCGGTCCAATAGACAACATAGTCCCTTTGACGGGCGCCGGGAGCCTCCGCCTCCCGGCGCCTTTATATTCAAGACTTTAGTCTGCTGGCCGCGCAGCGGCCAGCTTTAAACCACCCGCTACGCGGGTGGAGACAAACGGCTTTA
>NZ_JAQLEM010000052.1 GCF_028209885.1 Collinsella aerofaciens | reverse complement strand
GGCTACATGTCGCCGGTCGAGTTCAGGGAAGCGGGGCTGTCCCTCCCGGAATCGTCCAAATAGATGTTGCCAATCCACCTCCGTGTCGCTCTCGAGCAGGGAGGTCGCAACCGGTGCCGACCTCCACATCTCTTGGACCGTCTCCGATGCCGACGGCGTTCGCTCCGTTTCCCCCATACTGCGGCAGGGCTGGGAGAATTCGGACGACGGCTGCTCTGTTTCGTCAGCCTATTATCACGGAGGCTCGTCTATCGACGGGTTTGACCTCACATTCGACAGCAATAGGATCGGAAGGCACAGGCTGATCGGCCTTTCGGTCACCGATGGCCTAGGGTTCGAGACCGATGTGTACGAGAGTTCCTACGCCAGGGCCAACGGCATTTCGGGCGCGACTTTCTCGGTTGGCGACCCGAGCGAGCTGTGCTTCGAGGTGACCGGCAGCGCGATCGACCGGAACCCGCCCACGGTCTCGAACGTTTCCATCTCCGCGAAGAGGGTCCCCGTCGGCGGGATCCTCCGTATCTATTGCAATGTAGGCGACGCGGACGGCGTAAAGTCTGTCTCCCCGATCCTCGGCGACCCCGGCTATGTCGAGGAACCGAACTCTTTAAAGACCCGCAAAACGTTGAGCTGCAGCTACGATGCGGCAAGGGGCTATATCGAAATCGAGTTCCCCACGTCGCTCTCGATGGGCTCGTTTGAAATCCAAGCCCTCGCGGTCCTCGACAAGACGGGCCACGAGACCTTCGTCTACAGCTCCGCCTACGCCGAGCGTAACGGCAAGACCGGCGTTCAGACCTTTGATGTCGACGACGCGGGGGACGTCACCTTCGACGTGACCGCTCCGCTGTATGCCGCCACCAAGGGCGACGGGCAGGCGTATGCAAAGGACGGCGAGGCCGGTCTGACCTTCCGCTTCAGCGGTCCTCTCGATGAGTTCACGCGTCTCCTCGTGGACGGAACTGAGGTCTCCGCCGAGAACTACACCGCAACCAGGGGCAGCACGATTATCGAGCTCAGGCCGTCCTACCTGGACACGCTCGCCGGCGGCGGACACACCGTCACGGCCGTCTGGAAGGACGGGACGGCGACCGATGCGTCCTTCACCGTGGAGGGGAAGGCCCAAGGGGAGCAGGCGGGCGGAAAGACCGACGTAGATTCACCCGGCGACAACAAAAGTGATCCTGCCACTCCTGAAAAGGACGCCGACGAGGCGGCTACAAAAAAGTCGGGACGCACGACAGCCGATGAACCAAAGCTCGCTGCAACCGGCGACTCCACTTGGATGGCCAGCATCGCATTGGCCATGGCGGCCACGGCCTGCTTCACGGCAGCGAGAAGGCTTGAGCCCAAGCAGCATAAGCACGAACAGTAGCTCAAAGCGAACTCAACTGGGAAGGGCAGATGGATAGCCGTCCTTCTCTTATAATCAACCCAATCCGCTGAAATGCAATCAGTTAACGAGTTTCGCCAGACGCTCGGCCTCTACCCCGCTCTAGCAAGCCACCAGGCGATGAGATAATGCCCACGACTATCAACGTAAGCAAGGAGCGCGCTATGGCAGACAACGAGACCAAACCCTCGGCGAACGACGGCCGAGAGGAGCTCGTGGCAAAACAGCTCGCATCGACCAAAATCCACCTCGCGCTCACTCAGAAGCGGGTGGACGTCTCCGGCGCCATCAAGCTACCGCTCGAGCGAATTCCCCAACTCGGCGTGGCGTTCGCCTCGCTCCCCTCGATGTTTCGCACCGTCACCAACACGGTGAGCGTGCCCACGCTGCTCCAGGCGACTGACAAATATGGTAACCCGCTCGATCCGTCGAAACTCAACACGTTCAAGGACGGCAGCGGTCTCACAGGGGGCTACCGCGACGCCGCCAAGGGCCTTGGGCAGGCGCGCTTCCACGTAGTCGAGGGCGACATCGCCACGAGCGTCACGCAGGTGCCTTACGATCCAACATCGCTATTCATGGCAGCCGCAATCGCGCAGATAAACCAAAAGCTCGACTCCATCCAGGAGTCCGTCGACGAAATGTTCGAGTACATGCGTCAGCGCGACAAGGCCAACATGCGTGGCAACCTCAAGACGCTCGCAGACATCCTCAACGGTTACGGCCTCAACTACGGCAACGCCACCTACATGGCAAACGCCCATATGAAGGTGCTCGACATCAAGCAGTCGTCCGCGCAGGACATGGAACTCTTCCGCTCGCAGGCACAGGCGGATCTGAAAAAGAAAGGGTTCATCGAGGTGCGAGACGGCTTGGGCAGACGCCTCGACAAGGTGCTCGACTACCTCAAAGACTGCCAGCTCGCCACCTACATCCACGCGTTCTCGCTGTTCCTCGAACCCATGCTCGCCCAGAACTTCGAGCCCGCAAAGCTCGCGGACGCCACTGCGAAGATCGAGGCTGATTCGATCGCGTACCGCGAGCTCTACACCGACTGCTACAACGCACTCGAAGCGGGGGCTGTCGACACCGTCGATGCGGCACTGCTGGGCGGTATCGCGTCCGCGGGCAAATTGCTCGGTCACGCCATCGCAAAGACCCCCGTGGGCGACCATACACTCATCGACGAGGCGCTCGAAGGCGCAGGAGAGAGCATCGGAAAGTTCAACGACAAGCAATCCGAGAAACTCCTCGAAAAGCTCCATCAGGCAAAGACGCCCGACGTCACGCCGTTCAAGCAGAGCGTAAAGGAGATCGACACCCTCTACAACCGCCCCGCGCAGATCGCCGTGGACGCCGAGAACGTCTACATCTTGCCTGCCAAGCAGCAGGAAGAGTAACGATACGCGACAGGCACGCGCCATGCAGACAGCTAACGCCCCTACCTTCCCGCCGCCTTCAGCTTCAGCAGCAGGTCGCCCAGCTCGGGGCACTTGCTAGAGAGGCGTGTCTGGGCCCGCTCGCCCATCCCCCAACGTTGGCGGACTTCCTGGGCGCGCGGACTCACGCGGTAGTCCCCGTCCATCGCCTGCTTGAGCAACTTGGCGGTTACGCGCGCATCGGCCAGCGCTGTGGGCGTGGCCCGTCGACTCGTCGAACTCGATGCCAAACCACGCCGCCGCGTCGCCCAGCGAGACGCGCCCGTGGCTGCCCACGTCCATGATCGAGGTGTAAAACGCCTGCAGGTCGGCCCAGTCCGTAGGAAATGCGGAAAGGTCGATATGCTTTGCCTGGCACTCGGTCAAAAGCTGTCGATGGTCCGCCCCGCTCCAACAGACCACCTGGGCGGAGTAGCGACCAATCCAATCGCTGAGCCTTTTGATCACCACATAGAGCGGATCGGCCATCGCGGTGTCCACAGCCGATATCCCTGTGAGCTCGCGGACGGGATACGCAACGCCTTCGGTAAATTCCGTCTGCACAAACTGCGAGAACTCGCCCATAGCGTTGCCGTGGTAATCGAGCTTGACGGCGCCGACCTCGATAATCTCATTGCGCAGCCCACGGCGCTGGCGCTGTTTTGGCACCGGCGCAAACTCAAAGTCCAGCACAATCTGGCGCGCAAAGTTCGTCGTATCGATAGCCGAGATACACGGCGTCTTTTCAGCTGACACGGTTAGGGCCTTTCTCCGTTGCTTGCCGCTTGTTACATAAGCGGCTACATTGCCGTAAGGATAGGTGGCCACGCGGACATGAAAGCTGGGCGCAATACCATGCGCTAATCACACGCCATGCAGACGGCCCCAAGAGAGTCGCCCGCTCTATTCAAATGGATGAAAAAGATTGAGGCCCGGTGACTTGAATCAGAGGTCATCCCGGGCCCATCAGAGCTCGTAGAGCTCTTGGTTGCTTTGGTCTCGCTCTTCACGGCGCTTATCGAACTTTCCGAGGCACTCAAGCAGCATTCGAAGCATAACAAGTCGCTGCCATTAAGGCACCGACCTCTTGACCAAGCAACGGCGTTTCCCAGCTCTCCAGAACTTGGGCTGCCGTCAACTTTATTCTATCCGCGAGCATCTGGTTTACCAAATGGATTTTCGGTAAAGGAAGCACGGCACGCCCGCAAAACCACTGCGCCCCAAGTGCCGCCATGGGGATCACCGCCACGCCGTCGTCGCGTGTGTAGGCAATGCTCCCCTTTCCAACCACGACCGCCAAAAACGCCGGCGCGGCATTCTGGGCGGCAGGATTGGAGAGCACTTTCCTCTCCAGCGCCTTGAGATTTCTCGCTCCATCGTCTGCTTTCGCATCACTCAGCTTGACCTCGATGGCTCCCATCCGCACAGGTCCTCGGTCAGCTTGAGCCTGTTGAAGAGATCCAGGTGCGCAGCGATGGTCCTCTCGTCGGGGCCCGTCTCACCGTACGAGGCGTCCTTTATGAGCGTCTTGTACGTGACAGCCTGGCTCTCGTTCATGGCAAGAGCTCGCAAAAGGCCGTGTGCAAGCTCGGGCGATCATGCGATATACGAAATTACGCCATTCTCAATGCTGTTTTTACGCCGTTCTCAATGTAGTTTTTACGCCATTTTCATTGTAGGTTTTACGCTTGGCATCCTTAGCGCGACCCATTCCGAGCAATCACATCAGAGCGCGCTTGGTTATCTCCGCTCGCACATCTCGGCAAACGAAATCAGCTTGGTATCTCCCCTGCTCGCCGCAGCTTCCTGACATCCTTGCGTAAAGCCACGCTTCGAGAAGATCACGTAGCTTTTATGCTGACGCCTAAAGAGCTCGCTTCGGTACACGAGCTTTTCCAGAACACCCTCGCCTGCCGGTTCGTTACGCCATTTGCACTCCGCAAAGAGCGCCGCGCCCTCTCCGTCGTCGACAATCAAATCGATCTCTTCCTGCGTACGCGTCCGATTGTCCGTTCCCCACCAACGGCCAACTGTTGCCGGCACCACACCAAGTTCGCCCGCGCGTGCGAGTTCGTACACGTATTGTCTGCATATAAGCTCAAAGACCGTACCCATGTAATCCGATACGTGCGGCTCAATGCGCCTATACGCCATCTCGGCCATATCGTTTTGAATCAGCCCAATGTTCTGCGGCACAAACTTGTACCAGAACCTAAACATCTGGTCGCTCAGCAGATACACGGCTCGCTTATTGCTCGTCTCGTTTAGGGGCAGCTCGCGCTCGACAATCCCAAGCGACGCCAGCTTATCCACATAGCTCTTTACGTTGCTCGCAGGGATTCCCATAGAGCTCGCAATCTCTGAGATCTTCGAGCGCCCCTGGGCAATTGCTTGCACGATCGCATCATATTGCTCGGGATTGCGGCACTCTTGCAATAGCAGGTTACTCGGCTCCTCAAAGAGATAGCCCGTAGGAGTAAGAAAAAGACGTTTGATGTTGTCCTCGAGCGATACGGTAGGATCGACTTTCTCGATATATGCAGGAATGCCGCCCGTCATGCCATAGCAAACCGCAGCGTCTTCGCGACCCATGCTCTGCCACAAACCGAGGGTCGTCGTAAAATCCAGCGGCATGATCTTAAACTGGGCCGTACGCCTACCGTATAGCGGACTCTCGTAGCCCAGCACCTGCTCTTCCATGAACGAAAGCGACGACCCGCACAGAATAAGCATGAGCTTGGTCTCTTTGTACAAGTGATCGATCTTGTCTTGCAGCAACGAGCTGATCTCGGGATTCGATTGGGCGAGATAGGGATACTCGTCAATCACGACAATCAAACGTTCCGTGCGAGCCATGGTGGCCAACGCATCGAACGCCTCGTCAAAACTACGAAACGACACACCTGCAGCACCAACCGAACCCGCAAGTATCGCCTGGCTAAAGCCGTGCAGGTTTGCCACTGCATTGGTACGACGAGCTTGAAAGTAAATAGCCTTCTTGCCTTGGATAAACTCTGTGATAAGACGCGTTTTACCCACGCGACGGCGGCCGTAAATCACAGGCATTTCAAAGGAGCCCGTGCCATACAGTCGATTGAGCTCGGACATTTCCACTGTTCTTCCGATAAACATAGGGCCATCCTTCCTTTGCGTTATAGCTAGCTATATTATACCTTCCTATAATATAGCTAGCTATAACGCAATTCGACAAGCGGCGCACGCAAAAGGGGCGGTACACCCCCGCACGTGGACCGTTCCGGAAAATGTATCCCGTTCTGGAGCCAAAAACTGGGCCGTAGTTTCCGCCAAGCATGCCATCCGGAAAGCGTGTCCCACCCCAAGGCTCGATTCCGGGACGCAGTTTCCGCTTGAGGCCCGATCCGGAAACGGCATCCCACTCCGAGGCCGAAATCTGGAACGCAGTTTCCGGTTGAGGGGCGTTCCGGAAAGCGCGTCCCATTCCGAACGTCAATTCCGGGACATAGTTTCCGCCGACACAGACGACGACCTGCAGCCCTTATCACATGCCTTCAAATATGCGATCCAGAAACACAAAACAGCAGATAGAATGCTCTTTTTCAAAAAGTACACGTCTCGAAACTTACCCAGTCTTCATAACTCGCTACCGTTCAAGGTCGCCGATTACCGCCCACCGATTCGGATGTAAAAATGTCGCCGAAAACAGGCCATCTATCTGCATGGTTAGATTTTGGTCAGCTTTTGGTCAGCTGAGTGGCAAGTTCCAGCTGATACGTTTTTGCTACCCAAAAGGAGGCGGTAGCTCATGACCCATTACAATGACCAACTCATCGACCAGCTGCTCACTCAAGCCGAACAAGAGGGGCGCTGTCTGATTCCCCCGAGCACGGCGATCCGAAAAGCGCTCCTTCGGCGCACCGGCGGCACGGTTGTCTCGCCCATGTCGGGGTTGTTTGCGCGCAAAATGCGCTGGGATGAGCTCAACCGGGCGCAGCGTCATTGCGAGATTATTCGCGCCCTTGCGATCATCCACCCCGATTGGACGTTCTGCTCGTTTTCGGCAGCTTGCCTGCTGGGGCTCGAGGTCTCGTGGCGACACCTGAACGTTGTGCATGTCTGCAGCTCGACAAAGCCGTCGGCTCGCCCAGGCGTCCGAATCCAGCGGCATCAGATTGAGCCGGCCGGAGCAATACACAGAGCCGGCATATCGGTAACGCCGCCCATTCAAACGGTGACGGATTGCCTGCTGCAAACTGGTTTTGCCGACGGCATGCCCATTGCCGATTCGGCGATCTCAAAGCTTGGTCTAACGCAAGAGTAGCTGATGGCGGCCGTCGAGCAACGAGCGAGCACTCGCAACGACCGGGCCATCCGCACCGCCCTCACGACACTTCGGTATGCCGACGCCCGCGCCGAGAGCGGTGGAGAATCAGTCGCCCGCGCCGTCATGATCGAGACGGGCTTTGCGCCCGACTGGCTTCAATACGAGTTGATGGACCCCTTCGATTCGGCCAAGCCCATACGAACGGACTTTGCCTGGGAGCGCCAGGCGCGAGAGCTCACGTTGGGAGAACTCGACGGGCTCATCAAATATACCGACCAGACCATGCTGGCCGGACGCACCACCGCCGAGGCGCTCGTTGCCGAACGACAGCGCGAGGCGCACCTATCGCTCTACGGTCACCCCCTGCTGCGCTTTACCATAAGCGAGGTCCGCTCGGCAGGAATGCTCGCCAAAAAGCTGCAGACGGCAGGCATCCGGCAGACCGCGCTACCGACATGGCTCAACGACGTGGAACTGTAGGAGCTGTTGAACGGCGCATCGCCGGATTGCACCCCCCTATCTGGGCAGCATTTTCCCAACGGCCACGCCAACGGAAAGCGTGTCCCAGCTTGGACGCTCAAAACGGGATGCACTTTCCGGATGGCGGGCCAGCGGAAAGCGTGTTCCGGAATCAGGCCTCAGAACGGGACGCAGCTTCCGCTTGAGAGCTGTTCCGGAAAACGTGTCCCACTCTGGAGCCGAATTCCGGGATGCAGTTTCCGTCAGAGGCTCAGGAGGAAAATGCATCCCATTCTGAGCAGCGATTCCGGGACGCAATTTCCGCTTGAGAGCCGATCCGGAAAATGCATCCCATTCTGAGCGTCGAATCCGGAACACAGTTTCCGCTTGAGGCCTCCGCCGGAAAGCGTGTCCCGTTCTGAGGCCTGATTCCGGGACGCGCTTTCCGTTTGAAGCTCCAACCGGAAAGCGCGTCCCATTCTGGAGCCGAAATCTGGGACGCAGCTTCCGCATGCGAAGGCGCTCCAATCAGAACCACCCTTAAAAAGGGTGGTTTGCTCTTAGGGTATAACCCACGGGCCCCGGGCTCGCGTCTAAAGGCGC
>NZ_JAQLEM010000051.1 GCF_028209885.1 Collinsella aerofaciens | reverse complement strand
ACATAAAAGCCGCGTGGGGGTCGGGTCCCCACGCGGCTATCAGGTTTGGGCTAATAAAGCCCGGAGGTAAACACTAGTAGAGTTTAGTGCTCGCGACGCTTGGTCATGTACATGCCCACAGCGACAGCCACAGCGCCGGTAAGGGCGGCAGCAGAGGTCACAACGAAGGTCGGATCGCCGGTAGAAGCAAGGGCGGCGTCGTCCTTCTTCTCGGCCTTAGCCTCGTCCTTCTTATCGGCAGCAACCTGCTTCTTGCCCTCATCCTTCTTCAAAGTCTCGGACTTGGGGGTCTTAGCGGTAAAGAAAGCGTAGACAGTGGTGTCCTCGGTGATAGGAGTAGAGAAGTCAAACTTCTTGAAGGACTCCTTGGAAGAAGACCAGCCGACAAAGTTGAAGCCGTCGACGGAAGGATCAGTGGGCTGAGCAACAGTCTTACCGTCCTCGACCTCAACCGTAGTGGTGGAACCATCAACGTAGAAATTGACCTTGTGGGTCTGGACAGCAGGCGTCTCGTTCTTGGTCCACTGGGCGTAGAACGTCACGTGGTCGCCGCCGCCCTGGACGGGCTTGCTGAAGTCGACCGGGTCGGTGCCCTCGGAGTCGTAGGTCCAGCCGGCGAAGGTGTAGCCCTCGCGGGTCGGTGCCAGGGGCTGGCGGGCGACTCCGTCGGAATCAGTAACGCCCTGGAGCGTCACATTACCGTCGAAGAATACACCACCGTTGGCGAAGTAGAGGACATCCTTGACGTTCTTGTTCTCGTCAACGTCAGCTCCCTTGTCCTCGGTCCACTGGGCGAACAGGGTGGCGTGGTCGCCGCCGCCGACCAGCGGCTTGCTGAAGTCGACGGGATCGGTACCCTCGGAGTCATAGGTCCAGCCGGCGAAGGTGTAGCCCTCGCGGGTCGGGGCCAGGGGCTGGCGGGCGACGCCGTCGCCGTCGGTAACGCCCTGGAGGGCGTCTCTGCCGTCGAAGAACGTGCCGCCGTTGGCGACGTAGAGGACGTCGATGGAGTTGTCCTTCTCAACGGCACTCCACTGAGCGAACAGGGTGGCGTGGTCGCCGCCGCCGACCAGCGGCTTGCTGAAGTCGACCGGGTCGTTACCGTCGCGGTCGTAGGTCCAGCCGGCGAAGGTGTAGCCCTCGCGGGTCGGGGCCAGGGGCTGGCGGGCGACGCCGTCGCCGTCGGTCACGCCCTGGAGCGTCTCGTTGCCATCTGCGAACACACCGCCGTTGGCGACGTAGAGAACATCCTTCTCATTGTTAGCAAGCTCTGCCCACTGAGCGAAGAACGTAACGTGCTGACCGCCACCCGGGATGGGCTTGGTGAAGTCGACAGGCTCGGTGCCAGCAGCATCGTAAGTCCAACCAGTAAAGGTGTAGCCCTCGCGGGTCGGGGCCAGGGGCTGGCGGGCGACACCGTCGCTGTCAGTGACACCCTCCATGGTCTCATTGCCATCGGCAAAAGCGCCACCATTGGCAACATAGAGAACCGTCTTCTCGTTGTTCTGCTTCCACTGAGCATAAACAGTCGCGTGACCGCTGCCCGCAACGATAGCCTTCGTGAAGTCGACGGGGTCATTTCCGTCGCGATCGTACGACCAACCAAGGAAGTCATAGCCCTCGCGGGTAGGCTGAAGCGGCAGGCGTGCGATACCGTCGGTATCGGTTACGCCCTGCATAGTATCGTTACCGTCGAAGAACGTACCGCCGTTGGCGACGTAGAGGATTTCGACAGTCTTGTCCTGCTTCGCGGGCGTCCAAGCGGCGAAAAGGGTCACATTCTTGCCGCCACCGACAATCGGCTGGTTGAAGTCAACCGGGTCGGTTCCATTGCTGTGATAATACCAACCGGCAAACACATAGCCGTCACGCGTGGGGGCAAGCGGCTGGCGAGCAATACCATTGCTGTCAGTCTGGCCCTGCATAACATTGTTGCCGTCGGCGAACTGGCCGCCATTGGCAGCGTAGGTCACATTAAGCACCTTCGAGGGAGCCTCAGTCCACTTGGCGAACAGCATGAAGTGATCCGAGCCGCCCTGGAGAGGCTGAGAGAAATCGACTACCTGATCGGTTCCGGCATAAACCCAGCCAGCAAACACATAGCCGTCACGCACTGGTGCAGCCGAAGGAGTGACCTCGCCGTTCTCGTTCGTGTAGTTATTTTGCCAATCGCTTCCGTCCGCAAAAGTACCGCCGTTGGCATAGTAGTCGACTCGCTTGCCAGTAGCGGCAGCAGCGGTCGCCTCCCCGTTTGTACCCTGGGCAGTCTCCGCCGCGATAGCAGCAACCGGCGTGGAGCTGAGCACCATACTCAAGCTCAGACCGGCTGTGATAGCAGCGTTAAGCTTCCTATTCATGTGGTCGTCCTTTCCCGACTTTCTCCTTCGCGACCACTTCGCAGAAGAAGACCTTTGAATTGCATCATCTATTCAAGCCGAAAAAAAACTCAAAAGGTTGCGCAACCAAGCTATATCTAAGGTTTGAGACTTTTTTGCAAAAAAGTTTGCAAAAAGCTATTGCACCACCCGTACGCTGGGGCAAAGGTCTGTCAGCGGGCACTCGTCGCACTTGGGTTTGCGGGCGTCGCAGATCTCGCGGCCAAAGGTGATCCACTGGTGGTTGACCGACTCCCAATACTCGTGCGGCAAAATCTTGAGCAGATCTTGCTCGGTCTTGAGCGGCTCTTTGGCATGCGTCTTGGGACTCAGCATCAGGCGGTGCGCGATGCGGTTGACATGCGTATCCACCGCGATGCCTTCCACGATGCCGTACCCCACGTTGAGCACGATGTTCGCTGTCTTGCGCCCCACGCCCGGCAGCTTGACGAGTTCCTTCATGTCGGCCGGCACCTCGCCGCCGTAGTCGGCAACGATCATCTGCGCGGCCTCCACGGCATGCTTGGCCTTACTCTTATAAAAGCCGAGTGACTTAATGGTGTCCGCCACGTCGGTCACGCTTGCCCCGGCCATGGCCTCGGGCGTGGGCCACCGGGCAAACAGTTGGGGCGTCACCTTGTTGACCTGCGCGTCGGTCGTCTGAGCCGAGAGCAGTACCGCGATGAGCAGCCTAAAGGGATTCTCGTAGTCCAAGAAGCACTCGACCGGGCCATAGCGACGGTTAAGGCGCTCGCACACCTCGATGGCGCGCTCGCGTTTGGCGGCATTGGTCTCGCGTGGCATAACGACTCCTCGCTTCAGCGGCATAACAAACCTATGGGCACGATTGTCCCACGTATGGGGGCTTTAAGCCTCCAAAAATGCGCCGGTCTGGCGGCCCCACAGGCTTGCGTACTCGCCGCCCGCCTCGACAAGCTGCGCATGCGTACCGTCCTCGACAATCTCGCCGTCCGCCAGCACCACGATGTGGTCGAGCGCCGCCACGGTGGACAGGCGATGCGCCACCACAATGGAGGTGCGGCCGCGCATCAGGTTCTCGAGCGCCTCCTGCACCAGAGCCTCGGACTCACTGTCCAGGGCAGAGGTTGCCTCGTCGAGCACCAGAATCGGCGCGTCAGTGAGGATGGCACGGGCGATGGCCACGCGCTGGCGTTGGCCGCCCGAAAGCTTAACGCCGCGCTCGCCCACCATGGTGTCAAAGCCACGGGGCAGGCGGTCGATAAACTCCAGGGCATTGGCCAGGCGCGCTGCCTCGCGAATCTGTTCGTCGGTGGCATTGGGGCGGCCGTAGGCGATATTCTCGCGGATGGAGCGGTGGAACAGCAGCGCCTCTTGCGGCACGTAGGCAACCTGGCGGCGCAGGCTCTGCTGCGTGCAGCGCGAGACGTCCTGGCCGTCCACGAGCACGCGGCCGCCCTGTACATCGTCCAGGCGCAGCAACAGCTTGGTGAGCGTCGTCTTGCCCGAGCCCGATTTGCCCACCAGGCCCACGCGCTGGCCCGCCGACACATGGAGCGTCAGGTCGCTGAACACGCTCTCGCCCGCCGCGGCGTCACGGTATGCGAAGCTCAAGTGCTCAAAATCAATCGCGCCCTCGCGCACCTTGAGCTCGGGGGCGTTCTCGTCGTCTGCCACCAGACGCGGCTCGTCCAGCACACGCGTCATCTCTGCCGCATCACCCAACGCGCGGTTGATGCGCTGCATCATGGAGCTCACGTAGTTCAGACGCATGGTGAGGTTGTACGTATAGGTAAAGATCATGACGAGCGCGCCGGCCGAGATGCCAAACCACGCGTTGCCGCCCGCGACGAACACACTCACCACGGCCATAGTGATGACGATAAGGCCCGAGGTCGTAAAGTTGCGCTGCATCATGGCGTGCATCGAGACCGTCTCGGCGTCGCGTGCAGCACGGTCGGCGGTATCGAACAGGTCGCGCTCAAAGTCCTCGCGCCCACAGGTCTTAACGGCTAGGATGTTCGTGACCGCGTCGGACAGCACGCCCGACAGCTTGTTCTGCGCGGCGGACGTCGCGGCCGAAAGCGGCATGATGCGCTTGTACATAAGCCAGACAAACGCGATGTAGACGACCATAATGCCCACCAGGATCACGGTAAATGTCGGCACCACCGGGGCGAGCGCCGCCACCGTGCAGACAACCGAGGTGATAGTGGGAATGAGCGAATACACCGTCACGTCCACCAGACCCGTGTAGCCGCTCATAAAACGGCTCGTCTGGCTCACAAGCGATCCACCAAAACGGCTGGTGTGGAATGTCATGGATTGATTGGAGAGCGTGTCAAAGCACAGGCGCGCCAGGTGATAGTTGCCCGCAATCTCGAGCTTGTAGACGGTGTAGTCCTGCAGCTTGGAGAGGATTTGGCCCACTAGGTTAACGAGCACCAGCGCCAGAATGTAAGGGCCAAAGACCTCAAACACCTGGTCACCCGCCACGGGGCCGGCCTGAACGCGGTCAACGATAAGGGCCATCACGTAGGTGTTGGCAAACGTGAGCAAAAAGATGTAGCCCGCCGACGAGAACACCGAGAGAAAGACGATCAGCGGCTGTGCGCGCGTGACGTCCCAAAAACGCTGCAGCGTGCGGCGCACGGTGGAACGTTTGAGCGGACTGGTGCTTCTCTGAGACATGGTCTTCCTTTCGCGTCTGATAGGACGAAACGCCATTGTTGCACACTAAAGCGCACTTCAGGCAAGCACGGCGCGAAAAGCGCCCGCGCCCCGCGTTTACGTCGGCGCCCCGCCGTCAGATGCGGCTAGTCCTCGTCTTTTTGGTCTGCGGGCAGGCTCGCGGACGTGAGCCCCAAGATCGCGTCGGCCTCTCCGGCATCCTCCAGCGCATCGATATCCTTGAGCTTGCGCTCCATAACGTTGGTGCGCGTGGTGATGATGCCCTCAACCGTTTTACCCGCGGTCTCGATCTGCTGTTGGGCGCGGCGCAGCGCCGCCTGATAACGCGGCAGCTCGGCCTTGACGGCGGAAAGCACGCGCAGCACGTCGTCGGTACGTTTTTGCAATTTAAACGTCTGGTAGCTCATCTGCAGGCTGTTGAGGATGGCCGCCATGGTGCTGGGGCCGGCAACGTTGACGTGATAGTCGCGGCCCAGGGTCTCGATAAGCCCGGGGCGGCTGACGACCTCGGCGTACAGCCCCTCAAACGGAACGAACATAATGCCAAAGTTGGTGGTCGCGGGCACGCTCAGGTACTTTTCGCAGATGTCCTTTGCCTCGCGCTTTACCATCGCATCGAGCGTCTTGCGCGCGGTGGCCACAGCCTCGGCATCACCCGACTCTTGCGCGTCGAGCAAGTGCTCGTACGCATCGCCCGGGAATTTGGAGTCAATCGGCAGCAGCACGGGATCGCCCTCGTCCACCGGCAGTTTGACGGCAAACTCAACGCGCTCCGAGGCGCCGGGCTTGGTGGCGACGTTTTCCAGATACTGATCGGGCGTAAGGATGTCCGCCAGAATTGCACCCAGCTGCACCTCGCCCAAAATGCCACGCGCCTTCACGTTGCCCAGCACGCGCTTAAGATCACCCACGCCGGTGGCGATGGACTGCATGTCGCCCAGGCCCTTGTACACGGCCTCGAGCTGGTCGCTCACCTGCTTAAACGATGCCGACAGTCGGTCGTTGAGCGTGCGGGAGAGCTTCTCGTCCACCGTCGCGCGCATCTGATCGAGCTGCACGTTGTTGTCTTTGCGGATAGCACCCAGCTGGGCATCGACCGTCTCGCGCACCTTGTCCAGGCGGTGCTCGATGCCCTCGCGATTGGCGCCGAGCTGTTGGGCCGTCTCGCGGCGCAGGTCATCCATCCGGTCACCAGCTTGCGAGAACTCGCGTGCGATGGTCAGGTAACGTTGCTGCTCCACGGCCGCATCGGTCGTCTGCTGCTGCGCGATGGCATTGGCCGTGCGGCGGGTTTCGGCCAGCGCGACGTTCAGGGCATCGAGCGCGTTGTTGGCCTGCTCGAGTGCTGCCAGCGTTTCCGCGCCACCGTCGCCACGCTCCCGCAACTCGGCACGCAGGCTCTTGAGCTGAAGGGCGCAAGCCGCAGCAACCCCCACCGCCACCAAGGCGATCGCAACAAGCACAATATCAATAGCAGACATAATCTCCGCCCAACAAACCCAATCGAGCACCAATCAAAACCGCGATCAATCTTACCCCGCCACACACACGGATCACTCACTGCCTTGCAGACAAATTTCTCTTAGAGCCGCGGGCGCTAAAACGCTAGCTCTCCCAGCCGGCGCGAATGGTTGTTACGACATCGCCTAGGCGCTGGCCGAGGGCTGACAGATGTTGGAGCACCTCGTTGGGCGATGCGCCGTTGAGGATGCACGTGAGGGCATACGACGCCAGAAAGATGGCCGCAAGCCCTAACGGGATGAGCACGATCATCGCCAATATGCGCAAGCGCTGGCCCACACGGCGACGACGCGCACGACGCTTGTCGAACGCGAGCTCCTGCGCATATGAATCTTGCTGTACGGAATAGGCCTCTGGTGCCGATTCGCACCCGGGCACAGCTGCAGGTACAGCAGCGGGCACGACATTTTGCGCAAAGGGCTGGACTGCCGCCCCTTGCATTTGTATCTCCATGAGTCGTTGCTGCTGACGCAACATGCGCTCGGCTTGTTGCTGCGGAGTCTCAAGAAACAGATCCATGCTGGCCTCCAAAATCGGAGCATTCGACGCTTACGACCAGCATCCCGCACCGCCATGACCGCGACAACGCAATCGCCGGCAATAGCCACAAAGTTTCTTTTGCTCAAAAGCTGTCGAAAAGCTCAACAACTCCCCTACCAGCACTTTCTCTGAGCTTTTTTCGTCAGCAATCTTTTGGCCTTCCACCCTTACGCCAACTGACCAAAATCTAACCAAAAGCTTGACGGAAATTGTGAAGACAGGGACCCCATACAAAAACGTGCCGCCCCAAAAGGGGCGGCACGCTAACTTCTTATCAGTTTTTCAGTAGCAAGCACGCGACGACCCGAAGCCGGAGCACAGGGTAGGGAAACACCTTTACCTCGCGCGACCTGCGCAGCCGTGAGCGAGAGGGAAAGGTGTTTCCCCGCCCCGTGCTCCGCAGTCGGTGGAGGCAGCTTTAGATGCCCGCGAGACCTCGGGTGGCGGTGGCGCACATAAACGCCAAGGCTAGAATCACGAGCGAGCCCGCGATGTCTGCCAGCACGCCCATTGCACGGCGTTCAAACAACCAGCTCTCAAAGTGCGGGGCGACGTTGCGCCAAACACGCCACAGCAAGATGCCCATACCGATGACGCCCGGGATATTGAGCAGTAGGATCTCGGAGCACAAAAGACCGATCAGGTTACCGGCGGCAAAGCCCGCATCACCCTCGCAGTATTTGCGGTAGACCATATACAGCATGTACGCCACAAACGGCTGCAAGCACGCAGAAATAAACGAGACCACCATCGAGGGGTCCTGCGAAAAGACCTCGGTGAGTTTATCGACACTCGTGGCGTCCTTCGAAGCCAAGAATAAACCGATAACCACAAGGGGCACCACGCCCAAAATTACCTCGACCAGAGTAAACAACTTGGCAGTCAAATCCTCACTAGCCGAATTCAAATGAGGCGCCCACTCAGGATGAGCATGCGCGCCGACTTTCTTGTCCTTCTCGGCACGATCGGCCTTTTTACCCTCGGCAACCCGACGACCAGGATCCTTGCGAGTTCCCGCCGCAGCAACCCGAGCCCGAGACTTCTTGCCCATAAAAAACACCCCATCAGGTAGTAGATAAACTAAAAGTCGCTACCCAGTGTACCCCACCCATGAACGGTGCCGTCCCAACCAGACGGTGCCGTCCCAACCAGCCCCATACAAAAACGTGCCGCCCCAAAAGGGGCGGCACACAAACTTCTTATCAGCTTTTCTGTAACGAGCACGCAACGACCCGAAGCCGGAGCGCAGGGCGGGAGGCCGGATCGCCTTCCCTCAAAGCGACCCTGCGGAGCCGTGAGCGGGGAGGGA
>NZ_JAQLEM010000050.1 GCF_028209885.1 Collinsella aerofaciens | reverse complement strand
GTTCGGCCAGACGCGCCGCCGCTGTTTGTGATCCCTTTTCCTCCGTCCCCTTCGGATCACGCGACCCCTTGGGGACGGAGGAAAACGGATCATTTCGTAGGCCCCGTGGCCGCCTTGGAAACAGAATGATGGTACGAGCATCCATTCGGCTTCCAGGGCAGCCACAGACAGAACGGGGCGAACAGAAAAGCACGTAGACCTGCCATAGCTCACCGACAAAGCTCATGCCGGCAAGAACGGCAGAGGTGGCGATTACAGTGAGGGGAACCCAAAAACGCGGCCGCTTACTTTATCGGCAACATGGCCAATGACAAGTGAGCCGATAACGCTCACCACCGTGGAGATCGCATTGGAGACGTTGTGCTGGGCAAGCGTAATCCCGAGGTTGCTGACGATCAGCGGCTGGAACAGGCTCATGCAGTTGACGAAAATCGTGTAGCACGTGGCCATGATCACAAAGCCGGAGGTCACCACGAGCCAGCCGGGGAAGAATTTGCGTTGCTGGGACATACCGCTCCTTTTAAAAAACGAATAGCCTGCGCCGGGCGCCGGTAGTGCCCAAGATTGCCTTGAAAGACAAGGGCATAGGCCTTACGGCCATGCCCGCAGGCTTGAAAGGCAAGGTTGGATGCTACCGGTGGTCGGCGATATAGCCCAAAGCGACGGCGGTATAAGCCGCAGCACCGAGCGGCAGCTCGGCATCGTTAAAACGTGCCTTGGGATGGTGCTGGGCAAAGTGTTCGTCCGTGTCGGTTACGGCCGCGCCCACGGTAAAGTACGCACTCGGAATCTCGCTCGAGATAAGCGCGAAGTCCTCACTCGCCATGGCATGGAAAAGCGGCAAGAAAGCCGACTTGGGCAGCACTGCGCCCACGTAGCCAAGCGACGCCTGAGTCATATCGCTGTCGAGTACAAGCGGCGGAACATCCGAAAGTGTCTCGATGGTCGCCGGCGTACGATAGGTCGTGGCAACGCCGTTAACGACCTCCGCGATGCGGGTCTTTAGGTGAGCCATGAGCTCAACATCAAAGCCGCGCAGCGTTCCCTCGAGCACGCAGGTGTCGGGAATGACGTTGGCCGCTTGGCCACCGGCAAACTTACCCACGGTCAGTGCGACCTCCTTGGCCGCCGGCACTTCGCGAGCAATGAGCTCCTGAAGCGCCAGGTGCACATGGACGCCGGCCGTGATGGGGTCGATGCAGATCTCGGGGCTCGAGCCATGTCCGCCCTTGCCCTGCAGCGTGATGCGGAAACCGTACACGCCCGAAAGCGCCGGGCTCCCATAGAGCACCAGGCCGAGCGGCGATTGGCTGTTAACATGCATGGCAAAAGCCGCCTGAGGACGCGGGTTCTCGAGCAAGCCGTCGGCGATGGCAGCGCGTGCCCCCTCAAAGGTCTCCTCGCCCGGCTGGAACAGCAGTTTGACGGTAGCGTTGGCGTCGACAAGCTCGGCCTCGCGGGCCTTGAGCAAGCGCGCCGCACCAAGCAGCGCCGTCGCGTGCATATCGTGACCGCAAGCATGCATGCAGCCGTTCGTAGAGGCGAAAGGCTCGCCCGACTCTTCGGCAACGGGCAGGGCATCCATGTCGCCACGCAGCATAATGACCGTTCCGGCCTGTTCGTCCGTGCAGACGCCATTGCCCTGGGCCGCGGTGGCACCGGCACCGACAAGGCCCACAACACAGGAACCATCGACGAGCGTGGCAAACGGGATGTCCATCTCGGCCAGGCGCGCTTGGATATACGCAGAGGTCTGCGGGAGGTCGTTACCAAGTTCGGGCGTCCGATGCAGATCGTGACGCCATGCGGCAAGCTCATCGGCAAAAGTTTGAGCCTCTTTGACCAGACTGTCGCCAATGGCGGCTTGCGCCGCCGCGGTGGCCTTGGGCGCTGATTGCGGTTGAAGATCGGACAGTGCTGGTGCCATAGATGCCCTCCAGTAACGTTTTTGCAGCAAGCACTTTGATAGCGTAAAGTGCAAGGTACTACTTTAAGGGCGACGCATAAAAAATGCCGCCCCGGGAGGCGGCGCAACAAATTGTTTACAATTGCGGGCGCGGCTTTCGACGCAAAAAATCGAAATGCGTCTCGCTCAAGATAATCGAAAGAAAGATGAGCGCGAAGCCGGCGAGCAGGCGCGAGGTGAGCGCCTCCCCCATCAGCAGCACCGAGAACAGCACACCCGAAGGCGACTCCATCGAAAGGAGCAGCGAGCCCGTCGAGGCCGGAACATGCGCCAGGCCGACATTTTGGATGAGCAGAGCCACACATGTGCAGCCCACCGAGAGAAACGCCATCACACTGATAAAGCTCGGCGTCCAAACGGACAGCGGCGCTTGGGTCTCGAATAGCAGCGACGAGATCAGGCTCAGCACGCCGTTGCCCACAAACATCCAAAACGTGATGACGTTGATGTCCATCTTGCGGCCATACTTGGCGGTCACCGCCATCTGGATGGCAAAGAAGACCGCACCGCCCAGTGTGATGACATCGCCGACATTGAACTCGACGCTATCGAGCGCCACCAGACCAATGCCCGCCAGGCACAGCAACGCGGCGCCCAAGTTGTAACGGGTAAGCTTTTCGCCGCTTAGAACGTAGCTCGCAAACGGAACCAAGATGCAGTACGTGCCCGTCAAAAATGCACTCTTGCCCGCCGTGGTCTGTGCCAGGCCGATCGTCTGCAAACCGTAGGCACCCCACATGAGCGCGCCCATGCCAAGTCCAACAATCAGGTTTCGAGCGTTGAAATGGGCAACAATGCGCTCGTGGAAGATGGCAAGCATGACCAACGACGCCGGAAGAAAACGAATGTAGAGCAGCTCGAACACCGGAATGGTATCGAGCGCATCCTTCATGGTGGTGAAGGAATAGCCCCAGATGACCGCCACCGAAAGCAGCAAGACCTTCCAGAACAGCGGCGAGCGCGCACCGGCACCGCGAGAGGCACCGCCGGCACCTAGGTCTTCGCGGGCTACAGGGCTATCGGGCATATTCTCGATTTCGTTGGCAGCGTATTGGGCCATGGAACATCCTCACACTCAATCTGGGCGTGGTGTCCGCACGCGTATGGCTGCGTGCCGCCTCATGGTCAAATAAAAACGGGGCGCACCGGACCCCCGGCACGCCCCGCTACTGTAGCAACAACCAGCGTTGCATCGCAATCCAGCCCACTAAAGCGTTTTGTTCCGCCGTTCTACCGAACGGCGGACCGGCCGACGCTGCGCGAGCCGCATTCACGCCAATCTGACGTTCAATTTCAAGGGCGCGACCAGAAGGTCAGCGCCCTTTCATTTCACGTCACCTTGGCGCAAATGCGGCTCGCTCGCTGGCATTAGTGCTACATCAGCGTTAACGTTGCCGCACTAAATTAGCTTTGTCGACTCCAGCTTTTCGATGATCCAGTCGTTGGCTTTGATGACCGGGCGGCGGAAGACGACGCCCAGTGCCAGCGACGGAATCAGATAGCTCGCCAGAATACCCAGCTCAACCCAGTACTCCATATGATAGGCACCGGCCATGGCGGCGTGCATGGCGTTGATGCCGTGAGTAAACGGCAGGAACGGATAGATCGCCTGGAACACGGGGCCGGTCATCTCGATGGGGAACGTGCCGCCCGAACCGCCGACCTGCATGACCAGCAGCACGACGGCGAGCGCCTTGCCGATATCGCCAAACGACACCGTAAGCGTGTAGACGATATTGGAGAACACGAGACTCGCGACCCAGCCCGCCAGCACAAACTGCAGCGGGTTGTCGCACTGGATGCCAAAGAACAGGATGTCGCCCGCGCACACGAGCGTTGCCTGCAGCAGGGCCAGACCGCCAAAGAACAGGTAACGGCCCAGGTAGATCTCGTGCAAGCGCACGGGGATCAGCTCATTGATGAGTTCGTCGTCAACCGAGACCTTCATCATGGCCGCCAGCACGATCGAGCCGACCCAGAGCGACAGAATCGTGTAGAACGGTGCCATGGCCGAACCGTAGTTGCGGATCGGATAGACCGGCTTGCGATCGAGCGCGACGGGGCCGGAAAGCGACGCGGCCAAACCCTCGGGGTCGTTGCCGATCATTGTCTTGATCGTGGCCAGATCGTCCGACATAAGGGCACCGTCAAGCTCGTCCTTAAACGCGCTGATCTTGTCCGATGCCTCACCCAGCTGATCGGAAGCCTTGTTGACCAGCCTTGCGGCCTTAGAGAGGCCCTTTGCCAGCGAACCAGATGCGTCGGTCAAGCCGTCTACGGCGCTATTCAGGTCGTCCGAGATGCTGTTCAGCGAATCCAAAACGCCCGAGACGGTCTTCTTGAGCTCCTTGGCCTTAACCGAAAACGTGGAATCGTAGTCGGACTTGGCGCCCGAGATACCAGCCTTGGCATCCGCGATTGCCTGATCGACCTCGGCACGCGACTTGTTAACTTCTGCCATGCTGTCAGAAAGGGACTTTGCGGTTGCCGTCAGGTCCTTGGCGTTATTGCGATACTCCACCGCGATCCTGCTCAGCGATGTTGCCACAGACTTGAGGCTGTCCTGAAGCTTTTCGTCAGTCACCTGATCGGCAAAGCTGCGGAGCTGGTCAGCAGTGGCGTCGATATCGTCGGCACGCGTGTTGAGCGCCGCCGCGGCATCGTTGAGTTGGGACACCGTAAGGTCGACATGTTGATTCGCGGCATCGAATGCCTTCGCAAGCTCGGCGGACACGTTGTCAAACGAGCCCGCGCTTCCGTCAATCGCGGCATTGATGGCGTCGTTGGCGTCCTTCAGCGCTTCCTTGGAATCGCTCATACCGCTCTTGGCATGCTCCATCAGCTGCTTCGTCGACTCATCGACCGCGCCCGTCTGCTTGAGCATACCGCTCGCCGAAGTCAGAGAATCGGACGTGGAGCTCAAAATGCCCGCAAGCGACGTTGCGCTGGCCTGAATGTCCTGCAGGTCCTGGACCGAATCGCCAAGCGTCGAGGACAGGTTGGCGATAAAGTTGCTGACCTGGTCGGTGCTCATGTAATCGAGCAGGCTGGACACCGTCTTAAGACCGATGCTCGTAATGGTCTCGGTAAAAGTTTCGTTAACCTGGCTCTGAACGGCACTCGAACCCTTCTCGGTCACGATCTGCGCGATGGCGTTGGCCTTCTGGTTCTCGTAAAACTCGATATCGGCGTGTTTCACGTCGGTCGAGAAAAGCGTCATCATGTCAGCGCTAAACGTTTTGGGGATAACGACGGCAGCATAGTACGCGCCCGACTTAACGCCCTCGATAGCCTTTTCGCGATTGTTGAGCACAACCCAATCGAAGCTCTCGTTGCCGCGTAGGGTGGCGGTCACGTTTTCGCCCACGTTAACCTCGACGGGGATCAAATCGCTCTCGTAACCCTCATCGGTGTTGACCACGGCGATCTTAAGATTGCCGGTGTTGCCGTACGGATCCCAGCTGCCGGCGATGTTAAACCACGCGTACAGACACGGTACGATAATGAGGCCCATCACGACAACCAAGCCGATCACGGAGCGAGACACGTTTTGGACATCGCGCTTAAACAGATGCAGGATGTTCTTCATTTATGCCTCACCTCCTTTGGAGTGCTTGCCAAGCGCGGTGGTATCTCCATCATTTGTGGCTGTGCTGTCGCTGCCCTGAGATTTATGGTGCGAGCCGATATGCGGCAAGCGGCCCGTGGACTGATCGCCGCCCTTGGCACCACGCTCGCTGGCGTTGAGGCCAAACATGTGGCGGGCGGCAGGAATGGCGGCCGTGTGTTCGCGCATCTCGCGACGCAGGTCCTCATCCGAAAGCGCCGAGATGCGCATCTGGGTATTGAGGCTCGCTCGGATATATTCGATATTGATAAGCCAGCCGCAGATGGCAATAACCGAGATGATCCAAATGACAAGCAGGATGATCTTGCCGTTATTGTCGATATCGAGAACCGTCGACAGGACAAAGAGCAGGACCTGAACGCCCACCACGGCGGCAAAACCGCCCTTGATGTAGTACGGGTAGCGATGTTCAAAGGCGACCGCATGATCGAGCAGTTCGCGACGGTACGAATCGGAATCGAGCATGACGCGCATGGCCGTGCGCAGCGAGTAGCGCTGGCGCGGCAGGTCGTTGGACTCGCAAATCATCATACCGGTCGTGGAGAGCTGTTTATCAAAGAGCAGGTTAAGGTTGAGCAGCAGCGGACGCAGCTGCAGGCCGATAAAGAGCGCCACGATCAAGAACACGCCCAGAATGCACAGGTTAAACAGGTAGTTGAACGAATACATGCCGCCGACCGTCTCGCGCAGCAGATTGATGCCGTAGGTAAAGGGCAGCAGCGGGTGCAGCCACTGGAAGAAGCCGGGCATCATCTCGATGGGGTACATGCCCGACGAACCCGGGATCTGCACGATGACGAGAATGACGCCGATAGCCTTGCCGATATGCTTAAACGTGGTGGACAGCGCATAGATGATATTGACGTAGGTGAACGAAATGGCGATGCCGCCCAGCACGAACAGCAGCGGGCTGACGCACTGCACGCCAATCACCAGATCGCCTACCGTAACGATGATGGCCTGCAACGCGCCCAGGATCACCATGAGCAACCAGCGGCCAAAGTAGCCTTGGCGCGCCGTAAAGCTGCCAACACCTTCACGGTCGACCTCGAGCTTGTAAATGGCGATGAGCACATAGCCGCCCACCCAAAGCGCCAGATTGGTGTAGAAGGGAGCGATGCCCGAGCCAAAGCTCTTGACCGGATAGATTGACTTGGACGTCAACTCAACCGGAGACGCCATGAAATCTGCCACGTCATTGACATCGACGCCCATCAGATCGGCCAGCTCGCCCATGGACTCGGAGGTCTGCAGCGCCGCGATGTCATTGGCGGCGGTTGCAAGCTTGTCCTGGACCTTGGCAAGCGAGGAATCGGTCTGGGACAGCGTGGTCTTGGCCTGGCCGAGCGTAGCGTTAAGCCGCGAAAGCGTACCGCGCGCGCTTGCAATCGTGGGCGTGAGGCCAGATACGATACCCGTCAAATCACCCGAGACGGCGGCAAAGGAATCAAGCGCGCTCGAGGCCTTCGGCAGCGCGTTTTGACCCAGGTCCGTCTGGGCCTGGCCAAGGTTGGTCGCACCGGTCTGAATTGCGTTATTGATAGCGTCGCTGGCACCCGAGACAGCCGCGGCGTCATTCGCCATGGCGCTCGACTGCGCAGACAGACCGTCCTTGATGCTCTGAAGCTTTTCATTCTGCTCTCGAAGCAAATCGATGGTCGATACAATGCGCGCGTCAATTTCCTCGGAACCTGTCGACGTGTCATTGGCGAGAATCTCCAAGTGCCCGATAACGGCCTTATTGTGGTCGATCGTCGCTTGAAGAGACTCGAGCGAGTTGTCGATACGGGTGGTCGTAGATGTAACCGCGCCCGTCAGCTTGCCGATGGCAGCGTTCGCAGAGGCCGACGTCTTGGTGAGCGCAAGGCTGCCTTCCGAGAGCGCCTTGGAGAGCGAGGTGATGGAGTTGCCCGCCGTGGTGCGAGCTTCGCTCAGCAGGTCGTTGCCCTGGGAGATCGCCTGCGTCAGCGACGGTGCCTGGCCTTGCAAGCCGGCAAGTGCCGCATCAGCCGAGGCGATAGCGCCACTCGTCTTATCGATGGCGGCATTCATATCGCCAATCGAATCGCGCACCTCGCCCAAGGTGTCGGACGCCTCGGACACCGAACTTGCCAGCGAGTCCTGAGTCTGGGTTGCCTTGTCCTTTAAATCGACACCGGCATCCTTGGCGATACCGGCAACAGTCTTGCCTACCGTAGAGACAAATTCCGAGTTGATCTGCTCCTCGATGGTGTTTGCACCGGTATCGGTAACCTTGGGCGCAATGGCGCTCTTCTTCTCATTGACGTAGTACGTAAGCTTGGGCTGATGGTAGTTGCCGTCGAGCATCGAAACCAGGTTATCCGAGAAGTTCTTGGGGATTACGATGGCCGCATAGTACTCACCACTCTCGACGCCCTCCTTGGCATCGGCCGTCGAGTCGACGAACGTCCAGCCCAACTGATGATTCTCCTTGAGCTGGTCGACCACTTTGTCGCCAGCGTTGAGCTCACCCACCAAGTCGTTTTGGGTGCCTCGATCGTTGTTGGCGATAGCAATCTTGATGCCTTGGGTGTTTCCATACGGATCCCAGTTTGCCACGATGTTATACCAGGCATACAGCGAGGGAATAACGCACACGCCTAGGGTAACCACCAGGGCGACGGGGTTCACAAGCAGTCGCTTAATGTCGCGCTTAAATATCGCAGAGGACACCTTTGCATTGGATAGTTTGCTGCCGAGGCTCACGCTTGGACCATCCATCCTGTCGTTGAATCGAATCGTACTATCGACAACCATTGTAGTAGGCGCTTTAACGTCTCAAAGCACAATGGTGTTGAGTTTTGCGGATAGCAATATACTACGAAGATGAGTTAACGTACAGATGTACAGTATCCTAAATTTCAGCAGGTCACAAAACCACAACCCGCACAAATTAGCAATTCAAATAGTCATCGGGGACGTTCTTAAACGACTAGTCAAACAAAAACGTCCCCAATGACTACTTAGGACCACGGCAACGTCGATGTTTTGGCAATGCCAGCGAGCGGGCGCCAGAGCGAACAAATTGGCATGAAAAGAGGACGGCATAGACCTTCTGGTCATGCCGTC